>JAFMVD010000014.1 GCA_025499625.1 Carboxylicivirga fragile | reverse complement strand
GATTTGATTGTCGAGATAGTTCACCTCAACTCTTCTGGTTTTCAGAAATTAATCTAAAATTTAAGAATAATATTAGAATTGCTAATCTAATAGCGAAGTCGAGATGAAAACTTTAAAAAAATTATTACCATTAAATAATCACTTCCCCTTCGACAAATGCTCAGGGAGCGTCTCAGTGAGCGCGTACTTTTAATGTTTTTTTGGACACCCTCTTGTTTTATTAAACGTACACTTGTTAAGGATTTAATGCGCGGTTGGCATAACTATTCAAGGCTTCGTATAGCTTTTGGGGTGTCAATGTTCGCCATTTTACTTCCGATAACTGACCGCCATAAAGCAAGTAGTAATTCAGGTTAAGCTTATCAAATTCAGCCTGCACATGTTCCCTGAAGTTTACGAGCATGATCCAGCCATCGTCCAGATCGTTAAACCAATCTTCGTAATAGGAATCATCAGAATAATGAAAGTTGAGTACGTTCTCGCCGATGAGGATAAATTTATTGATTCCTTTATTTTCAAGGTGTTCAACTATGTTTCGTTTAAGGTGCATAATATCGTTATGCAAACAATCATTCCACTCGCCCATTAATTCAATAATGCAATACCCGAAGTCGTAATCTGTGTAAATAATCTTTAGGTATAATGTTGATGAACCAAACTCGTCCCATAGTGGATGGATGTAATGGTTGTATATTGCGTTGCGGCAAAGAAATTCGTTATGGCTTTCACCATAATAGGGCGAATGCGGATCGGTGTAGGTATTATATATATTCTGCCACCTGCTATATGGTTCTATATCTTGCATGGAGTAAAATTAATTAGAAACATGTAATTATTATTGTGAAAAGTTGCTTGCTATCTTAATATTGTACTTGAATAAATATTAGGTATATTCGAGATTCAATTAAGAGCTTTTTTTTTTAAAACAAATCATACACTATGTTATTATATGCGTTGCCTGGTGGGCCTGAATTAATTCTTATTTTATTAGCCTTATTAGTTTTACTCTTACCACTTTGGGCTTTGATAAGTATTTTGAAGAATAATTTTGAAGGAAGCAATAAAATAATTTGGGTTTTAGTTGTGTTGTTTTTGCCTTTTTTAGGCGCGATTTTATACTTTACTATCGGAAGAAAGCAGCGGATCAATTCTTAAGGATATTATGGTATTAATTTACAAGGGAGCTGTTAAGCTCCCTTTGTTGTCTGTTGAAATGTGCGAATAGCGCTGGTGTTGCATGTGCTAATGATGTTTTTGTCAGGAAAAGAACTGATTTAATTCATGAAAAAAATCTATAAACATTGACAATAATCTTGTTTTCAGGAAAGCACTGTATCTAATTTTGACTCGACAAAAATCGAAAAAAAATGAGTGCTTTAAAAAAGTTAAAAGAGAAAGGTTATCTAAAGCGTAGACGATACGAGGGTATTATCTTCCTTGTAACATTTGGTGCCTTTTTTGGTTACCTGGGCCATGTAATGGGCGTTACCAATTTATTAAACACATTGATGCGTACAGCTCATGATTTGTTGATGAACACGGTGTTCTTCATCATGGGTATTACTGTTCTTACTGGTGCATTAGGCCGCTTACTTATTGAATTTGGTGTTGTGCGTTTGTTAGAGGTACTGTTGGCACCTTTAATGCGACCGTTATTTAATCTGCCTGGAGTGAGTGCTTTGGCCGGATTGATGACTTTCTTTTCGGATAACCCAGCTATTATTAGTTTGTCAAACGACAAAAACTTTAGCCGTTATTTCAAAACGCATGAATTGATTTCGTTGACCAACTTTGGTACTGCCTTTGGAATGGGGCTGATTGTATTAGCATTTATGACTGGCCTGGGATATTTCTCAGGAGCTATGATTGGATTGGCTGGTGCTGTTATTGGAGCCATTGTTTCGACGCGTTTGATGCAGTTTTTTATTAAAGGTAAGATTTCGCCAGATAAAGAGTTTGCTGGGGGCGGTGATGAAGAACAAATCTCATTTAAATCAGAGGGTAGTACTTTTCAACGTTTCCTAAACGCGATGCTAGATGGAGGTAAATCAGGTGTTAATCTTGGTTTAGCAATTATCCCTGGCGTATTGGTGATTAGTACTATTGTGATGATCATTACCTTTAAACCTGCCGACGCTGCTATTGGGTATCAAGGTTTAGCTTACGAAGGTGTACCTATTTTACCAAAGCTTGCAGGTTCAGTTGATTGGTTATTTAAATTCCTTTTTGGATTTGAAAATCCTGAATTAATTGCCTTCCCAGTAACTTCATTAGGAGCTGTTGGTGCTGCCTTATCAATGGTAAAAGCTTTTATTGCCCAAGGTATTGTTGGTGGAAACGAAATTGCTGTATTTACTGCAATGGGCATGTGTTGGAGTGGTTTCTTAAGTACACACACTGCTATGTTAGATACTTTGAATTTTAGAGAATTAACTCCTAAGGCATTAATGGCACATACAGTTGGTGGCTTACTTGCTGGAGTTTCCGCCCATTATCTATTTGTATTGCTCAGCATGTTTGGAATAGCATAAAATACTCCTTATAGTTTTGAATTTTTAGTACAACGAAAAAGCGAATCATTAATATGATTCGCTTTTTCTATTAATATCCTTTAAAGTATTGTTTTAGAAGTTAGCCAAGCGATTAAAAAACTTATCCATCCCTAATAATATCAGAATTCCAATTCCAATAAAGTAGATGATCGATGGAATTTGCCCAGCGAACGAAAAGAAACTGCCCAGGCTTTCATTTACAGAAGAGAAGTCAATTAGCTCGGAGCTTAGCTTGAATTGGCCGAGGTAGTTGCTAATGACTGAAGCATCAACGAGGAAGGTGAGCGCAAGCACAGCCGCAAATCCGCCCAATATCCACCAGCGGTTATTTTTATTGATGAGCGAATTATAGGCTGGGGGCTTTTCGGCCCAATCATGTAAAACGCGATTCATCGCATTCTGTTTGATCGATTCCGGCGCCTCCTCTGGCGTGAAGTCTTCAAATAAATCACGAATGAGTTTATCGTCGTCTTCTTGGTTTATATGTTTCTTAAAATTGTTCATTGCCACAAATTTACAAAATTGAATTTAATTCTCCTTTGAGCATTTTGTTTAGTTCTTCATGCATTTGCTTACGACCCCTGTGTAGTTTTACCTTCACATTTGAAGGACTAAGTCCACTCGCTTTACTTATTTCTTCAATATTTAACTCCTTGTAATAATAGAGGGTTAAAATAAATGCATCTTCTTCTTTTAATTGGTTTAAAGCCAGTTTAAGTAGTCTTTTCCTTTCTTGAAGCTCAAGCCGGTGTTTATTGTTATCTGCTATCCGATATTCGTATTTATCCGTTTGCTTATCATCAACATCTTTCATTTCCGGTTTCCTCTGTCGTAACTTCGAGATAGATGTATTATATACAATCCTGTAAAGCCAGGTCGAGAAAGCTGAGTCACCTTTATATTTATCAAGCGACTTATAGGCTTTAACAAATGCGTCTTGCGCCACTTCCTCGGCATCTTGTTTGTTTTTAACAATGCCCTTAGCTAAAGTGTAAACCATATTTTGATGGCTCTCAATCAACTGCGAGAAAGCGGCTACATCACCACCCTTAATCTGCTTTATTAATTCTATGTCTTCTTTTTTGCGCATTCAATCTTATGACGCCGCGTCATTAAAAATGGTTACAAGTAATTTTAAATTTATTAAAATTTGAAGGGTATTGCAAATAGGATCATCTTATGTCCTTAAATAGCTTTGGTAATTTCAATCATTAAAATGGAACGCTGAGACGCAGGAACACAGAGTTTATTTTTTTTTAAAATCTTTCTAAATATTTTTTCAACATTACTCAATACTATTTTTAATTATCGGCTGAATGCTCCTACAATACAATTGTTGCAAGGCTGTAAAAAAAATATCAGCCATTTTGTAACCGGATTAATTTTGGTGGCGTCATAACATTGAACGCTCCAGGAGAGATGATAACAAAAAACATTGTAAAACTTTAAAATATTAAATCATGGAAGGTGCATTAGCAATTATTTTTATTTTCGGTAGTATACCTGCAATCATTATCGCATTGTCGTATTTCAAAAGTAGACGAATTGAACGAACAGCTTTGATTGCAGCAGGAAAAGACGCTTCAATATTTGAGCAGTTTAGTAAAAAATCTAATCCTTATTTAAGCCTGAAATATGGTATGTTCTTAGTGGGATTGGCCGTAGGTGTAATATTAGGATCAGTACTAGATACCTATACAGCAATGGACGAGGTTGCCTCTTACTTTTCAATGGTCTTGGCATTTGGAGGATTAAGCCTAATATTATTCTACCTGATTCAGCGTAAGTTACAAGAAAAGGATAAGCAAGAATAAAGAGATAAGAAAAACTGAATCTTAAATGGCTGTCATAATTTGGCAGCCATTTTTTTTGCTTTTTGTTTTGGGTATTTAAAATAAAGCAACCGATTGCACAATATTTTTGTTTATATTTGGAAAATAATGCAAACGACTTTGTTTAGAACAGATATTGAATCTATAAATAAGCTGTATTCAGACTAATAGGTGACGATGTTTTAAGATGTTGTTTTGTGCAAAATTAGTTGTAGATGTAAAAACCAAACCTATGAAAATCTACTTGTTAATAATTGCTGCCCTTATAGCTATTAGCTGTGTTCCCAGTAATGATCCGCATAGGCCTCCTTTAAAAGAGGAAGCCGAAGTTGAGCTTGAAATTAATTTACCCGACTACAAAACGGACTTGCCATATACAGCTGGTTATCGTTATTCCTCTTATGGAGCGCAGCATTTAAATGTGCAACAGAACGAATATTGGACTACGGTAGGTAAAGAAATGGCGAGTAAGTTTGATGGATCTGCTCCTTCAAGTATCTGGATTTTGGGAACATTGCAAGGTGATGGCATATATTTAAATTTTCCGGCAGAAACGAATCATTCCTTAATTAAAACTGCGAGTACTGATTTTAACGAAGCCATATTTGATGAGTTTGATAAAAACGGTTTCAAGATCTGGTTACAGATTGAGCCTGGCAATGCACCGGTTGAAGAATTGATTAAAGTGATTCTTGAAAAATATAAACACCATTCTTGTATTATTGGATTTGGAGTTGATGTTGAGTGGTATCAGTCGGTTGATAAGCCAGATGGTGTTGCTATTTCAGATAAATTAGCCAAGCAGTGGTTAAGTTTAATTCGTTCATATAATCCAGAATACCGTTTGTTTTTGAAGCATTGGTTAAAGGAGAAGATGCCACCAACTTTTCGTGAGGGACTTGTATTTATCGATGATAGCCAGGGTGTAAGTAGTAAGCAGGTTTTATTGGATGAATTTAAGGAGTGGGGTGAATATTTCTCTGGTGGTCAAGTTGGCTTTCAATATGGTTATGATTCAGATAGAGCTTGGTGGGGCAATATGGATGATCCAGCTAAAGAATTTGGACAAGCCTTAAAAGATGAAATTCCGAATACCATTGGTTTGTATTGGGTCGATTTTACTTTAGAAACAGTACTTAAGCCTTAATGATGAATCGATTTTTACCAATATTGATATTTGTATTTTCGACGCTTTGTTTGTGCTCGTGCGATAGTACACATCAAACTGAGATATTAGGAGTTAAATGTTACGAATTGCCTGATAGTCCTGAAAATACAATAGCGCGATGGAATAATCTGGGCATCAATACAGCTTATGTGAGCGAAGACATAGCTGAGAATTTGGAGTTTCGAAAGTTGGCCAAGGCCTCTGGTATTGATGTTTATCTTATATTCCCAGTTTTTTATAACCCGGAGGCTTTAAAAGCCGATTCTAGCTTGTGGGCGCGTACATCGGATGGCGAACGTGCAAAAGCTGATTGGGTGGAGTTTGTCTGCCCATCACGTAAAGATTATCGTGCTTCAGTTGTAGAACATGCAAAAGACATGGTGAGTACTTTGAAGCCTGATGGTTTGAGTATTGACTTTATCCGTCATTTCGTTTTCTGGGAAATGGTTGGGCCAAATTTTGATCCTAATCGATTACCCGATGCCTGTTGTTGCTCGAATTGCATTGACGGTTTTATTACAGAAACAGGAATGGCTTTGTCAAACGAAATGTATAGTTCGGAAGAAAAGCTTTGGTTTATTCAAGAAAACCATAGCCAACAATGGCAAAAATATAAGGAGCGATTAATAACGACAATGGTCAGCGATTTGGCTCAAGCTGTTAAAAGCATTAAACCTGATACTAAGTTAAATTTACACGCTGTACCGTGGCGAGCTGATGATTATAACGGCGCTAGTCGCACAGTTACGTGTCAAAATTTACCTGAGCTATCAAAGATGGTTGATTACATCAGCCCGATGTGTTATACCCATATGTTATATCGAAGTGCTGAATGGGTTGACTCCTTAGTTGTTGATTTTCAAAAGCAAGGTGTTGATAATGTATTGCCGTGTATTCAGGTTGGCTTGAGTTACCGAAGTGAAGAATTTACACCCGAAGCATTTGATGCATGTGTGACATCAGCGCGAAAGAGCCAAGTCAATGGGCTGGTGTTGTGGTCGTGGGAAATGCTGGCTAAAGATTTAAAGAAACAAAAAAGTATAGAAGGAATTAAATGAACATTTAGGTGATTTCTATTTGTTTTAATTAGTGTGGTTTGTAAGTGTCTGGCTTCGTATTGGTGTGTTGTAGAAGTCAGATAAGAAAAAGGATGTTTTCGCTCGAAAACATCCTTTTTTGGTTTTATTCTTGTGGTTCAGAGAATTCAATTTCTGCTGTTTCTACCATTTTAAATTCATTACTTTCATAAAAAGACTTCATTTCAATTGGAAATTTTTCTGAAGGTTTAAATTCCATACTATCGATTACCAACGTTGTTCCTAATTGGACTTGCCAAGTAATAAATTCAGGTTTAAATATTTTCATTCCAGTTATTGAATCAATTATTGTTTCTCGAATACAATAATCGCAATCGATTAATGTAAAATTAAGTGTTGTTAGTGTCTTATATTCGTTTCTTGTAATCTTTCCTCTATAATAATAAAATCCACCATCAGAGGCTGAACGAATTGTGTCAATTTCAGTAACAAAGAATGGTTCCTTGTATAAAAAGGCAGAATCGCCTTTTATTAAAAGGTGGTTTTTATGAATTAATACACATTCATTATTTATCTTACAAATATTTTCAAATCCAATCCAATAATCTTGCTTTATTGTTGTATAGGAACAGGAAGCCATAATTAAGCCTGCAATTACTATTAGTTTAGACATATTGTAAGTTTTTCTTGTTGTTAAAAATTTACACCTTACCCAACCCTATCTCAATCATACTAATAAGATGGTCAATTTCTTCAATACCTACCGAGAAGCGAATTACACCCGGTAGTGGATATTTAGCGCCCCAAACAGGTTCAACAGGCAAAAGAATTGTGTCTGCTTCACCAAGAGTTGGAATCAGTGGTATATGCTCTTCAAGAGCGGCTACAAAACGATTAAGCTTGTTGCGCTTGTCTTCATCTGAAGTGCCTTTAATATCGAAGGTAATCATGCCACTGTACCCTTTATCACCAAATAGATCAAGAGCTTGTTTACGTGTAGGGTGTGATTCTAATCCCGGATAAAGTACCGACTCAATTTTAGGATGTTTTTCTAAATACTTGGCAACAGCAAGGGCATTGTTGCAATGCTGCTTAAATCGCAGGTTAAATGATTTCAATTGTGACCCTAGTCGGTAGGCATCATCAGGGCTTAAGAAATGACCAGCCCACTTGCGATATTCAATGGCTTCTTTGAGTAATTCCGTATCATTACCACAAATAACACCAGCGGATATATTACCATGCCCGCTAAGGTATTTAGTGGCTGAATGAATAACCAAATCGGCACCATCCAATAAAGGTTTCCATAGATAGGGAGTTCCAAAGGTATTGTCAATGATGATTTTGCAAGAGTACTGCTTAGCCAGTTCAATGATGCGTTTAACATCGGCTACAATTAGCATAGGGTTTGATACTGCCTCGAAGAAGATAAATTCAGGTTTGATCTTTTTCAGCATGTCTTCCAAAGCCGCCAAATCATAATTACCCTCATTCGCATAAAATCGATGTATATCCCGATTACGACGTTTGATTAATACGGTGTCAATAAAAGAATTGGTGCCTCCATATATCTCATGAAAAAACAACCATGGTCGTGTCTCATTTCCTTTTTCAAATATAGAAACGGCCACATCAATGGCCGCCATGCCTGTTTCAACCAATAAAGCCCAATTCGATTCCTCCAATTCCATCAATTGTTTTTCAACGGCTACTGTGGTTGGGTTACGATAGCGCGAATAGATGTAATTATCGGGCTCGTGATGATGTTCCAATTCATCGGCAAAGGCTTTTTTTGTAGTTTCAGAATCTTTAAGGTTGAAGCCTGCCTCGCGGTATAATGGTGTATGATTGTAGTTTACTTTTTTATTGGCCATGATGTATTCTATATTAATTTGATTCTAAAGATAATTCATTCAATGTGCCCTGAGGGGTAATGATCTCTGATTCAGTATAAAACTCGCTTCTATCGATTACTTCACCCAAAAGGATGATTGGTAATAAATACCATAATGGGGTAGATGGGTAATCAATTAATGCAGCTAAAGGCAGCAGAAGTAAAGCTATTCGGGTTAATGTAAGCCAATGCTTCGATTTTGCTTTTTGTTTATCTAGGTATACTTTTCGAACAAGGTATAAGCTCAGCTTAATAAGTGTGAAAGCAATGATTAAAGCTAAACTTTGTGTAAACCATGCAAACAAAAACGGTCCGGTTATGCTAATCAAGGCACTGTGTAATTTAATACTGTCTTTCCGCCTGAAGAATTTATACACCATATCGATTGAGATAAGTGTAAATGAGCCAAAAAGTAGTGCGAGATAGCCGATCGTTTTAGGATCAAAAACCTTATGTTCGAAAAGCTGTATGTTTGATTCTTTGAGAAGTAAAGCCAATCCGCCTAAGCCTAAAAATGCTGAGAAGGCAAATATCTCACGACTCAACCACGATCCTTTTAGGTTGAGTATGAATCGCCACAGTCTTAGTTTTTTGCCAACATGCATTGAAGTCAGAAAAATAGCTGAAGCCGCAATGCTGAAAAATAGAAGAGCAGGTAAGCTAACTCCAGTAATAAGATTGGCTGCTTGCCAGGCAACTAAAAGGGAAGCGGCAAGAGTAAATAGAACCAGGGGCCATTCTTTTTTTAATTCCACCTTGGATGGTGGTTTCTCTTGATATTTACCTATGTCTATTGGGAATTTAATGGCATCACTATTTTCTATTGTAGGTTTACGATGTTCTTCGCGCAATGGAATTAGGTTGATGGAGGGTTTTATTCCCATGTTAACAAAACCAGGACTTAGGTGATTTTTGTAATCAACCTTTGCATCAAAACTAAAGTCCAAAGCCCCTACCGGACAGGCTTGAGCGCACGCGGGCTTTTTACCATCCGAGATTCGGTCGACGCAGAAATTACACTTCTCAACAACTTTCGTCGTTTCATTAAATTTAGGCGCATCGTATGGACAAGCCCATGTGCAATAGGTACAACCAATGCATGCTTCGGCATGATGAATGATGGCGCCAGTGTCCTTATCACGTGTATATGCAAGGGCGGGACAATTTTTCATGCAAGGCGCATCATCGCAATGATTACAAGCCAAAGAAAAATGGAAAACTGGTAAGCCAGGATGTTTAATTTTATTGTGCCCGTTCACCACGCGCCAGTTAAGTTGTGGGGTAGTACCATTCTCGATGGAGCAGCCAGCCACACAAGCCATACAGCCTACGCACTTGTTTGTGTTAAATATGAAAGCGTTCTTTTCCATCTACATTTTTTTTACGTCTACCCAGGTGTTATGGAATGCCGTACCATGTCCCATGTCGGTTTCTATTCCCTTGGTAAATAAATTTGGCGTAGCGCCATCTACTGCCCAATAACCATTTGTTAGTACTACATTGCCTAGCCGCAACCCAAAATCGTATTGTACTTTTATACTTGCCTCTCCTTCATTATTATGAACTGTAACCATTTCATTGTCAGAAATATCTTTTGCTTCGGCATCATAAGGGTGTATGAATAAGCGAGCTTCTGGCTCAAATTGCTTGATGATATTGAGGTTGCCAAATTGCGAATGAATTCGGTTTTTGGAGTTGGGAGATAAGAGCTGAAACTCGAATTCTTTATCCTGAACCAATGGCACAAAGTCGGGCAAAGCATCTACACCCCATCTATCCTTTGCTTCTTTGTTTTCCAGTTCTATTTTTCCCGATTTTGTTGGGAACACATGATCGGCAAAGGGAATTTCCTCAAATGAATTGGCCAATTGCGGTCCTTGTTTTAATGCTTCTAAACTTAACTCCGGGAAGGGTTTAAGTGTTTGTTTTAATAGTTCCTCAATGGGCTCGTCGCCAGGTTGGGGAATGTTTTTTGTTATTTCTTCTTCACCATACCCCAAAGCTTTGGCCAGGTGATAATAGATTTCAGTTTCGGGTTTTACCTCACCAGCAGGCTCCATCACTTTTTGTCTGAGCTGTACATAGGGATTCCAGTACGAACCTATTATGTCGGATTGTTCAAACATGTTTTTAGCCGGTAATATAATGTCTGCTTCGTAGGCGGTATCTGTCATAAACTGATCGACTACAACGCGAAATTCTGCCTTGCGAAAAGCCTTACGTATTTTATTGGTATTGGGATTTTGTGTGAGCGGATTGCCGCGTTCTACCCATATCATTTTTATTTCTGGATCAACTATATTAAGCATGTCTTCACCCAATTTTGCAACAGATATTTTACGGCGGAAGCATGGATCTTCACATCCTGGAAAATAGGATTCTGGTTCTTTAAGATCATCAAATACATAACTCTGTAGATTAGCATAATGCCAACAGCCACCTTTTAATCCGATGTTGCCAGTAATAACTGACAAGGCCAACAAACAGCGAGTAGTTTGTCCGCCATTTTCGTAGCGTTGCATGCCGTATCCTGGTATTAAAGTCATTGGTTTGATAGTACCAATTAGTTTAGCAAGTTCCTTAATGGACTCTACTGGAATACGGCATACATCAGCTACTTTTTCAAGAGTATATAAATCGGCTTTCTTTTTAAAGGCCTCGAAGCCCAATACGTTTTTCTCAATGAATTTTTTATCAATCCAATCATTCTTAATTATTTCTCTAGCCAAGCCTAAGGCTAGTGCTCCATCAGTGCCTGATTTGATTTGAAACAGGGCATTGGCGCGTTCGGCAGAAGGTGTCCTTCGGGGGTCGATAACCACATATTTAGCGCCTTTTTCTTGGGCCTTCTCAATGGGCATCATCTGCTGAATATTTGTTTCCGCTGGATTTTTACCCCAGACAACAATCAACTTTGCATGTTCAAGATCCCAGGGCGCATTGTGTTTGTTGGCTCCTAAGGTTAGTCGAGTAGCTTCCAATCCAGCTGGCCAGCATAGGTTTCCATAACAAGTAGTTGCGCCACCATATAGCTTCCAGAAAGCCGTGCTAACCCCATTCAATAAGCCTGACATACCACTGGAAGCAAAATATAGAACTGAGTGTGGCCCATGTTCTTGCTTAACATTTTTGAGTTTGCTGCTGATGGTTTCAATGGCTTCATCCCATGAAATACGCTCGTATTTACCTTCCCCAACCTTCTTAAGTGGGTAGAGTAGGCGATCCTTTGAGTTGGCTCGTTCCACATAAGCCAAGCCTTTAATGCATGGCCCTTCTGGTGTAGCCAAATTATCGGGGTGTGGCGCCATGCTTTTAATCGTATTGTCTTCAATACCAACCATAAGACTGCAGGTGCTATAGCAGTTGCGAGGACATGCACTTGAGATGAGCTTCATTTTTTAAATCTAACGGTTTAAAATGATTTACAAAATACAAAAAACACTTAGAAGTTGGTGAGGTTTTATTCGCCGATAGGTAAACGTGTATGGGCTATGACCTCAGCAATGTAGCTTAGAACCCGTTTCTATAAGTGAAATTATTCTTAATCTCAACTTCGGCCTTCGGACTATAAACTGATGGACTCTTTTTATGCCATAAGACATGATAATGCGATGCAGTAAAACTTGGACTTTTTGCTCTCGCTTCGCGACATAACAACTACCGGTTTAATGGTGCCTTGAATAAGTCCAGCTAATTCACCTCCTCCAAAAAGCATTTGCCCTTTGTAAAAGCTGTTGGCTGATTCAAGCGATGGGAATATTAAAGCATCGGCTTCGCCATTAATAGGTGTGGGAATACCTTTAATTTCAACACTAGCTTTGTCGCAGGCCAGAAATATATCTAAGGGGCCATCAATTATGCAGTCTTTAATCTGTCCTCGATCGGCTAACTTACAAATGGTGGCATCATCTATGGTACTAGGAAATGCGGCATTTGGTTTTTCGGTGGCGCCTATGAGAGCTACCTTTGGTTTATCAATTCCAAAACGTTTAGCCATAGCAACAGAATAATTAATCATCGCTATTTTTTGATTGATATCGGGATATGGCAATACCGCAGTATCTGAAACAAAAAGTAGTTTGTCGTATTTAGGTAGATCTAAAGCACAAACGTAACTCATTACAGCTTTCGGAGGCAATAGGCCTTTTTCTTTGTTTAATACAGCTTTTAAAAACTTATCTGTGCCAACCAAGCCTTTCATCAATACATCTGCTTCATCTTCTTTTACCATCCGTACCGCTTCAGCAACGGCAGCTTGATTGTCTTTGATGTCTATTATCTGAAAACTGGATGGATCTGTGTTTTCGCCAACTAGAAGTTGTGTGATTCTTGTTTTGTCACCAATAAGTATTGGAGTTGCAAAACCGGATAGGTGCGCCTCGATGATGGCACCAATGGTATTGTCATCCTCGGCTACGGCTACAGCAATTTTCTTATTGACACCTAGTTCTAGTAGGTGTTGTACCATTCCGTTCAGTGATTTTATTTGATTCATTTCCCTGTTTTTTTTGATTAAACAACACAAAGTTGTAATTCTCTCTGAATTAAATAAGACAAACGTTGAATGCCTAATATCGTTTTTTCATCGTTAACATACGAAAAATTTAGGCGGAGCGTGTTAGTAATTTTACCATTACTATAAAAAACTTTACCTAAAACAAAGGCCACCTTGTTTTCAACAGCTTTGTAAAATAATTGCTCAGCATCCATATGTTCTGGTAATGTTAGAAATAAGAATAGGCCACCTTCTGGTACTGTCCAGGTTACCCCCTTGGGCATGTTTCGCTCAAGTTGATTAATCATAACGTTGCGTCTGTGTTTGTATAATTCAATCGTTTTATTTAGGTTGGTTAAAAAATAAGGTGATTTCATGTAACGTACTGCAATTTTTTGCACAAAAGTAGGGGTGCATAAATCAGTAGATTGTTTCGCTATTACTATTTTTTCATTTATCTCTGGTGGAGCTAGAACCCATCCTATGCGAAATCCAGGTGCAACTATCTTAGAGAAGGTGCCAAGTGTTATTACATGATTATCTTTATCTAGCTCATACATTGTACGTTGTGTTTGTCCTTCAAAGCGTATTTCACGATATGGGCTATCTTCCACAATTAGAATATCATAAATGTGTGCTAATGCGATGATTTCAAGTCGCCTAGACTCGGGCATGGTAATTCCCGTTGGATTCTGAAAATCAGGAATGATATAAATGAATTTTGGTTTAGTGCCCGCCTTTTGTAATTCCTTGAGTTTTTGCTCTAACAAATCAGCACGTAATCCAAATTCATCAAGTTCGATACTGTGTATTTTAGCACCATATGACGTAAATGCGCTAATTCCACCAAGATAGGATGGAGAGCCACATATGATGCTATCATTATTATTGATAAATATTTTACCAACTAAATCTAAGCCTTGCTGCGATGCAGTGGTTATGATGAGGTTTTGTAATGTGCAATTAATACCTTCTGCCCTGTATTTTTCTACTAATAATTCTCGAAGTTCAAGTATGCCTTCTGTTGCGTCGTATTGAAGTGAGGCAGGTCCATCTTCTTTTAATAAGGTACTAACAATTTCATTTAAATCATTGACCGGAAACGATTCAGGAGCAGGCAAGCCACCTGCAAATGATATGACTTCTGGGTTCTGTGTGAGTTTGAGAATTTCTCTTATTGCCGATCGTTTAATGTTGTTGCTAATGTTTGAAAAACTTGCATTTAAGTTAGTAATCATGTTGCTGGGTTTTAAAGTTACTATTAATGGAAGAAGGATTTATCGACCCATTGATAACTACATGGGCATGTATACAATGGGTCGAGTAAATCAGGGTGGGACGTAACAATAAGCTATTTCTGAAGCCAATGCTTTCGCATTCTTTCCCACTTTTTATCGCGGTTGCTACTTACTATTTCAATATCCCTATCAGACATGTGTTTAAAGCGTCCTTGTTTCGCTAGGTAATCATTTACTGATTTAAAATTCTTAGGGTTCCGATTAAGTTTGTATTCACCATTTTCGTATTCAGCCAGAAATATCAAACCACAATCAACAGCTTCTTTTGCTATGTCAACCGATGTTTCTGTTGGCGTGCCCCATCCAGTTGGGCAAGAGGCATAAACATGTATGAAAGAGGTCCCTTTAGTGTGCTTTGCTTTGTTGACCTTATTTATGAAATCTTGCGGATAGCCTATGCTTGCTGTTGCTGCATAAGCAATGTCGTGTGCTGCAATTATTTCAAACAGGTTCTTTTTATGCGTAACCGAACCTGGTAAGTTTTTACCCGTTGGTGTGGTCGTTGTTTTTGTTCCATAAGGGGTAAGACCGCTTTTCTGGATGCCCGTATTCATGTAGGCTTCATTGTCGTAGCAGATATACAATACATCGTCATTTCTGTCGATCATGCCGGATAGTGCTTGAAAGCCAATGTCAGCCGTTCCTCCATCACCGGCAATAACAACCGTTTTGAAATCTTTAAGGCCTATGGCTTTGGCTCCAACGGCTATACCTGATCCCATACTTGCAGCACCCGGAAAAGTGGTGATTAGTGCATTGATATTAAATGCCATTTGTGGATAAATAAACCCTACTGCCGACATACATCCTGCTGGTAAGGCTGCAAAGGTGCGTTCGCCCAATACTTTTAAGGCTAGTCGAACAGCAATGCTTCCACCACACCCGGCACAAGCTTTATGACCATAGAAAAATTCCTTATCGGTCATGTTTTTAACATTTACTTTTGGAATGGCTAACATGTTATTCATTTGTTTCAACGTTAAGACTAAAAAATTCGACTTTTTCTTCCTGCTCGGATGATATACCTAGAAAGAGCTTGTTAAACATGGCTTCAATCTCATTCTTGGTAATATCGCGGCCACCTAGTCCGCCAACAAAGTTTTGCTTGAAAACGTGCTTGTCTATTTTAGATAGAGCAGAGTTGACATTGGTGTAAACGGTACCTTCGTATCCAAATGAAATATCTTTATCAATTACACCCATTGCTTTAACACGCTTACCTAATGCTTTTACTTCAGCCTCTGGGAAAGGACGCATGTATCGTATTTTTAGTAAGCCAACTTTCTTACCTGCTTTACGCATGTTATCAATCACTACACGTACGGTTCCACATACACTTCCCAAGGCAACTAATACAACTTCGGCATCTTCACATTTGTATTCCTCAACCATACCGTGGTAGGTGCGGCCAAATTTTGATCCAAACTCCTTATCAACGTCTTGTAATACAGGTATTGCGTTGAACATGGCTTCGTTCTGTTGGTATTTGAATTCGGTATTATCATCAGGCTTTGAGCTAAAACCTAAATTCTTGGGGTCTTCAAAAGACATTTTGTTTGGAGTGATAAATGCTGGTAGAAATTGATCAACTTCATCCTGATTTGGAATATCAACCAATTCATAGGTATGTGTTAATATGAATCCATCAAGATTAACCATCATTGGTGTTAAAACATCTTTATGCTCGGCAATTTTATAGGCTTGAATAATCATATCTAAGGCCTCTTGAGCATCCTCTACATATACTTGAATCCAACCAGAGTCTAAAAGGGATAAAGAATCACGTTGATCTCCATAAATACTCCATGGCAAGGCTACCGAACGGTTAGCATTCATCATAACAACAGGGTAGCGGCCGCCGCTACAATAATGTAAACCTTCTGTCATGTACAGTAATCCCTGCGAAGAAGAAGCTGTAAAAGTACGCGCTCCAACGGCTGAAGCTCCCATAGTCGCAGATATGGCTGAATGTTCTGATTCAACATGCATGTATTCCGCATCCAATTCTTTTGCTTCTACCATGTCAGATAGGCGCTCAACTGTTATTGTTTGGGGTGTTATTGGATAAGCGGCAATAACATGAGGACGTGATAGTTTTACGCCAACAGCAACGGCCTCATCACCTGATATAAATATTTTATTATTTTTCATCGATCACAAATTGAATTCACTAGATTAGTTTACAATTCTTCTTTTATCATTGTTATGGCATCTTTCGGGCATTCAAATGCACATACACCACATCCCTTGCAATAATCCATATCAATGTTTATTTTCCCGTTATCCTTAAATATGGTGCCGTCCGGACAAAGCATATAGCAACGTAGACAAAATACACAGGCTTCATGATCTACAAGTGGTCGTACGGTTCGCCAACCGGCATTTGTTTCAGGTAAGAATCCTGCCGTATATTGTGGCCCTGTTGGGTAATCATCAATGTGCTTTGGGGTTTTAAATTCTTGTTTCTTTGGTTGATTCATCACATCTGGTTTTTTACCGTTTCGTAAGCAAGTTTTACTATTCTCATGTTCTTTTCTGCAATGGCAGGTTTCATTTCTGTTTTAATGCTTTCGAGTGCGGCATCGAGGCTAACTAAATCTGATGCAGCGGCTAAAGCTCCATACATTGCCGTATTGGTAATATGACGACCTAGAATCTCCATAGCTATTTTTGAAGCATCAATGCTCATAATAGTGTAGCTTGGCAATAAGGCTCTATAGCGTTCGGGTTGTGTGGTATTAATTACGATTGTAGCGCCAGTTTTAATGCCTTTTGAAAACCCGGAATCGATTAGCGTTTCGTCCATTACTACCACATAGTCACTTTCTTCAACTTCGCTACGGTCGTTGAGTTTTGTATCATCAATCTTAGTGAAGGCCAAAACAGGAGCACCTCGTCGTTCTGGACCAAAAGAAGGAAATGCCAGTGCGTGCTTATTGCCATGTACACTTGCCGCAATGCCTAATAGTCGGGAGGCTGTAAATCCGCCTTGACCGCCTCTTCCATGCCATCTAATTTCTTTCATTTTATTCGGTTTTAAATGTGTTGTTGATCAGGATTACAATTAATATGTTTGTGCAATTTCAACTTTATCAATCACTCTGAATGCACCTTCTGCTAGTGCTTCCATTTCATTCTCGCCGGGGTAAACATGGAATTCGGTCAGGCAACCAACATAGCTCTTCAGATCAGTGATGAATTTTTCGTTAAAGGCAATTCCACCTGTTGCAATTATCGCCTGCGCCTGACCTTTTGTTGCGGCAAAATAGGCACCTATTTCTTTAGATATTTGATAAACAAAAGCGTTGTAAATCAAGGTGGCATTTTCGTGACCAGATTCGACAAGTTGGATGACATCACGTAAATCTTCTTTCCCTAAATAACCTTTAAGTCCACTGTTTTTAGATAAAAGATTAGCAACTTCATCGTAAGTCATTTCTGTGCATAGTTTCATGATACCTCTTAACGGAATGGCGCCTGCTCGATTAGGAGAGAAAGGTCCCATGCCTAGTAAAGCATCGTTTATATCCACTATTTTACCACCTTGAATATGTGCAATTGATATTCCACCACCTAAATGGGCAACGACATAGTTGGTCTTTTCAAACGGAATATTTTGCATTAGGGCAACCTTTCGAGCCGTCATTTTCATATTTAAGGGATGTCCTCTTCCATTGCGCTTTATCCCTGGTACGCCAGATATTTCAGCTATTGGGGATATGTTTGAGGAAGAAACAGGATCGACGGTGTAGCTGTCTTTTAATCCGAACTCATCTTTTAATCGATCGGCCAAAAGGCTTCCTAAATTTGAAGCATGATCGCCGTATGTGCCATTGGCAGCATCGTATAAGAATTCGGAGTTAATCTTATATGTGCCCCCAGAAAGTGGTTTGACTATTCCGCCACGGCCTACTACACCAACAACTTTATAGGTGTTGTTTTCGAAAAATGAATTTACGGTGTCGCGAATTATTTCAAATCGGTATTCTAGTTGATCACCAATTCGTTCGAACTGGTCTAAATCTGATTGGTAGTGCCCAATTGTTTTGGAACCCAACTTTGTCTTGCGATTATAAATAGCAATTTTGGTTGATGTTGATCCGGGATTAATAACAATTACGATTTCGTTATTCATGATGAATGTTTGTTGTTGATATAATTTTCTACAAATATATTTTAAGGCGAAATATAAATCTGTAAGATTACATTAAAACAGAAAACATTACTGGGTTAAAACTATGAGAATAGTATGCTATTCTATAATTTGCATTTGTTAATTGTTCTAATAGATAAATTTTCTTGTTATGAAAAATTTAGATCAGACCGACCGCAAATTATTAAGACTTCTTCAGCAAGATTGCAGGATAACAATTAAGGAATTGTCAAAGAAACTTTATTTAAGTAATACGCCAGTTTATGAGCGTATTAAGAAGTTGGAAAAGCGCGGTATTATTAAAGGTTATGTCGCCTTATTAGAACCGGAGGTATTAGATAGGAGTATGGTGGTTTTTATTTCATTATCTATGGAAAACCACTCGCGTGATGCAGTTGAAAAATTTAAGAATGAGGTGATGGTTCTTACTGAAGTGATGGAGTTTTATTATACATCGGGTAATTATGATGCCTTGATAAAATTGATGGTAAAGGATATGAATGCATATAGCATATTCGTGCAAGAGAAATTGTCTAAAATTGATATCGTAAGCCGCTTTAACAGTACTTTTATAATTTCTTCAAGTGTAAAAACTGTCTTTGATATTTAAGATTGTTTGTGCTAGTGAAGGTTAAATCTACTACCTAATCTTAATTAAGTTGCTGGATAAAAAAGTAATGTTTGATTTGTGATTTTTTAACCTTAAATAATGACTTGATGGTATTGTCATCTTCAGCTACTGCAACCGCAATTCTTTTATTTACACCTAGTTTTAGTAGGTGTTGTACCATTCCGTTCAGTGATTTTATTTGTTCCATGTTCTTAAGCATTTATACAGTAATGCAATATATTGTTACTATTTTTATTTATTCGTTTTTGAAGTCAAATTTTTAGCAATAATTATTATCACCTATAATGAGCGTATTAGATTTATTTAGCTTAAAAGGAAAAGTTGCCTTAGTAACAGGTTGCAAAAGAGGTATTGGCATGGCTATGTCAATTGCTTTGGCTGAAGCTGGCGCCGATATTATTGGGGTGAGTGCCTCATTGGAAAAAAGTGGGAGTCAAGTTTCGAAAGCAGTTGAAGCTGTGGGAAGAAAGTTTAGTGCTTACGCCTGTGATTTTAGCGATCGTGATGCTATTTATGAATTTATCAAAGCTGTTAAATGTAAGCACCCTGTTATTGATATCCTTGTTAATAATGCAGGTGCAATTCAGAGAGCTCCAGCAGTTGATCATACCGATGAAATGTGGGATGAGCTTGTTAAGGTCAATCAAGATGCGCCATTTATTCTGACACGAGAAATTGGAAAGGAGATGCTTGAGCGCGGTACAGGAAAGATTATTTTTACGGCTTCTTTATTGACGTTTCAAGGTGGTATTACTGTTCCCGGGTACGCTGCTAGCAAAGGTGCCATTGGTCAATTGACTAAGGCATTTGCAAATGAGTGGGCATCTAGCGGTGTGAATGTAAACGCTATTGCTCCTGGATATATAGAAACTGACAATACTAAGCCTATACGTATGGACTCACTTCGTAATGAGCAAATTTTATCCCGCATTCCGGCAGGACGCTGGGGTAAACCACAGGATTTTGCGGGACCAGTTGTTTTTCTTTGTTCAGATGCATCTGCCTATCTAAATGGAAGCATTGTTATTGTTGATGGCGGCTGGATGGGAAGGTAATACCGATAACAAACCATTGTTAATCTTTGTTTGTACTTTTACCCCATGAAACGAGCCACGTGAATAATTTCACAAAAGTAGTATGGCAATTGGCGAGTTCCATCCCGATAGCAATTGGGTGACCGATAAAAATCAAACTATAGCACATGAATGAAAAGATAGGAGAGTTGGTTGATTTTATAAAAGCACATATACAAGCTTTGGATCATTACGCGGAGTTGGTACTGCTTGAAGGATCTGCGCCAGGTCAGGAGGACGAGTTTGATATATACATATTTACCAGTAATGCGGTAGATTACGGATTAGAACAACAGTACCGTGATGCCTGTGTTAAAGTTGGTTTGTTGGCAAAAGTTGATTTGAAATTACATCTATACTCAAAAGAGGAGTGGCATAAGCAGCATGCCGAAACTCCCCTCTACCAAAGAGTTAATTCTGAAGGTTTAATGTTGTAAATCACATTTGTTCTAAATAAATACTAGCTAATGCTTAAATGCGATGTGGCTTAAGGGCCTCAGCTGATGAGCCAATAAACAAGGTTAGTTTGACGGTTAAAATCGTTTTTGTTTGAGCGAAGCGAGTTTAAACGATTTCAGTCAAACAGCCGTAGTTTAGTGAGTGAAGCAGGTGCAGCCTTGACTTTTTTTGTCCCGAAATAAGTTTTTGTTGTTTTGAAGAATTCGAAACTTACAAAACTATAATCGGGATCGGGTTTGGGCGAAGCGCCAAAGGGAAAGTTCGTAAAGACTGCTCAAGTTGTAAGTGAATTAATCAGCAAAGCCGCATGAGAAAGGGAGATGTGTTTAGGTAGGCGCCTTCATCCAATCACGAATCAAACTACTGCCATCTGCCTATAATCTACCAAACTTTTAATTAATGGTATCATCCCTTTGAACTCACTTCGTGCAAGCGACCATTCATTACCATGTGGCCACTTGTTGCAAATGTGGCTATGTATTGGGCTATGTCTTGAGGTTGTACATCGGCTTGATAACCTGGAAAAGCTTGGGTCAGCATTTCGGTTTGTACAGCGCCGGGATTAATGCAATTCACTTTAATGTTATCATTTTCAAATTCCTTGGACATCACTTCTGTCAAGGTATTTACGGCTCCTTTGCTGGTGCTGTAGGCTGATAAACCCGGGAACTTTTCGGTGCCCTGTACACCACCCATTGATCCAATATTTACAATGTGTGCGCTGCTTTTTTTGTTAAAATATGGAAAGAGTTCTCTTGATAATCGGGCAACAGCAAAAACATTGACTTCAAACATGGCCTGCCAATCTTCATCGCTTAATTCAAGAAATGGTTTGTTAATGAGGTAAGCTGCATTATTAATAAGTACATCAACTGCACTATTAAAAGTTGAGTTAATGTCTGTTATTAGGCGTGAGTAGTCTTTCTGCGCCAAATCAAATGAGATAGTTGATAGTTCTGATGGGCCATCATCTGGTAATTGATCTTTAAGTTTAGCCAAACCATCTTTTGATCGTGCTATGGCAATTATATGATGCTTTCCACTTTCAGCAAGGGCTAATGTTGTAGCATATCCTATTCCCTGGCTAGCGCCTGTTATTACAATATTCATAAGAAGATATTTATATCATTTCTTTTATCTAAACAAGGATAAGCCATTTTTGATTAGATTGTTCAGTTCCTTTTTGTTTGTGCTTAGTTTTAATAAGTCCGAATGAATCTGATCGGAGATATTATTGTTCGTTTCTACGGCTAGTTCATACAACTCCAATAACAATAACCATTCGTCAGGATATTTTGAATTAACCTTTTGTACTAACTCCTCAAGTTTGTGCTCTGAGTTGTTACCTCTAAAATCGCGAAGCTCTTGAAACATCCTGATGTATTTTTGATCACTATAATTGTGACTTACAGTATTGGTTTGCGAAACTGGAATTATTTCTTCAAACTCAGACTTGTCGGCTGCGCCCGAAAATACAGAAACAACCTCATTGCCAATAGCCATATCAAAAATACCCCATTCGGGTAAAAATAATACCTGCTCAGCATATCGAACCGTGCAGTCAGTAAAGCTCATTAATAAATTCTTACCAAAGCTATTTTGTCTGATGTATTGCAGTTTGCCCTCTACCTTTACACCACTTTCGAAGTTTAAGGTGCAGGCTTTCCCAACTTCAATCTGATTGGCTTTTAATTCATCAAGCTTAGCTGTATGTAGATTTAGTGTTGAACTGGCCAATGCACCTATTGGTGTGCCAAAGCCATCTTGATGTGCGCTTTTTCCATGGCCAATTAATACCTTGTTATTTTCGGCTAATAAAGTGGGGCCAGTGGTACTTATATAAATTAGTTGTTTGTCTTCCGATTGAATCATTTTTGAAAAAACACCACTAATTTGAAGTCCGCTATCGAGCTGGCAAGTGGATAAGGCCTTTGAATCAATGGCTGCTTGAACACTTGAACATCCACCCTTACGAAAAGCCATGGTATCGGCAAATTCGTTCAGCACTTGAATGAGGTGCGAAAAGCCTGAGGTCACAAATAAATGAGGTTGCTGCTTGGTGATGTCAAAGTCGTAATTAGCTGTGTCTATGGAGTAATTGATTTTTTCAACGGCTGAAGTAAGGCATGTCGCACTTTCGCCAATGGAGGATAACAGACCAGCTCCATATATTTGTGGTTGATCAAGTGTATCAATTAAGCCATATTCCACGGTCCACCAATGCAAATTACGTAAGCGTGCCATCTCCGAAGTTTTACCCATATTGTTTGAGATGTGTTCAAGTTTTTGTTCCGCCACTTTAATATCTTCGTCCGTAGCATTTGGGTTCTCTTTCAGGATTGAGAGTTTGCGAACCGCTTCGTACAAGTCGTAATCGCGCTTTGACGAAAGTGCCTTACTTCCTATTTCGCCAAATAAACGCAGGTATTCAGCATAGGCAGGATCAACAATAATTGGTGCGTGACCAGCTGCTTCGTGCACTATGTCGGGCGCCGGAGTGTATTCAATATGATCGATATGGCGCATGTCGGCAGCAATCACCAATACTTTGTAGGCCTGAAATTCCATAAATGCGGCAGGGGGAATAAAACCATCAACACAGACGGCTCCCCAACCAATTTTTGAAAGAATGGTGTTCATTTCTTCTACTTTGGGGATGCGTTCGATGCTAATGCCAGTTGCGACTAATCCTTTTAAATAAGATTCGTGCGCCGTGTCTTTCAGGAATTGATAGTTTAGGCGCATGATGTAGCGCCATACCGCATGATCAACAGCCGTATATTTCTCGTAATGCTGATCGACTATAAATTGTTTCAGGTAAGCGGGAAGTCGTTGGATGTTTTCGTTTGGCATGTTTTGTTGGATTAGGATTGCATTTGACCGTAGTATTCGACAAAGTTATTCTCTGTTTCAATCAGCTTTATCTTATGTAATTGGCAGTTTGCTGTTTTTAGCTCAGCTTCTATTTCGTTCCAGATGGCGAAAGCTATATTTTCCGCAGTAGGAATAAGGTCTTTTAGAAAATCAACATCCAGGTTAAGGTTCTTGTGATCTAGTTTATTGATTACCCGCTGGTTTAAAATTTCACTCAATTTTTTGAGATCAAACACGTAACCTGTCGACTTATCTATTTCACCCCTTAGTGTAACTATCAATTCGTAATTATGTCCATGAAAATTAGCATTTGCACACTTGTCGTATATTTCTATGTTTTTCTCATCTGAGAATTCATAGTTCCAGAGTTTGTGTGCTGCGCTAAACCGCTCTCTTCGGCTGATGTACATCATTTTGTTGTGTTATCTACAGTCAAAATCAGACTAGGTTATTTTTCTTGTAATAATATAGCAATTAAAACAGCTAGTTTGTTCGACTTGTAAATAGTAACATTCCTAATCGTTTATAAACAAACAGATGTGGAGCTTATATGACCGATTAATATATTGGTCAATGTGATATCGTAAGTTGTCTGGACTTAGGGCAAAATAATAAAAACTATTGGAACTGCCATAATGAAGAAAGCTCGCTTTAATTAAGACCAGGGGCAAAATTATCGTATTCCTAGAGACAAGAACGGTTCTGAGAAGAAAAGTTTAAAAGGAGCGGCTCTTTGTTTAGGATTTATTAAAGAGAGCCGCTCCCTAAATGCCGTTCCGAAAATGAGAATCTAATCTTCTATGGTTTGCGTTTTCAAGAGGTCTAAATATTTCTTATGATAAGCATCTACTTGCTTTTCCTGAAAAGCTTCTGCCTTTGCTTGTCTGGCTTTGTATTCCGTTTTTGACTCACCTTGTTTTCTTGGTTTAAAAAGTGTATTGCCATATACTTCCTTGGCCATTTCAGAGCCAAAGTAATAATCAACAAAAACCTTTGGAGATAATGACCATAGGGCTATTTTTCCATTTTTGTCGCAGGCGTAAAACTCGTCTCCCTTGGCACTCCATTTCACATCTAGTACAGCTGCTTCGTGGTATTTGTAGCGATGAATATGATCACCAGTAGCAATGGCATATAAATTTATAGTATTGTCGTGGGCTGCGGTAAGTAAGTATTTGCCATTTGGACTAATGTCAATGTCGCTAATGGCTTTGGTGTGTCCGTCGTATATGACTTTACGTTCGCCTGTTTTTATATTCCAAAGATATGCTAGTCCATCATGAGAAGCGGAAACCAGGTATGTGTCATCAACAAAGTAGAGGCAGCAAACTGGTTTTGAGTGAGCGTCGATCGACTGCATATGCTGCAGTGAATCAGCCGACCATATTTTGATTGTGTTGTCTAAAGAGCCACTTGCAATTAATTCTTTGTTGTTACTTAAGGCTATGGATATAACACTTTTTTCGTGTGTGGTAGTTACTGTTTCTGGAGTAGCGAGTTCTGTTTCGTTCCAACATCGAAATCGCTTTTCGTACGATCCGCCTACAAAAAAATCTTCGTTGGCTGACATGTCCCAGTCGGTAATTGAAGTATGACTGCCCTTATATATTTTCTCTGGCTTATCAGCATTGTCAATCCATAACTTAAAGCTTTTGTCGCCCACCGTGTAAAAGCCATTGTGCTTTTTCGAGAAATGCACTTCAATAACAGGTTGATAATGGGCAAGGGTTTCAAATAGCACTTTTTTAGTTGTTAAATCCAATAGAGTAACGGTTTTGTTATCGCCGCCTATAAGCATGGTTTTATTATCCTCACTTACTGCAATACAATTTGTTTCGAAATCACATTCGTAAATCACCTCCTTTAGGTATTCATCTTCTTGAGCGAAAGGTACGATGGCATTAAATAATAAAACGACCAGTGTAGTGAGTAGTTGCTTTTGCATTGGATTGTTTTCTTGTGTGAGCTTTTCAGTTAACGCTATTACTACGTGACTTTTAATTTCAGTGTTTCAATCATTTCTTCAAAAGTTGAAAATAATGGTGCTTTCAACACTAAGTCTTCGCCACTAATGGGGTGCGTAATTTTTAATTGCTTGGCATGAAGCAACATGGTCATCATGTTCCAACGTTCTTTAAAAAGCTTATTTTGCTTGTTGCAACCATGCGGGCGATCACCAATAATGGGATGGCGCAGATGGTTGAGGTGTTTGCGTATTTGGTGCATCCGGCCTGTTTTAGGCTTTGCTTCTATCAGAGAGTATCGCGAGGTGTTGAACTTCCCAAAGGGTATTTCTAACTCGGTATGCTTGAGATTTCTAAAAGAAGTAAATGCTTCCTGGGTTTTGCCACTATCATTGGTAAGTGGGTAATCCACATCAATAGTTTCAGGGAAGTGACCTCGAACGATGGCTAGGTATATTTTCTGGGTAAGCTCGTCTTCCAGGCAGGCTTGTAGTTTGGCTGCAACTTCACTACTTAGTGCAAACAGCAATATACCTGATGTTTTTCTGTCCAGTCGATGAATGGGGAATACCTTACGTTGCAATTGGTCGCGAAGTAATTGTAGTGCAAATTCTTCTGCGTCGGCTGCTATTGGGCTGCGATGCACCAACAAACCATGGGGTTTGTTAATAGCTACAAAATATTCGTCCTGATAGATGATTTCTAACATTCAATCTTAAATTTATTGTTAGTTTACAAAGTTAGAAAAGGTACTGAATAACTAGTTGTAAAGCTGAGTAGAGGATTAATATTAACAATTTGTCTAAATTATAAATTGTCCAATTTCCGGCGAAGGCTACACTGTGTGTTTTGTATAACTATCATACTATTTTAATTTTTCATATTTGCCTGTTATTTAGGTATAAAGGTTTGAACTTAACAGCAAATAGGTGCGCTGATATTCGATACTAGAACAGAAGGAGGTATTATTTCCATTCTGCTTCAATCATATCAAAGACATTAGCATCACGACTAAAGTATAATGTAGACCAAACCAATTCGGTATCATTTATTTCCATAATAATTTTGTGGTAGCCACTAAACATAGATACGTCAATTATTTCATTGAAAGCACTATTAGCTAAAATGTTTAGCTCGCTCATTCCGGTCGTGTCAATTGAGTTATTCGAATAGTAGTTGGTAAAATCAGTATTCGTGAATTGTTTAGATATTTGCCCCTTTATCAGCCAAACTCCTGTTATGTTTGCAGAGCTATGTATGAGCAAATAATCCGAAGTTGGATTCGGGTAAAATGCTGTAGAGATGTCTAGTTCTGGTATTCTGGTTTTATCACATGGATTTCCATAATGAATCATTGTTTGACCTGTTTCATCAAGGATTCTAATTCCAGTTACAAGTTCTTGGCTATTTAGGTTTAGGTTATGCTCAGTGGTGTCGTCTTTTGAACAAGCAATTAGGATGATGGTTAGCATTATAAGATTGAAGATTCTCATGTGTTTAGTTTAGGTTGTAATAATTGAGCTTAAATAGTCTAAAATAGTGCTTCTATTTTTAAGGAATTGCTAATGTAATTATTTATTAGCGTTTGCTTGTCGGTTTATCGATATGATTTATTGCAAAGTTTTGATAAATTTATTTATAACAGAGTGATGTGCTTTCAACCTGCTCAAGCAATAGTAGATGAAGTAATTAATAAACCATTCTTGTTTTTACTATTCCAGTGATACGATGTACATCTTTTGGAGAAAAAACAAGGTCTTGTTGTTCTTATCATTAAGAATACTTTTTGAATAGAAGAAAAGTGCTGATAGTTATGAAAAATAGGTATTCTTTAAACTATTCGTCGGGATGACAGGATTTGAACCTGCGACCCCTGGTCCCCCAGACCAGTGCGCTAACCGAGCTGCGCCACATCCCGTTATTTATTCTGAAAACAAATATAATTAAAATGTCAATTATTAATAAGCCGCACTCAATTAGAATGACGATTAAAGTTAAAATTTACAAAAGCCAAGCGAATTTAATGTAAAGTTAATAGTAATTTATATTTTTACTGAGCAATCAACCTTATTAAGCATCCTTAATGCAGAAAGTACAAGATGATAGTTGGATCATAGAAGGAATCAAAGCAGGTGATGAATCTGCCTATGAACAACTCTTTTTAAAGTTTTATGCCCAGCTGGTTGTATTTGCTCGTAAAGTGGTTATTGATGATGATTTGTCTCGTGAATTGGTGCAGGATGTTTTTGTGTCATTCTATGAAAAAAGAAAAGAAATAAAAATTCATACTTCCCTAAAAGCTCACCTCTATCAGTCTGTTCGTAATAGGTGCTTAAATCAATTAAAACATAGTCAAATACGACGCGACCACCATGCGAGCATGTATCTTGATAAGAAGAATGAAGAAGCTTATGTTGAAGATAAGTTACAGCAAACCGAACTTGAATATAAAATTCATAGCATAGTAAAGACTTTACCAGAACAGTGTAGAAGGATATTTGAAAAAAGTAGGTTCGAAGGAATAACTAATCAGGAAATAGCGGATGAACTTGATCTATCGAAGCGAACTGTGGAAACACAAATAAGTAAAGCGCTAAAAATTCTGCGCAAGAATTTGGCTGGATACTTGGATGTAATAGCTTGGTTAATAATTGTTTTAAAGTATTGGTGAAAAAATATTGAAATTAAGTACGTGTGATGATAAGTTAGGTTGTCTTATTATCGAAACATTGGAATATTAAACCTAATCTAATTATAATGGAATTTATTTTTCAAGTATTAGCGGAGTTTTTATCTCCTGTAGATGAGGAGAATGGAAAAATAAAAGCGGAAGAAAGTGTTAAGGAGCAAGTAAAAGAAGAAGTGCTTGTTGATAAGACAGAAAAGGTAGAAACAGAAGATACCAATTTATTTGGTATGGTGGAGTTTCATTAAGCGTATGGATAGAGACTGGAACGATATTGATGAATTGATAGTCAGAAGATTTTCTTCTGTATTAGAGCCGAATGAACAAGAATGTTTGGAGGCTTGGATACAAGAGTCGACTGAAAATGCAAAGTATTTTGAGGACATGCAAAAGATTTGGCAGGGTTCTGAAGATATTGCTGCATTTGATGCTATTGATGTAGAACTTGATTACAAGAAGTTCGCCAATAAAGTAGGTTTCCAGAAACATAGTATAAATACAGTATCACAAAGTTTATTGTCACTTCGTAAGATAGCTGCCATCATGATCCCATTTATGGCCATCTCCGTAGCGATAGTTCTATATCAAACAACACCTGGATTTGGTAAGTGGGTGGCTTTTTCATCATCTACTGAGATGATTGAAAATGAACTGCCAGATAACTCTACTGTTGCAATTAATGCAAATAGTAAGTTAGTTTTTCAAAAAAGTTTTAAGGGACAGGAGCGCTTATTGAAACTTAAGGGTGAAGCTTATTTTAAAGTCGCAAAAAACCCTTCAAAACCTTTCGTTGTAAATGTTGGAGATGCTCAGGTTAAAGTTCTAGGAACAGAGTTTAACCTTGAAGAAAATGAAAAGACTGGTGATGTTTTATTATTAGTTACCGAGGGCAAAGTTTTATTTTCAACAACGAATAATGAGCTTGAATTAGTTAAAGGAGAATCTGCAATTTGTATTGATGGTGTTATTTCTAGAAAAAACAATATTTCTTCCAATATAATGGCTTGGAGAACTGGAGAAATTAATTTTACAAAAGCACCATTAGCAGAAGTAATGGAAACCATTCTTGATTATTTCCCTGAAGTTGAAGCTATCGAGAATAATACAAACATTTCTGAAACTACTATGACTTCGAAGTTTGAAAGTCCATCTTTGGAAGATGTAATGGTTGAATTACGTATTCACTTCGATAAAAAGTTTAGCTTGGATGGTAACAAATTGATCATCTCTGATTAAATTCGGGGACGATTTAGATGTTACATGTTCCGAAGTTCGAAAACTACTTTTAAGAATATATTTTTTTTGTTGCTCATTTTTTTGATTCCTAGTCAAATAAGTGGGCAAAGTGTTTTGTATAAGACGGTAAGTTTTAAACAAAAGACGGCTTCGACTGCCTATTTCCTTTCGCAGATAGAAAAACAAGGTGAGGTGGTTTTTAGCTATAGCAATAAATTGTGCTTTAGCGAAAGCATCACCCTAAGTAAAAACTCTGGTTCGATTCGCGAAATACTTAATGAATTGTTTATTTCGTGTCCTTCAAATTTTATCGTTAAGGGACCTAAGATTATTATAGAGCCCTATTCTGCTGAAGCAGGTAAGTTTATAATTCGTGGTTTTATTCGTGACTCTGAATCCAAGGAATCATTGATTCAAGCTAATATTTATGAACCTGATCAGCTCCTTGGTACCGTAAGCAATAATTTTGGGTTTTATAGCCTAACGCTTCCCGCAGGTTTGATAAGGCTACAGTGTTCATATGTTGGTTTTAAAGATGAACATTTACTTCTTAATTTACGGGGTGATACAACCATCAATTTTTACCTTAAGACAGAGTCAGAGCTGGGGCAAATTGATGTGGTGGGTTCACGCGTGCCTGGACGATTGCAAAGTACACGAACAGGAACCATCGATGTGCCTATAGAGCAAATTAAGAATGTACCTGTTTTTTTAGGCGAAGTAGATATCGTCAAAAGCATACAGCTGTTGCCAGGCATTCAAAGTGGTGGTGAGGGCCTGAGTGAAATGTATGTTAGAGGCGGGGGGCCGGATCAGAATTTGGTTCTAATGGATGATGTTCCAGTGTATAATGTTGGCCATTTACTAGGGTTCTTTTCCATCTTCAATGCTGATGCAATTAATCATGTTTCAGTTATCAAAGGAGGTTTTCCTGCTCGATACGGCGGGCGTTTGTCATCTGTTGTCGATATCCGATTAAATGATGGCAATATGACCGAACATAAAGGTGTGGCAAGTGTTGGCCTGCTGTCAAGTCGCTTATCTGTTGAAGGCCCTTTGGTAAAAGATAAATCGTCCTATTCGGTTTCTTTTCGTCGTACCTATTTCGATTTGTTTACTGGATTATTACAATACAGCGCTGTAGAGAAGAGCCGTTATTATTTCTACGATTTTAATGCAAAGTTCAATTATAAACTGTCGAAGCGCGATCGATTGTTTTTTAGTGCATACGCTGGTAAAGATCAATATGGCTTGCAGTACAATGAACAAAAGGTATCTGTTACACCTCCGGATGAGAGTAGTGAAACTCAATTTGTAACAACGCATGATAACAGTGATGTGGGCTGGAAGAATTACGTTGCTTCTACGCGTTGGAATCACATATATGGTGATAGGATGTTTTCAAACCTGACACTAACCTATAGCGATTACCGCTTTTTCATCCAACAAAGATTGAATTATCAAACGGATGGAAATTGGAGCATTGGGACACAGAACTATTACAGTGGAATTCGCGATTTCAGTGTGAAAGCTGATTTTGATTATTTTCCATCACCAAAGCATTACTTACGTTTTGGAGCCAACTTAACCATGCATACCTTTTATCCCGGGGTAGACTTATTAGTGCAAGAGATTTCTGGTGGAACTCCCATCGATACAGCTTTTGGAGGTAAGGATGTGTTTAGGCCTGAATTACGAACATACATTGAGGATGATTTTAAATTGTCTGATAAATTAAAGCTGAATATTGGGGCACACTTTTCATTATTTCGAACCGAAAATCAGTATTATTGGTCGGCCGAACCACGTTTGTCCGGATTGTATCTCATAAACGATAATTTCTCAATAAAAGCCGCCTATAGTCATATGACACAATATATGCACCTGTTGAGAACGGCATCAGTCGCCATGCCAACCGATCTGTGGTTGCCTGTTTCTGATAATATTAAGCCCATGCGGGCATCGCAAGGCGCCCTTGGCTTAGAATATGAGTTTAATCGTGGATTTAGTCTTGCTATTGAGGGATATTATAAACGCTTTCATGATATTTTAGCTTATAAAGAAGCGGCTGGTTACTTTGATTTTGCATCTGATTGGGAAGATAAGTTAACCAGTGGAGAAGGTTTGTCTAGAGGTGTGGAAATTCTATTGCATAAAAAAACTGGAAAATTATCAGGATGGATTGGTTACACGTATTCTAAAACGACTAATCAATTTGAGGGATTAAATGGAGGAAGGGAATTTGCTGCGGATTTTGATCGAACTCATGATTTATCCATTTTTGGTAATTATAAATTTTCAAAGAAGGTAGATATGGGTTTAACTTGGACTTTTGGAACTGGAAGCCCAATCACTTTGCCCGAAACAAAGTATTATGCGCCCGATTTACCAACTGGTCAGGCACCTGTTAACTCGGGTTTTAATCAGTTTATTAGTGAGCGAAATGGATATCGAATGCCCAATTTTCATCGTTTAGATGTTGGTTTTAATTTTAATAAAGTGAAATCCTATGGAAGTAGAACTTGGAGTCTGGGTGTAATGAATTTATATGGGCGACAGAATCCTTTCTTTTTGTACTTTGCAGATTCAGAAAATGAACAGACTGGAGAATTACAGCGTTCGTTAAAACAGTTTAGTTTGTTTCCGTTTCCAATACCCTATTTGCGTTTAACTGTTAGATTTTAAATTGATTTAAAATGCGAGCATATTTTGGCATATTCGTTATCTTTTTTTTATTGCTTGCTTCGGCTTGTGAGAAGGATATTGAAATTGAGCTTAATTCACAGGAAGATCAGATGGTGATGTATGCTTTTATCTATCCTGATAGTGCTTTGAATCTCCATTTTAGTAAAAGTCAGAGCATATTGGCCTTGCCAGATTATAAGCAAATCGAGAATGGCCGATTCCGAATTTCCATTAATGATAATAATCAAGGTACTTATATCCTGCCATCCGATACGGTTTGGAGTACTTGGAAAGAATTCATTTTTAAACCGGGAGATAAAGTTCGGATTGAAGCTTACGAGCGTGATGGAGATACCGTTAAAGTTGAATCATTTTTGCCTGAAATCATTGATGTAGAATCAATGGATACAACTCGAATTAATACGCCAATAGATGATGGTGGGAGTGAGGCATTTCTTAAGACGCGCCTATCCTTTACCGATCCGGCTGATGAGAATAATTATTACCAATTATATGTGGTTCGGGAAGGATGGGGAGTTAAGGGAGGTGATCTTTATTATACCTATGCTGTTGTTGAATTTATGAAAGATGACCCAATTTTCCTACAGCGCGATCAAGGAGGAAGTTTGTTACAAGGACTCGATTTTCAGGGATTATTCACCGATCAGTTAATAAATGGCCATTCCTATGAACTAACTTATAATTTACCTGTTGATTATATGTTTTTCGATTATTACGAGGACAAAATAAAAATAACAACTTATCTCTATCACCACACAAACGATTATTATTCTTATTTTAGAACCAAGATATTATCGGCCGGATATGAGGGTTTTTATGAAGGCTTACCAATTTTTGATCCGGTGCGTGTTCATAATAATGTGCAGGGTGGTTTAGGGCTAGTGTCTGGATTGACTTTTGATTCCGATTCGATTGTTCTCCATAAATGACGTTTCTATTTAATTGGTAAATTGTCAGTTGCTAAGTTGATTTGTCAGTTTTGTCACGAAAAGAATCATGTTTTTAATGACGGCATATATTTTGATAGGAATAGCCAAAATTCGTAAGTTTGCAACTTATTTATAAATATTAATATATAGATATTATGGCTCTATTTGGGAAAATGGAGAATTTAAATACTCCAAATAAAGAAAACAAAGATATGAGTGAAGTAGAAAAAGTTAAAGTTCTTATTGTAGGTTCTGGACCTGCAGGGTATACCGCAGCAATTTACGCAGCACGAGCTAATCTGAGCCCGGTAATGTACGAAGGAATGCAACCAGGTGGACAGTTAACAACAACAACAGAGGTTGAAAACTTTCCGGGTTATTCTGATGGTGTTACTGGTCCTGAAATGATGGAAGATGTTAAGAAGCAGGCAGTACGCTTTGGAACAGATGTTCGTTTCGGTATGGCTACTGCGGTTGATTTGTCACAACGTCCTTTTAAGGTGACCATTGATGGTACGAAAGAGATGGAAGCAGAAGCTTTGATTATTGCTACTGGAGCTACAGCAAAATATTTGGGATTAGAAGATGAAACCAAATATGCAGGATCGGGTGTTTCGGCTTGTGCAACTTGTGATGGTTTCTTTTACCGAGGTAAAGATGTTGCCGTTGTAGGTGGTGGCGATACCGCACTTGAAGAGGCCTTGTACCTTGCTGGTTTATGTAAAAAGGTATACTTGATTGTACGACGCGATGTATTCCGTGCTTCGAAAGTAATGCAAGCAAGGGCTGAAAAGGCTGAGAATATTGAGATTCTGTGGAAGCATCAAACCAAAGGATTATTTGGTGATGGTGTTGTTGAAGGTGCTACCTTGGTGAAAAACCAGGGAACTCCTGAAGAGGAAGAAGTGAAAATCGCCATTGATGGTTTCTTCTTAGGAATTGGTCACAAGCCAAACTCTGACATTTTTGCAGATTACATCGATACTAATGAAGTGGGTTATATCAAAACCATTCCTGGTACAGCGAAAACCAATGTTGAAGGTGTATTTGCTTGTGGCGATGTTCAGGATGATCAATACCGTCAAGCTGTAACAGCAGCTGGATCGGGTTGTATGGCAGCCATCGATGCTGAACGTTTCTTAGCAGAACAAGAGTAAATCAAAATATTTTCTTAGAAATGGAGGATGTCCAAAAAGTAAGCTCGTTCATCGAGCGTAGTCGAGATGAAATTTTATTAATGCTGATTATCAACTAATAATCACTTCGACTTCGCTCAGTGAACGGATGCTTTCAGAGTTTTTGGACACCCTTTTTTGTATTATTGATTTATATAATAATCTACTGCTTTTTTTACTGAACCATGTTCTAGCAATAATGCATTAGCAGCTTCGTAGGAAATCCCAATTTCTTCCATAATCATACGCGTACCTCTATCCACTAATTTATTGTTGGTTAATTGCATATTTACCATTTTATTTCCCTTAACCCGGCCCAGCTTTATCATGATAGTTGTGGTTATCATGTTGAGTATCATTTTTTGAGCAGTTCCAGATTTTAGACGCGTACTTCCGGTAACAAATTCAGGACCAACAATGGCTTCAATGGGAATTTCACATGCCTGGGCTATTTTACTGTTAGGGTTGCACGTGATACATCCGGTTAATAAACCATTTTTACGGGCATGCTTCAAACCACCTATCACATATGGTGTGGTTCCCGAAGCGGCAATACCTATCACTGTGTCTTTTGTGCCAACATCATATTTTTGTAATTCTTGCCAAGCTTTATTCGGATCATCTTCAGCTGCTTCAACAGCCTTGCGTAAAGCAATATCTCCACCAGCTATTAAGCCAATTACCATGTCGGCTGATACACCAAAGGTGGGAGGAAGCTCCGAAGCATCTAAAACGCCAAGACGGCCACTTGTTCCGGCACCCAAATAGAACACACGACCACCTTCCTTCATTCTAACTACAATCTGTTCTACTAACTTTTGTATTTGTGGTAAAGTCTGTTTTACGGCAAGATGAACTTTTGCATCTTCTTGATTAATGCCTTTAATGAGCTCTTCGACACTCATCTTTTCCAGGTTTTCGAAATTAGATGATGCTTCAGTTATGTTTGTTTTTTTATTGTCCGGCATAATTCCTTGTTTAGCTGTGAAACTTTATTAATCCTTGCATCGGTGACTGAATTATAGTACCTGTAGTTAACTTAAACTCATCAAGTACAGTTAGTAGTTGGTTCTTAAAATAAAAAGCAATGCTACCAATAAAATGTATTGGCAATTGTTTGCACTTACTATATTGTAAGATATTTCGCCTTATGAAATTTCGAAAGTTGTTTAACACCAAGGTTTCCAGTTCAGGGCTATTAATATTTTCTAATATGAATTTAGAAAATTGAGCTAAATATCGATTTGGGAAAGGTTCTTTATAGATGGCATTTACTATTTCGGAAGGATTGATATTGTAATACTGGTAAAAAGCGTCGACTATCTTCGATGGTAACTGATTCTTTAATAAATCAGCAATAAACAGTTTCCCCAATACGGCTCCGCTGCCTTCATCGCCTAATATATACCCCAAGGGTGAAATGTTTTCTGTAATATCTTTACCATTGTAAAAGCAAGAATTTGAACCAGTACCCAGTATGCAAGCAATTCCCTGTTTATTTTGGCATAAGGCTCTGGCACTTCCCAATAAATCGCTCTCTACAGTAATATTATTTATTTGGAAGAATTCTTTTAAGGCAGATTCAACAATGGCGTTTTTTTCTTTGTTTGCACATCCAGCTCCGTAAAAATGGATTTCATTAGGTCTTGAAAAAGCATTGTCAAATTGAGATTCTAAGCTTTTTAAAATCTCTGATGAAGTTTGGTAAAATGGGTTTATGCCTTTGGTTGAAGTCTTATATATAACTTGGTTTGAGTCGTTGATAAGTATCCAATCTGTTTTTGTTGATCCGCTGTCTGCAATAAGTTTCATTGTCAATGATTTAAAGTGTTGTGTTGGATTTAACTCAAATACAAATGTATTAGAAATAAAATTGTGCTAAAATGTTTTTACATTTGATTAAAACATGAGCTATAGTAATTGTATGTTATGAATAAAAATCATCGTGGACTAATTGCATTTTGTTTGCTGATCTTTTGGGGCTCAACCGTTATAGTTGGTCAATCTTTAAGATCGCTTAATCTGAACAAAAAAGCTAATAAGAGGCTTGAGAATTGGCAGAATGTTTTTTATGAGTGGGAACACCTTGGCAAGGTTAGTATTGATTCAATAAAAGTAGAGGAGAGTATAAAAGAGATTGATGTTTATTTCTCCGAAAATTTAGCTTATATGCCCGTTCGTGAAACATCAATTGACGTTTTAAGCGCATCATTAAAAACTAAACTTCGGAAGAAATTTAAAGATTATACGCTTAATGTCTATACCGGAGCTTATGAGTATTCCGAATTGGTTCCAAATATTTACAGGGATTCATTAGCTATATGCGGAAAACGTACCTTACCACCTAAGGTAAAAGCAGGTAATTTGGTACAGCGTGTTGATGACAACAAATATTCCAAAGGTTTAAGTTCAAATCATCTTGCCTTGTGGCACAGTCATGGTTGGTATTACGAATCGAAATTGGATCGATGGGAATGGCAACGCGCACGTTTGTATGGAACAGTTGAAGATATCTTCCCAATGACTTATGTGCTGCCCTACCTGGTGCCAATGCTTGAAAATGCTGGTGCCAATGTGTTTCTGCCGCGCGAACGTGATTTTCAAAAGCACGAAGTTATCGTTGATAACGATGGATGTACAGGTAATTCTGAATTTTATTTGCATTCGAATAATGAGCCGATACCAAAAGAAGGATTTGCTTGGCGAGATACTTTATTCTCTGGTGATAATCCTTTTAAGATAGGCAATTCACAAACGCTTAGGCTCGATGAAGAACAGATAGTTGCAAGTTATTTGCCAGAATTCCCTGTTAGTGGTGAATATGCCGTTTATGTCTCTTATCATCAAAGCGAAGAAAATAGCGATGCAGTCGAATACAAGGTTAATCATACGGGGGGAAGTACTTCTTATATTGTTGATCAAACCATGGGCGGCGGAACATGGGTTTATCTTGGAACTTACAGTTTTAATAAAGGAATAGATTCCTTACAAGGTAGTGTTGAGGTGTTTGGTATGGATCAGGTTTCGCTTGATGCAATTCGTTTTGGTGGAGGTATGGGTAATGTAGCTCGCAGACCTTCGGATAAACTAAAGGCCAACGAATGGTCGCTCGCAGGAACAAATGCTGTTTCCAATGATATTGAGGTGAGCCCCGATGATTATTCCTGGAAGACATCAAAACGACCGAGGTATATGGAGGCTGCCCGTTATTGGATGCAATATGCAGGCATGCCTGATAGTTTGGTATACAGCCTAAATGAAGAAAAAAACGATTATAATGATGATTATCAATCGCGAGGGGAATGGGTGAACTATTTAAAAGATGGGCTCAACATTCCAATTGATTTAGCATTTGCTTTTCATACCGATGCAGGAGTTACTCCCAACGATTCTATAATTGGCACTTTGGGGATTTATAGTTCCGTTCGTGATGGTGGGGTGTTTTCAAACGGTCAATCGAAATTAGCCAATCGCGATTTATGTGATGTTGTTCAAAGTGAAATTGTGAATGATATAAGGCATTTATTTAATGAGAATTGGACGCGCCGTGCCATGTGGGATAAACAGTATTCCGAGGCTTGGCGTCCAGATGTACCAACCATGCTGCTAGAACTATTGTCGCATCAAAATTTGGCTGATATGCGTTATGGACTCGATCCTCGTTTTCGATTTGCCGTAAGCCGTTCCATTTATAAAGGCATATTGAAATTTCAAGCGTTTCAGGAAGCTCGTTCGTATGTAGTCCAACCGCTACCTGTTGATCATATGGCCATTGAAAAGCATGAAAATGAATTTGTATTAAGTTGGCACGCAGTCGTTGATAGTTTGGAACCATCAGCAAGAGCGACCAGGTATAAGGTTTATAAACGCATAGGTAATAATGGTTTTGATAATGGAACTGTTGTAAGCGATAGTTTTTATCGTTTTTCTCAGCCTGAGCAAGGAGAAATAGTAAGTTTTAAAGTGTCTGCTTTAAATGATGGAGGTGAAAGTTTTCCAAGTGAGATTTTATCCATGGGAATCGGCGAGAAAGTTGACGAATTTGTTTTGGTTGTTAATGCCTTTGATCGAGTTGCTGGACCAGCTAAAATTGATGCAAAAGAAATGGCAGGCCTTGCTTCTTGGAAGGATGAAGGTGTTGCTGATAAGTTTAATTTTGGCTTTACAGGTCAACAATATGACTTTGATCGAAATTCGCCATGGTTAGACGATGACAGTCCGGGTTGGGGAGCAAGTTATGGCGATCAGGAAGGCAAAATTATACCCGGAAATACTTTCGATTTTACTGCAATTCATGGTGATGCTCTTATGGCAGCGGGGTATTCGTTTGTTTCCATGAGTGATGAAGTGTTTAATCAAACGAAGACTACCTTAAGTGTTTATAAAGCGATTGATATTGTATTGGGGGAGGAGAAAACGACTCAGGGGTATAAGGATGAGGATAAGGTGGGTTTTAAGATTTATACACCAGAATTCATGAGTAAACTCAAGCATGCTTGCGAAAATAGAATTCCATTGATAATGAGTGGTGCTCATGTTGGAAGCGATATGGTTGAAAATATGGATTCCGTAGCTATCCAATTTACAGCCGATTATTTGCATTTTAAATGGCGAACAAATCATGCGGTTAGAACTGGTGGAGTATATTCAACAGATTATGCCAAAGGTGATTTTCAAACGGAATTTAAATTTAATACACACTACAATCCTAATATTTACAAAGTAGAGGCGCCTGATGCTATTGAGCCTGTTGAAGGAGGGATTACGGCTTTTCGATATGGAGAGAATAACAGTAGTGCTGGTGTTTTATATAAAGGGAAGCATTGTAGCTTAACGCTAGGTTTTCCTTTCGAAACCATTATTGATGTAAAGCAACGCCGTGAATTAATGAGGCAGATTGTGGCTTGTTTATTGAATGAAGACTATAACTTAGAAGTTGGACGAAATAATGATGAAGATGAGTAAGAAAATAACATGTGTTTTGCCAATGGCTGCGCTGGAAGAACTAGAACTTAGTATTAAATCTTTTAAAGCAGAGCTGAAAGAAGTTGATGTAATAGTTGTAGCTAAAGAAGAAGTTGAGTTAAGTGACGCTCGTGTTATTGTAAGCAATGCTTCTATTGAAGCAAGCCAAACATGGAAGCATTTAATTAAGGAAATAGATTCGCCATATGTATTTATTTATACTAAAGATGTTGCTTTAAATCTTGGGCAATATGCCTTGGAACGCATGGTGCGCACCTGTGAGGATTGCAATGCTGGTATGGTTTACGCCGACTACTACGAACAAAAGGAAGGTGCTTTGAAGGCGCACCCACTAATCGATTATCAGGAAGGCAGTTTGCGCGATGATTTTAATTTTGGATCTTTAATGCTTTTCAATGCTAATGATTTGAAAGATGCTGTCATAGCAATGTCTGAGGACTTTACCTTTGCAGGATTATACGATTTGCGATTACGTGTGTCACAAAAAAAAGAACTGATTCATTTACCTGAATTATTGTATACCGAGTTGGAATTAGACACACGAAAGTCAGGTGAGAAAATATTTGACTACGTTGATCCTCAAAACCGATCTCGTCAAATTGAAATGGAAAAGGCTTGCACCGCACACCTCAAAATAATTGGTGCTTATTTGGAACCAAAATTTAAGGCTATTCAGTTCGATGTATCTAATTTTCCAGTAGAGGCTTCTGTGATCATACCTGTGCGCAATCGCGAAAAAACAATTGCCGATGCCATTGAATCAGTGTTAAAACAAAAAACGAAGTTTGCTTTTAACTTGATTGTTGTTGATAATCACTCCACTGATCGTACCCCTGAAATAATTCGCTCGTTTGCATCTGACGAACGATTGATTCACATTGTTCCCGATAGCAATGATTTGGGCATTGGTGGATGCTGGAATTACGCGGTGGCCGATGAACGTTGCGGTAAATTTGCCATTCAGTTGGATAGTGATGACCTGTATATAGATGATCAAGTTATAGAAAAAGTAGTAAGCGCCTTTTATGGGCAGAACTGTGCAATGGTAGTTGGAAGTTATCAGATGGTTAATTTTAAACTGGAAGAAATTCCACCAGGATTAATTGATCATCGCGAATGGACGCCAGATAATGGAAGGAATAATGCCTTACGTATAAATGGCCTTGGTGCACCACGAGCTTTCTACACGCCGGTGTTGCGAGATGTTAAAGTGCCCAATACTAGTTATGGCGAAGATTATGCATTGGGATTGAATATAAGTCGTCATTACCAAATTGGTCGCATCTATGACCCACTTTATTTGTGTCGTCGTTGGGACGATAACTCTGATGCTTCGTTGGATGTGCTTAAGATGAATGCGCATAATTTCTATAAGGATAAAATTCGAACCATTGAGTTAAAGGCGAGAATCCAATATGTGTCAGCTGGCCAATTGGTATAATCAATTCGAAATTTATTAATAATGAAACTCCAAGAACAAGTAGAAAACTTATTTTTAGAGCAATTGCAAAATTGGCCACTTGCTGCTACCAACTATTCTGGGTTAAATAAAATTCAGACTAAAATGGTTCACTTGTCGGGAGGAGCTGAAATTAAGGTGCAGTTCAATCCTGAGCGTATTCGGTCTTCAGCTGCTAAGGTAGATGTAAAGTCAATTGCGGAGCGAGCTTGTTTTTTATGTAGTGAGAATAGACCTAAGGAGCAAAGCGGGGTAGGATTTTTAGAAGACTACACCATATTGGTCAATCCTTTTCCGATTTTTCAAAAGCACCTTACCGTTCCTTTAAACAAGCACTCCAATCAAGAGATTAAGCCTTATTTCTCTTCGATGCTTTCCTTGGCAAAGTCCCTGCCAGATTATACCATTTTCTATAATGGTCCTAAATGTGGCGCTTCAGCACCCGACCATTTTCATTTTCAAGCAGGAAATAAAGGTTTGTTGCCCCTTGAAGTGGATTTTGAGAATAAAGAATTTACACATTTGCAGAAAGATGTTGAAGGCGTTAATATTTATAATTGGGAGGCTTATAACAGAGGACTAATCAGTTTGGAATCAAGTTCTGAGAGTGCGCTTCAAAAGGTTTTCGATTTAATTTATGATAGCTTGCTTAAGCGAAGTTCCGAAGCCTTGGAGCCGATGTTAAATATTTTGGCTTATTCCAAAGGAGAGAAATGGGTGGTTCATATATTTCCGCGTATGAAACATCGCCCAAGTTGCTATTTCAAGGAAGGAAATGAGCAGTTGCTTATTAGTCCAGCATCTGTTGATATGGGTGGTGTTTTTATTATGCCGCGTAAGGAAGATTTTGATAAAATTACTGATCTGGAAATAGAAAGTATTTTAAACGAAGTTTGCCTGAGTGAGAAAGAGTGTGCTCAAATAATAAGCGAAGTTTCAAATGTAATTTAACTTAATCATGATGGTTCAATCACCATATATACAAATAGGCATTCAGTTTGAAAAGGCAATAGAATTTTCATTAAACGAAGAATATACTTTGCCTTCAGGAAGCATATTGAATGGTCGTTGCATTGTTCAAATGAAGGGAAATGGCTTGTTACTCAAAAATGGAAGTGGTGAGCATAGCATAAATTCAGGCACAGAACTTAAACCATTAAATAAGGCGGAAGGTACATTCACATTACATGGGGTGACTATTGGTATCAATTTTCATTGGGAGAGAAAAGAGGATCAGACTTTTAAAGGCAGTTTAAAGTTGTTGATCGAAGATAAAAAAATCAGTGCTATAAATATTCTCCCACTAGAAGATTACTTGTTGAGCGTTATTTCATCAGAAATGAGTGCAACATCTTCATTGGAATTATTAAAGGCGCATGCTGTAATTTCACGCAGTTGGTTACTGGCTCAAATTCAAAAGAATAAAGAAATTGAAGAAAAGAGCGAGTCCTATGTTTCAATGCAGCAAGATGAACATGAACACATAAAATGGTATGATCGGGAAGATCACGCTAATTTTGATGTGTGTGCCGATGATCATTGTCAGCGCTATCAAGGTATAACCCGCAGTAGTACAAAACATGTGGAGCAAGCAATTGGTGCTACTAGAGGGGAGGTGTTGGTGTATGATGGTGATATATGCGATGCGCGTTTCTCAAAATGTTGTGGAGGAAAGGTTGAGGTATTCGAAAAAGTGTGGGAGCCAGTTAATCATCCGTATTTACAATCATTTTTGGATTCTGACACTGAGCTTAGCGATTATAGCCTTGACCTTGTCAAGGAAGATGCTGCTCAGTTTTGGATAACTGGTCAGCCAGATGCGTTTTGTAATACCAGCGATAAAAGCGTATTGAGTCAGGTATTAAATGATTACGACCAGGAGACCAATGATTTTTATAGATGGAAACAGACCTATTCACAAGATGAATTAAGCCAATTGGTACGAGAGCGTAGTGGAATCGACTTTGGTTTAATATCAGATTTGGTGCCCGTCGAGCGTGGTGATTCTGGTCGTTTAATAAAGCTAAAGGTAATAGGTGATAAACGAGCCATGGTGATAGGGAAAGAACTGGAAATAAGAAAAACCTTGTCAACTTCACACCTTTATAGTTCTGCCTTTGTAATTGAGAAAGAAGAGAAAGACGGTCAATTATATTTTAATTTGCTAGGTGCAGGCTGGGGGCATGGTGTAGGACTTTGTCAGATAGGAGCTGCAGTGATGGGAGCCAAGGGATATGATTACAAAGCTATATTAAATCATTATTTTAGAGGCGCTACACTCAATAAACGTTACTGATGAATAGGAGGTTATGAATAAACAAAAGATAAAATCGCCATGGGCTTGGGTGCCATCCCTTTATTTTGCTGAAGGATTGCCGTATGTGGTGGTAATGACATTGGCGGTTATCATGTATAAACGTCTGGATATTTCAAATACTGATATTGCTTTGTATACCTCGTGGTTATATTTGCCTTGGGTAATTAAACCATTCTGGAGTCCTATTGTCGATATTTTAAAAAGTAAACGTTGGTGGATTGTGACCATGCAATTACTTATTGGAGCTGGTTTAGCGGGTGTAGCCTTCACAGTTCCAACCACTTTATTTTTTCAGTCCACATTGGCTTGCTTCTGGTTGTTGGCATTCAGTTCTGCTACGCATGATATAGCTGCCGATGGCTTTTATATGTTTGGTATGGACGAAAGTAAACAGGCTTATTTTATTGGTATTCGTAGCACATTTTACCGTCTTGCTATGATTGCAGGGCAAGGAGGTTTGGTTTTTCTTGCGGGTAAATTGGAGGAAGTAACTTTGTTTGGCAAAGATGAGCCAAGCATTCCTATGGCTTGGTCACTTACTTTCTTGGTTTTAACAGCATTATTTCTCGTTTTCAGCTTGTATCACAAATATGCCTTACCATATCCCGAAGGAGATAAGGATAAAGCCGTCAAAGGTTTCGCTGAGATCATGTCTGATTTTGGCGATACCATCGTTACTTTTTTCAATAAGAAAAATATATGGGTGATACTTGGTATGTTGCTCTTTTATCGCCTGGGAGAATCTCAGTTGGTGAAAATGGCCTCTCCATTTTTATTGGATGGACAAGAGGTTGGGGGATTAGGTTTGTCCACGAGTGATGTGGGCATTGTATACGGAACGATTGGAGTCATTTTTTTGACCATTGGAGGTGTATTAGGGGGTTATGTGGCTTCAAGAAGAGGTCTGAAATATTGGTTGTGGCCAATGGTGATTGCCATCAACCTTCCAAATTTAGTATACGTTTATTTATCCTATGTATTGCCCGATTCTTTTTTATTGGTTTGTGCATCGGTTGCAGTTGAGCAATTCGGTTACGGTTTTGGTTTTACGGCTTATATGCTCTATCAAATTTATATTTCTGAGGGTGAGCATAAAACGGCTCATTTTGCATTCTGTACTGGCTTAATGGCTTTGGGCATGATGTTGCCGGGAATGGTATCAGGTTATATTCAAGAGTTGATCGGGTATCAGAACTTCTTTGTTTGGGTGGTCATTTGTACAATTCCAAGTTTCATAATGGTTAAACTTATTAAGGTGGATCCAACGTTTGGGATTAAAAAACAGAATATTTAACCTTTAATTCTAAACTGTACTATGACTGGGAATAAACGATATTTAGCTCTTGATGTACTCCGAGGAATTACTATTGCTGGTATGATATTGGTAAATACGCCTGGTAGTTGGTCTTACGTGTATTCTCCTTTGCGACATGCTTCATGGCACGGTTGTACACCTACCGATCTTGTTTTTCCATTTTTCTTATTTGTGATGGGGGTTTCGATGTTTTTCTCCTTTTCTAAGAATGCTTATGAATTAAATAAACATGTCTTTCTTAAAATAGGAAAAAGAGCATTGATAATATTTGTGTTGGGATTGTTTTTACGTACGTTCCCTCAGTGGCAAGCTGATTTTAGCAATGTTCGATTGCTAGGCGTATTGCAACGTATAGCCATTGTTTATTTCATAGCTTCACTTATTGTGCTTTCCTTTCGTATTAGAGTCATACAAATTATTTCATTAGCTCTTCTTATTACTTATTGGCTCATCTTATATGTCTTCGGTGGTGATGCTCCTTATAGTCTTGAGCAAAATGTGGTTGGTTTTATTGATTTACTAATCCTTGGTGAAAAGCACATGTATCTAGGCTTTGGTATTCCTTTCGAGCCCGAGGGTTTGATGAGTTCGATAGGCGCTTTGGTTAGTGTATTAATTGGATACGTGATTGGTTATGTAATTGTTAAAACTAAGAGAAAGAAGTTACCCTTTAAGCTTCTACTAATTGGTACTTCTCTAGCAATTGTTGGATGGGTATGGGGATTAATTTTACCACTAAATAAAGCACTTTGGACAAGTTCTTATGTGATGTATACGGGAGGCTTAGCTGTTGTGTGTCTTAGTATTTTAATCTTTCTAATTGACATTAAGGGTTATAAAACATGGGCGAAGTTCTTTTCCGTTTTTGGTGTGAATCCCTTATTCATATTTTTTATTTCTGCCATTTGGGTTAGGGTGCTGTCAAAACTGATTTCATTTACTAATGAGGACGGAATAAAAATCAATGGCTATAATGCTTTATACGAATATATTATGGCACCCTTGTTTGGGTCATATAATGGTTCATTAGTATTTGCTTTATTACATGTTTTTATTTTTTGGTTCATTGCGTGGCTCATGTATCAGCGAAAAATCTTTATCAAGGTATAATTTTAAAGTATTTCCTTCCACGATATGCAACCTCTGGCTAAGTATCTTGTCTTTTAGAGTGATGAAGCAATTTTTTATGGCTTCATTACGTTTTGAAAGATACACACAACCTACCTACTCATGAATAGAACAAAAAAGGGCATTGCCCTCATTACAGGACCTACCAGTGGTATTGGAAAGGCTTTTGCATTTTGCCTTGCTGAACAAGGCTACGATTTGGTTTTAGTTTCACGTCGTAAGAATCAACTCAAGCAATTAGCTAATTCGTTATTAGCTAAATACCATACGCATTCTGAATGTGTGGTGGCTGATTTGTCATTGGAGAATGATATAGCAAGAATTGAAAATTATATTAAAAGTTTAAATCAACTTTCTTTACTAATAAATAATGCGGGATTTGGTGTTGGTGGCTATTTCTTGCAAGTGCCCTTGGCTGAACAAATGCAGATGGTGAATGTGCATTTAAGCAGTACTATTCGTTTTTGCCGGGCAGCTATTCCTATTTTAGCAAAAGAGAAGAATGGTAGTATTATCAATGTGGCATCATTTTCTGCATTTATGCAATTGCCAGGAAGCGTTATGTATACCACTACTAAAGCAGCGGTAGTTAGTTTTTCCCAAACCTTACAACTTGAATTAAAACCTTCAGGAATTAAGGTACAGGCCTTATGCCCGGCATTTACGCCTACTTCGTTTCACGCCTCTATTAATCGGGAAGTGAAGTTTGTTGAGCAAATTCCTGATTATCTGTGGATACCTGCTGAAAAGGTGGTTAACTATTCATTAAAATCACTTAAGCGAAAACGAGTGGTTTGTGTGCCAGGCTTTCTGTATCAAACAATTTATACTTTAAACAAACACCCTTTAATATCGGCGCTAATTCATCGAATAGCCCGACCAAAGCAACAAAACTTAAAAACTCTCACTCCATTAGCTAAGAATAAAGAAGCTAAACAGAGTGAAAAGTATAAGATTGCTCATGAATTAGAATTATCGTCTTTCTAACAATACAACATTTTCTACATGATGTGTATGTGGGAACATGTCAACAGGCTGTATTTTCGTAACTCTGTATCTAATATCCAATAAATTGGTGTCGCGTGCTTGTGTTGCAGAATTACAACTGACATACACAATTCGATCCGGTGTTGAGTTTAATATTGTCTCAACAACATCAGCATGCATACCAGCCCTAGGCGGATCAACAATCATCACATCCGGATGACCATGGGTTTCAATAAAGTCGTGGTTAAGCACGTCTTTCATATCACCAGCAAAAAAACTGGTATTATCGATGTTATTAAGTTTAGAGTTTTCCTTCGCATCTTCAATGGCTTCAGGAACATACTCGATACCAACGACCTTCTTTGCATTTTTTGCAACAAAGTTGGCAATAGTTCCAGTGCCAGTATAGAGGTCATAAACAGTTTCGTGATTTTTGATATCGGCAAATTCGCGAGTGATTTTGTAAAGCTCGTAAGCTTGATCGGAATTGGTTTGGTAAAACGATTTCGGACCTATTTTAAATTTAAGCCCTTCCATTTCTTCAAAAATATGATCGCGACCACTAAAGAGTTCAATTTCTTGATCAGTAATGGTGTCGTTGCCCTTTGAGTTAATTACATACATCAACGATGTTAACTCTGGGAATTTCTCTTTGATATGAGTTAATAATGCTTCACGCGCTTCCTTATCTTCATGAAACAATGTTAAAATCAACATGTTTTCACCTGTAGAACTTGTTCTGATAATGAGTGTTCTAAGGAAGCCTTCTTGTTTTTTGAGATCGAAGAAAGTTAAACCATTTTCAAGTGCGTAAGCTCTAATAGCTAAACGAATCGAGTTGGAAGGTTCTTCTTGTAGATGACATTTGTTGATATCTACAATTTTATCAAACATCCCGGGTATATGAAAGCCTAAAGCATTGCGATGAGGAAAGTCATCTGCCGAATCAAGTTCTTCCTTAGTTAACCATCTGTTGTTCGAAAAAGTGTATTCCATCTTATTGCGATAGAATTCTGTTTTCGCCGAAGCAAAAATTGTTTCGCTTTCGGGCAATTCAACTTTTCCGATTCGAGTGAGGTTGTTAACTACTTCGCGTTGTTTGTACTTCAACTGATGATCATACGGAAGTGCTTGCCATTTGCAACCTCCACAAGTTCCGAAGTGTTCGCAAAGTGGTTCTTGTCGTATGTCGCTGTATTTATGAAAATGAACAGGATAACCTTCGTAATAATTCTTACGCTTTTTGGTCACTTGAACATCCACAATGTCTCCAGGTACAGCTTTCTGAACAAATACCACACGGTCTTCTATTCTGCACATTGCCTTACCCTCGGCAGCTACATCTGTAATTACAACTTCTTTTAAAAGCGGCTTATTTCGTCTTGATCTTCCCACAATATCATAGTTTTTCGGGCGCAAAATTAATTAAAATAATCTGAATAGGTTTTAAACAATCATTATAAATGAAGGGTTATTATTTGAGCTGGTGAAATAGATGCAAGTAATTTGTGAGATAACTATTTAATATGATTTAATTGGTATCAATTAATGGTTGATAAAAATTGCGTAATTTAGCGAGCTATTAGCAAAACATATAACCAAATAATTTTATTAATGGAACAAAAAGTACTGACTTACAAAGAGATTGACGCGTCGATCTTGAAGTCTTTGCCAAACCCAAGTGGAGAGGCGTATGAAATAAAGGTTAAAATACCTGAGTTTACTTTTTTAGGAGTAAAAAATCAACCCGATTTTGCAGACGTATACATTACTTTCTATCCTAAGAAACGTATTATTGAATTAAAATCGTTAAAGGAATACGTACACCACTTACGTAATATCACCGTTTCGTATGAGCGTTTAATCAATGTTTTCTACGATCATGTAATGGAAGTGTATGATCCGGAAAGAGTACGTATCACAATGGTATGTAATCCTCGTGGCGGAATTAGTTCGAAATTAACCATCGACTCTGATTGGAAAGTACGTGGTGGGAAAGAAAGCTTTGGCGATTGGAAAAACAATTTGGAAGATAGCTGGAACGTTACCATGTAATTATTATCCCTATGATAAATTGAAAAGGAGGCCACTGGCCTCCTTTTTTTTATTTTGTTTCCTCAAATGGATTTGATTCGAAAGGGTTTTCTTCCTGAGCTGCACCACGTCGAGGTGGGTCAGGAGGATCCGTTTCGCTTGTCATCAAGATAAGAGAAATCTCATTATCTATTTGATGCACTTCCAGTTTTGGGCTAATATATTGGCGTTTCGTAACTTTGTTCATAATTATTAGTGCCAAAGATATTATTTTAAATTTAACTTACGTGAAATTACTCCTTCTTTAGAAGTAATTTTTACGATAACTAATCCATTAAAAGTACTGTTTATCGTATTTAAAGTACCTGATTGTAATCTTTGATTATCAATTAACCTACCAGAAAGGTCATACATTTCAAAAAGTGGTTCTGTTAATTCTGGTAGATCAATAAATATGTTATTATTTGAATTGTAAATGTTGACAGTCTCTGAAAGTTGGCCAGTATTTATATTGGTTGCCTCTTGTTCAGAAATATGTAAAACAAATCGCGTTTTATTGATGCCACCACTTGTAGTTGTAAAAGTGAAAGGTATATTTGGTATTAGCTCTTCGATAGGTGCATTATTATCAGAAGTATCTTCAATTTTTACAACAACATCCTTATCAAAGCCTTTCAAATCACTTATGATGATGTCGTATGTACCTGCGTTTTTACATTTATATCCCAAGTTAATTGCGATACCATCGCCTATAGTATTGTAGGTGTCGATTGTTAAAGATTTACCTTCATTAACTGTAAATAGTTCAAGTAATTCGTCGTTATATGAGGCAAAGCGTTTTTCAGAGTCATATATGTCATAACTATCAAAAGCTGAAGAATGGAATGCAACTAATAATTCATCTAAATTTCCGCTATTATCACCTTTGAAACGAATGGATTTAGCTTCGGTATCAGACTTTACATTTTTCAAATAAGTATAGTTTGAACTAACTCGAGCTCCTTCGGGTATGGTAAGTAAACCTGAACTCTGCCCTATGGTTACTTGCGTCCAAAACGAATGCATAGATGGAATATGACTCGGATTAGTCGGTCTAACATTAGTACCTGCTCCAAGATCTCCATTGTAAGTCCCATATTGGCCGGATTCATTGCGAAGTACATAAAAATGATTGTTCATGTTCGTTTTTACAATACCTGCATTGTCCCAGTCTATGGCACAGGGATAAGGATTACCTGCAAGGTTCCATCCATAGTTGTCGGGTGTAATTGTGCGCACTGTACTGAAGTTATATGAAGCAGCACTATTAAAGCTACCACTGAAACTTAATGTTGTGCCACTTGTGCTCCAGGCAGAATAACCAACGCCAGCAATCATTGCCTCCGTACTACCTAAAGTAAGCCATGTAGCATTGCTGGCATCACGACGATAAACACTACCATTAACTCCCGTATTTTGAGGTGTAGCACCTGACACAGGTGATGCAATAAAATAATCGTAAGATTCAGTCGATATTTGCTGTAAAGCCACCATGTTTGAACCTGGCATTTCAGTAATTGTGCCTCGATTAATAAATGTGGCATTACCTAAGGCTTCTGTATTAGACGAAGCCAACTCTAATGTTCCTTCCAGTATTAGTTCGCCTCCTATTGCTATAATAAGTTCCGCTCCAGCTTCAATGTTAACATTGTTAGTGGTGTGTACTGATGTAATGGTTGGATTGTTTGCCGTAACAGGAATTAGAACACTAATGCCATTGGTAAAATTATCGCCTACCCAATTAAAATCATCACCAAAATCATTGGACTCAGAACCATCCCAAATATTGTATTGGTCTGTTCTGAATTGGCAAGTTTGAACGCTGCCTTGTGCTGTTCCAATGTTGTTTTCTACTGGGAGAATTGTTACATCGATGTATGAGAATGCGGGTAAGTTTGAACTAGGTGTTATTGTAATGAGCGTTTTGCCTGCATTAATAGTTGCACTAAAAGGTATCGGGCTACCACCTGATTCAAGAGTTATTAATGTTGCTACATTAGCATCAGTGATCTCTGTTCCACCAATGAAACGAATAGCTTGGTCATATGATACTTCAACGTTGGATAGTATACTAACATTAAAAGTGCCATCGGCAGGGGTGAAGGTGGTGATTGGAATTGATCCTTGCGTTGTGAATGATAATTCAGTAGGAATCGTTTCTTCGATTAAAACAGGAGTAAGATCTTCAAAGTAATACGAAATACAATATGCGATATAATCTGAAGAAGGAGTTAAATCGGTTGTGTTTATACTATACTCCGTATCTTGATTATTTACGGTTATTGATTTGCTACGTTCTATCGGAACACTTTGATTATTTCCATCAAGCCCCTGGAATACTTGCAGTAAAGAAGGAGCAGGTTCACTTGACAAGAGCACAACAAATTTGGTATAAAAAACATTACTATTAGTGTTTGTTACGTTTGTGTTTATGGTTGCTTGCGTATCGGTTACGTTTGATGTGTTAGGGTAGCCAATATTGTATGAGGCGCTCGCCATTAAGGTTGTGAAGCTTACTTCCGTTGGCACCGTTTGTTCAATCAATGAAGGATTGAAGCCATTGTAGTAAAAGGATACGCAATATGCCGTGTAATCTGTACTTGCAGTAAGGTTACTAACTGCACTAGCATAATCAGTGTCCGCATTGGTCACCGAAATTTCTTTAAAGTAATCGCTTCCAACAGCTTGTCCATTGCTGTCTTGTCCATTGAAGACTTGACTAAGATCAGGTGCTGGTTCTGAGCTTTCAAGGATAACAATTCTAGTGTAATGTTGTTTTCCACCTGTATTTGTTAAGTTGGTGATTAGGTTAGCCGAATTTTCAGTAATAGAATTGGCCAATGGGTATCCAACAGTATATTCTGCAGTAGCATCTATAGTTGTAAAAGGTACTTCAGTAGGGATACTAGACTCGACTGGTGTTGGGGTAAAACCATTGATATAATAGGATATGCAATAGGCAATGTAATCAGTAGAGCCTGTCAGCGCCGTCGCATCAATGCTGAATTGGGTGTCAGAACTTGAGATGGTCATTGTTTTGCTTTGTTCAGAAGCAACAATGTTATTATCTCCATCTCTTCCTTGATAAACTTGCTGTAAAGTTGGTGCGTTGGCACTTGCTGGAATGATAACAAATTTTGTATAATATATTGTGCCATCAGTGTTGGTTAAACTGGAATTAATACTTACCTGATTGTCGGTTATATTATCAGCATTGGGAAAACCAATAGTATAATCCGCAATAGCAACTTGTGTTGTGAAAGTCGCTTCCGTTGGCACTGTTTGTTCAATTAGCGAAGGAGTGAATCCATCGTAATAAAAGGATACACAATATGCCGTGTAACCTGTATTTGAAGCAAGGTTACTAATCGCGCTAGCATAGTCGGTGTCAGCATTGATTACCGAAATTTCTTTGAAGTAATCGCTTCCAACGGCTTGTCCATTGCTGTCTTGTCCATTGAAGACTTGACTTAGGTCAGGAGCTGTTTCTGTACTTTCGAGAATAACAATTCTGGTGTAATATTGCATTCCTCCTGTATTTGTTAGATTGACTATTAAATCGGCTGAATTCTCAGAGATGGCACTAGCCAATGGATATCCAAGTGTATACTCAGCGGTAGCATTTAGCGTAGTAAAAGGCACCTCAGTAGGTATGCTAGTCTCAATCGGAGTTGGCGTAAAACCATCGATGTAATAGGTAATACAGTATGCAATGTAGTCAGTTGAGCCCGATAATGCAGTTGCATCTATGCTATATTGCGTGTCAGAATTAGAGACAGTAATAGTTTTACTTTGTTCCGAATCGACAATGTTATTATCTCCATCTCTACCTTGATAAACCTGTTGTAAAGTTGGGGCATTTGCAGTTGCTGGAATCACTACGAATTTTGTGTAGTAGACAGTGCCACTGGAGTTGGCTAAACTGGTGTTTATACTTACCTGATTGTCGGTAATATTATCCGCACTTGGAAAGCCACTTGTGTAATCGGCTATTGCAACTAAAGTTGTGAAAGTTTCCTCTGTTGGAACAGTTTGTTCAATCAACGAAGGAGTGAAACCATCGTAATAAAACGATACGCAATATGCAGTGTAATCTGTATTTGAAGCAAGGTTACTTATGGTGCTCGCATAATCAGTATCCGCATTGGTTACCGAAATTTCTTTATAGTAATCGCTTCCTACAGCTTGTCCATTGCTGTCTTGTCCATTGAAGACTTGGCTTAGATCAGGAGCTGATTCAGAGCTTTCGAGAACTACAACTCTGGTATAGTGTTGCGTCCCGCCTGTATTGGTTAAGTTGGTGACTATGTCGGCCGAATTTTCAGAGATAGCACTTGCCAATGGATACCCAACTGTATATTGGGCGGTAGCATTTAGAGTGGTGAAAGGAACTTCGGTGGGGATGGTCGATTCAATGGGGGTTGGCGTAAAGCCAGACATGTAGTACGAAATACAATAAGCGATATAGCTTGTCGAAGGATTTAAATTCGTTGCATCCAAGCTGTAGTCCGTATCTTGACTCGGTATGCTGATGGTTTTGGTATGATCTGATGGAACCGGAAGACCATCTCCACCGAGTCCTTGATATACTTGAATTAGAGATGGTTTTGTGGCATCTGATTCTAATACGACAAATTTTGTGTAATATATATTCCCACTCGTGTTTGTGATATTAGAAGTTATCGTTGTTTCACTTTCAGTAATTCCTGAGGCTAGAGGAAACCCCGTTGTATATGATTGCCCACTTAAATGCCCAGAAAAGAGAAATAGTAATGCTATAGTAAAAATATTATAAATATGTTTCATCATGATCGTTTTAAAGGGCATTGGTTTAAATATCAAAACGAAAGATACTATTTTGATTTTAAACATAAAACCACAATTTGGAAATATTTGATGACTTAAGTTGTTCGATAATAAAGTAATAAGTGTTTGAAATGTTTATACGACAAACGACTATAAAAGTTGCAGTCGTGCAAGGTAGTCGTAATGAGGGCCATCGGCTATTTTTTCAAAGGAGAAACCATTTTTATAGGCTTCTTGCGACAACAATGCAGCATCAATAAAAAGCCATTTAAATTGGTCGCTTTTTTGATCTTCGTAGCTCATTGAGTAGCTAACCTCACCGTAGTACTCTTCGTCAGATGGAATTATGTCCGAATCTTCATCCATAAATAGGTAGCGCAGGTCAGAGCTATCTAATATTATTTGCCCACCTGAAGCTAGCAGTTTTTTAACCTGAGCGAAGAATGTTGGTAATTCATCAATGGTTTTAGCTAAACCTATACCATTCATCATGAGCAGCAAGGTATCGTATTTATTTTCTGATTCAAACTCGAAAAAATCACTTGTAACATAGTTCTTAACACCACGCTGCAATGCTGCTTGTTTGCAGCCTATTGATGTGTCGATGCAATCAACAGCTAATCCTTTATTTTGAAGGTATAAGGCATGGGAGCCAACACCAGCACCAATATCTAACACTCTGCCTTTGCATAGCATCAATGCTTTTTGCTCAATATCGGGCATTTGATGAAATGATCGAAAGAGGTAGTTGACCGGAATAAAATCATCTTCTGCAATGTCTGACTTTACTAGTATCTGATTATCTTTTTTACCCGAAAGATAATCGAGTGCTGCTTTTCCAAAAGGATCATTTTTCATTCCGTATCTTTTTCTAAAGTTAAAGAATAGCTTGTTTTAATGGAATATAACAAGACAAGTAATAAGAGTGTTGCGTCTTGTTATGGATTGCTCATCAATAACAAAGGCCAATTCATACGAATTGGCCTTTGTTCTATATCTATAAAGACATTACAATACGCTTGCGATTTTATCCGCTTTGTATTTGCCATCTTTTAATTTTTCTTGTACTTCCGAGAATGCTTTGATCGTATATTCAACGTCTTCGATTGTATGAACAGCTGTTGGTATAATACGAAGCATTATCTGATCTTTTGGAATAACAGGGTAAACTACAATAGAACAGAAGATGTTGTAGTTTTCGCGCAAATCCATTGTGATTTGTGTTGCTTCAGGTACATTTCCTTCGAGGAAAACCGGGGTAACAGGAGATTCTGTTTCTCCTAAGTTGAAGCCCGCAGCTTTAAGTCCTGATTGAAGCGCATTAACAACCTTCCAAAGATTCTCTTTGTGTTCTGGTTGTTCACGCAACATCTCTAACCTTTTCAATGCACCGTATACCATAGGCATTGGTAGTGATTTTGCGAATATCTGTGAACGTAAATTGTAACGTAAGTAGCTAACAACTTCTTCAGTACCTGCAACAAATCCACCAATACCTGCCATCGATTTGGCAAAAGTACTAAAGTGTACGTCAATCTGATCAGTCACATCAAAGTGTTCAGCAACTCCAGCACCAGTTTTACCCATCGTACCAAAACCATGTGCATCATCAACTAAAATGCGGAAGTTATATTTTTCTTTAAGCTTTACGATGTCTTTTAGATTACCAAGATCACCGGCCATGCCAAATACACCTTCGGTAATTAAAAGGATACCACCTTTCGTGTCTTTTACGCGTTTGGTAGCAAACTCAAGCATTTTCTCGCATTTAGCCATATCGTTATGGGCAAATACAAAACTTTTACCACCTTTTGCTTTATGTAAAAAGATACCGTCCATGATACAAGCGTGCGATTCTGAATCATACACTATTACATCATTTCGAGTTACTAAAGTGTCGATAATTGATACCATTCCCTGGTAACCAAAATTGAGCAAGTACGAGTCTTCGTGACCTACAAATTCAGCTAATTTAGCCTCCAGTTCTTCGTGTTTGCTGGTGTGTCCCGACATCATGCGAGCGCCCATTGGGTAGGCCATTCCAAATTCTGCAGCTGCATCTGCATCTGCTTTTCTTACATCAGGATGATTGGCTAATCCCAGGTAGTTATTTAAACTCCAGGTAAGAACTTCTTTCCCACGAAACTTCATCTTTGGACTAATCTCACCTTCCAATTTTGGAAACATGAAATAACCGTGAGCTTCTTTACCGTATTGACCCAAAGGGCCCATGTGTTCTTTTATCTTGTCGAAAATGTCCACTATATTGAGCTTTAAAAATTCGTGGCAAATGTAATGTTTTTAGTAGTCTTATGAAAAAAACAAGTTAAAAATTACAAAGTAATGCATGGTGCAATCATCTATGTTTGTTGATTATTAGAGTGATAGTCGATTGTGTTACTAAATAAAGTTTAATCTGAAACAACTTGATTTATGCAGTATATATTAATTTAGGGCTTGTGAGGTTTTAAAGTAAAGCATATCTTTGCACGATGTTTTAAAGTCTTTGAATAGGCTTTAAGGTTTATTAATGGACGATATTGTAAATAAATCATATGAGAATTAAGTACTTAGTGATTTTGGTGGTTGTTTTTACTACTCTTTTAAATACCGGATGTAGTAATTATCAAAAGTTGCTTAAGAGTCAGGATTATGAGACGTGGTATACCGAAGGTGTTAAATACTACGAGAAAGAGGACTATACTCGTGCTGCATCCTTATTGGGGCCTCTAATGAATATTTACCGAGGAACGGACAAGGCTGAAGATATAAATTACATCTATGCTAACTGTTTATATGGTTTACACGACAATATTAATTCAGGACATTATTATCGCGAATTTGCAAAGAATTTTCCGGCAAGTCCAAGGGCTGAGGAGTGTTTGTTTATGAGTGCATATACGTATTATAATCAATCGCCAAAACCTCGATTGGATCAAACTACAACTGAGCAAGCAATACAAGAATTTCAGTTGTTTATTAATATGTATCCTGAAAGTGCAAGGGTTGAAGAGTCAACTCGTCTGATGGATGAGCTTCGTGATAAATTGGTATATAAGTCGTACCTAAGTGCAAAGCTGTATTATGATTTGGGCGACTACTTAGGTAATAATTATAAATCAGCGGTGATTGCTGCTGAAAACAGTTTGAAAGATTTTCCAGATACCAAGTATCGTGAAGAATTGTCGTTTTTGATTTTAGAATCAAAATATATTCAAGCTGAAAAAAGTGTTGAAGAAAAAAAGGAAGAAAGAATCAGAGATGCTATTGATGAGTATTATTCTTTTATCAATGAATTTTCTGAAGGGAAATATAGAAAAAGAGCAGATCGTATTTTGAGTAATTCAGAATCGATGCTGAAAGGTTATGATGTTGCAGAAAAATAAATAGTTAAGATATGTCAATCGACTACAAAAAAACGAATGCACCAGTTTCTACCGTTACTTGGGATAAGAATGAATTATCTGAGTCAACTGGTAATTTATATGAATCGCTGGTAGTTATAGGTAAACGTGCTAATCAGATTAGTGCTGAGATGAAGGAAGAGTTGAATAGTAAACTTCAAGAATTTGCTTCATATACCGATAACTTAGAAGAGGTATTTGAAAATCGTGAGCAAATTGAGATTTCTCGTTTCTATGAGCGTTTGCCGAAATCTGTTTGCATTGCGACTCAAGAATTTGTTGAAGGTGGTGTTTATCACCGTAATCCTGATGCAGAAGAAGCAGAGTAAGATCACGGATGTAATGATTGCCTAAGGGTAATTGTGAATCATCGTTAGAATATTATACTTATAAAAAGATAAAGGATGATGAACTATTTTCCTTTATCTTTTTTTATTTTACGGTATGCTAAAAGGAAAAAAGTTTATTCTAGGTGTCTCGGGTGGTATTGCTGCCTACAAAACTGCGCATTTGATTCGTCTTTTGGTGAAGCAAGGAGCAGAAGTACAGGTTATAATGACCAAGTTGGCGAAAGAGTTTATTACGCCCTTAACCTTAGCTACTTTATCAAAACGACCTATTTTAGTTGATTTCTTTAATCCTGAAAATGGAGATTGGAACAGTCATGTTGATAATGGACTTTGGGCCGATGCCATGATAGTAGCACCTGCTACGGCTAATACGATGGGGAAAATGGCCAATGGGGTTGCAGATAATCTCTTAATTACAACCTATCTTTCAGCACGATGTCCTGTGTTTATTGCTCCAACAATGGATTTGGATATGTACCAGCATCCATCGACAGTTCGAAATATGGAAACATTGCGATCGTATGGCAACTATATGATTGAGCCCAATTCGGGTGAATTGGCTAGTGGTTTAGTTGGTAAAGGTCGAATGGCAGAGCCCGAAGAAATTGTTGATTCATTAAATGCTTATTTTACGGCGAACCAGAAATCTGATTTTGAAGGAAAGTCTGTTTTGGTTACGGCTGGGCCTACACACGAAAAGATTGATCCAGTGAGATTTATAGGCAATTATTCATCCGGAAAAATGGGGTATGCCATCGCGCATGAATTTGCTCAACGTGGGGCGATAGTTACCTTGGTAAGTGGGCCAACGTCTTTGAGTGTTGATCATCCCAATATTAATAGGGTGAACGTGGTTTCTGCTTCTGAGATGTACAATGCTTGTAGCCCGGTTTTTCCTAATGTGGATGTGGCTGTTATGTCGGCTGCAGTTGCTGATTATACGCCGGTGACAAAGGCGCAAATAAAAATTAAACGTGTCAATAAGGATTTGAATATTGAGTTAGAGTCAACCGTTGATATAGCAAAGGATTTAGGGCATAAGAAGAAAGACAATCAGCTTGTCGTTGGTTTCGCTCTGGAAACGAATGATGCCGTTAATAATGCCAAGAAAAAGTTAGAAAGCAAGCAGCTTGATATGATTGTTTTAAATACCTTGGAGGATGATGGCGCTGGCTTTAATGTGGATACGAATAAAATTAGTATCGTCGACAAGCAAAATAATACCAAAGATTTCGCGTTGAAGTCTAAGGTTGAGGTTGCTGTTGATATTGTTAATGAAATTCAGACCTTGCTAAACTCTAAATAAATACTGAAAATTATTCTTATGAGAATTGCCATTTTTGTTTTGTTTTTAAACATTAGTACCATGCTTTCTGCACAGGAGTTTCAGTGTGCTGTTCAGGTGGTTTCGCCAAGTATACAAGGAACAAATAAAAAGGTGTTTGAAACCCTCCAGAAAGAAATAATGGAGTTTATGAACAATCAGAAATGGACGAGTGATGTGTTTAAGCCTGAGGAGCGCATTGATTGTAATATTCTTATCAATATTGCTGAACAAATTTCCATAGATGAGTTTAAGGGCTCAATTCAGATACAGGCTAGACGACCGATCTATAATTCGGCCTATCACTCGGTATTATTTAATCACCAGGATGTTGATTTACATTTTAAGTATGTAGAGTTCGAGTCGTTAATTTACAATCCCAATAATTTTGATTCAAATTTGGTGGGTGTTCTGGCTTATTATGCTTTCATTATTTTAGGAATGGATTATGATTCGTATCAGCCGAGTGGAGGCACTCCTTATTTTCAGCAAGCAGAACAGATTGTGAGTCGTGCGCAAAACGCAGTACAAGCAGGATGGAAATCGTTTGAAAGTCAGCGTAACCGTTATTGGTTGGTTGAGAATATTTTAAATGAGTATCACCGTCCATTGCGACAATGCATGTACAGCTATCACAGAATAGGTTTGGATGTGATGAGCGATAAGGTAGAAGATGGACGGGCTTCAATCTTAAAGGGTTTGGAGCAGTTACGTAAAGTTCAACGTCAAAGGCCTGGATCGTTTTACATGCAAGTTTTCTTCACAGCAAAATCGGATGAGTTGGTTAAAATATTTGAAGAATCGTTTTCAATGGAAAAAGGTAGAGCTGTTGAAGTTTTGAATGAAGTAGATCCTTCGAATAATAAGAAGTACGAAAAAATATTAACTGCTAAATAAGACAATGTTAAAGTCACTTTCCATTTCGAATTATGCATTAATTGATCGAATCGAAATTAATTTTGATGCCGGATTAACTGTTATTACTGGCGAAACCGGAGCTGGTAAATCAGTGTTGCTTGGAGCCTTAGCTTTAATTCTTGGTCAACGAAGTGATTTAAGTGCTTTGTTGGATCGCGATCAGAAATGTGTAGTTGAAGGAGAATTTTCTGTTGAGCAATATGGTTTAGAAGCTACATTTAAGGAGCATGATGTGGATTATGAGTCATTAACAATAATACGGCGCGAGATTCTTCCATCTGGTAAATCGAGGGCCTTTGTTAATGATACACCGGTTAATTTGGCCTTTCTAAAGACGATTGGAGCGTCGTTAATTGATGTGCATTCGCAGCATCAGAATTTATTACTTGACGACAATGGATTTCACCGCTTGGTGATCGATAGTGTGGCCAGCAATAGATCATTGTTGGAGGATTATCAGAAAATTTATAATGAGTATCTGACATTAAATAAGAGAATTGAAGAAATTGTTGCGGAGAATAATCGTCAAAAGGATGATTTAGATTATATGCAATTTCAGTTCGATCAGCTTGAGGAAGCAAACCTAAAGCTTGACGAGCAAAATGAATTGGAAGAGAGGCTTAAAGAACTTTCGCACGTTGAGGAAATAAAAACTTCGCTTTCCATCGTTGTTGGCGGTCTCGCTGACGAATCGAATGGAGTGCTTGAGTCACTTCGTGCGTCCTTAAATGCGATTAATACGATACAACAGTATCTGAATGATGGCGATGAATTAGCTCAACGTATTAATTCATCATATATTGATTTAAAGGATTTATCAGACGATTTGGAAACTAGGGTTGAAGATTTAGAATACGACCCAGTGGCCATACATACAACTCAGGAAAGGTTAGATTTAATTTATAGTTTGCAAAAGAAGCACCATGTTGATTCGGTTGAAGCATTAATAGATTTACATGGTCAGTTACAAACTAAAATTAATAAGTTGAATTTTTTCGATGAAGAGCTGAAATTGTTACAGACCGATTTAGAAAAATTATCAGACCAACTTACTAAGATTGGTAAAGAGCTAACGAAATCTAGACTTGCTGTTTTCGATCAGGTTAAACAAACTATCGAGAAACACCTGATAGAATTAGGTATGCCACATGCTAATTTTGTTATTAAAAACGAAGCAACAAAAAGTTTCACTTTGCATGGAATGGATAGTATTGAATTCTTATTTGCTGCAAATAAAAATGGAACACCATCTTCTATTAATAAAGTAGCATCGGGAGGTGAAATGTCGCGTGTGATGCTTAGCATTAAGGCATTGTTGTCATCGGCAAAAGGATTACCTACCATCATATTTGACGAAATCGACACAGGTGTTTCGGGTGAAGTGGCAGATCAGATGGGAGTCATCATGTCAGAAATGGCACGGAATATGCAAGTGGTGAGTATCACTCATTTACCTCAGATTACTGTTAAGGGTAGTGAGCACTTTAAGGTATTCAAAACAGACAGTGAGGATAAAACTATTTCTCAAATTAAGAAACTATCAAAGGAAGAACGTGTGGTGGAAGTGGCAAAGATGTTAAGTGGTGCGAATTTAACTGATGTAGCCCTCGAAAATGCACGTATGCTATTGAATAATTGATATTAGCTGACTAAATTGAAGAACTTTTTATCAGTTTAATTGTTTTTTATTATCAGATTACTTTAAAATAATTGAAATTGTAACTTGTGCTGTACAACATATAGTCTATATTTGTGCGCTCAAAAATAAAATGATATGGGATTTGATCTTTTAAAAGGAAAAAGGGGTATTATATTCGGAGCACTCAACGACATGTCTATTGCATGGAAAATCGCTGAACGCGCTCACGAAGAAGGTGCTCAATTCACATTATCTAATACTCCAGTTGCTTGCCGTATGGGTGAAGTGATTGATCTGGGTAAAAAGTGTAATGCTGAAATTATTCCAGCTGATGCGACTAAGGTATCTGATCTGGAAGAGGTTTTTTCTAAATCACAGGAAATTTTAGGTGGAAAAGTAGATTTTGTTCTCCACTCAATTGGAATGTCCTTAAACGTTCGTAAAAAACGTGTATATCACGATTTGGATTACAATTATTTGAATAAGACTCTGGATATCTCAGCTATATCTTTCCATAAAATGTTACAAGTAGCTTTTAAAATGGACGCTATCAGTGAGTGGGGCTCTGTTTTAGGTTTAAGTTATGTTGCTGCACAACGTACATTGTATGGATATAACGATATGGCAGATGCGAAAGCATTACTTGAGTCGATAGCCAGAAGTTTCGGTTATATTTATGGACGTGAGCGCAAAGTACGTGTAAACACAGTTTCACAGTCGCCAACCATAACAACGGCAGGTAGTGGAGTAAAAGGCATTGATGGCCTAATTGACTTTTCTGATCGTATGTCGCCGCTTGGTAATGCTGATGCAGATGATTGTGCTAACTATTGTTTAACCATGTTCTCTGATTTGACTAAGAAAGTAACCATGCAAAATCTTTTCCATGATGGTGGTTTTTCGAATATGGGTATGAGTCTTAGGGCTATGACTCAATATAATAAGAGTTTTGATCAGAATGAAATAGAAGATTTATACTAGCTAATTAAAAAGGGTGTGTAAAGCACCCTTTTTTTATAGGGATTATTTCCTGTAAATCAAAGCGTTTAAATTTTTGGAATCGTACTTAATTAATTAAATTTGGCGTCGTTTTAAACAAACGACGTTTGTGTTTTAAACACATTCTAGTAAAAAAGTAGGAAAAATTAATCTTATCATGGATAAATACCGGATAAATCACCTTAAAGAGTTAGAAGCTGAATCAATCTTCGTTATTAGGGAGGTTGCGGCTCAGTTTGAAAATCCTGTCATGCTATTTTCAGGAGGAAAAGACTCAATTGTGATGTTTCATTTAGCGCGTAAGGCGTTTTGGCCTGCAAAGGTTCCATTTCCATTAATGCATATCGATACGGGGCATAATTTCCCGGAAGCTATTGAATATCGCGATAGAACAATGGAGGAGACCGGGACTAAATGTATTGTTGCTTTGGTTCAGGATTCAATTAACGAAGGTAGAGTTGTGGAAGAGAAGGGTGTTAATGCCAGTCGTAATAAACTGCAGACAACTACTTTATTGGATGCCATAGAAAGTCGCAAGTTTGATGCTGCCATGGGTGGTGGTCGTCGCGATGAAGAAAAAGCACGTGCTAAGGAAAGATTCTTTTCACACCGTGATGAGTTTGGACAATGGGATCCAAAAAATCAACGACCTGAGTTATGGAATATCTTTAACGGTCGTAAAAATATGGGTGAGCATTTTCGTGTTTTCCCGATAAGTAACTGGACTGAGATGGATGTGTGGCAATACATTTATATGGAACAGATTGACTTGCCAAGTTTGTATTTTACTCATAAGCGCGAGGTGTTTAATCGGGATGGTGTTTGGTTGGCCAAATTGCCATTTATGCAATTGAAAGATACCGAAGAGGTAAAAGAGCTTGATGTGCGCTGTCGTACCATTGGTGATGTTACTTGCACGGGTCTTACACTTTCAACGGCTAATTCATTAGAAGATATTATCCATGAAGTTGCGTCAACACGTACAACAGAGCGTGGAGGCAGAGCGGATGATAAACGTTCAGAATCTGCTATGGAAGATCGCAAGCGCGAAGGCTATTTTTAAATCATCTTGTAAAATCTGAAAAAATTAAATAATATGTCCGGAAAAGAATCAGGATATCTTGATATGGAGCTTTTACGATTCACTACTGCAGGTAGTGTTGATGATGGTAAAAGCACTTTGATTGGTAGGTTATTATACGATAGTAAAGCAATATTTGAGGATCAGATGGAGGCCATTGAACGTGCAAGTGAGCGTTCTGGTCATGAGGATGTGAATTTAGCTTTGTTAACAGACGGTCTGCGATCGGAACGTGAGCAAGGTATTACCATTGATGTGGCTTATCGTTATTTCGCAACACCCAAACGAAAGTTTATAATTGCAGATACGCCGGGGCACATTCAGTATACTCGTAATATGGTTACTGGCGCTAGTACTGCCAATGTAGCACTTATATTAGTAGATGCACGTCATGGAGTTTTAGAGCAGACTTTACGTCATGCTTTTATTGCTTCCTTACTTCAGATACCTCACGTTATCTTTTGTATCAATAAAATGGACTTGGTTGAGTATAGTCAAGAACGATATGAGCAAATTAAGGCTGATATTGATGCCGTTTCTTCAAAGTTGTCGGTTAAAGATATTCGTTTTGTGCCAATTAGTGCATTAAATGGAGATAACGTTGTAGATCGTTCGGAACCAATGTCGTGGTACGATGGGCCAACCTTGATGTATTTATTGGAGAATATCCACATCAGTAGCGATATCAATCACGAAGATTTCCGTTTTCCTGTTCAATACGTTATTCGTCCACAATCGGCAGAATGGCCTGATTATCGTGGGTACGCCGGTCGTGTATCTAGCGGAGATATCAAACTAGGTGATGAAGTAACAGTATTGCCTAGTGGATTTGCTTCTAAGGTTAAGTCCATTGATATGATGAATGAGTCGATGGAAGTTGGTTTTGCTCCTCAATCGGTTTCAATTACTCTTGAAGATGACATTGATATTAGTCGTGGCGATATGATCGTTAAGACAAATAACGGAAGAGCTCCTCAAAATAGTCAGGATATTGAATTGATGATTTGTTGGTTTAACGAACGTGCTTTGGTGCCACGCGGTAAATACGTTATTCGCCACACTTCATCAGATGCACGCTGTATGATTACCGAGGTCAAGTATAAGATGAATATCAATACCTTGGAAAAAAACGAGGAGGATAAGTCGGTTGGTATGAACGATATTGCACGTGTTAAGCTCCGTTCAACCAAGCCTTTGTTTTTCGATTCTTATAACCGTAATCGTTTTACAGGAAGTGTTATTTTGGTTGATGAAGGAACCAATGAAACGGTTGCTGCAGGAATGATTATTTAAAAGATACTTTTTTTGAAAAAAGTGGCCTTATTAATAATATTTAAGGATGGCATCTTTATTTCTATGTTTAGGAAAAAGATGCCATCCGTATTTTATTTAGAACTTCCAACCAAAGGTAAAAGCTGCTTGGTGCTTTCTATTCGACAATTCTATAGGTTCATTAAAGGAGAGGCCTTCCAGAACTGCGTTTTGACTTGTGTTAAGATAGTAGTTGCTCTCATTAGTTTTAAGAGCGTAAGCAACATCAAAAAAGAAGTTTTTGTTTCTTATTCCAATACCGCCTGTTGCCATCCATTGGGTGGGTTCAATGTCAACAAATTCCTTTTTTATATAAGAGTCAAAGTAGGCAGCACCTAATCTTACTGCTAAATATGGTAAGGGTTTGATCTCAATTCCAGCTCTCATGTTATGTGCAATTTTCATTTGATTCGAAATGTCGTCGTTAATTGCATCAAAATAGGTTTGGTAACCATCTTTAGAAGTCATTTTTGAGCTTGTATGATCTGTCATTTCATAGTCGAATGATAGTAGTGCAAATTTGCTTAATATTAATGCAGCACTTGCTTCTACCTTATAGGGGGTGCGGTAATTATAAGTGAATTCGTCAATATCTGTTTTAGCATGATGGTTATCGCGATTAACTAAATAACTTTCGATACCTTGATAGTATTCATCTTTAATTTCCATAAAAGAAGGTGTATGAATAGATACGCCAAGGCGCAAAGGGTTAAGGTTTAGAATAGCTCCAAATTTACCGTTGATGCCAAATCCTTTTTGAGTAAGTAAGCCATAGGCATCAAAATAATCTAAATCCTTTGGACCACTTGGATTGAAGCTATTGGTATTTATTTCGCGAAAACTTTCTTTTTGCTCAAAGCGAAATGATTGAAAATTTAAAGATGCTCCAAGCATCAAAATATGGCTAACATTGGCTCCAAAGGTTATGCCATATTCACCTGCATAACCGCTTTGATCAATTATGTTTTTTTGATTAATTCCATTTGCGTTGCGGTAATAGATTTCACTGGTTCCATCATCGTAATCGATTACATCTTCGTATTGACTATAGTAGATAGTTCCATCATCGAAAACCGGATCCATTAAGTATGTATCATATGCTAGGCCTGCTCTTCCATTCAATTGATCAGGATATGCGTTGCGAGGAATAAAGTTGCCACTCGCATCGTAATAGCCATGTGCTTCGTTTCGAATAACACTTAAAAGAGTTCTAACATCTGTATGTTGTCCGTTATCGTCATAGAGTCCATCTTTAATACCTGTTCCAATTTGCATGTTGGATTTAAAATTAAAGTCTGCTGTTCTATTATAGGTAAATCCAAAGTGCGTACTTATTATTCCCTTTTCTTTTTCTCTCAATGGGCGATAAGTGGTTACAAAACCAATCTGATTCAAAGGGAAAGAATAGTTGTCTTCTGATGACTTAATCCCTTGGTATGTTGCTTTGTTTTGGTTGAGCGAAATGGATGGTGTTATTGCAAATTCTGATGTTCTATAAACAGCAATGCCTGCAGGGTTAATGCTTAAGGCGCTTAAATCCCCACCTAAGGCACCAAATGCGTTTGCCATTCCCATTGATCTGGCGGTGCCCGTGAGTTCATTTTGGTTGAATCGAATTGCATCGTCTAAACTTTGAGCTTGGGCAATACAAGTTATGACTGCAATTGTGAAAATTGTAGTTATTATTTTTTTCATTTCAATCTAATTTAAGGTTTGATGTTTACTTTTAACGTCTACCTCCACTGCTTCTGCTGGACCCACCACTACTTCTGCTTGAAGATCCACTACTTCCCGAAGAACTTCTGCTACCTGAACTGCTAGAACTACCTGAGTAACTTCGACTACTGCTACCAGAAGAACGAGATGGTGAGTAGGAGCTTCTGGAATTGCTATTTGAGCTTCGCGAAGGAGAATAGGAGCTACGAGTTGTTGAGCTTTTGTTGTTGCTGTAATTGCTTCTATTTGAGTTGCCAGAATATGTTCTGTTGGTACTTCTTGTTGAAGTATTTCTATTAACATTACTGGTTCGGTTATTGGAACTTGGTCGTGTATAAGAACTTGATCTTCTATTTGAGGAGTTGGTGCTTCTGCTAGTAGAGGTTCCTGAACTTGATCGTGTAGTTTGGTTGCCAGTATAACTTCTGCGAGTAGCTCTGGTCGAGCTATTTTGTTTGTTTGTTGAAGTTGATTTTGTGTTCGGGTTTTGACGGTTTGAGTATGAATACGTTCTTCCTGAATTTGTATCAGTTACAGTTCGTTTATTTTGTTCATTGTATGATACTCTAGTGTTGCCAACAGTGTAAGGGTCTTTGTTTATAAAGGTTTTAGTTTTTATGTAATCTGAACGTCCGCTTGATACGGAACTACCTCCTGGCCTAACAGAAGTTGCTTGCCCTCCTCGAGGTCTATAATTTCTTTCTTGTGCAATAGTACCACTTCCTCCAGGGTAGTAACCGCCACCACCACCATAGTAGTAGCCATTATTCCATCCGTTGTAATAGCCGTGGTGATACCCTGGCCAATAACCACAACTATACCAATGACTGTGTCCGTAGCCATACCCATACCATGGATCATAGTAGCCGCCATAGCCCCATCTCCATGGATTGTGGTATCCATAATTAAACCGATAGTTATTGTACATGGGGCTTGTCCATGATGGAAATGCATAGGCATAGTTGCCATCTACATAAACATTCCAATCCCAATTGTTGAAATAAACCATGTCATTATAAAGAGGCGACCAATAAGGAATACCGTTGAATGGTCCATGGAAACGAATCATACGTTCAGCATAATCCTGGTCCATTTGTCCGCCTTGGAAACCATTTACCCAATAACCGGTTTCTTCGTTGTAATAAACCAATGAATCGGTTTCCTGGATACTGTCGTTGCTTAAAAGAGTCAGATACTCATTTTGTATTTGGGAGAAATTGCGATTATCTTCTTGTGCAAACTCAGTTTTTTGATAATCTCTTGTTAGTTCATTGAAATCTTTCTTATCCTGTTTCTTAACTTCTTTATCTTCCTTAACCGGGATATAGTCATCAGAAACAGTCATGGGAGAACTTTGCGGACGATAATAAATGTCGTCTTCGTAATAACTGCTGTCTGTCCATTGAGTAGAGCTACAGGCAGCTAATAATGATAAAGCGAGCAGGCTTAAAAGCGATCTAAGTTTCATAATGATTCCTCCAAAATTGAACTGGCATAATTGCACTTAAAAACAAGCAAGTATCGTACCATAATCTTAAAAAATGCAAAAAAAGTTAAAAATTTTACCATTTATTTAAAATGCACTCTGCCAATCGTACAATTTAATACCTGAGCAATATTAAAAAAACGATGCTAACAGCCTAATATTTCGCTTGAAATTTTGTTATTTTGTGCCTCTTATACAATGTAGGAATAAAATAAGGATAAAGATATGGCAAAAGTATTAACGCCGAGGAGTGAAAGTTATTCGCAATGGTACAACGACCTTGTGATAAAAGCAGATTTAGCTGAGAATTCAGCAGTGCGTGGATGTATGGTGATTAAGCCCTATGGCTATGCTATTTGGGAAAAAATGCAGGCTGAACTAGACCGTATGTTCAAAGATACTGGTCACGAAAATGCTTATTTCCCCTTATTTATTCCAAAATCATTTTTTAGTAAAGAAGCAGCCCATGTTGAAGGTTTTGCTAAAGAATGTGCTGTTGTAACTCATTATCGATTAATGAATGACCCTAATGGGGATGGTGTGGTTGTTGATCCGGAGGCCAAGTTGGAGGAAGAATTAATTGTTCGACCTACTTCTGAAACCATAATATGGAATACCTATAAAAATTGGATTCAATCCTATCGCGATTTACCAATTAAGTGTAATCAATGGGCTAATGTTGTTCGTTGGGAAATGCGTACCCGTTTATTTCTTCGCACGGCTGAATTTCTTTGGCAAGAAGGGCACACGGCTCATTCAACAAAGCAAGAAGCCATTGAGGAAACAGAAACAATGATTAATGTTTATGCCGATTTTGCTGAAAAGTTTATGGGTGTGCCTGTTATTAAAGGTCTCAAGACGGCCAGTGAACGATTTGCTGGGGCATTAGAAACCTATACCATTGAGGCATTAATGCAGGATGGTAAAGCACTTCAGTCTGGAACGTCTCACTTTTTAGGTCAGAACTTTGCCAAAGCTTTTGATGTTAAGTTTGCCAATAAGGAAGGAAAAGAGGATTATGTTTGGGCTACATCATGGGGTGTTTCTACTCGTTTGATGGGTGCCTTAATTATGGCTCACTCCGATGATAAAGGTTTGGTATTGCCTCCTAAATTGGCGCCTTACCAAGTGGTTATCGTTCCTATTTATCGTAAAGATGAAGAATTGGAAAAAATTAAGGTAGTAGCTGAAGATATCAAAGCTAAATTAAGATTGCGTGGTATTGATGTGAAGTTTGATTTTAGTGATAACAGAAAGCCAGGCTGGAAATTTGCCGAGTATGAATTAAAGGGTGTTCCAGTTCGTTTAGGAATTGGTCCTCGCGATTTGGAGAATGGAACTGTTGAAGTGGCGCGTCGCGATAACTTGACTAAAGAGGTTGTTGCGCTTGATGGAATTGATAATCACATTGCGGATTTATTGGAACAAATTCAGGCAAATATTTACCAAAAGGCTCTTGGTTTCCGTGCAGAAAGTACTTGCTCTGTTGATTCTTACGATGAGTTTAAGAAGGCATTGGATGATAAACCAGGCTTTATTTTTGCTCATTGGGATGGCACAGAAGAAACAGAAAAGCGCATCAAGGATGAAACGAAGGCGACGATACGTTGTATACCTTTGGATCAACCGGATGAAGAAGGCGTTTGTATGGTTACAGGTAAGCCATCTAAAAAACGTGTTATGTTTGCACGCTCCTATTAAGAGGATTATAAATTTTAATATACTAAGGGAAATCATATTTGATTTCCCTTTTTTTGACTTTATTTATTGCATAGATTTACTTTAACTATTGTAATTGGAACCATTTGTTTGGTAAAAGCAATTAAATAAAACGTTTATGAGCAAAAGTGAATTAATAAAAAAGGGTATAGTTCAGCTATTGAATACCAAGGCAGTAATTAAGCAAGATGTTTATGCATCTACACGAAAATATTTCGAGAACCTGAAAGAAGTACTTGTAAAGGTTGTTGACGAATATAATTTACAAATTGAGAATCAAGATAAACGAATACAACTGCGATTTCAGGACAAAGGAGAATATGTGGCTCAGTTGAAGGTAGCTGGCGATGTTTTAGTTTTCCATATGCATACTAATACCTTTGAATTTGACCGCGAGCATGAAGTTTGGAAGAGTGAATATGTAAAAGGTAATGTAGCTAATTCGTATTGTGGGGTTATTAATATTTACAACTTCCTGCACGATTCCTTTCGCTATAATCGTATGAATGATATTGGTTATTTAATAGCTCGTGTTTTTGTAAATCGTGAGGGACATTACTTTGTAGAAGGGAAGCGACAACATGGAACAGGTATTAAAGATTTCGGCACATCAATATTATCTCCTGATAAGTGGCAACAAATTGTTGAGACGGCTGTTTTATATGCGCTTGAGTTTGATTTATTGGTACCACCATACGATGATGTTAAACTTATTTCGATGTTGCAGATGAATGATGAAATGATGAATTCGCAGATGCGCACTGGTAAACGACTCGGTTTTGTTTATAATGCAGATGATGTATCGCAATAGGTAGTAATATTATTATTTAGAAATTTAAAAAGTTATAAATAAAACGCTATTGGCCATTAGCTAATAGCTATTAGCTTTCAAAATATGGAACAATTATTAGAACGCTTTTTAGGCTACGTTAAAATAGATACTCAATCGGATACTGATACTGGTCTTACCCCATCAACACCAGGGCAAATGCAATTTGCACATGCATTGGTTGAGGAGCTAAAAGAGATTGGTTTATCGGATGTTGAGGTGGATGAGAACGGTTATGTAATGGCTATGTTGCCTGCTACAGTTGATTACGATGTGCCTGTAATTGGTTTTATCGCACATATGGATACCAGTCCTGATTTTAGTGGTAAACATGTTAAACCACGGGTGATTAATAATTATCAAGGTGGTGACATTGAGCTTAATGCGCAGGAGAAAATAATACTTACTACGGCGGATTTTCCTGAAGTAGAGAATTACAAGGGACAGGATCTAGTCGTAACCGACGGCACAACATTATTAGGTGCTGATGATAAGGCTGGAGTTGCTGAGATTGTGACTGCTATGGAATACTTGATAAAGCATCCTGAGGTTAAGCATGGTAAAATTAGAATTTGCTTTACACCTGATGAAGAAATTGGTGCAGGAGCGGATCATTTTAATGTTGAGAAATTTGGAGCTGAATTCGCATATACACTTGATGGTTCTGAGATTGGCGAACTGGAATATGAAAATTTTAATGCTGCCTATGCAAAAGTAACTGTGAATGGACGAATGGTTCATCCAGGATATGCCAAGCATAAAATGCGTAATTCAATTCGTATTGCCAATCAAATAATGAACATGTTGCCGCGACATGAAACGCCGGAGCATACCGATGGTTACGAAGGTTTCTATCACCTAATGTCTTTTAATGGCGATGTTGAGAAAACAGAAATGATGTACATTATTCGTGATTTTAAACGTGATCGTTTTGAAGATCGAAAAACTGAAATGGAACATCTGATTCGGAAAATTAACTCTGAATATGGTGAAGGAACTGCTGTAATAGAAATGAAGGATCAATATTACAATATGCGTGAGAAGGTAGAGCCAGTTATGCATATTGTAGATGTAGCTAAAAAGGCTATGGAAGATTTAGGCATCAAACCAATTGTCAAACCTATCAGGGGTGGAACTGACGGAGCTCGTTTATCATACATGAACTTGCCAACACCCAATATTTTTGCTGGTGGACACAACTTTCACGGGCGATTTGAATTTGTGCCTGTGCAGAGTATGATAAAGGCTGCAGAAGTTATTGTTCGTATCTCGGAATTAGTTGCAAAAAAATAGTCGTAATTCGTGAACAAGTGTATGCTTGGTTTGTTTGATTTGAAGCTGCTTTATTAGGTAGTTTAATTAGAAATTATTTAACGTTTTAAAAAATAGAATTATGGCTGTATTAGTTGGAAAGAAAGCTCCTACTTTTAGTGCAAGTGCTGTTGTTAATGGCGGTGAGATTATTGAAAACTTTTCTTTAGACCAGTATGTAGGTAAAAAGAATGTAATTCTTTATTTCTATCCTGCAGATTTTACATTTGTTTGTCCAACTGAAATTATAGCGTTTCAGGACAAGATTGCTGAGTTTGAAAGCCGCGATGTACAAGTTGTTGGTGTTTCTGTTGATTCAGAATTTTCTCACTGGAAGTGGTTACAGACAGAACCAAAAGATGGTGGAATTAAAGGTGTAAAATACCCATTGGTAGCTGATAACAGCAAAACTATCTCTGAAAACTATGATGTATTAGCTGGTGAGTACGACATGAACGAAGATGGTCAAACTGTATTTAATGGTACACCTATGGCTTATCGTGGTCTTTTCCTTATCGATAAAGAAGGAACTGTTCGTCATCAGGTTGTGAATGACATGCCTTTAGGTCGTAGCATTGAAGAGGCAATCCGTATTGTTGATGCACTTCAGTTTTTCGAAGAGAATGGAGAGGTGTGTCCTGCTGATTGGCATAAAGGAGATAAAGGTTTAACAGCTACACAAGATGGTATTGCTGATTACCTTGGAAGCAAATAAGAAGTAAGATATCATATTTGAAAGCACCTCATTACTGGGGTGCTTTTTTATTTATGAATAGTATGGATGACATCTTTATTATATCTTGTAAGTAAAGATGTCATCCTTATTCATGAGAATTTCATAATTACGATTCTATTTCAGAGATGTAAATATTTCTTATTTTTGCAAGATGCGCAAATACATTGATATACATCCGAAGGATGATGCAGGCTTTAAACAATTGATTTGTCAATCGACACGCGACCAGGGTATTGGTGTTGTGTTAGATGGAAATGGCTTTGAAGCACCTGCTTTTATCAAGAGTTCTCATCGATACGATTTTGTAGCCGGCATTCAAAGTATTGGTGATTGTACCAACGATCTTACTCAAGTTCAGCTTTTTCATAAACAGTGTAAGGATTGGTTGCTTGGTTTTTTAAGCTATGATGTAAAAAATCAGTTGGAAGATTTATCATCTAATAATCTTGATAGGGTAGAGATGCCTGATCTTTATTTCTTTCGCCCTCGGTATCTATTTCTGAAAGATGGTGATAAGTGGCAGGTCGGTTACCTTGATGAATATGATGACATTGAATCAATTCAAGAATTTATTGATGACCTGATAAATTGTGAAGAGTCGGAAGAAGAATATGGTGAGGTAAAATTAAACCATCAGGTTTCGCATCACGATTATTTAAAAGCTATTGAGAAGGTTCAATGGCACATTCAGCGTGGCGATATTTATGAATTAAATTATTGCATGGAGTTTTTTGTGAATGACATTAACATTACTCCACAATGTATCTATCAACGATTAAAGGAAATTTCGCCAACGCCATTTTCTGCTTTCGTGAAGTATCACGATAAATTTTTGATGGGTGCATCACCTGAGCGCTACATGAAAAAAGATGGGCGTAAAATTATCTCACAGCCCATTAAAGGAACGTCTTCGCGAGATAATAACCCCTTTATTGATAAAGCAAATAAAGATTACCTAATAAATTCAGAAAAAGAACGTGCCGAAAATATCATGATTACTGATTTGGTAAGGAATGATTTATCACGTGTAGCAAAACGAGGAAGTGTACAGGTGGATGAACTTTGTGGCGTGTATTCATTCAAACAGGTACACCAAATGATATCTACCGTGTCGGCCGAATTAAAGGATGATGCTACCTGGATGGATGCCATTAAAACATCATTTCCAATGGGGTCGATGACAGGCGCGCCTAAGGTAAGTGCAATGAAACTCATAGAAGAATATGAGCAGAGTAAGCGCGGCCTGTATAGCGGAACAGTTGGTTACATTACTCCTGAAGGCGATTTTGATTTTAATGTGGTTATTCGAAGTGTATTGTATAATCGTAAGAAAAGATACATGTCGTTTATGGTTGGTGGTGCCATAACAAATAAGTCTGATGCCCAAAAGGAATACGAAGAGTGTTTGTTAAAAGCATCGGCTATTATGAAAGTGTTTAATATCCAGAATTAAATGAAGCTAATTGCGTCAACTGATGTCGCTCAGGTTTTAAGAGAGAAATGCTTGGTGAGTACCCAGGATAGTCTATTGGTAGCTGTTAGCGGAGGTGCTGATTCGATGGCTTTGCTGTCTCTACTATCAAAGCAGAATTGGCATATTGAAGCTGCTCATTGTAATTTTCAATTAAGAGAAGAAGAGTCGGAAGGTGATGCAGAGCTTGTTAGATCATTTTGTGACAACCTAGGAATTCGTTTGCATACGAAACGCTTTAGCACTGAAGCCTATGCGGGCCAAAATAAAATTTCCATTGAGATGGCTGCTCGTGATTTACGCTATTCCTGGTTTAATCAACTACTGTCGGATCATGGTCTCGATTTTATTATAAGTGGCCATCATGGAAACGATAATATTGAAACCTTCTTTCTGAATTTAATACGTGGCACAGGTGTGAAAGGCCTTACGGGAATGGCTTATAAGAATGATAAGGTGCTTCGGCCTTTATTAGGTTATTCGCAGGATGACATACTGATCTATTGCAAAGAAAATCAGATCCCATATCGCGATGATAGTTCAAATACCGATACAAAATATTTACGGAATAAAATCCGTCATGAACTAATTCCCGTAATTGAAACCATAAATCCGTCTTTTTTTAAAACAATGCAGAATAACATGATGCACTTAAATGAAGCTGAAATGTTATTGAAGCATGTGGTTGAAGAATTTAGAGATGAAGTGCTCGTTGATGAGCATGATCAAATAATTATACCTATTTCAAAACTACAATTGTATGCCGAAAAAAGAACCATTCTGTTCGAGGTTCTGCGTCCTTATGGATTTAACACAACAGTTGTTGATGAGGTTCTTGAACATCTGGATGGATTATCAGGCAAACAGTTTTTTAGTGATACGCATCGCTTAATAAAGGATCGACATAACTTGCTTGTGTTGGAAAAGAAAGATATTGAAGTTGATCACTTTTGGGTGGAAGAAGGTTTGACTTTGAATCCGATAAAGCTGCTTGTTAGCGCGTATGAAAAGACACCGGATTTTGCTTTTTCTAAAACAAATGATCAGGTTCACTTTGATGCTGATACAATTGAGCTTCCCTTGTTAGTGCGACGATGGCAGCATGGTGATGAGTTCATGCCTCTTGGTATGAAGGGTTTTAAAAAACTAAGCGATTTCTTTATTGATAATAAATTCAGTTTGGCCGATAAGGAGAATGCATGGATTATGATTTCAGGTGAAGATATTATTTGGGTACTTGGGCATCGAATAGATGAGCGATTTAAAACGACTAAACGCACCAAACGTATATTGGAGTTTAAGCTTGGTTAGGTATGGAAATTTGGTTAATTTGCGTATAACTGCTTATTAATTCAACTATGACCAATCTAACCTTAATTGAAATTACACCTGATAATGTAGAGCAGGAAACACTATTCTGTATTAAAGATCTTAAAAACCCAGCCTTTAAGTGCAAACAAACCTGGTTTGAAAAAAGATATGCGGAAGGCCTCCGAATGATTGCTGCCAAGAATGAATCAGGAAAATTACTGGCATTTATTGAATACCTTCCGGCAACTCATGCATGGCGACCGATTCATGCGCCTAAGTTCATGTTTATTCACTGTATGTACGTCTATGCCAATAAAGATAAACAGCAAGGTTTGGGTTCCAGTTTAATCAAAGCTTGCGAAGCAGATGCCAAAGCAAGAGGTTTGGCAGGCGTGTGTGTAATGACAAGTAAAGGATCGTGGATAACAGATAAACGTATCTTTGAAAAAAATGATTACATCAAACAAGAGAGTAAAGGTCGATTCGAATTAATGGTTAAAGCTTGGGATAGGGCAGATGCTCATCTAATTGACTGGACCAAACAATTGGATAAGTATAAAGGCTGGCATTTGCTTTATGCTGATCAGTGTCCATGGCACCTTAAGGCAGTGGAAGTAATTAAAAAGGTTGCTAAGGATAAAGGAATATGCCTTAAGGTAAAGAGACTTGAATCCAGAGCTGAAATTGAATCCATACCATCGGGTTTTGGAACTTTCGCTTTAGTTCGTGATGGCAAATTACTCAGTGATCACTATATTAGCGAAACCCGCTTCCATAATATTCTTAAAAAAGAGCTAGAATGTGAGTTTTAAGGGTTAGTTGCACTATTGCCCGCAACCCATCCGGTTGAATATGCAATTTGCAGGTTGTAACCACCTGTCTCTGCATCTAAATCAATAATTTCGCCAGCGAAATGCAGGCCTTTAATTAATTTAGATTCCATGGTTTTTGCAGTAATCTCATTGGTTGGTATTCCACCAGCAGTAATAATAGCTTCTTTGAACGATCGGTTTTTCGAAACTGTAAAGGCCAGATTTTTTAATAAATGGCGAACCTGCTTGCGATCTTTTGCTGTTAGCTGGTGACATTCTTTCTCGGTGTTTATACCCAAGTGCTCAATGAAAACGGGAACCATGGTTGAGGGCAACCAAAACTTGAATATGTTGGCGATCTTCTTTTTTCCGTGCTCATTCAAATCACGCTGTAAGCGTTGATCTAGTTTCTGTTCGTCAAGAGCAGGTTTGAGGTCAATTGTTATTTCTACTTTTTGATTATTTTGAAGAGCAGATACCGCAATGCGACTTAGGGTTAAAATAATTGGGCCCGATAGGCCAAAGTGAGTAAATAGCATTTCACCAAAGGCCTCGCCCATTTTTTTACCATCCACCCAAACAACAGCTTTTACATTTTTAAGGTTTAAGCCTTGTAGCTTTTGAGCTAAATCACCTTCGGTTTCAAGTGGAACCAAAGCAGGAATAGCTTTTGTAAGCGTGTGACCATATTTTTGAGCCAGTTCATAACCATCGCCAGTGGAGCCCGTTGCTGGGTATGATTTGCCTCCTGTTGCTATTATTACTTTATCAGCTAAAATTCTCTGACCTTTTGCAATAAGCCCTTTAATAGTATTGTCTTCAATAATTAAATCATCCACTTTATAGTGACACTGAATTTCAATATTTAGCTTGCGACACCAGGCTAATAGGGCTTTTAATACATCAGCACTTTTATTACTTGTTGGGAAATAGCGACCACCGCGCTCCAGCGTAACATCAACACCAAACTCTTCGAGTAAGGCCAGAATCTCTTTGGAATAATATTGTGAAAAAACCTTTTTAAGAAAGCGACCGTTGGGAAATACATGAGTAATAAACTCGCTGATGGGCGCACTGTTGGTAATATTACAACGACCTTTACCGGTAATAAGGAGTTTACGTCCTTCAGAACGCATCTTTTCTAATACCAATACTTTTTTACCAAGTTCAGCAGCTCTTCCTGCAGCCAATAATCCGGCTGGTCCTGCTCCAACAACAATCACATCATAATTACTCATGCTGCAAAGGTATTGTTTATTCTTTTATTATTGGCAAGGTATTGCTTGCTGCAACTATATGTTTTATTTTTGCCTACATCATTGGTAATGACTCTAAATGAGTTTTTTATTGATGAATTTCAAACAAACCAACTTTATAACTATGAAACCTTTTGCTTGCCTTATGATATTAGGCCTTTTCTTTAATACAACGATTGCTCAGAAATTCCTAGACATTAATAAAAGGAGTAAGGTTAATAATCCCAATGTTGATTTTAGCCTTCAATCATTAAAGTCAGCTGAAGAGAAGTATTATCTGGAAGAAGAGCAAGCAAAGACTCTTAAGGATGCACAATGGCAATTTCTTGAAAAGTGGAATTATATTTTTAATGTCAACGGTTTCGAAACTAGTCAGGAAAAATATGTTCGTGATATTGAGTCTTCTCCTTGGAGTAAAGATTCAGACTATCAATATACATACGATGCTAATAATAATATTCTGGTTTATGAATATTCATATTCTTATACGCAGTCAAAAGAGATTTTTACTTATAATGACAATGATCAGACACTAACCAAGGAGGTTCAGAATTATAATAATGGTTGGATACCACAGACTAAAGTGGTTTTTACATATTTAAATAATGATTTACTTTCGAAAAGCTTTTATAACTGGGATAGTAATAGTTGGTTAATTAATTATATAACCAATTGTACGGTTGATGCAGAAGGGCGTGTAATTGAGGAATTAACACTTGATCAAGACCTGAACTACGATGGACAAATAGATTATCATGACCATAAGAAAATAACTTATTCCTATTCAGATGGCAAGCTAATTGAAACTGAAACCTGGATGAAATCTGATAATACCACTTGGTTTTTACATTCGAAGGATGAACAAATTTTTAACGACGATAATCTGTTTATTGGTTTAAAGAGCTATAAATACGATGAAGCGTTAGGGGATGTTGAATTACGGTGGGATGAAACCTGGGAGTATGATGTGAATAATAACCCAACAGTTTATGTGTATAGGTTTCTCGAAGAGGATGATACTTGGTATAGAAGTAAAATGGAACTGGAGTATGATTTAAGTGCGAGTGCGTCAAATTATATTTTACCAAAAAATATAGATTTTGATCTTACTTTTAATAATAAAGTGATTAGGAGTAGAAATTATAATTACGATAATAATGTTTGGAATGAGTATAGGGTTACCGACCTATATTATACTGGAGAAGTACCAACATTGATTAGGCCTTCGGATATAGCAAGCTTAAAAATAAAGCAGAATGGTAAATCACTTTCTTTTGAATGGGATATAATAGAATCGGATTATCTATTGGAAGTAATCAATGTGTGTGGGAAGCATGTGTTTCGACAAGTAGTTAGTAATCAGGAAACAATTCAACTTAATAACATCGTTAGTGGTATTTATATATATCGCTTAAGTAATGGTTCGAAATCAAAAGTGGGAAAGCTTGCACTGTAATAATCGCTAAACTATTCCACCGCCTATTAATAAATCATCCTGATAAAATACAATGGATTGTCCTGGGGTAATGGCCCAAACATCTTCATTAAATTGTACCTTTAGTTTATCATTTTTAATTGATATGTGACCAACATAACCCGGGACACTGTCAAGTCCACGAATTCGAATGAATACTTCTCTGTTCATCCAAAGTTGTTGATTAGCCGTAAGCTTGAAGTTGCCTAGTAGAATGCTATCAGTATAGAGTTGATTTCGATCGCCACTAACAAGGGTTCTGTTTTTTGGATCGATAGCTATAACGCACTTCCCTTTAACTACTCCTTCAATTCCTCTACGTTGGCCAATGGTATAAAATGGGTAGCCATCGTGCTGCCCAAGTACTTGATTGTTTTCGTCAACAATAGGACCATTTGCAAATGCATGATGGTCAGTTGGTAATATTGTTTTCAGATAATCACGATAGTCTGTTCCGGAAAGAAAACAGACACCCATGCTTTCTTTTTTGTCGGCTATTTGCTTGTATCCCAAATTTTCAGCCAGTTCACGTACCTCACGTTTGTGCAAATGCCCCAAAGGAAAAAGTGCTCTGCTTAGCACTTTCTGACTAAGGTTCCAGAGGAAATAAGACTGATCTTTAGCTGGATCAAGCCCTTTTTGGATATAGTAATAATCATTTTGCTTTTTGACCCGAACATAGTGACCCGTGGCTATGTGAGCGCATTGTAGTTGCTTGGCTAACTCAAGCAGGTACTTCCACTTTATGGTTTCGTTGCAATAAACACATGGGTTAGGTGTGCGACCTTCAATGTATTCGTTGGCAAAATAAGCAATGACGGTTTCTTTAAAATCTTGTCGGCAATCTATCAGATGGTGTTCAATGTTTAGTTTTGAGGCCAATGCTTTCGCTTCAACAATATGCCGATCTGATTCCCCAGTATGTGTTTGTAAGGTGGCGCCAATCACCTCATATCCATTTTGTAATAATAGCACGGCAGCCATTGAACTATCCATGCCGCCACTCATTCCTAAAATCACCTTTTTATTTTCTGCCATTGCTATTCTGATATTTGGCGAAGATAGGGAATTACATTCTTCTACAGATGACATCTTTTTTCTTTGGATAAAATAAAGATGTCATCTATAAGTAGTTTACTAACTATTCTTCAATGTTTGCACGAACAGTATTCAGAAAAGCTTGCATCCCTACACTGTCCTTTTCTTTTATTAAGGAAAGAAGGTGTTTTAGCTGAAAGCGAATATTTTCAACCTGCTCATAGGTAAATGGATTGAAAAGAATTTCGGTTAGCAGATGATCTTCTTCGGATAATAAACCTTTGGCAATATTCATGTGTTTGTTGAACGTTGTTCCAGGTGCTTTCTGATGTTTCATGCAGGCGGCAAATACCAATGAAGATGAGAATGGTATTGACAATGAGTAGGCAATAGTTTCATCATGGGCATCAAAACTATAGTCGTGTATATTTAAACCAAGTGAAGCGAAAAAATCTTTAAAGAAAGCTTTCCCAAGATGATCACTTTGTGTGATGATAATGGCGTGGTGCATGCTTAAGTCCTTCAGGTTGGCAAAGGTTGGACCAAACATGGGGTGGGTCGAAACGTAGCGGCATCCACTTGATTCATAAAACTCTTGGAAGCCTGTTTTTACAGAAGCAATGTCGGACAATATACAGTCTTTTGGCAAGTAGGGTAGCACCTCCTTAAAAGCATCAAGTGTGTATTTTAGACTAACTGCATTGATAAGAATTTCAGGAGCAAATTCACTAATTTCATCTAACTTAGTTAGGCGTTGGGTATTAAAAACATAACGCAGCTTGCTGATGTCGTGATCAAAGATAGCTACTTCATGTTCGAGGCATAAGGCATCGGTTAGCCAAGTTCCCATTTTTCCAGCGCCTAGTATACAAATTTTCATTGGTTGAGAGTTTAGCTCCCCGAAGGGAGCTGATGATTTCTGTGTTAAGAATTATGTCTAAAGTTAGTCTTTTGCCAATTCTTTATTCATAATTTTATTCTGTCGGTTAATCGACTCTTCGTGCACATGCTCAAAAACACGAATCACAAATTCAGGATTTAATTTCGATTCTTCAGCCTGTTCTTTGCGTTTATTCATGATTTCATCGTAACGACGCGTTTGAAGAATGGTAATATTGTTGTCAAACTTATATTTACCAATTGCTTCCGAAATTTTCATTCTTGAACTCAATGTTTCTAATAATTGCTTATCCAATAAGTCAATTTTCTTACGCAATTCATCTAAAGTAACACGCGGACGATCACCAATTGCTGACTGACGTACTACAAGGTTACCCATTATGTCTGACAGGTGATCAGGTGTTACCTGTTGGCTCGCATCACTCCATGCTTTTTCAGGGCAAATGTGCGATTCAATAATTAATCCGTCAAAGTTAAGATCCATTGCTTCCTGAGAAACATCTGCAATCATTTCGCTTTTCCCTGAAATGTGACTAGGATCGGTGATGATTGGTAAATTAGGAACTCTTCTACGCAATTCAATTGGAATTTGCCATTCCGGGTTGTTTCTGAATTCAGTTTTGTCGTATGTACTAAAACCTCTATGGATGGCGCCAATTCGTTTGATACCAGCACGATTTACGCGCTCAATGGCTCCTATCCATAAATCCAAATCGGGATTAACGGGATTCTTTACCAATACCGGCACATCACTTCCAGCTAGAGCATCGGCTACTTCTTGAACAGCAAATGGGTTAGCAGTGGTACGGGCACCGATCCATAACATGTCAACTCCAAATTTTAGAGCTTCATATACGTGATGGGCTGTGGCTACTTCAACACTAATGAACATGCCTGTTTCTTCCTTTACTTTTTTAAGCCAAGGCAGACCAAGGGTTCCAACGCCTTCGAAAGCACCAGGGCGTGTGCGTGGTTTCCATATTCCGGCACGGAATATTTTTACACCTTGAGCAGACAATAAGCGTGCTGTTTCAAGCACTTGCTCTTCTGTTTCGGCACTACAAGGTCCAGCAATTAAAATAGGTCTCTCCAGTTTAAGTCCTGGTAACTCTAGCGGTAATAAATCAAGTTTGTGATCCATGGTTATTGTTTTGATAATTTTTCGATTCTTTGTTTTGCTTCAATCAATGTTTCTTGCTTTGTGCAAAGACTTATGCGAATGTATTGTTGACCTTTACCTCCAAATATGAAACCAGGCGTAATAAAAACATCACATCCATATAGTATTTTGTCAGATAAGGATCCACTATCGGAATATTGAGATGGGATTTTAGCCCAAACAAACATTCCTGATTGAGAGGTGTCGTATTTACATTCAAGAAGATCCATGATATCATGTACCAATGCTCTTCTTTGTAGGTATTCTTTATTAATACTATCGTACCAGTCTTGTTCAAGACTAAGCGCCTCAACAGCTGCTAGCTGCAGTGGCTTAAACATACCCGAATCCATATTGCTTTTCACTCTCAGGATATATTGTATGAATGTTGGATTAGATATGGCCATTCCAACTCGCCAACCAGCCATGTTATGCGATTTACTTAAAGAGTTAAGCTCAATTGCGATGTCTTTTGCACCTTCTATGTTCATGATGCTCTGGGGCGAATCGTTCAGGATGAAGCTGTATGGGTTGTCGTTACAGATAACGATGTTATGCTTCTTACCAAATGCAATTATTTGCTTGAAAAAATCTCTATCCGCATTCGATCCAGTCGGCATATTTGGATAGTTAATCCACATTAGTTTTACCTTACTTAGGTCTAGTTGTTCTAGTTCATTTAAATTTGGAAGCCAAGCGTTGTTCTCATCCAGGTCGTACGATATTAGTTTGGCCTCTGCTATTTTACTTGCTGAAGCATAGGTTGGGTAGCCCGGATTTGGAACCAAAACACTATCTCCAGGATTTAGAAACGCCATTGTAATGTGCATAATTCCTTCTTTCGATCCCATTAATGGAAGAATTTCAGAACTAGCATCAATATCAACATCGTAAAACCTACTGTACCAATTGCTCATGGCTTCGCGTAATTCGGGAATGCCAACGTAGCTCTGGTAGCCATGGTTATTCTTGTCAGCACTTTGTGCGTTAAGTTGGGCAAGAACATTGGGTGCTGGTGCCATATCAGGATTACCAATACCTAGATTAATGATTGACTTACCTTGCTTACGTAATTTGTCCAATTCTTTAAGCTTGATTGAAAAGTAGTATTCTTCAATCTGGTTGATTCTATTGGCGGCTTTTATATTATTCATGGTTTTAGTTTTGACCGTTTTGAGCTGGGTACGATTGTTTTCCTTTTTCGTACTCACCAAGTGTTTTCAGTTTTTGACAAAGTGGACGAATGGCATCTAACGATTGCAGATAGCGCTTATAGTCCGTGAAAGTCACATCTACATAAAAAAGATATTCCCACTCGTGCCCAACAATTGGTAATGATTGTATCTTGGTAAGGTTGATGGAATAGAAATTAAGTATGGTCAATATTTTAGATAGGCTACCTTCCTCGTGCGGTAAGGAAAAAACCAATGACGATTTATTGATTCTGTTTTGTTCAAGTAATTCATCCGTTTCGGTTAAAGCCTTATCAGTAATTACTAAAAATCGAGTGAAATTCTTTTTGTTAGTTTCTATGCCTGCCGCTAGTATGTTGAGTTTATACATATTAGCTGCCAATTCAGAAGCAATAGCACCAACACCTTCCAATTTTTCATCGGCAATTAACTTGGCGCTTAGCGCTGTATCTTCTGAAGCTATCAATTTGATGTGTGGGTAATCTTTAAAGAAGACTTCGCATTGCGCCAAAGCCATAGGGTGAGAATGCACTTCTTTAATGTCATCCATAGTTTGCCCCGGTAAAGCCATTAATTGATGTTTGATACGAAGTTTGTATTCTCCAATTATCATCAAATCGCTATCCTTGAGCATTGTGTAGTTAGGAAGCAAACTTCCAACAAGCGTGTTTTCAATAGCAATAATGCCATAGATAGATCGGTCGTTTTTCAAAGTTTGAAATAGCTCAGGAAAGGTAAGGCATGGCACTATCTCAAGTTTATCATCCTCGAAATAGGCCTTGGCTGCAATTTCGTGGTTTGCTCCTGGCCAACCTTGTATGGCTATTTTTTTCGCTTGTTTCATGTTTTGCAAAATGTGATGTAAAAAAAAACCCGCCTTACGAGGCGGGTTTTAAATATTATGTATGTGATTATTTTTTCATAACGAGCCCACCTCTTTAGTCTGTGCTAAAAAAGAAATAATAAAAGTTATAAAAATATACGTGGACCATTTTCTTCTATTTTGTGCTACAAATGTAGAGATTAATTTCAGTATACCAAATTGTGACTAAATAAATACTAAAAAATTTAATTAGTATTTAATAAGGGGTGTTTAGCTATAGATTGAAATGTGGTGTTTTGTGATAATTTAAACCTTTATCCGAGAAATCATTAAAATTTAGTTTGAGCTAACTTCAGTTAATGCAGTTTCTAATCGAAAATCACTCTTAGAATGTAATGGATGAATCACTGAAAATTTACTGCCGTAGTTTAGTTTTGTGCTTACTTCAATACTTCCACCGAGTAGATGTATCAGTTCCTTGGTAATGCTTAATCCAAGTCCGGAACCAGCTGCTTTTTTCATTTGGTTATTTTCTACCTGAGAAAAACGGCGGAATATATTTTTAAGTTGATCGTCAGGAATACCGATGCCAGTATCGCTTACTGAAAGAAGTAAGAGGTCGTTCTTAGTTTTAGCTTTAATTAATATTTTACCTTCTTTTGTAAATTTAAGAGCATTGGTCAACAGATTGAATAATATTTGCTTAAGTCGGATAGCATCAGTTTCAATGCTTAAGTTGGTGTCAATCTGATTTATATCAAGATCGATGGATAGTTGAAGATTGTTAAGTTTATCTTTTTCCGTTTTAAATTGCTGATATATTTCTTGCAGAAATTCTGCGACATTAATGGTGGAGTATTGCAATTCGAGATGTCCCGACTCAAGTTGCGAGAATACTAAAATGTCGGAGATGAGTTTTAGAAGTTGTTGACCATTACTCTGTATAATGTTGACGTAACTGCTTTTTTCATCTTCTGTAATTGTATTATCATCGAGTAGTTCAGAGAAACCAATGATGGCATTCATTGGTGTGCGTATTTCATGCGACATGTTTGCCAAAAAAGTGGACTTAAGTAGGTCTGATTCTTCTGCTTTTTCTTTGGCTTCAATTAGTTCCCACTCATTTCTTTTCTTATCAGTAATGTCCGTAATCACTTTTACAAAACCAATGGGCACATCCTCAGAATCGTATACCGGGCTTGTTTTTGTAGAAAAATAATTTTTCGAACTCTCGTTATAATGCTCATATGTTTCAGTTTGTTTTGATAATAAACTGTTTTCATATTGACAAAAGGAGCAAGGTTCGTTGTTTTTGAAAGCGGCTTTATGGCATTTTTCACCGACAAGCTTTTCAAATGGAACTGATTGACGATTTTTAAAGGCAGCATTGGCCCATAATATTCTATAATTTGGATCAATAAAAACAACCTGATCATCAATGCTGTTTAAAATTAAAGCCTTTTCTATTTCTAAACGGTCTATCAGCTTTTTATTGAGCAATTTTTGTTTGTATTCCTCTTTCAAATTCTTATCCTGCTTATTAATGATTTTTTTCAAAATAAACAGAGTGAAAGCAAGAATTAGAATACTTATAGTTAGTGTTATTATGGCAATTTTTAGCCAAGTGGGTATAACTTTGGTCGGGTTGGTTACTAGCCATTGATCAATTATACTTTTATATAATTCGGGCGTTTCGCTTTGAAGTTTGAGTACGCCAAGGTCAATGTCACTCAACAACTGTGGATCGTTACTTACAAAATGTAGGTTGACAGGATTAAAAAGAATAGAAGTTTCTAATATCGATTCATTTTCGTAATAATAATGGCCAATAACTTTATTAATGGCGGCTGCTTCAATTTTATGCTGCATTAAATCCGATAAAAGGTCGGCTGAATTATCGTACCATATAATATCGGCGTTAAAGTTGAAGTCGCGTAGGAGTTGACTAAATGCAATCGCTTGAATATCTCCCTTTTCTAGGCCTATTTTACTGCCATTTATGTCAGAGATGTTTTGAATTGAACTATGCTCGTTTTTGTAGATCACACCCCAGTTGGTAAAAATTACTTCATCGGAATAGATGAACTGCTTAGCTCTTTCTTTGGAAAATGCTATGCCAGGAAGTATGTCTATTTCATTGTTTTTAAGTGCGTCCAGACCTTGTTTAAGATGGTAGTTTTGATAGCTTAGCTGCCAATTATTATTATCTGCTATTCGCTCAAGAATATCAATGAAAATGCCCTTTGCTTGCTGTAGTGAATCGGTGTAGATTAATGGTGGGTTGTGATAAACACCAACCTTTATATCTCGAGCAAGAGTAACATTATTAGCACCGAGTTTACCAAACGATAAACACAGTAGGAGAATGTAAATTGTTAATTTGGGCATTTGTATTTTTCTAATAGATACAAATATAATTATTTGACATAGAAAGCAATGGCTATGAATTAGTTTTCTTCAATTTCTTGCAACTCCAGCCAACGCATCTCAATTTCATCAAGTTGCTCCATTGTTTCCGATAGTGTTTTAGATTTCAAAACCAATTCATCACTTTGGAGTTGACCTGAGTTAAGTTCGTTTTGTAAATCTTCCTTTAATTTTTCTAATTTTTCAATTTCCTTTTCAATGCCTTCAAGTTCGCGTTTTTCTTTGAAGCTTAATTTACGCGGCTTGTCTTTTGGCTGTGCTTTTTTAGGAGCTGCTTTCTCTTTCTTCGTGGTTTTATTGATCGTTTTCTCTGTTTTCTTTGCCTGTTCATGATAGTCGGTATAGTTACCAGGAAAGTCTTTAATCTTTCCGTTTCCTTCAAATACAAAAAGATGTTCACTTACCTTATCAAGAAAATAGCGGTCGTGTGAGACAATGATTACACAGCCCTTGAAATTTTGCAGGTAATCTTCCAATACATTGAGGGTGAAAATATCTAAATCGTTGGTTGGCTCATCGAGAATTAAAAAGTTAGGATTCTTAATCAGTACAGTCATCAAGAATAAACGCTTCTTTTCCCCACCGCTTAAATTGCTCACAAGTACATGATGCATTTCGTTTGGAAAGAGGAAGTAGCGCAAGAATTGGGCCGCCGACATACGTTGTTCATTACCCAAAGAAATATCATCGGCTATTTCAGATATAACATCAATCACTTTTTTATTTTCATCAATCTTGATGCCTTCCTGTCGATAATAACCTATTACAACTGTTTCACCAGTTTCAACTTCGCCAGAATCGGGTTGAAGGGCGTTTGTAAGAATGTTAAGAAAGGTTGACTTACCTGTTCCATTTTTACCAACAATGCCAACTTTTTCGTATTGCGAAAATTTGTAGCTAAAATCTTGTATCAGATTAAGGTCATCGAACGATTTGCATACATTATGGAAGTTGATTACTTTTTTTCCTAAACGTGATTGAGCTATGCCTAGTTCAAGGTTCTGCTCGCCTGTGCTTTGGTTGGCTTTATCCTTTAAATCATGAAAAGCATCAATTCTGTACTTAGCTTTGGTTGCCCTTGCCTGAGGCATGCGATTCATCCATTCTTGTTCTTTACGCAGTAGGTTGCGTGCTTTTTCAACCTCGAGGTGCTTGTTTTCAATTCGCTCCTGACGTTTACGTAAGAAATACGAATAATTGCCTTCGTACTTATAAATGGTTTCATCGGCCAATTCTATTATTTCATTGCAAACACGATCGAGGAAATAACGGTCGTGTGTAACCATTAATAATGTGGCCTTCGATTTTGAAAGATATTGTTCCAACCAGTCTACCATTTCTAAATCAAGGTGGTTGGTAGGCTCATCTAATATTAATAGGTCAGGTTCGCTAATTAAAATACTTGCTAAGGCAACACGTTTGCGCTGTCCACCAGATAGTTCAGATACGGGCTGGTCGAAGCGGGTAATCTTGAGTTGCGATAACACTTGTTTGATCCGTTGTTCGTAATCCCAAGCTTGCAACGAATCCATCTTTTCAATGAGCGTTCCGAGTTTATCCTGCTCATTGTTTTCGATGGCTTCTTCGTAGGCTTTAATGGTTTGAACAACTTCACTTTCAGTATTGAATACTTCTTCAATTACCGTATGTTTAATGTCCAGATATGGGTCTTGAGATAAGTACCCCAGCGTAATGCCATTGCGAAGAATAACCGTGCCTTCGTTTGAGGGCATTTGGTTTGCGAGTATATTTAATAATGTTGTTTTACCAGCTCCATTACGTGCAATGAGCGCAACTTTCTGCCCCTCTGCTAAGCCAATGTTGATATTATTGAATAAGCGGATGTCTCCCCAATGCTGAGTAATGTTTTCAGCCGATAAATAATTAATCATATACTTTTATTTCTGATGGCGAAGATAGCCAAAATAAAAGGATAGTTCGAATAAATTACTAACCACTAAACCAGCCTTTGAAAGCCTGAACCTTATCGCGACTGACAATAATCTCTCGATCAAAATCTTGTTCAAGTTTAATTTTAAGGCGGCTATTGGAGTGTACCAACACCTCTTGTATTTTGTTGATGTTAACAATAAAGGATCGACTTATTCTGAAAAAAGTCGAGGGGTTAAGCATCTCTTCTAATTCTTCGAGTTTGTAATCAATGATGTAACGATTGCCTAACTCTGTTAAGATGAACGCTGTTCTTCCTTCGGCATAGAATAAGACGATTTTTTCGGTAGTAACTGATTTGATTCGTTCACCCAGTTTCACCATAAATCGTTCCTTGTAAGTCTTTCTGTACTGAAGTAAGGCTTCGTTGAGTTCTTCCAGTTTTAAACGTTGGCTAGCCGATGAAAGATTCTGACGCAGGCTTTCAAGCTTTTCAATACTGTGAAATAAATCTTCGTAGGTATATGGTTTAAGTAGGTAGTCGATGCTATTAACCTTAAAGGCTTGCACAGCATATTCGTTATAAGCTGTGGTGAAAATGACGGGTATGTTTACTTGTACTTTGTTGAATATTTCGAAACTTAAACCATCTGATAGTTGAATGTCCATGAAAATCAAATCGACGCTATTCAGCGGATTTTTAATCCATTCAACACTTTGAGATACAGATTCAAGAATTGCCTCAACACTTATGGTTGAGTCGTAACGTGAGAGTAGGCCAATTAATCGTTCTGCAGCAGGTTTTTCGTCTTCTATTATTAATATTCTCATAGTTTTTATTCTTCTTCTATTTCAAATAAAGGGATGTGTATGTTTATGTGAGAGTTATTAACATGCACATTGGGTGTACTATCGCTAAAAAAATGATAAGCTTTATTGAGCAAGCTCAGATCCCAGTGATTCACATCTTCGAAATTAATTTTAGGATTGTTTGAGGCAACAAAGGATAAATGCTCATTATTGCTTGTTAGGTTTATTTGTAGTGGTTGGTAACGATTAATGATTGACCTTTTGCAGAGCTCCATAATGAGTGTTGAGATGGTGCCCGGAATAATTTGACGTTCGCTAAGTTCGTCTTTTAATTGATCGGTTATGCTGATGGAATTATTGTGTTTGATGTTAAGCAAGTACAAAAGTGAATTCACATTCTTTAATTCTTCGCTAAGGCTTACTAATTCCAGATGGCGTGTATCTAGTATGTAACGATAGGTTTTTGACAAGTGATTAACAAGGTTGTCAGCCAGCTTTTTATCTTTTTTTACAACAGAAATTAAATCTTCCAGCGAATCATAAAGTAGCTGTGGATTAATTTGCAATTTGTAGTTTCTAAGATCGTGCTCCATGTTTTTTCGTAGCTCTTTCTCTCTCAAATAGTGTATTTCTTTTTGAATGGCCATAAAGGATGTGCTCACATGAATGATAGCAAATACCACCGAGACAATTCCATATACCCCATTAAATACGAATAGTTCGGAGTAGAAATCTTTCAGGCCGAGTATGAAATAAAAATATAAGGATACGAGTGGCGTAATAATAAGGATGGAGAAGACCACAGAAATGGACGGAATCAATAATATTCTTGCAGAAGCACTGGGGCCTCGCTTTGATTTGTCAGTTTCTTCGGGTTCTGTTTTGCTAAGGTCTATTGGATAATATTTATCTACTATCCGTAAAAAGAAGCGTTGTGATGCAAGTAGAATAAATGATAGAATAATGGAGATGAGTACCTCATGACTAAAAAAATTAGACCCCATCTGATCCAGTGTGTCAAATACCAGTAAGATGAGGAGGTAAGCAAGGATACCTGTTGGTATCGGTAGCAGAAATCTCAACCATTTTTGTATGCCGCTGTCTTCTTTCTTCATTAGTCAGGTATTGGCTGTCTTTAAATATACATCTTTTATGAGCAGAATAATTTAAATGGCTTTGGAAATAATTGGCAGTTGAACTACAAAAGAGTGGTTTCTGCTAATATTTAGTTCTTTATTAGTGAAATAAGCATAGCGCTTTTTAATATTTTCCAAACCAATTTTATGCGACACATGTTCCACCGGTTTTTTTACCATTTGATTTTCAACTTCAATAAAGCCCATTTTACGTTCGAAATTATTGCTTACCGAGATCATTTGAGCCTTGTCAGATTCAATAATTATTTTGAGCGGTTTCTCCTCCGAAAACTGATTGTGCTTGACGGCATTTTCTACTAATAATTGAAATGTCATAGGCGGGATAAAACTGGTCTTATGGGCAGCATTAAGATCAATTGAAATTTCTAAGGCGTTTTCAAAGCGGATGCGTAGTAGGTAATAATAGGCTTCGATAAATTTTAATTCCTCTTCTACACTTACCAAATCTTTCTGATGGCTTTCAATAATATAATTAAAGGTTTGGGCAAATTTGCGCACGAATCCTTCGGTTGTTGCTATGTCGCGATGTAGCAATGATGCGATGGTATTTAAAGTATTAAACAGATAGTGCGGACTGAGTTGGCTTTTTAATATTTCGTATTGCAATTTTAAGCGTTCTCTAATCATCTGCTCACTTTCAATATTGGCTTGTGTGAAGCTTGTAAAAGAGTATTGGTAAAGATTAATGAGGATATAAACCAAATTAGATATTTCGAAGAGAATAATGAATTTCAGGGTAATGTCCCATTGCTCCGATATATACGTTAGCAATTCTTTATCAGGAAATTTGATGTAGACAAAAGCTTTTAAACTAATTAGTAAAACACCAAATGCCACCAAAGAGTTGAGCAGGAATTGCAGTGTGAATCGCAATACCATGCCTGATAACCATGGCTTGTAAGTATTAAGTTGTTTAGTGATAAGCGAGAACAGTGCAAAAACAAACCAAGATGTAATTACAAATAATGACAGTGTATCTAACTGATTGGTGAATTGCGGCAAAGTCCCCAATTCACTATATGATAAATAACTAAAGGCCAGCACTCCATAAAGTGTGCTGACCAATGCTTTTGTAAATAGTTTCTTAGACGAATAACCAGATGTCTCAGACTTTATCATTCCTCTAATTTACTGTATTGTTTTCAAAACTCTATTTTTTTCGTACTCCGATTCAAGTTCTTTTGCCATTGACTTAAACACATATCTTACCGAAGAGTTTTTTCCTGGAAGTTGCGGGCTCAAACGAACCAAAACAGCAGCCTTTTCAACATCAACATCAATTTGTTGGGTTGCTTCGATAATTTTAATTGTCATTTCATCATTCATCTCAGGATGATCAATAACCAGTCGAAGAAGTTCCTCAATGGTACTTGCCTGATCCATTTGATTAATAAGGTTAAAGAGTTGATTAGTATTATTCTCCTGTAATGGAAACTGCTTAATAACTTCGCGCAAGACCGCACCAGCCCCATGTTGAAAATCTGATGTTAAAGGGCTCACTTGTCTTAATAGTTGATACATGGCTTGTTCGTTCAGCTTGTTTTTGTTTAGTAAATCAAGCATCACATTGTATTTTTCCATATCACTATCCACTCCTGAAAGAACTTGAAAGTAGGCTTCAATAACCTGTTCATCATTTATGAATAGTCGGTTAGCTTTTCGTAAAATCAGTCCTCTTTGACTATTAGAAGAAATATTCTCAGCCGTTTTTAAATAACTGATAAGAGCTGTTTTATCAGTTTTGGTCTTGCCCGATGAGAAACTAGCATCTAAAAGAGCTGTTGTTATTTCGCCTTTTAAAACGTAATATGAGTCAGACATGTCATCAAGTGTGGAACGAAATTCGTTCATTATCGCATCATTTTTTGGCAAATAAGGGATGCAATACAATAGAACGGCACCTTGTTCTCTTTCCGATGAAAAATCTTCAACTACATTTAATAAGCTAATCCAACTATCGTTCGATAATTTTTTCTTCTTCAATAAATCCTTGATAACATTACCTTTTTCAGAATTAATTTCCATGTCATCAATAATGTCGAAGTAGGCTTTTCGGATGGTAAAATCGTCGCTGTATTGCTTATTAAACATTCGTAAGGTTGAACCTCGTTCGGTGTTATAATCATGTGTTGCTGTTGCTTCTAATAATGCTGATAACTGTTGCGTATTTAGTTCATAATTTTCAAGAATGTATCTAATTAAAGTGCCTTTGGTACTATTTGAACGTATTTCTGCAATTTCGTTTAAAATAGGAATGATATCCTGATCTTTAATTTGGTTGTCAAAAACCAGTGTTTTCATCACATTTTTTCGACTGCCACCGGAGTATGACTCAATGGTGAAAAATTTCCACTTGCTGGAGTAACTGTAGCTCGAACTTTCCTCTTCATATTGATCTAGTACAGCTCTTAATCCGTCAGAACTATAAATTCTGCGAACACGAGACTCTATTCCTAAATCACTTTTCTTAACGATATTCGGCAAAATTTCGCCCAACCACTTCTTTCCTTCTGGTTCAAATGAGGTTTTGGATTTCCCAACAAAGTACTCGTAAGTTAATTGCCCTTTATCATCGGCATGAATATATAAACGGCGGTTATTACCAAATGCTGTTTTATTTATTTCAACAAAGCCATTTGGCGAAATGGAGTTAATCATTTGATCGTCGTTCGACACTTCTATAATGCCTTTGTATTTAAGATCAAAAGGAAAATCATTTCCATTGGTGCTAAATATTACTTCATCATCGTTGTATACTACTACGCTTTTGTATTTTTTGCGAGGGTTCTTCTCTGCAAACGCATTGCTTGCAAATAGGCTCGATCCCATTATCCCAATTATGAAAATGGATAGCCACTTGGTAGGTATAGTAAAATTCTTGTTCATATCTATGGGTTTAAATTATTTCATTTTAATTGATACAACAATATTACATTAGAACAAGCTTATTATAAAACAAGATGAAGTGAGTTGTAGAATTAATGTAGTCAATTGCATTTTTTTAACATGAATTGCACTTAAAAGAAAAGCCTGCTCGAAAAAGCAGGCTCATAGTATTGGAAATGACTTTACTTATTGGGTAGCAACAGGCTTCGCAATAGCCTCAATGCGTTCCAATTCTTCACTTGAGAAATCAAGCTTGTCAAGAGCGCCCAGGTTATTGCTTAATTGCTGCACCGAAGAAGCTCCGACTAGAACAGAAGTGACTGTTTTGTTGTGCAATAACCAAGCTACTGCCATTTGCGCCAAAGATTGATTTCGGTTGGTAGCCAAATTATTTAGTTGTACAATAGCATCTCTTTTTGTTTCGGTCAAAGCCGATTCTTTAAGAAAATGTGCTTTCGCCATTCTTGAATCCTGAGGTATATCTTTTAAATAGCGATTGGTAAGCAGACCTTGCGCAAGAGGAGAAAAAGGAATGCAGCCAACACCTCTTTTATCCAATACCTCCAACAGACCACCTTCAACCCAGCGATCAAATATGTTATAGCGTGGTTGATGTATTAAACATGGTGTCCCAAGATCTCTTAATATTGATTCGGCCTTTTGTGTTTGTTCGGCTGAGTAATTTGATAGTCCAACATATAGAGCTTTTCCTTGCCGTACCATTAAATCAAGTGCGCCCATGGTTTCTTCAAGTGGTGTTTCCGGATCGGGGCGATGCGAATAGAAAATGTCGACATAGTCAACGTTCATTCGTTTTAAACTCTGGTGCAGACTCGCCATCATATTTTTCTTCGATCCCCACTCTCCGTAAGGGCCATCCCACATTAAATAACCTGCTTTACTTGATAAAACGAGTTCATCGCGATAGGCTTTTAATTCGTTTTTCATCACCTTACCTAAGGTTTCTTCCGCTGATCCTGGCTCGGGGCCATAGTTGTTTGCCAAGTCAAAATGCGTAATTCCATTATCGAAGGCATGTAACAAAATGGCTTTAGCATTTTCGTAAACATCAACAGAACCAAAGTTATGCCATAGACCTAATGAGATGGCAGGTAGTTTAAGACCGCTTCTACCACATCGGTTATAAATCATTTTATCGTAGCGATTTTCTGAGGCTATATAATTCATAGTACTTGTTTATTTTGTAAGAAAGTTAATCATTTTTAATCCCGATTGTTCACAAACTTCGCAAAAACCTTTGGCTTCATTGGATTTCATGCGACAATTATAGGCTGGGCGATATACACCTTTAGCTACGTATCCGCCACCTTCGAATACACCTGTGGTGTCTTTGTATTTGTTATCTGTAGGTGTTGGTATAGGATAATCTTGAGGTAAAAGTTTGAGCCATTTAGATTCAAAATCAACCAAGGTCGTAACATTTGGTTGCCATGGTTCTATTTTAAGATTAAAGAAATCTTGATAAGCTACATCAGATGTGTAATACTCGTCGGCCAAGCCAAATAAGCCATGCCCAATTTCATGAATCAATACTTTTTTTGATAAGGCATGATCAGAGGTGCCAATAGAAAAGTGATTGTAAATACCACCGCCTCCGTATCTATCAGAATTTACAAGAACAACAATGTGATCGTAGGGAGCAGCGCAGGCAATATCTCTTATCGATTTAACATCGTAAGTTTCCAAATAACGATCTACATAAAATGTATTAAATGCAGAGCTAACAGCCGTTTGACTCCAATTCTTTTTTTCTGGTTCACTTGGCCCATTATCTATTGATGGAGAACAAATTGCCCATACGTTAATTTTGTCTTTTGCCTCTTTAAAAGGACTTTGACTAAGAAGATAACGTGCTTGTTGTTCTACATTAGCTTTGAATTTTTTCATCTCATCCTTTCTATATCCTTCAGCGATAAAAGTCAGATCAAGCATGTGTTCTGAATCGCCATTGTTGATAACCGGAATAACTTCGTAGGGTGAATCTTTAACAACTTTAATGTTGGCGTTTTTAGGATTAATAAGGCTGGAGTATAATTCGATAAACGAACCGTCTTTTTCGCGAGATTGCAGTACAAAGCTAATATTGGCTTTTGGATAAGGAAATGTTACGCTGTGGTAAAATGCTCTTTTAGAGCTGTTGGCTTCTTCTGTTGTTCGCCATTCCTCAAAAAGCGTACAAAAACCTCTGGTATATAAGGTGTCTCCTGAGTTCTTATTAATTATCAAAAATCGATATTCACCATAATTGAATGTGTCGATGAGCGCGGTATGTGATCCTCCCCAATGCGGTTCTTTTTTTATGTCGATAATATAGGCTGATTGTGCCAAAGCATCACCAGCTAAAATAAGATCGACTCGCATCGATTTATCTACGAAATGTTTGTCAAACGGCATTTGTGCATTTAAACAGCTTGAGATTAAAAAAAAGATAGTGATATTTACTATAAGGAATTTCATATGATTATAATTTGTTTTTATTTGCCATATGGAACTCTGAAGTAAATTTTATCCCCTCCTATGTGAATATTTAGATGGTAAATTTACTTGGTCGTTTCATATGTGATGTATTATAATTGTAGCCTGTTATTAAGAAGCTATAAAATTGATCTAAATATAGAAAGCAATGGTAAGTAATGAAAATGAATATGTTCTTAAGTTAGACGAAATCTTTAATGTTTCAGTCACTAACTATTTAATTAGTTTAGGTTTATCCAGTGATTTGGCAGTGTTAATTAGAACTGTTTTATTGATTTTAATAGTGGTTGGCTTAAGTTATCTCATTAATAAGGTGACTAAGTACTACATTGTTCATGTGGTGGAGAAGATTATTCGTAAAACAAAATCAAAATACGATGATTACTTCATTGAAAGAAAAGTATTTCAGCGTTTATCTCATTTGGCACCAGCTGCTTTTTTGTATTTGGTAAATGGTTTAGTGTTTAAAGATTTTCCAAGTGCATCGTATATTTTTGAGAATGTGATTCTGATATACCTTGTTCTCATAGGTGTTTGGACCTTAACAGCATTCTTTAGTGCGGTAATGGATATTTATAATGCACAACCTTATTCGCAAGATAGACCAATCAAAGGTTATATTCAGGTAGTGCAAATTGTGGGCTATTTCATTGGCGTATTAATCGTGATATCAATTATTTTTAATGTTGAGTTAGTTGCCATTTTTACTGGTTTGGGAGCAGTAGCTGCTGTTTTGATATTGGTGTTTAAGGATACTATCTTAGGATTTGTTGCAAGTATTCAGCTATCGGCGAATAAAATGGTGCGACCAGGTGATTGGATTAGCATGCCTTCGCACAATACTGATGGTACCGTGTTGGATATATCATTAAATACTGTTAAAATTCAAAATTGGGATAAAACGATTACCACAGTTCCTACTTATGCCATGGTGTCAGATTCGTTTTCAAATTGGAAAGGGATGGAAGAATCTGAAGGAAGGCGCATAAAGCGTTCCATTAATCTTGATATGCGTAGTGTAAAGTTTTGTTCGCCCGAGCTTATAGAACGATGCAAAAAGATGTATTTATTGAAAGATTACATAACGAAAAAGGAGGAGGAGATAATAAATTACAACAAGACATTACAAGTAGATGAGACGGTGACTGCCAATGGTAGGCGATTGACTAACATTGGTGTTTTTAGAAAATACTTGGAAGCATACTTGCATAAAAATCCGAATATACACGATGGCATGACTTTTTTGGTTAGGCACTTGCAACCTACCGAAAAGGGTATTCCCATTGAGATTTATGTTTTTAGTAATGATCAGGCATGGGGTAGGTTCGAAGAAATACAGGCTGATATTTTTGACCATATATTGGCTGTATTACCCGAATTTGAACTACAGGTATTCCAATTTCCGGGAGGAGGAGATTTTAAAATGTAGTTTTAGATTGAATTTTTCTTTATAATGGTTATAAATTGATGTTCGTATTTCCTTATTATGAAAGATTGATGATGCAAACGGTTTGATTGATAATGGATAGTGTGTAGTTTTAATTGGTGTAAAATATTAAGTGATTTTGTTAATTGACTGTTTTTGCTGATTAATATCGTTGGATATTAAATTATTTAACTTTATTATTGTAGCAATTTATTAATTATTACGTGTTTTTTATTACAGATTCAAACATTTGTCACATATACTATGGAAAGCAATTTACAAATCGATAGTTTAGATAAGAAGATTTTATCACTCATTACAAAAAATGCTCGAATTCCATTTCTTGAGGTAGCAAGAGAATGTAAGGTGTCGGGTGCTGCCATTCATCAACGCATTCAGCGACTTATGAATATGGGAGTAATAAAGGGATCAGAATTTATTATTAACCCAAGTAAGATAGGTTATCATACCTGTGCTTTTATGGGTGTTTTCCTTAAAAAAGCCAGTTTATTTGATAAGGTGGTTAAGATGTTGGAAGAAGTTCCTCAGATTGTTGAGTGTCATTATACCACTGGTCAATATGCTATCTTTATTAAGATTTATGCTAAAAGTAACGAACACTTAAAGCGTATTTTGCATGATAAACTTCAAGCAATCGCAGGTATTTCAGCTACTGAAACTATCATTTCTTTAGATGAATGCTTCAAGCGTCAGTTACCTATCGACTAGGGATTAGTAAAATACAATATTAAAGCCGTTATGTTTTTTGCATAACGGCTTTGTTTTTTTACAATTATCTTGAAATGTCTTGAATGATTATAACAGCCACTTTGTATTAATGATATTGAATAGGGCTTGATTGAATTGCCTAAAAGCTGATTCTATGGATTGGTTTATTTTTGAGCTTTCAATACTGGAGTTGTCTGTCAATTTCTCTTCCAGAAGATTTAATTCGTAGCGGGTACTATTTTTTGATAATAGAAGATGAGGTAGGGTATTGATTGTTGCTTTTACTTCGTATTCATCATCTTTCATTACACCTTTCTCAATTAATAGGGGGTGAGCTTCAAAAAAGTTGAAAGTGTTATTTCCCAGATATAATTGTAAGTGAAAGCGTTGTAATAATGGAATATTATAATAAAATGCAAATTTGTTTCGCGGATCGTTGAGAGTAATACGAATAGAATTATTACCCTTGTTGACCGGAGAATAATTAATAGTCCATTCGATATCTTTTACACTAGAATGTACTTCTTTAATTTTTAATAGAAATATCAAACGTCGCTTTACAATCTGTGTAAAATGAACGTCATCTTTATGTTGCAAAGCTAATTTATCAATTGATTGAGCTGTAAAACTAAGTGTCTCAGACATGGTAAATCGAATTCAATGTGCTTGTAATTGGTTTAGCATTAGTAAAACTTACATCTATTCGGCCAAGACATACGCCTGAGTATGCTGCTTGATTAATGATAACTTCTTTGCCAATCGCGTTTTTTACCTTAGTTGGTTTCTCTAAATAGGTATGTGTGTGCCCTCCTAGAATTAAATCGATGTTAGAAGTGGCTTCAGCCAAACTGTGATCTGAAATTTTCTCACTTTCATATTTATATCCGAGGTGCGATAAACAGATGACGTAATCGCACTGCTCATTGTTCCTTAAATGGTTAGCTGTTTTTTCGGCGACTGAGATAGGATTGTTGTATTTAGTTTTACCGTACGAAGCGCTATTAACCAGGCCTTCCAGCTCAATTCCAACACCTAGAATACCAATTTTAATAGCTCCTTTGTTAAAAACTTTATAAGGAAAAGTTAAGCCATGCAAGGGTGTTTCATTAAAATCGTAATTGCTACTAATGAATGGGAATTTTGCTTCTTTAACTCTTTTAGATAGTTCCACAATGCCATTGTCGAATTCGTGATTTCCAATGGTTGCAGCATCGTAGTGCATTTTATTCATTAATTCAATTTCTAACTTTCCTTTATAGAAATTGAAATAAGGCGTGCCTTGAAAAATATCACCAGCATCTAATAGTAATGTGTGTTCTGCTGATTTTCGAATGTCATCAATAAGTGCGGCTCTTTTTGAGAAGCCTCCTTTACCAGGCCATTCCCAATGATCGTTGGCGAGTGCTTCAATCTGACTGTGTACATCATTCGTATGCAGAATAGTCAATTTAGCTTGTTTATTACTGCAACTATTAAGTAGTGGCAGAGTGCTAATGGCAGCGGTTCCACTAAGTGCGTTTTTTATAAATTGGCGTCTATTTTGTGGCATAGCTAATTCGCTTATCTAGTTGACTATTGATTGATATATTTTTTGTGTGAAGATCTGAAATGTGATCTATGATAACATCTCTTACCTTTAACTTAGTATTGTAATTAGGCGCTCCATCTTTGAATATTGTGAAATGATCGCCTCCATTTGCCAAATAATCGGATGTGGCAATAATATAATTCTTTTCCTCAAGAGCCTTGTTATTTACTTTTATATTAGTTGCTTTTTTATCTGCAATAACGAATGAAGCTCCTGATAAACCATCGCCACCAACACTCGCCATGAAATCAAATAATTCGATCACCTGCTGTTTGTTTAATGTCACCAAAATAATTTCATTTTCAAATGGCATCAGGTTAAAAATATTTTTCACCATAATGTCTCCCTTCTCAATCGCAGTTCGTAACCCTTTATAGTTGATAATGGCAATATCCGCAGAAGGAAAATCAGGATTATTTGAACAAAAGTTGTTCGTAGAAGAAAGCATTAAATCGGCCGTAAAGTTGGTTAACAAGCTTTCGGGCATACCTTTAGTTAATTGCTGTTCGCAATGACCAATCACTTTATTCATTTCTTGTTCGAGACTATCGGTGTAAGGCGCAATGTACTTATCAATTTCAGGGATAGTAGCTAATGAATCTGTAATAAAAGTCATTTGCGATGAGCTTTCCTTTACCCTGTAATTATTATTACAACTTAAGAGATAGGTTGATATTGCTAGAATCAGCGTGGCTTGTATTAGTTTATTCAATGGTCGTTTATTGGATTTTATCATGAGGGTTTAAATTTATATTAGCTATGCTTACATTTGAGCTCGATTAGCTATTCTTAAATAGAAGTCAAATATTAAGAAAAGGTTCGACAAATTGATAATAAAGTTCAATTATTTGTAAGTATATGTCCATTTTTTTAGACCAAATTCATTCTAATATTCATACCAGTTGGAACTTGTTCCTCAATGAAGATGTTAGAAGGCTTTTGCTTGAAATTGAAAACAAGTTGAAAGATCAGGAGGCTGTTACCCCTTTGCCAGAGAGAGTTTTGCATTTTATGACACGCGATGTTAAGAATGCCAAAGTGGTAATTATTGGACAAGATCCTTATCCTCAGGAAGGTGTTGCAACGGGCAGAGCTTTTGAAGTAGGCACCTTGAAATCGTGGCACAGTACCTTTCGGAATACCTCTTTAAAGAACATTGTTAGAGCCTTGTATTTTGCTGATACGGGCAATTATTTGACATTTAATCAAATTAAGCCTCAACTTCAAACAGGTGGATTGTTTGATCAGATGTTTCAATTATTAGAGCCGGATGAATTATTTAAATATTGGGAGGAGCAAGGCGTACTTCTTTTGAATACTTCGTTTACTTGCGAAGTTGGGGTGCCTGGTAGTCATGCTAAAATATGGTCGGAATTCACGAAACAGTTATTGAGTTATATCGATCAGAAGAATGAGAACTTAAATTGGTTTTTGTGGGGAAATCATGCCAAAGAGATAACTGCACATTTGACTTTGAAGAATAAATATGTTACTAATCACCCAATGATATGTAAAGAAGGTGAAAGTGATTTTTTGTTTGGCAATACCAAGCCATTTGTTGAAACAAGTCAGCTTATTGATTGGACGGGTAAAAGAAAAGGCTTGTCTTAAAAATAAATTTGCTAATCTAATAGCATAGTCGAGATGGGTTATGAGCAATAATCAATTAATAACTGTTTTTTTATTTTACCCCTCCAACCTCCCCTAAAGTGGGAGGCTAAAGTCCCCTTCAGGGGATATAGGGGTTCTTAAATCTAAAGTTTATTGCAAACAAAAAGTTAATATATTATTTTTTCAGACAAATTCAGGTCAGTTATTTAATTCGATCGAGGTAGAGTTTTCTAACATCAATTAAATAGTTACGATTAACATTCGGATTATAAATACGCACCATGTCAATGACTCCAAAGCCTTCGTGAATATGGCCAAGAGCAGCATCAAAGGTACTATGATCCCAATTGTGCTTTACTTTTTGGGTAATGTCTTCAAAGTGTTTCCAAGTAAGTCTTTTGGGTATGGTAAAGTAGCCATGGTCTTTCTCGTCTAAATCAAAAAATATTCCATCTTCAATTTTTTCCAGCATAAAGAATTTTTTCAAACGGATTATGCCCTGACCATCACGTTTTTTTGGCTTCTTCTTCAATTCAACACCTTCATCTAAGTAACACGACTGCAAATCTTGAATTTGGTCAAAGGTATCCAAGCGTCGAATACGAATGACGTGATATACTTCATTGTGAATATTAATGGTACCAGATGCTGCACTAAAATCAGCGCTGAAATATTGTTTAATATTTTGTGTCGCACGCGTTACTTCTTCCAGTGTATACAGTTTATTTAGTACTAAATAAATGTACAGAGGTTTTGAATCAGAGGGTATTTCGCTGTAATATCCAAAATATCCAGGAAATGGTTCTGGTGCTTCAAGTACAAAGGTGTTAGGAAGAATCTTATCATCCATCGTCACCAAAGATTCCTGTTTTAACAGGTTTCCGTATCGTTCTAAAATTAATTTTTTTTGACTCATAAGATGTGTGGTTTTAGTATTTACTTCCGTTTGTTCACCATGCGTTTTGAAAAGGTAGCAAAAAAAAAGCTTCGGGTCAATATCAAAATAGCATCATGAGGTATTATTTAATGTTCTCTAACAAATGTTGGCGTATCGGGTTTTGATAATTCTTGATGATAGTAATAACCATCAATAGCAAATGCCCTAAGATCATCGGGATGCTCTATTTTGTTCTCTATGATAAATCGAGTCATCTGGCCACGAGCTTTTTTAGCAAAAAAACTGATGACCTTGTATTCGCCATTTTTTTGATCTTTAAAGACAGGTGTTACAATTCTTTTGTCGAACTTCTTTTTGTTGATTGATTTGAAATATTCGTTTGAGGCCAAATTGATAAGCACCTCTTCATCGGAAGCATTCATATCATCCAAAAGCAGCTTGGTTATTTTATCGCCCCAAAATTCATATAGGTTTTTCTTGGTGCGAACTGACAATTTAGTACCCATCTCAAGGCGGTAGGGCATGATGGCGTCCAAGGGGCGAAGTAAGCCATATAAACCCGACAGTATGCGCAGATGATTATCAGCATAATCAATTGCATCACTACTTAAGTGGTAGGCATCAATACCTGTGTATACCTCACCTTTAAAGGCAAACAAAGCGGCTCTAATTTCTTCATCAACAAAAGGATGCTGCCAAATTTGAAAGCGATGATGGTTTAATTGAGTCAATTGAGTGCTTATATTCATAAGTTGACCCAAGTCATCTGGTTTGAACTTTTTTAATTTTTGTACAAGAGTATGGGCTTCCTTCGGAAACCTTATGGAAGAATTTTGAGTTTGTGGTACCGCAGACTCAAAATCAAGAGATTTTGCTGGTGAAATTACTATGAACATGTGTTTCTGGTTTATTGTATTTTACAACAAACTTATGGTTTATAAGTTCAATAAACTCAGATTTCATAAGGATTCCACTTATTTTAGTCAGCAATAATGACTTCGATACCCGCATTAATTAGTTTAGCATGATCATCTTCACCAAGCCCTCTGTCTGTAACTATTACATCAATATCAGTTAATTGGCCAATTACAGCCAGGCTTCTGCGCTTGAATTTACTGGAGTCAACCACTAAAATTACTTTTTTTGCCATGCGCAACATTGTTCTGTTCAGAGCTGCTTCTTCAATGTGGGGTGTGCTAAATCCTAGATTGACGTCAATTCCATCAGCACCAATAAATAATTTATCGCTAAAAAACTTCTTAAAGTTATTCTGAGCAATGGAGCCAACGAGCGAAAAGGATTTCTTACGCATTGTGCCGCCAGGCATAATTACATTTATCTGTTCTAATTCGGCTAATGGCCCCGCTATATGTAAGGCGTTGGTTATAACAGTGAGGTTCTTGAATCGACTTAGATGGTTGGCAACCTCTTTTGTTGTTGTTCCTGAATCCAGAACTATTGTGTCACCTTCTTCAATGAGTTTGGCAGCCTTTCGACCGATGGCTTCTTTTTCGCGTGCATTTTTCACTCTCTTTTCAGAGAGTTTCATTTCTAAAGTTACCTTGTCTGTCTTGATGGCTCCACCTCTGGCTCGAATAAGCAGGTTTTTGTGTTCAAGTTGAGTAAGGTCATTTCGTATGGTAACTTCACTAACCTTAAATTGCTCACTAAGTTCATGTACGTTAACTTGCCCCTTTGTTTCAAGAGTTTTAAGGATAAGTCCTCTGCGTCCAACTGTTGTTTCTGGATCAAGATTGCTCATAAGTGTCTATATTATTGAAGTGCCAATAGGCGTACAAATTAAGTAAAAAATAGAATTTATAGCGTGCATGTATAGCTTTTAATTGTAAGGTACGGATCTGATTCATTAAATATGATGTTACCTTTGGCTAAAAATTTTTACTGTTAAAAATGTCAGCAGCAACGCAGTCGAACTTTTACATGGCCCCTTTGCAAGGATACACCAATCCTTTTTATCGCTATGCTTTTTCAAAAGTATATGGAAATATTTCTAAATATTTTACGCCGTTTATTGAGGAAGGAACATCATTTGAAAAACAGATTCAGTATGAATTAAATCCAAAGTTTACTCAAGATATAAGCGTAGTTCCACAACTTGTGACTACCGATCCAAAGTTTCTTTTGATGTATGCTGAAAGAATGATTGCCTTGGGATTTGATGAAATAAACCTTAACATGGGGTGCCCATTCCCAATGTTGGTTAAGCGTGGCTTGGGTGGTGGAATGTTAAAGGATCATAAAGTTATTGATGCCTTGCTCAATGCATTTTTTAATGTTGAACTTCCGATTGCTCTAAGTATTAAAATGCGTTCGGGAATAAGCACCATTGAAGAGGGAAAGAGGGTGTTTAGTGTTTTGAATAATTACGACATTAAAGAGGTAGTTGTTCACCCACGATTGGTTAATCAAAAGTACAGTGGCACTGTTTCTTTCGAACATTTCGATTGGTTTTACAAGAACACCGATCATCAGATGTGTGCCAATGGAGATATTAATTCTTACGATGATTATTTTCAATGGAGAGAACGTTACCCTGATGTGAAAAGCTTTATGATTGGCAGAGGATTGCTCACTAATCCGTTTTTAATAAATGATTTGAATGAGGTTGTAAGCGATAAACAAGTCGATATGTTCAAGCAGTTTCATCAGTATTATTACGACTTAGTTGTTGAACATTGCATTAATTGGAATCAGGCCTTTAATTATCTGAATTCGTTCTGGTATTATCCATTAAATATTTCGGTCGAAAAAAAGCGTTTATTTCGTCGTTTGAAAAAGCATAACCATGCAGAATCGTATGCCCTGTGGCTAGCTCAGGTGTGGGCAACTTTTAAAACTAATTAAGATTGTAAATTGATAGTTTGATTGCAAAAATGGTACATTTGTGCTCGTATTTAAATCATAGTTTATGAACTTAGATGAAGTAAAATCCTTGCTAGTGCATGAAGCACAAGCAGTACAGAATATTCCGGCTACTGATGATTTTATCAAAGCGGTTGATATTATTGAAGAGCAGGTTCACCAGAAAGGTGGAAAATTAGTGACTACGGGAATGGGTAAAGCTGGTCAAATAGCTGTCAATATGGCAACTACTTTTAGCTCAACGGGTACCGCATCTATCTTTCTTCATCCGAGTGAAGCGCAGCACGGTGATCTTGGTGTTGTGCAAGAAAATGATGTCATATTAATGATTTCCAATTCTGGAAAGACACGTGAAATTATAGAGTTGATTGATCTTGTTCGCGGTTTACGACCAGGTATTCCAATTATCGTTATCACAAGTAATACTGAATCAGTATTGGCCAAAGAAGCGAATGTGTGCATTAGTACTGGGAATCCAAAGGAGGTTTGTACCCTTGGTTTAACGCCTACAACATCTACTACAACCATGACTGTAATTGGGGATGTGTTGGTTGTACTGTTAATGAAAAAAATTAATTTCTCAAATGCCGATTATGCTAAACGTCACCATGGTGGTTATTTAGGCCATAAATCGCGTAAGGCAGCAGGATTATAATATACTAGACTTATGAGTTTTAATTGGAAGAGCCTGCAAAATGGCTCTGATATACGTGGCGTTGCCTTAACTGGTATTGCCAACCAACCTGTGAATTTAACGAGCGATGTTGTTGCCCATTTGGCAAAAGCATTTAGTGTATGGTTGGAGAAGAAAAAGAAAAAAGCGACAGGCCTAAAGATTGCTGTTGGAATGGATTCCAGATTGTCAGGTCCTGATTTGAAAAAAGCTTTTTCAGAAGCATTGATTAACAAAGGGATTGATGTTTATGATTGCGGTTTGGCTTCCACACCTGCAATGTTTATGGTTACTGTAACCGAACCTTTTATGGTTGATGGTGCTGTAATGCTAACTGCAAGTCATTTACCTTACAATCGTAATGGTTTAAAGTTTTTTACCTCAGAAGGAGGATTAGAGAAGCAAGATATAACGGAGATATTAAACATTGCTGAGAACGGAGATTTTGATGAGCAATCTGACTCCAAAGAAGGAGAGCTTAGCGAAGTTGATTTCATTAGTACTTATTCCAATATTTTAGCCGATAAAATAAGGACTGAAGTAAATGATGCTGATAATTACCAGAAACCATTGAGTGGTTCTAAAATTGTGTTAGACGCTGGTAATGGAGCTGGTGGTTTTTATGCGCATAAGGTTTTGGAAGCACTAGGGGCTAATATTGAAGGTAGTCAATTTCTTGATCCTGATGGGCGTTTTCCAAATCATATTCCTAATCCTGAGGATGAGCGAGCAATGGCTTCTATCTGTGCCGCTGTCAAGAATAATTCAGCTGATCTGGGTATTATCTTTGATACCGATGTTGATAGGGCGGCTATTGTTGATGCGGAAGGAAATCCTATTAATAGAAATGAATTGATCGCGCTTTCGGCAGCTATTGTCAACGAGGAGCATCCAAATTCAACCATGGTAACCGATTCGATCACGTCGGATGGATTAGCTTGGTTTATTAATGAACATATTGGTGCAAAACATCATCGTTTTAAGCGTGGTTATAAAAATGTAATAAATGAGTCAATTCGCCTTAATGAGCAAGGCGAAGAGTCGTGGTTAGCTATCGAAACATCAGGGCATGCTGCCTTAAAGGAAAATTATTTCTTAGATGATGGTGCTTATTTGGTTACCAAGATTTTGATTAAGATGGCGAAACTAAAAAAAGAAGGCAAAAGTTTGTCATCTTTGATTGAGTCTCTGCCGCGCCCAAAAGAGAGTAAGGAGTTTCGATTGCTAATTGAGCAAGCCGAATTCGCAGCATACGGAGAAAGAGTGATTAGTGAATTGGGAATGTATGCCGCTTCGCAAGCGAATTGGGAGCTGGTCGCTAATAATTACGAAGGTGTTCGTGTGTCATGTAAAGGGGCTAATGAGCAAGGATGGTTTTTATTACGTTTATCACTACACGACCCTGTAATTCCATTAAATATTGAATCAGACCTTGAAGGAGGCGTTTCGAAAATCGCTGAAAAGCTATTGGAATTTTTTAATAATTTTGAATACCTTAATTTAAAAGCTTTACAAAATAATTAGTTATGAGAGTGGAGAAGTCAAATGCAGTTGCTCTAATAGTTGATATTCAGGAACGTTTATTTCCTCATATTGATGGATATCAAGAATTAGAAAAAAATGTTGGAATTTTGATTGGTGGTTTGAAGGCCTTGGAAGTGCCAGTGTTGGTTACGGAGCAATATGTTAAAGGTTTAGGAGCATCTATACCTTCAGTTGAAGAGTTGATAGCACAAGATCCTCATGTTGAAAAAATGGCTTTTAGTTGTTGCGATGAACCTAAGTTCACTGAGACGTTGGAGTTAACAACTAAACGATTTGTGATAATTGCAGGTATTGAATCACACATTTGTGTTTTACAAACGGCAATTGATTTAAAGGAAAGAGGATTTAATCCAGTTGTAGTTGAGGATTGTGTTGGCTCGCGTAATCCGGCTAATAAAGCTAATGCCATGGAGCGTTTGCGCCAGGAAGGTGTAATTGTTTCTACCTACGAATCAATTCTTTTTGAATTATGCCGTTATGCTGGAACAGATGCTTTCAAAACCATTAGTAAATTGGTGAAATAACTGAAAATAACTTACTTTAAGCCATCCTGCATTTGTGGGATGGCTTTTTTTATCTAAAAATAAATGTATGCGTCGGGTTTTTGGAGTAGGAGAAACAGTCTTAGATGTGATTTTTAAAAACAATCAGCCACTTGCATCAAAAGCTGGAGGTAGTGCTTTAAATACAATGGTTTCTTTGGCTAGGATGGAGGTGCCTTCCTATTTTATTTCAGAGATAGGAAATGATAAGGTTGGTAATCTAATTATGGATTTCCTTGGTGAAAATAGATTAGCAACGCAATATGTTTGTCGATTTGATGAAGGGAAATCTGCCTTGGCACTTGCTTTTCTAAACGAAGATAATGATGCCGAATATGAGTTTTTTAAGGATTATCCGACTCAACGATTAGAAGGTGAGATGCCCGATTTCTGTAAAAATGATATAATTGTATTCGGATCATTCTTTGGTTTGAATCCTGTTGTTAGGCCACGCTTGCTTGATTATTTAAATCATGCTAAATCGAAAGGCACAATTATTATTTACGATCCAAACTTTCGAAGTCATCATTTAGAGAATAGAAACAATCTGATCAAAACCATTGAAGAGAATTTTTTATTGGCAGATATTGTCCGTGGTAGTGATGAGGATTTCTACAATATTTATGGCCTAAAAAATGCTTCGGATGTATATTCTCAAGTTGCACCTTTTTGCAAAAACCTTATTGTTACAGCTAATAAAAACGGGGTTTATACCTTCTCCAAAGATCATACACATCATTTTAAAGTGCCTATAATTGATCCAATCAGTACAATAGGAGCCGGTGATAATTTTAACGCCGGAATGATTAAAGCTATCTTGGATTTCAATATTAACAAAAAGGCCACTTTGGATTTATCAGATGCTGATTTGATGCATTTGGCCGCCTATGGTATTGAGTTCTCTAGCGAAGTTTGTATGCAAATGGACAATTATGTTCCTGGCAATTTCAAACTCCACTTCAATAGTAAGGTAAAGCAACGTCTAAAACTGATAAACTAAGAGATTTAATCGTAAAGCTCTTCTCTTGTGTAGAAGTCACTTTGAATTAATACTTCGTCAATATTGTTCTTAGTAACGGTTTTCGAATCAATTTTAATACTTGGAATATCTGCAAAGCCATTGTTGATGTATACAAATTCATTTTTTGCTGGCAAACGACCATTTGCCAGTTCAAATGTAATTTCAGCTGCTTTATACGCCGTTTCTTTTAAGGGATGAAAAGCGGTCATCAATTGCTTGCCGGCAATAATGTTTTTTACACCTCTAACTTCTGCATCCTGACCTGTGATATAAACATCGCTCATTAGCTCATGTTTATCAAGAACGCGTATGGCGGCATCAGCTATACCGTCATAACCGGCAAAAATAATATCAGGTTTGGTTCCGTTAAGTGATAAAAATTGCTCGAATTCGTATTCTGCATTTATGTCATTCCATTCTTCAATATGTGTTTTATAAAGAATTTTAAGATCTCCAGACTTAACTAAAGGTGCAATGGCATTATCAATGGATGCTTGAAGTTCAACCGCATTTTTATCGTATTTATCACCACCCAAAATAACCACATTTCCAGTTTGAGTTTTTTTCAAAACGGCATCAACCATTAATTTACCAAGCGATTCATTATTTCCTGATATGTAGAAATCAGGTTCGCTATTTTTTATCATTCGATTATAGGCGATTACCTTCACCCCTCGTGAATGTGCTTCGCGAATGATAGCGGCTGCTGTGTTGGTGTTAATTGCAATTATTACAAGCGCGTCAATGCCTTGATCAAACATTTCAATGGCTTTGGTGTATTGCAGGTTTTCGTCGCCTTCTCCATCATCAATTATTACTTTGACACCAAGTTGTTCCGCTCTTTCTTTAAAATAATTAGCTTCTTTAATGTAGCGTGCAGTGGCTTTTGTTGAAAATAGGAAACCAAACTGTAGGTTTTCTTTTTTGCTACAGCCAAGCATAAGCATTGCCATAACAACAATAGTAAGGAGGACTCTCATAATGGATTTAGTAATTGTTAGCTGTGGCTAAAATAGTGTTTTTGGTGATAGTATCTCCAAAAAATATTTGTTTTTTAGTTTGCTACATGAAACGAGCCATGAGATAAGTTATCTCACACAGGAGAATGACTAAGTTGGCGAGTTCCATGTGACCATTAAGAAATAAATTTTAGACACATGAAAAGAGTCTTATGTAACAACAAATGCTCCGAAGAGCATTTGTTTAAAAACGTTATTTTATAGTTCGTTCGTATCTAGAGGTTATTTTAATTGTAAACTTCTTCTTTGGTATACGTACCACTCTTTATCAATACTTCATCAATGTTTTCGATTGTAACAGCTTTGGAATTCATTTTAATGGTTGGTACATCAATAAGGCCATTATTTATATAGGATAATTCTGATTTTTCAGGCATTTTATCGTTGCCAAGGTTAACAGCTAGTTCTGCAACTTGATAAGCAATTTCCTTTAGTGGGTGAAACACCGTCATTACTTGTTTCCCATCAATAATGTTTTTTATTGCTCTCAGTTCAGCGTCCTGCCCTGTTATATAAACATTTTCCATTAAATTGTTGCGTTCGAGCATATGTATAACAGATTCAGCTATGCCGTCGTATCCAGCAAATACGATATCAGGTTTTTCACCGCTTAAGGATAGGAATTGTTCAAATTCATAGGTGGCATTATGGTCGCTCCACTCTTCTATGAATGTTTTATAGAGTACTTTAAGTTGGCCGCTTTCAACCAAGGGAGCTATTTCTTTGTCAATGGCATCCTGTAATTCAACGGCATTTCTGTCGTATTTATCACCGGCTAATATCACTACATTTCCAGTTTGTGTTTTCTTTAAAACTTCTCTTGTCATGTGTTGCCCAATCAGGTCGTTGTTAGCCGCAATAAAAAGGTTTGGCTCACAGTTTTTAATAAGTCTGTTTTTAGTACATGACAAAACTGTAAATAATTGGCAGTCAACTAAATAAGATGTGTGTTTTCTTGCTTAAAACCTTGGCATTCAGTATCTTACAAAGGATTTCTGAAGTCTTTTGTAATGAATACGAATACCAAGGTAGATACCAAAAAT
>JAFMVD010000140.1 GCA_025499625.1 Carboxylicivirga fragile | reverse complement strand
TTGGCACACCAAGTGCAGCTACCGTTATTATTACCGACGATGACAGTGAGTCGGTCAACATAGTAGCCACAACTCAAGCTTTGGAAAGTGGTACCAATGGTTTATTCACAATCACAGCTACTAATTCATTCGGTTCAGATACTGATATTGCTTACACCGTTACAGGCACAGCTACTCCTGATGCCGATTACACAGCTTTAACAGGAACGGCTACACTAATTGCCGGACAAACAGAAGTAATTATTCCTGTAGCTATTCTAAGCGATGTTTTAGTTGAAGGTGACGAATCAGTCATTGTGACGCTCAACTCTACCAACAA
>JAFMVD010000013.1 GCA_025499625.1 Carboxylicivirga fragile | reverse complement strand
ACTTTAGGGGAGGTTTGGAGGGGTAGAAATAAAGGTTAAGTTTTAATCTATAAGTTGTCTGGATTTTAAATTCTCTTTTGAGACAGCCTCTTTTTATTTATTTCTGTTTTTTCTTCTTTTTTATACTTGGATATTCTACCCTCGCATGATAAATGTTTTTGAGCTTGGTTTTAAATACTTCCTTAGCCTCTGTAATTTGCCTGAAGGTAATTGGGGCATTAATGAATTGATCTTCGTCCACTTGTTTATTTACAATCTTCTCCACTAATTTATCAATTTCATCATCATTGTATTTTTTTAAGCTTCGCGATGCAGCTTCAATAGAATCTGCCATCATTAATATGGCTGTTTCCAATGTAAAAGGCGTTGGCCCAGGGTAGGTGAATATACTCACATCAGGTTCTTGATCCGGATTTTTATTGATGAATGAATTGTAAAAATACCAGGTTTTAGTAGTGCCTTGATGCGTGGTAATGAAATCGATTATTTGTCGCGGCAGTTTATGTTTAAGCGCCATTTTCACACCATTATCGATGTGGTTAATGACAACCTTGGCACTGTCTTCATAACTTAACTCAGAATGCGGATTTAAGCCTTGAGCTTGATTCTCGGTAAAAAACATGGGCGATGCCATCTTACCTATGTCGTGATACATGGCACCTGCTCTTACAAGCGCAGGATTGGCTCCCAACTTGTAAGCAACTTCTTGCGCTAAATTACCAACTTGAATGCTATGTTGAAATGTACCAGGGGTGGCTTCAGCCATTTTGCGTAAGATTGGGTGATTTGTGTCAGACAGCTCCACGAGAGTTACATCTGATAAGAATCCAAACATACGTTCGAAGATCCAGATCAATGGATATACCATTAGTAACATAATGCCATTTGCACCAAAATAAGCATACATCGACACATTGATGGTATTAATATTTCCTTCGCGCCACAATGAGAGTGAAGTGTAAAATAGCGAGTAGGTTAGTATTATAAGCATTGCTGCTCTAACGATGTGACTTCTGCGTACCATTCGGAATAAGCTAAACATGGCAATCAGTCCTGCAGGTATCTGTAAGAAAACAAATTCAAAGCTATTCTCAGTAAAAAAGGCACTTATTAATATTGTAATCACGTACATGAAAAATGCCAATCGACTATCGAAGAAGGTTCTGATAATAATGGGTAGAATGGCAAACGGAATAATGTAAAAAGGAAAATGTGGAAAAATTTGCTCTAGACTTGCCAATAAAGTCATCAATAGGGTAATTAATAAAATGAAACTCACCGAACTGATGGATTGAAAGACATCGCGTCTGAAGAAATATAGAAAGAGGTAGATGGTAACAAATAACAAAAAGACGATTAAAAATTGTCCGCCTAGAATAAAGTAATAATTACTGGTTGATGATATTTTTGATTCATAATTTCGTCGGAGCGAATCCAACACTTTAACAGTTGCTTTATCTACAATTCCACCTTGGTCAATAATGCGTTGTCCTGCTAGTACTCTACCTGATGTTAGAGAGATGTTTTTTTGCAGATTATCAAGTTCTGTAATGTTGCGGGCTTCATCGTATCTAATATTGGGATCGATGTAATTGTTGAGTTGTAATTCGGTAATGAACTCAGTAATTCCTTTGTCAATCGATCCAGAATCTTTTACCATTGTTTTGATTACCGAAGTAGAAATTCTTTGGTAGGCTTGAGTCTGCAGATAAAGTTCAGATAAGGCATAAGGTTCAGCAAAAGCGCCTTCAATCAGCATCAGTTCAAAAGTTTCCGTTGCACTCAAATATTGTTCGGGAAGAACAATTATACCTTGCGAGTAAATCTGCTTTAACTGTTCCGATATTGTATGACCAATTTGATCAAAGTAGGTTGTATCTTTGGAGTACTTACGATTTAACTGCCTAAAATCTGCCTTGTTTTTCTCAACGATGCTAGGGTAATCTTTAGCAAACTGCTCAGTTATTTTTTGCTTTATGGCAGTGTCGCGATTAAAATACGGCCTAAAATGATGCAATAAACTATCCGATTCGCTGGTTAATTCAGCTTGTGTTTTATAAATAGGAAAGTCAAAAGGTGCTATTAATGTTTGGTGTTTCCAAGGCGTACCATTCACATATTCGTAGGCAAACTTACCGGTTTTTGGGAGTAAGTAGGTAATAATAAGGGTAGTTATCAAGAAAAGAAAAATGCGCAGTCCCGGCTGATAATACTTTGATTTAAAATTCTTGAAACGATCAAGCATGTGTTTCGATTTTTATGAATGATTGAATTATAATGACCAAAAATAGCGAAAAGCTTAGATTTTTTAAATAATTTAACTTTTTCATAATAGAACATTATTTCGATATTTACAAAATGGAAAAATCGATCTGTACCTACGGATATATTCCGGTAAGAAAAGAACCGGCCGAACAAGCTGAAATGGTGACCCAAATATTATTTGGAGAGACTTTTGACGTGTTTGAAATTGAAGAGCAATGGGCAAAAGTTAAATTGCATACGGATGACTATGAGGGCTGGATTAATTCAAAGTTGATTAAAGATTTATCCATTAAGGAAGTGGAGCGTTGGGAGCAAGCTGAAAAATGGAAGGTGCCCGGGCCATTTGTAAAAGTGGTAACGGAACCAGATAAGCAAACCCATTTTATATCAGGAGGGAGTTCGATATTCTTAAATACGGCGGATAGAAGCAGTTTTATTATTGGTGCAACGGAGTATTATATTTCAGGTAACCAAAATCCAGATAAACCAGTCGGATCAATTACCGATGTTGCTTTGTCCTTTATTAATGTGCCTTACTTGTGGGGTGGACGGAATTTCTTTGGGCTTGATTGCTCAGGTTTTACGCAACTTGTTTTTGCGATACTTGGCGTGAGTATACCGCGCGATGCTTCCCAGCAGGTGAATAGTGGGCAAATTGTTTCTTTTGTTGAGGAAGCTGTTGCAGGTGATATGGCCTTTTTCGATGATGAGGAGGGAAATATTGTGCATGTTGGCCTATGCCTTGGGCGGGGTGAAATTATTCATGCCTCAGGGCGTGTACGAATCGATAAATTTGATCATCAAGGTATCTTTAATAACGATAGTAAAAAGTACAGTCATAAATTAAGGGTTATTAAACGTGTGCTCGGTGTGTAGTGTACGGTGCACAGTGCTTTGTGCGGAGTCCGTGGCTTGAAGTCTGAAGTTTGTGATTTAAGGAACGGTTCTCTCTTTACAAGATGTATATAAAGAACCGTTCCATATATAAAAGTATTTAGTTACTACTGACTACTACCTATCCCGATAGCTATCGGGACTACTATCTATTTTATTATGAAATATACCTACGAATACCCTCGACCAGCTCTTACTACCGATGTGATTTTAATATGTAAAGGTGAAGAAACAAAGGTTTTGTTGATAAAGCGGGCCAATGAGCCTTATAAGCATTGTTGGGCTTTCCCTGGAGGTTTTGTGGATATGCATGAAGATTTATCTACGGGAGCCTTGCGTGAATTAAAGGAAGAAACTGGTATTGAGGGAATCACTATTCATCAGTTTCGCACCTTTGGCGCTGTAGATCGCGATCCACGTCACCGAACAGTATCCGTGGTTTATTATGCATTTGTTGATAGCGAGCTAAGTGCCATAGCTATGGATGATGCAGCTGATGTTGCGTGGTTTAATGTAGATGAATTACCAAAGTTGGCTTTTGACCATGATGAGATACTGAAGGCTTTTCTAAAGAATTGATAAAAGTAAAATAAACGCAGAGTCGCAGAAACGCGGAGTTGTAATGTGTAATTGCTGTTTACTTAGTTCATATTTAACCACTTCGCGGTAGTGTGTATATAAATCCTGAAAGGATTAAACGTGAATAGCTCCGTATGGAATGCGGAGTTTAGAAATAAATAGTTTGCAGAACCCCAAAGCGGGTTCAACTATTACATACTTGCATCCTACCCACTGGTATTCATATAGCTCCTAAAAAAAGATTTCTGCGCCTTAGCGCCTCTGTGTTAAAATATATTCTCATGTAATTCTTGTCATTTTAAGCATGTTTCTTTTTTTTGTATATATGTTTTGATAAATATAAATTCTTATTATTTTTGGTTAGCGATAACAGAAATACTTGAATTGAGAAATATATGCCATAAGGTATATAAAGTGTGTTGTTTAATTTAATAGTCAATAGTTGGGCTAATTATGAGGCTTTTACGAATAATAATGAAGTGCTTTTTTAGGGTGGTATCATGTGCATGTTTAGCGTTTATTTTTTCACAATGTTCTTTCGAAGTAAATAGTGATTACTTGCCTTACTACACTGTGTTAGACCCCTTGTATCAAAACTATATTTAAAATAATAAATGTTGATAAATAGAGTTAATGTATTAATTATTGGATTGATATTCTCCACCTTTGTTCTAAGTGCTCAAAAGAGAGGAGTGATTATTGATGAGTTAACACAAATGCCAATTCCTTATGTGAATATTCAAGTGTTAGGTACAAAAGATGGATTTAATTCAGATGAGAAAGGCATATTTAAAGTTGTTGCAAAAGAAAATAGTGTAATGGTGTTTTCTGCCGTGGGGTTTGAAGGAAAGGAATTGTTATTTGATGCGATTAAAGATACTATAAAGCTTAAACCAATCATTTATGAATTAGATGAGGTAAACATTGTTTCGAAAGATGATATTGAATTAAGTATCGGTAAATTAAAACGACATATTTCAGGTTATTATATTGGCAGTTTCGCCCCTTCGCTAACTATGATAGCCTATTATTATCCTTACGATAGTAAATATAATAAAACACCATATTTAAAACTCATTAAGTTTATAACTTTTTCGCGGGTTAAGAATGCAACGTTTATGATACGATTATTCGAAAAGGGAAAGGATGGAGCACCAGGTCAAATATTAAATAGAAAGCCAATCGTTGGTGTTGCACGTAAGGGAGTGCATAAAACAGAAATTGATATAGATGACTTGAACATACCATTCCCGAAGAAAGGGCTTTTTATTGCTGTGCAATGGCTCCATATTGAGGAGAATATGTATATAAAAAGCAATGATAATGGTATTTCAAGTTATTCGATTGAACCTTCCTTTGCTGCTTATAAAAGAGACTATCCAATAGAGCAGTGGACTTACTATGGTACTTGGTCAAAGTGTAGGCACCATAATAATATTCAAATTAAAATTATTCTAAATAATTAGAAGTTTTATACCTAACTACCACACTTAAGCATAATATTTATGAACATTGTTTTAACTATTTTATTTGCCCTTGTATTAACAGTTGCGAATGCGCAATCACATGAATTTTAATATGCTCAGGTGCAGAAGCAGGCCAAAGAAGAAAATTGTGATTCTGTTGTTTTAGCTTTTAATCGGTGGATTGAGAAGGAACAAAGTTTGGATTCCTTGCAACGTGTTTTTATTGATAAAGATTTGGCCCATATTAGAGAAAAGGAGTGTTGGAGTACTATTGAAGATAGTTTGAAATATATCTTTTTTAGGAAAAATAAGCATGTTGAGTTTAAAGAGCTTGGTTATGAGCTTTGGCTTATGGGAGCTGAAGATCAAAAGTTTCGAACATTAAGCAAATATGTTTATTTCCCTAAACTTGATGACCCCGAACATAGTATGTTTATAGAAAAGCAATTGGAGCAGACAAAAGAAGCAACTCAAAAGGTTTATGCTTTAATAAAAAAATATGGTTGGTTAAATAATGAGTTAGTTGGAAAGGAGGCTGCAAGAGCATGTTTTTATGTAATTCAATATGATGCACCCGATATTCAAGAAGAGTGTCTGCCATATTTAAAAACGGCTGTTGAAAAAGGGAAGGCGAATCCTTATCATTATGCAATGATGTATGATAAAATGCTTTTTGTGAGAAAGGGTAAGCAGTTGTACGGCACTCAAATACGTAGAGAGTTAGGTGCTAAAAAGTACAATGTCATCCCAATTAAAAATGAGAAAAATGTAAACAAGAGACGAGCTGATTTAGGCTTGAGACCTATTGAAGAGGATTTGTATAATAAATGGGGGATTGTTTATAAGCCATCATCCAAATAAGGGTTTTGCTTAGGTGATTTTTCGCATAAAGTATGATAACAAGTTAATCAATCTTATGAAATTGTAGTACTTGACGTTGAAAACATATGATTTATAAAAACTCTAGAAGTCCTATCTTTTATGCTGTTGTGTTATTCATGAATCTAATTATTCATGATTCACAAGCACAGATTAAACTTGAACAGCATATTAATTTGCTGACTTCCCCCGAGTTTAAAGGTCGTTGTCATTTATATGGCGGAGCTGATAGTACTGCAAATTACCTAAGTAATATCTACCAAATAATTGGTTTATCGGCTTTAGAACCTGATTTTCGGCAAAGCTTTTCAATTACGGCTTTTGGCAGAATCAGCAATAAGTCATCCATAACAATGGATGATAAACGGTATGTTATTTGGGATGACTTTGCTGTTAATCCTTATCTAATAAATTGGAATCAAGGCCAATTTCTTGGAGAATATCAACTTTATCCTTTTTATAAAAATGATTCGGTGTTTTTATATAGAAATTCAGATAGTAAAGATTGTTTGGTACGAACACGTTTAACAAAAGAGTTGCAGGAGTTTAAAATACTGGTTGAAGGTGATACATTGGCCGATAGATTTTTTGGTCGGAAACATATAACAGCCTGCTTAAGTAATTACATGTATAAGCCTGATATTATATTGAATCCGTCGCCATCCATGAGCAGGAAGCTAAAACGAATGGCAAAAAATAATGCCAAAGCCACCATTAAAGAAACTGTTACTATTAACATACTAAGAGATGCCTCAAATTATGTGTGTCATAACATTGTTGGGCAACTCGCTACTAAAGCGAATTTAGATTCTACCATTATAATTACGGCACATTACGATCATTTGGGACAAGGGCTTACAACTTATTACCCGGGAGCTAATGATAATGCATCGGGTGTATCTGTAATGCTTGAGGTGGCCAGTAGATTGTCTAAAGCAGTCAGCCAAGGGTGGGATCCTGGCTACAATATTGTTTTTGTTGCCTTTGGAGCAGAAGAATATGGTTTATTAGGTTCGGAATATTTCGTTGAAAGTGGCTTGGTTGATACATCAATGATTAAGTGTGTGCTTAACCTCGATATGGTTGGTGGACTTGGAACTGATTTAAAAGATCGTGCCAAAGCCTTGTATTTATTACAAAGCGATAATGTATCCCAACATTGTTTACAAGCTTTATTAAAAGCTGATGAAAAGAACACAGGTGTTGATTTTGTTTTAGATGGCAATCCTAAATATTTGAAATACTCGGATCAGTCCAGTTTTATAAGGCGTCAGATTCCTTCTCTATTTCTTTTCTCAGGTGAAGATGGAGTGATACATACTGTAAACGATACCAGTGATCTTTTGGATTTTGAAAAAATGGAGAGCTTGGTTGAGGTGTTGACAGATTGGATAAGGTCTTATTAAAAGAGCTTTATTGAACAAGTTGATAGTCTCCTATTAAAATGCTTGCAGATAGATTAAGCTTTATGGCTAGTTTTCGAATCATATCAACAGTCAGTCTGCGCTTTCTATTTAATATTTCTGATACTCGACTTTTCCCGCCAATTTCAGGAATTAGATCCACCTGCTTAAGATGCATTTCTTCCATTCTTATTTTAATAGCATCTATTGGATCCGGTGCTTCTATTGGATAGTGTTTGTTTTCATAATCATCAATCAATAATCCAAGAATTTCTAATTCATCGCTTTCTTGCGTTCCCAATTTAGCATCAAATACTTCTTCCAACCTGATTAGCGCTGCTTTATAATCGCTTTCTGTTTTAATTGGTTTTATGTTCATGATTAATTGGTTTTAAATGTTATTTGCATCAATTTTATCATATTCGCTATGTGTCCCTATAAATCGAATAAGTGCTAATTCATGCTCAAAATTAAATTTTACAATCAGGCGATAAGAATTTCCCTTGATGTTAAAAACAATTCGACTGTCTTTCAGTATGCTTGCATTTACATAACTTTTCTTTACATCATTGGGTGTTTTCCAACTCGAATTCATAGCAGTATCATACCAAGTCTTTAGATACTGTTCTGAATCAGGATATTTTGACCAAAACTCTCTTAAGGTACTTTTTGCTAATATACGCCTCATAGTTCTCTTTATGGGAACAAAAATAAGGTATAATTCTCAAATTGGGAACTTATAGTGTAATTTTCTTGTATGTATTGATTAAAAATGCAGGAGTTATTTTGTTGTGCGTTAATTATTAATACGATTCTCGGTTGATTAAGACAGATGCCAGCACATCATCTTAAAAACTTACGTTTTAATCTACTATTGATTCGGCAAGCACAATACCCGATTCCGGCCCTTTGTTAAAGAGCAAATCAATAATACTAAGGTTGGGTTCAAAGGCATGTTTTTCGGCGAAAACCTGTCGATAGCTTATGTTTTTGTAATTAGGATCTTTTGAAAGATCATTACGTGGATGGATGATTGTTCGGAGGTCTTCAAATTGATTTTCAAAGTCGGTAAATTCGCTGCTTAACTTGTATGTAACATCAAGCTCAAGTAGTTCTATAATTACCTTAAAAAGTTCATGATTGAAATCAACTAAAGATTCAAAGCGCTTCTGATAGAATAATTCGAAATCATCGGCATAATACTCAAAGTAGGGCGAACTATTATAGGCCGATACGATGGATCGCCAATGCTGTTTTTGCCAGTTTGTATCGTAGGCTATTAAAGTATCTTTTGTAAGAATCTTTTGATTCTTCTTATTTACTACCGGTATAGACAATGATAAAGGTCCGTTGGCGTCCAGTATGTTGCATCTGCTTCGATAGGTTTTACGCTGATAGTTGCAATGTTGCTCAATCACAATTTCGTCACCATCTTTTAGATGTGCAAATAGTTGAATTGGGCCAAGGTAGCTTAGCGGAAGTAGTTTAGTTCTCTGGTTCATTCTCGGTAATGGTTTCCGCCTCTTGCGGTTTTGTTATTCGTTTCTTCTCCTGTCTTTTTTTGAAAAAGAAATAAGACGCTCCTGTAATGGCTCCAAAAATAAAGACCGTTATAAGTAATACAGCCAGCGATATTTGTACTTCTTTAAAAAAGAGATTGACTGGTACTTCAGATGCATTTTGCACTGAGAAAATCACAAGTATAACGGCAAATACTGTTGATATCCAAAATGATTTTTTCATAGTATTAAAGTTAGTATCAAGACAAAAGGTATCAAGACGAAAGACTAATTTTATTATAACAATATAGGAAAATAGTTTAATTTTTATTTATAGAGGTAACTTGTTAATGATTCCAATGATGTGGTTTTCGGGAACAAAACCCCAATAGCGGCTATCAAATGAATGTGGTCTGTTGTCTCCGGCCATCCAATAGTAATTTAATTTAAAGGTATAAGTGCTTGCAATTTTACCGTTGATAAAAATGTCTTCACCTTTTACGTCTAGTTTGTTTTCTTCGTAGGTTTCAATAATGCGTTTGTATAAGGGAAGGTTGGCACTGTTTATTTTAATGCGCATGCCTTTGAAAGGAATAACAGCCGGTCCCCAATAAGAGGCATTCCATAGGTAGGAATTAGAAAACGGGAATATATAGGGATTGGGCATATTCAATAACTCTTCTTTTTGTACGAGGTAGTCGTGCCAATCATTTTCCTGAATGAGCGTTTCACTAATTTCTATTATTTGCTGTTTCTCTTCCTGGTAGTTGTTAGTCGAAGCTTTTAATATTTTATCAACTATGCGTCGCGACACACCTTTGTTCAAGGCATATTTATTAATGAAGCGATTATTCTGCGAGCTTGCATTGGCGTTGATGTAATATTTACCTTCCGTTATCTGCAAAGTATCGCCCGGTAACCCAATAATACGCTTAATGAATCGTGGACGTTTATGAACAGCTTTGTATTTGATTTTATTTTGTAACAAGGGATTGTAATTACCTGTTACCTTATACTGTCGTTTTAAGTAATGGTAGTTCTGACTAACGCTTTCCTGAAATACGGTGTCTGCTTCCGGGAAATGGAAAGCAATGACATCGCCTCTTTTAATGGAACTAAAACCTTTTAAGCGACGATAATCCTTTACCTTATCAATGTTCTTTCCAGGACCAATTTTCACCTTATTCATAATGAATACATCGCCCGATGAATAAGTTGGCTCCATCGAGGAAGAGCGAAGTGAATAAAGGCTAAATAAATACTGATTAACAAATGAAAGCAGCAATAATGCGATACATGTAGCAATAATCCAGCCCAGCCACTTGTCGTATTTGACGGGTATATGCTTGACATAGTCTTTGCATGCCTTCCTGATTTTCTCGTGCCATATAAGCACACAAGTGCCAAAAAGAATAATAACCAAAGACCAGCTTTGACTCCAAATGGTTAGGATCAAGACGGCTAAAATGCAAATGAAACCGCTGATTGCTTTTTTATTCATAATTTAAAGAGGAGGACGTCCAGAAACTAAGCTCGCTCATCGAGCGTAGTCGAGATGAAATTTGACTTATGCTGATTATCAACTAATAATCACTTCGACTACGCTCAGTGAACGGATGCTATCAGAGTTTTTGGTCACCTTGTATTTGATTAGTTCTTATGTACTATTTTAAAGAATCGATCCCAACGAATGCTAGAAAAGAAGCTTTTATCTTTATCTAAGGATAGCCATACCAGAATTGGTTTACCTACGATATGATCCTCAGGCACAAACCCCCAGTAACGTGAATCGGCACTTTTATGTCGGTTGTCGCCTAGCATAAAGTAATAGTCCATCTTAAAGGTATAACTCGTAGCTAGTTCATCGTTAATGTAAATTTGGTCGCCTTTAACACTTAGCTTGTTTCTTTCGTAAGCAGTGATAATACGTTCGTAGATGACTAAATTTTTGATGTTCAAATCAATTGTCTCACCAGCTTTAGGCATTGTTAATGGACCAAAGTTATCGCGACTCCAATTGTAATCGCTACTGTGCGGGAATACCTGGAAACCGCTGTTGTTAGGGATTTCTTCCTCAATAATAATGGATTTTATAAAAGACATGTCTTTTATCTTATCAGCGTTTTCCTTGGTAAGAGGTAGGTAATAGTTAGGTGCCATTCCACTCTGATCGGCCCTTGAAATGCCCATGCGTTCATAAAAACGATCATTCAAGGATGTACCATCTGTTGTAATCTTGTAGTTGTGCTGAATGTCCTTTGGATTCTCTTCTTTTACACCATTAATGTAGATCTGATTACTTCTAATCTCGAAAACATCGCCTGGTATAGCAACACATCTTTTCACATAGTTATCACGTCGATCAACTGGTCGAGCTAATACCTCACCAAACATCTGAGGGTTATCATAAATGCGTTTACGACCAAGATCTTTAAAGTAATTATTGCGCTCCCAATCAGATGCAAAAGGTACGCTTGGGCGAAGTTTTTCATTTTGAGATGCCTCACTCAGTCCCAGGTTTAATGCTTGATTGTAAAAATCGGGATTGTTTGATTTGAATGGTACTGTATCTCCGGCAGGGAAGTTAAATACCACAATGTCGTTACGTTTAATCGGGCTTATGCCTTTCAAACGCTTGTAATCCCAATGAGGCCAATCGGTATACGATTTGGTATTAATGATTGGAAAAGTGTTTTGAACCAAAGGAAATGAGATTGGCGTATTTGGCATGCGTGGTCCATAACTAGCCTTACTCACAAAAAGATGATCGCCAACGAGCAATGATTTTTCCAATGAGCTGGTTGGTATCTTGTAATTCTGAAATAAGAAGATATTGATAATATACACCGCTACCAGTGCAAAAATTAAAGCATCAGCCCATTCTACAACCGCACTTGGTTTCTTACCATCCTTGGTTTTCTTCCAAAATCCCCAAGGAATTTTTTTAGTGATGTAATTATCAAAGACAATAGGGTAGGCTAATAAGAACCAATAATTATCGAGCCAAATTACCCATAGTATAAAAACAATGCTCGCTATGGCACATTTAATCCATTTATAAAGTGATGTGTTTTGCATGTTATTAATGTTATTATAAGTTAAGTAGGTCGTTCATGCTAAGTAGTCCGTTTCTTCCCTTTGTGAATTCAGCTGCAAGTACTGCACCCAATGCAAATCCTTTACGCGATTTGGCGCTGTGGTGAATGTGAATTTCATCAACAGGTGAATCGTATTTGATGGTATGTATGCCTGGAACTTGTCCTTCGCGAATGGCTTTTATGTGTATTTCGTTGTCTTTAGAATCAGAGTCCAGTGTCCAGGTTTCTTTGCGCTCAAGGTTGTTTGAAATACCCTCGGCTAAAGTGATGGCTGTACCACTAGGCTCATCCAACTTTTGTGTATGGTGCACTTCTTCCATCGATACATCATATTCTTTTACCTTGTTCATGATGCGAGCCAATTGCTTGTTGAGCTCAAAGAATATATTCACACCCAAGCTGAAATTAGAGGCATAAAAGAAAGTTTGTCCATTCTCTTTGCATTCTTTTTCTATCTCAGGCATTCTATCCAACCAGCCGGTAGTTCCTGATACAACTGGAATATTTCGTTCAAAGCAGTTAAGATAATTGTTGTAAGCAGCTTCAGGGCGAGTAAATTCGATGGCTACTTCGGCCGATTTGAAAGCTGTGTCGTCAAAAGAATCGTTGGTGCTAATATCGATGCGGCTCACAACCTCGTGTCCGCGCTCAAGGGCAATGGCTTCAATTTCCTTGCCCATTTTTCCGTATCCTATTAATGCTATCTTCATTTTTGTTTTTCTAATGCTATAGCAACAAAGATATAAAAAGACCTTAAGTAATTGAATTTACTCAGGTTTATAATGTTGATGCAATAGCAATTTTGTGTAGGAAATGGGACTTACTTTTTTTAGAACGTAAGGGTGAGGTAATAAAGTATGTAGTTTTGAATTTTTTACATAAAAAAAGGAGGTCGTTGGACCTCCTTTTAAAATATTTTGACAAAGCTCTTAAGCAGCTGCCATTGCTTTTTTAACAATCGCTTTAAAAGCTTCTGGATGATTCATTGCTAAATCGGCTAGAACCTTACGGTTAATTTCGATGTTTTGCTTGTGCAACATTCCCATTAACTTGCTATAAGATACACCTTCCAAACGAGCTGCAGCATTGATACGCTGAATCCATAATGCTCTGAATGAACTTTTCTTCTTCTTTCTGTCGCGGTATGCGTAAGATAAACCTTTTTCATAGGCATTTTTAGCTACCGTCCATACATTTTTTCTACGACCAAAGTAACCTCTGGTTTTCTTTAATAACTTTCTACGTCTCTCTCTAGACGCTACGTGATTGACTGATCTTGGCATTTTAAAATCATTTTTGAATGGTTAGCGTTCCGTTTCGTTCGGAATCTTTCGGCTAATTCACTCAGTTAAAAAATCGTTTTCGTACTTAAATTTGAAACTGTGCTTACTTCATGTTCAATAAAAGCTTGATGTTTGATTCATCAGCTTTGTGAACAGCGCCAGCATAGGTCAAATTTCTCTTCTGCTTCTTAGTCTTCTTTGTTAAGATGTGACTTTTGAAAGCATGCTTCCTCTTGATTTTTCCACTTCCAGTGATTGTGAATCTTTTCTTCGCACTGGAATTCGTCTTCATTTTTGGCATTATTCCTATATATTAAAATTATAAAAATCCGCTATTTCTTTTTAGCTGGAGCCTTAGGAGAAATAAACATGGTCATACGTTTACCTTCTAATTTTGGTAGCTGTTCAACCTTTCCAATTTCTTCCAGATCTTGAGCGAAACGTAACAATAAGATTTCACCTTTATCTTTAAAAAGGATCGAACGTCCTTTAAAGAATACAAAGGCTTTCACTTTTGCTCCTTCGCCAAGAAATTTTTCGGCATGCTTTAATTTAAACTGATAATCGTGATCGTCGGTATTTGGTCCAAAACGAATCTCCTTCACCACAACCTTAACAGTTTTAGCTTTAAGCTCTTTTTGCTTGCGCTTTTGCTGGTAAAGAAATTTTTGATAATCCGTAATTTTACACACCGGCGGATCAGCGTTTGGCGAAATTTCAACCAAATCTAAATCCAAATCATCAGCTATTTTAAGAGCCTCTACCGTTGGAAAAACACCTGGAGTTTCGATATTATCTCCAACTAGTCTAACCTGCGGAACCCGAATAAGTCTATTTATTCTATGTGCTGGCTCTTCTTTTACAGGTCTTACCTGTCTTCTATGTGGTCTAGCTATTGTTAAACCCTCCCTAATTTAGTTAATATTATTGTTCTATATCAGCAAGTATTTGCTCTACTTCCTGATTGATAAAATTGGCAAATTCGTCAACACTCATTGTTCCTTTATCACCATCTCCTTGCTTGCGAACGGCAACTTTTTGTTCTTCTGCCTCTTTTTCGCCTACAATTAGCATGTAAGGTATTCGCTTTAACTCGTTGTCTCTTATTTTCTTACCGATTTTCTCATTACGGTCATCTAGAACGGCACGAATATCGGAATTATTTAGCGATTTCAAAACTTTTTCTGCGTATTCATTATGTTTTTCACTAATAGGCAAAATTACTACCTGTTCAGGGGTTAGCCATAATGGAAATTTACCCGCAGTATGTTCGATTAAAACAGCAACAAAACGCTCCATGCTTCCGAATGGTGCACGGTGAATCATTACTGGGCGGTGTTTCTGGTTATCGCTGCCAATATATTCCAACTCAAAACGCTCCGGTAAATTGTAATCAACCTGAATGGTTCCAAGTTGCCATTTACGACCAAGTGCATCTTTTACCATGAAATCCAATTTAGGACCATAGAATGCAGCCTCATCATATTCAATTACTGTATTCATGCCTCTTTCTTCACAAGCTTCGATGATGGCTTGTTCGGCTTTGTTCCAGTTATCTTCGCTACCTATGTATTTCGAATGGTCCTCTTGGTGGCGAAGTGAAATTTGTGTGACATAATCCTTAAAGTCTAACGCTTTAAAGATGTATAATATAATGTCGATTACTTTTTTAAACTCGTCTTTAATTTGATCAGGACGGCAGAATAAATGCGCATCATCCTGAGTAAAACCACGCACCCTTGTCAATCCGTGTAGTTCTCCACTTTGCTCGTAACGGTAAACGGTACCAAATTCTGCAAAACGAATAGGGAGATCTTTATATGAGCGTGGTTTGAATTTATATATTTCGCAATGGTGAGGACAATTCATAGGTTTTAACAAGAATTCTTCTCCCTCTGCTGGTGTATTTATTGGTTGAAACGAATCTTTACCATACTTAGCGTAATGGCCAGACGTTACATACAGCTCTTTGTTTCCGATGTGAGGTGTAATTACTGGTTCGTATCCATGTTTTACTTGTAGCTTCTTTAGGAAATTCTCAAGGCGCTCGCGCAAACGGGCTCCGTTTGGCAACCAAAGCGGCAGACCTTGGCCAACTTTACTTGAGAAAGTGAATAATTCAAGTTCTTTACCTAGCTTACGGTGATCTCTCTTTTGAGCCTCCTCCAATAGATGTAAATGCTCTTCAAGCATTTTTGCCTTAGGGAAGGAGATACCGTATATGCGTGTTAACTGCTTGCGTTTCTCATCGCCTCGCCAATAAGCACCTGCTATGCTTAATAGCTTAATGGCCTTAATTGGAGCTGTTGAAGGTAAATGGGGGCCGCGGCAAAGGTCAGTAAAGTTGCCTTGCTTATAAAATGAGATGGTGCCGTCTTCTAACTCATTAATTAGTTCCAGCTTATACTCATCATCTTTCTCTGTGAAATAATCTAAAGCTTCTTTTTTAGAAACTTCACTTCGCGTATATTCTAGTTTTTGACTCGCTAAATCTTTGAATTTCTTCTCAATCTTAGCTAAGTCCGAATCTTTAATAACAACATTGTCGGCAGGCTGAACGTCATAGTAAAAGCCGTTCTCAATAGTAGGGCCAATGCCAAATTTTGTACCTGGAAATAATGATTCAATAGCTTCGGCCATTAAGTGAGCTGATGAATGCCAAAAGGCGTGCTTACCTTCTTCGTCTTCCCATTTGTGAAGTTTGATGCTAGCATCGGTGGTGATAGGGCGCGTTAAATCAGTCACTGTATCGTTTACTGTGATAGATAAAACTTCTTTAGCCAAGCGTGGACTAATACTCTTGGCAATTTCAAAGCCTGTTACACCTGCTTCAAACTCTCTGACACTCTGGTCTGGAAAGGTAATTTTAATCATTATTAATTCAATTTTGATGAAAAATCATGCAAAGATATGTAAAAGCGTTGAAATGCGCGTTATTAATGTTCAATTGTTTGCCTAGTTCTATGGACTTAAATTGCAAATTAAGTTGTGCAGCTATTGATAAGGCTTAATAATTACTAGTTGCCTGTTAGTTTTACCGATGATATATTTTCCGACGAACAGCAATTTGCATTCTTTTTATTGAAGCGCTTACCTCGATTGAATGTGAGTAAGGATTCAAGCTCTTGTTTTTTGTCATCAGGTGCTAGAATGTAGGTTTTACAATCTTCGCTGCAGCATGCCTCGTTTGCTTGCCTGCAATTATCACACTGAATAAACAGCAGATTGCAACGCACATTGGCACAATTTACATGTGTGTCGCATACGCTTCCGCATTGGTGGCAGTGGCTGATAACATCATCACTGATGCGTTCACCTAATCTATCGTCGAATACAAAGTTTTTACCGATAAATTTGTTTTCAATGTTGGTGTTTTTTATCTGACGCGAATAATCGATTATGCCACCCAACAGTTGGTTTACATCGTTAAAGCCATGATGCTTTAAATAGGCACTCGTTTTTTCGCAGCGAACTCCACCAGTACAATACAATAGAACTTTCTCGTTTTCTTTACCTTTTAGTTGCTCCAGAACTTCGGGCAGTTCTTCCTTAAAAGTATCTGCATCGGGTAAAATTGCCCCTTTAAAGTGTCCGATTTCACTTTCGTAGTGGTTACGCATGTCAACAATAGTAGCGCCGCTGTCCATGGCTTGGTTCCATTCTTGTGCATTCAAATGCTTGCCAACATTGCTTACATCATATTCGTTTTTTGGTAAGCCGTCGGCTACTATTTGTTTACGTATCTTAATTTGCAGTTTAAGAAACGACTTGCCATCATCCTCAACGGCAATTTTGAATGGGACGTCTTCAAATTCCTTATATGAACGAATTAGTTTTTCAAATTCATCCCAATTGTGATTAGGAACGCTCATTTGTGCATTAATGCCTTCGTTGGCAATGTAGATTCGTCCGTAACAGCCAAGCTTATCCCAGTCGGCAAATAGTTTATTGCGCATTTCTGAGGGGTCAGGAATATTAATGTATTTGTAAAACGAAACCGTTGTTCGGTTAAAAGTTTCTTGTTCCAGGCGCTCTTTCAATTGCTCGGGGCTGAGCTTATTAAATAAGCCTTTGTTGGGGCTATTCGGATCCATGATTTATTTTTTGATGCAAAAATATATAAAGTTGAAATATAAAAGCAAAAAGGATATGAAAATCTTAATATATTTCATTTTATTTGTTGGTATCAAATTGAAAGGAAATTGGTGATTCTGTCTGTTTTATAAAAGTGTATAGGTTGGATAAGGAATTGGATGAAAGGATTGTAAGATTTGAAAAGTTGTTTGTGAATTGCTGTGAAATTGAAAGTAGGTAAAACATTGGGCTCTAAAATTTGTTAGATATTGGTGGTTTAATCGATAAAAAAAGTCCTTGTGTTTGTAAATACCTACAGTTTAAAAGTAGTGTGAGTTTAAGGATGTGAAATAAGTAATGGATTAGAAGTTAAAATTAATGCATTGTATTGGTTTCAAAGTTATGATGATTAGGTGTGTTGTGTTGATGAACCAATAGAGGATGGATTTTTTTGAGTGTAATCATTAAAAAAATATAAAGTAATAATGATGTCTAAACAAGTGAATAGTGCTGATGATCTTATTCATTTTATCAGAAATGGAATGACCATTATGGCTGGTGGATTTGGCTTATGTGGAATTCCGGAAAACATGATTAATGCAGTAGCTGCATCTAATGTTATTGATTTGACTGTCATTTCAAATAATATCGGTATCGATAATTTCGGCCTTGGTAAGTGGTTGTCGAAAAGACAAATTAAGAAAATATTGGCCTCGTATGTAGGAGAGAATAAGGAGTTTGAGAATATGTTGCTGAAAGGTGAAGTGGAAATGGAATTTGTTCCGCAAGGTACACTTGCTGAAAGGATTCGCGCTGGCGGTGCTGGTATTCCGGCCTTTTATGTTGCTACAGGTGTAGGAACTGAGGTGGCCGAAGGGAAGGAAGAGCGTGTATTTGATGGGCAAAGGTATATTCTTGAAAAGGCCTTGCGAGCTGATGTTGCTTTGGTAAAAGCTTGGAAAGGGGATGAGGCTGGAAATTTAGTTTTTAAGGATACTGCCCAAAATTTTAATGCTGCGATGGCGATGGCTGGAAAATTAACCATTGCCGAGGTGGAAGAGATGGTACCCATTGGCAGCTTAGATCCAAATCATATTCATGTGCCAGGGATTTTTGTGCAGTATATTTTTGAAGGATCAAATTACGAGAAACGAATTGAACGCTTAACCTTAGCTAACCAAGTTTAATATGGCTTTAACGAAAGAACAAATAGCTCAACGCATTGCGCTTGAAATAAAAGATGGCTACTACATTAATCTGGGTATTGGTATTCCTACGCTTGTGGCTAATTATGTTCCTGATAACATACATGTTACCTTGCATTCTGAAAATGGTTTATTAGGAATGGGGCCTTTCCCTACGGCTGAAAATGTTGATGCCGATCTGATAAATGCGGGCAAACAAACGGTCACAATTTTACCAGATGGTGCTTTTTTTGATTCTGCGATGAGTTTTGCAATGATTCGAGGTGGTCATATCGATTTAACTGTACTGGGTGCATTCGAAGTGTCGGAGAGCGGTGATATAGCAAGTTGGAAGATTCCGGGAAAAATGATTAAAGGCATGGGTGGTGCTATGGATCTGGTAGCTGCTGCTGATAATATAATTGTGGCCATGCAACATACCAATAGGGCTGGAGAATCTAAACTTCTAAAGAAATGTACGCTTCCATTGACGGGCGCTAATTGCATTAAAAAAATAGTTACTGACTTGGCGCTTCTTGAAGTCGGTGAAAAGGGTTTTATTCTTAAAGAACGAGCTCCTGGAGTTAGTGTTGAAGAAATTCAGAATGCAACAGAAGGAACCTTGATTGTACAAGGTGAAATACCGGAAATGAAATTGTAAATCTATAATACTAAATCAATGCCCCATTATTTTAAACTCGGACAAGTGCCACCCAAAAGGCATACTGTTTTTCGTAAACCCAATGGCGATTTATATGCTGAACAATTGATATCTACTGAAGGGTTTTCTGATGTTTCAACATTGGCATATCATTGTTATCCGCCAACCATGGTTAAGCATATTGAAGAGCCTTATTCGGTGGCGCCAATAGTTGCCAACGATAAAAATATGCAACACCGAAGTTTTAAAGGGTTTAATGTACAAGCCGAGGATGATTACCTCGACAGTAGAGTGCCAGTGCTTGTTAATAACGATGTGTATTTGTCTTTGGCAGCGCCTCGAAAAAGTATGACGGATTATTTCTTTAAAAATTCACAAGCCGATGAAGTCATCTTTATACACAAAGGAAGTGGTGTTGTGAAAACGATTTATGGTCAACTTCCTTTTAAGTATGGTGATCACGTGGTTATCCCGCGTGGTACAATTTATCAAGTGGAATTAGATCAGGAAGATAATCGTTTTTTTATTATCGAATCATTTTCACCTATTCGCTATCCTAAACGATATGTAAATGACATGGGGCAGTTATTGGAGCACTCGCCGTATTGTGAACGCGACATAGTTCCTCCTTCAAATTTAGAAACGTTTGATGAAAAGGGTGATTTTAAAGTATTGATAAAGCGGGATGATATGGTTTATCCTTATCATATGGCCACGCATCCATTCGATTTAGTTGGCTGGGATGGCTATCATTACCCTTTCATTTTCTCCATTCATAATTTTGAACCTATCACTGGTAGAGTGCATCAGCCACCTCCGGTACATCAAAGTTTTGAGGCTCATAATTTTGTAATATGCGCTTTTGTACCGCGACTGTATGACTATCATCCGGAGTCTATTCCTGCTCCGTACAACCACAGTAATGTTGATTCGGACGAAGTGCTTTATTATGTAGATGGTGATTTTATGAGTCGTAAATCGGTTGAGAAAGGTCAGATTACTTTGCATCCAACCGGTATACCTCATGGGCCTCATCCGGGTACGGTCGAAAAAAGTATTGGAGCCAAAGAAACGCAGGAGTTAGCAGTTATGGTCGATACTTTTAAACCTTTGAAGATAACTGAACAAGCTCTGAAATTGGAAGACAGAGACTATTACAAATCATGGCTAAAATAAATCTATAATATGACTAATCAATCAACTGATTTCCTCCCAATTGATGGAACTGATTTTGTGGAGTTTTATGTGGGGAATGCGAAGCAAGCTGCCCATTATTATCAAACAGCATTTGGGTTTCAACCATTGGCTTACCGAGGTTTAGAAACTGGCGATAAGGAAAAAACATCTTATGTACTACGTCAGGGAAAAATTACTTTAGTATTAACTACTCCCTTGCAACCCGATTCAGAAATTGCCGAGCATATCAAACAACGTGGTGATGGAGTTAAGTTTGTGGCACTTTGGGTGCCTGATGCGGTTAAATCGTATGAAGAAACAACTAAGCGAGGCGCTAAATCGTGGAGCGCACCGGAAGTTTATTCCGATGATAATGGAGAGGTTTGTATTTCAGGCATCTATACCTATGGCGAAACAGTGCATCTTTTTGTAGATAGAAGCAAGTATAATGGTGTTTTTCTGCCAGGTTTTGTAGAATGGAACCCGCAATATCAACCTGGCACAACAGGACTTAAATATGTTGATCATATGGTTGGAAATGTGGGATGGAATGAAATGAATGTATGGGCCAAATTCTATTCGGAAGTGATGGGTTTTAAACAAATCATGTCATTCGATGATAAGGATATTTCAACCGAATATTCGGCCTTAATGAGTAAGGTAATGTCAAACGGCAATGGACGCATCAAGTTTCCGATTAATGAACCGGCGGAAGGGAAACGAAAGTCTCAAGTAGAAGAATACCTTGATTTTTATGGATGTGCTGGCGTGCAACATGTGGCTATGGCAACCGATGATATTGTTAAAACGGTTAGAGAGTTGCGAAGTAGAGGTGTTGAGTTCTTAACTATTCCTGATGTTTACTATGAAAATTTACTTAAACGAGTTGGTACTATTGACGAAGAGCTTAAGACCTTAATGGACTTACATATTTTGGTTGATCGTGATGACGAAGGCTATTTGTTGCAGATTTTCACCAAGCCGGTTGAAGATCGTCCAACGGTTTTTTACGAGATTATTCAGCGAAAGGGAGCAACATCTTTTGGGAAGGGTAATTTCAAAGCATTATTTGAATCAATTGAGTTGGAGCAGGAAAGAAGGGGAACATTGTAGGGCCTTGGGATGTTTGGAAGTTAGATGTTAGGATGTTTTGATGTTCGATGTAATGATGTCTCAAGCTTTCCAAATGTGATTTTTTGCTTAATATGTTTTAAAGAAATAATTATAATAAAAGATGAATATAAATCAGAAGTCGTGGCTTAAGGTTGAGGTTAATAGTGATTTTCCGATACAGAATTTACCCTATGGAATAATAAAGTTGGCATCGGGTAAAATAGTGGCTGCAACGCGAATTGGTGATGTAGTCATTGATTTAGCAGCTTTGTATGAGCTGGGCTATTTTAACGGCGTAAAGGAACTAAAGAATAATGTGTTTGAATCAGATACATTAAATGCCTTTATGGCTTTGGGTAAGAGAGCGTGGGCCAATGTTCGCGCCGTTTTGACTGATCTTTTTGATGAGGTAAATGATCTTTTGCGCGAGAATGATGCGCATAAAAAGCAGGTATTATTTGATCAGAATGAAGTAGTTAATTTATTACCTATGGCAGTGGGTGATTATACCGATTTTTATTCAAGTATAGAACATGCCACCAATGTGGGTATCATGTTCAGAGGTAAGGACAATGCCTTGATGCCAAATTGGAAACATTTACCTGTGGGTTATCACGGTCGAAGTTCATCCATAGTAGTTAGTGGAACGAATATTCATCGACCAAAGGGCCAAATGAAACCAGCTGATCAGGACTTGCCGAGTTTTGGAGCTTCTAAATTGATGGATTTTGAACTGGAAATGGCATTTGTCACAGGTGGGCAAACGCAACTGGGCGATTCGATCTCGGTGGATGAAGCCGAAGATTATATTTTTGGAATGATCATTTTCAATGATTTATCAGCACGCGATATTCAAGCCTGGGAGTATGTGCCACTTGGGCCTTTTTTAGGAAAGAGTTTTGGGTCGATCACATCGCCATGGATTGTTACTTTGGATGCACTTGATTATTTTAGAACGCAGTCGCCTAAGCAGGAACCTGAGGTTTTGCCCTATTTAAAGTCGACTGGTAAAAGAAGTTTTGATATTAATCTGGAGGTATTTCTACAGCCAAAGGGGGGAGAGGAGAACCTGATTTGCGAATCGAATCATAAGTACTTGTACTGGAATATTAGCCAGCAATTAGCTCATCAATCAGTGAATGGCTGTAATATTAATGTTGGTGATGTGTATGCTTCGGGCACCATTAGTGGTCCGACGGATAAATCTTTTGGGTCGATGCTCGAATTAACCTGGAGAGGCTCAAAGCCTATTACCCTATCCGACGGAAGTGAGCGAAAGTTTATTAATGACAATGACACAATTGTGATGCGAGCACATTGTCAAAAAGATGGTTTGCGAATTGGCTTTGGAGAATCCCTTTGTCAGATTTTACCTGCAAAAGAATAAATATATGTTAGAATTAATTCCTTCCGAGCTTCCTGTTGCAAAGCTGTTTTCATATTTGACATCTTGCGTGGCGCCGCGACCAATTGCCTTTGCAAGTACAGTAGATAAAGATGGGCAACCTAATTTATCTCCATTTAGTTTTTTCAATGTGTTTGGTGCAAATCCGCCGATAGTTGTGTTTTCGCCATCTCGTAAGGGACGTGATAATACTACCAAGCATACTTTTGATAATGTAAAAGAAGTGCCAGAAGTGGTGATAAATATGGTTAACTATTCAATGGTTAATCAGGTTAGTCTCGCAAGCAATGAATTTGCCAAAGGCGTAAATGAATTTGAGAAGGCAGGATTTACATCTGTTGGAAGTGATTTGGTAAAACCATTGAGGGTGAAGGAGTCGCCAGCACAGTTTGAATGTAAGGTTTTAAATGTGATTGAAACGGGGAGTGAAGGAGGGGCTGGTAATCTTGTGGTTTGCGAGGTGCTTAAAATTCATATTGATGAATCAATATTAGATAGTGATGGAAATGTCGATCCTCAAAAAGCCGATTGGGTGGCTCGAATGGGAAAAGATTTTTATTGTCGCGCTTCTGGAGACGCCGTTTTTGAAGTTGAGAAGCCAGGAGCTATTGTGGCCATGGGATGGGATAAATTGCCTGATTATTTTAGAACGAGTGAGGTGTTAACAGGTAATGACCTAGGTTTATTGGCCAACCTGCCGGGAATGCCAAATTTAGATGAGATAATAAAATATAGAGAAGAAATAGATTATGAGGGTTTAAAATCGACGATGTCCAAAGTCGAGTTAAGAAAAAGCATTCACCAGCTAGCCAAAGAGCTAATTGCTAAGGGTGAATTTAAAAAGGCCTTAGGAATATGTGTTGAATTATAGGTAATTATTATTCTCCCACGAATAATCACAAATAAAATACACTATTTGTTTTTTTAGGATTTGTGTTAATTGGCGTGAATTCTTGGATGGTATAATTGCATGAATTGGTTACAGAGATAAGTATAAGCCTGTTTTCCTGTAAACAGCTCACTTATACATCAAGAATGGCATTGTAATTTTTGCCCACGAATTAGCACAAATAAACTCGAATTTTATTCGTGCACATTAGTGTTAATTAGTGGGGAGAAATGAGAATCATGCAATTCACTAACAGCTTTTATTTCAGGGATTTTTTGTTTCGCCCACGAATGGACACGAATTATCACAAATGAAATAAAGCTCACGCTTCATATTTTGATTATGGTTGAGCGATAATAATAAGAAAGAGCTTTGTGAGAAGCTATTCGTGAATATTGGTGTGAATTGGTGTGAAGGAATTAGTTGATGATGTAAAATATTAAACAATTACCCTTCTGTATCCAAGTGAATCACTTCCGAAGTTTATAAGTAATCCAAGTTTTGACTTGGTGATGTTTAAATAACTTATAGTATGGGAATAGTGTGTGTTATATAATTCTCTAAGGGTATAATTTAAAGAATAATTTATTTCGCCCACGAATGGACACGAATTATCACAAATGAAATAAAGCTCACGCTTCATTTTTTGATTATGGTTGAGCAATAATAATAAGTAAGAAAGAGCTTTGTGAGAAGCTATTCGTGAATATTGGTGTTAATTGGTGTGAAGGAATTAGTTGATGATGTAAAATATTAAACAATTACCCTTCTGTATTCCAAAGTGTCACTTCCGAAATTGATAAGTAAGCCGAGTTTTGAGTTTGTTATATTTAAATAATTTAGGATTTGTGAGAAATGAGAATCATCCAATTCACTAACAGCTTTTATTTCAAGGATTATTTTGTTGTAACAAATAAAATCAGCAAAGTACTTCTTCATCAACTCTTGGTTTTTGTAATGACAGGTTAACGGAGCTTCCTTCTTAAATGGAATATTTCGTAATGAAAGTTCAACTGCTAAAGCTTCTTGATAGATGGCTTCAAGCAATCCAAATCCAAGTTCATTGTGTACTTCCATACAACAGCCAATAATTTTATAGCATTCAGCTTTGTAGATCATGTGGCCTAAATTAATAAGGGAAGATCATATGAGACCTTCCCTTGTTCATAATGAGTCTTACAAGCCACTAAAATCAATGTCGTTAAATAACATTGTTGGGCTTAGTATGCTAGAATACAGATAAGGATCATTTCCTAATTCGGCTAGTTTTTGCCAGAATTGATTAGCGTTTCCTGAAATATTCATTTCATTAACAGGTTTAACCAATATGCCATTTTCAACTAAAAAGCCTGAGACTCCAAATGAGAAATCACCTGTGGTTGAATTGGAGTTGCCACCATTAAATGAAGTTACCAATATACCTTTTTTGATGTCTTTAACAATGGCATCGTAGCCACGTTGGCCAAGGTCAAAACGAATATTGGATGTTCTGCCACCGTTAGGTTCCCACCCTAACTTTTTGCCATAGTAATTATCAATGTAGTACTGTTTCAGTACTCCTTTTTCTATCATGGTGCGCTCTCTTGAAGCAATCCCTTCACCATCATACAAGCGTGAAGCAAATCCGCCTTGAATAAATGGATCGTCAATAATGGTTAATGCACTTGATGCAATTTGTTTGCCTTGCATGCCTTCGAGGTAAGAGCTTTTTTGTTGTAATGCCCGAGCTGACATTGGCCCGATGAACATATACAATAGACGCCCAACAGTTCTGTTTTCGATGAGCATATCGTATTTGCCCGAAGCTATCTTGGTTTGCCCCATTTTACGAATTGCATGGTGAGCTGCTTGTTTTCCCAGTTCTTCGGTTGTTGGCATTTGTTTGAAGAAGCGACTGCCGCCCCAATGATAACCTTCAGGACGAGCATCGCCATCTTTGACGGTTACTTCGCCGCCTGCCCAAAATGAGGTCGATATGCGTTCGCCAACAAAACCATTACTGTGCACTCTGATGCTTTCGGAAAAATCATCGCTATAGCCTCCAGTAGCCGAAATAATATTGTCCGCCTGCGCTCGTGCTACATTTTCAATGTCCTTTGCAATTTGAACTTTCTTCTCAGGATTCACAGCCACATAACTCTTATCCTCTATCTTCAAATCCTTTTCCAGATTTTCGGGATAAAGAGACGGATCAGGTAAGCTACGATATTCATCGGCTGATAAATATTTGGTTGCTTCAACTGCTTCAGAAATGAATTTCTCCAATGCTTTTTTGCTCAGGTTATTGGTTGAATGACCTGAGTATTTATGATCGCGATAGATGTTTAATGATAATCCATTGGTTGTTGATTCTTTTATCTTTTCGATCTTCTGCTCGCGAACTTCTATTTCAACCGATCGTGAATTATTGATGGATGCAGCTACTTCAGATGCACCTTTCTTTTTGGCATATTCAACGGCCCATACGGCCAAATCTTTACGTTCTTTAGTAGTCATTTTTGTTTGTTTTTGGGTTAGACAGGTTTAAGCATTTACACCACCTACGGTGATTTTAGAAACTTTAACAGTTGGTAGTCCTTGCGAAACAGGAACACCTTGACCATTTTTACCACATGTCCAACCTCCTTCTGCCATTTTAAGATCGTCGGCCACCATCTCAATATCGGCAAGCACCTTAGGTCCATTACCTATGATATTAACATCTTTAATAGGTTGAGTCAATTTTCCATCTTCAATTAAGTAGCCCGATTTTACATAGAAAGTAAAGTCGCCGGCACCAATCATAACCTGACCATTTGAGAACGATTCGGCATATACGCCATATTTAACCGTTTCAATAATTTCATCTTTTTTATGCGGACCATTTTCCATATACGTGTTACGCATACGTGGCATTGGCATATGACGGAATGATTCGCGACGACCACTACCAGTCGGTTTCACACCATAGTGCTTGGCACTGATTCTATCGTGTAGGTACGAGTTCATGGTGCCATTGGCAACCAGATATGTTTTTTCTGATTCGTTACCTTCATCATCCACATTGATTGAACCCCTGATGTTTTGGTTGGTTCCATCATCCACAATGGTCACAAAATCTTTAGCTACTTTCTTACCCATTTTGTCACTGAATATGGATACTTCTTTGCGGTTGAAGTCAGCTTCCATGCCGTGACCAATGGCTTCGTGTAATAGTATGCCGGAACTACCAGCAGCTAATACAACAGGTAATTCACCTGCCTTAGGTTTAACAGCCTCAAATAGTGATACGGTACGTTTAACAGCTTCGCTAGCTAGCGTGTTGATGGTTTCGGGTGTGAAGAACTCAATTCCCCTTCGTCCTGAAAAATCAAAATAGTTTTGTTCTTTTTTACCATTCTGTTCCGCTGTACAACTCACCGAAATCTGACCCATTGGTTGATAGTCGAAGGTGATTCTTCCTTCGGAGTTAGCAAATAGCACGTAGGACGTTTCGTCGGTAAACCAAACATTTGATTTTATAATACGATTATCTAAGGCAAATACTTTCTCATTAATTTGCTGTAGATACGGTATTTTTTCATTGATTGAAATTTCTTCCCAAGGAGTTTTTATCGCATAATAACTTGGCAGTTTTGGCGATTCAAAGGCGATAGGCTCAACTGTAGCCGGACTGTTTGCAATGTTAGCTGCTGTACGTGCTGCAGATTTCATTGCATCCATACTTATTTCTTCACTAAAAGAGTAGCCTGTTTGATCGCCTTTTAGTACGCGAATACCAACACCGAAACTAACGTCGGAATAGGCTCTGTTAACAGATTTATCTTCAAGGCCTATGTAGTTCCCAATCATGTGCTGGAAAAAGACGTCGCAATAATCGCCACCTTTTGAAAGGCCTTCGCTTATGATTTGTTTGATTATTTGTTCGGTTACCCCGAAGTGTTCAAGATAGTTGTGTAATGTCATGTTTCCTCCTGTTGCTGCCGGGCCGCTTGTACAGCTCGACAAAAAATGGGGCAGGAGTGCTGTGCCAACCGCGGTTACAGCACCTGCTTTTAAAAAATCTCTTCGATTAATTGTAGCTTTCATTAGTAAGAGTTTAGATGTTCAACATTAGACAGAGAAGGGTGAAAGACCACCTTTTGTGTCGTTTTTAATGTTCCGGGAATGCAAATAGCTACTTTAAAGATATTCTTTGTAAATTATTAAAACAAATGTAGATGCAGAATAAATGTTTATGGATAGCATCTTTGTAATGAGAATTATTTAAGAAGCGAATGGTAGCATCGAGTTTTTCTAAAGCATTCTGGATTCTAAATATTACTAAATGATAAATAAAAAAAGGCGATTACCTCTGTGATAATCGCCTCTATTCTTTCATGCCGAATACTACCAAAGTTTCTCTGGATAAATATCGTTCTGAATTAAATGATCGATTTTATCCTGAACTAATGGTTTGTCTTCTTTGTATGTTACGCCAAACCATTTTGAATCGGTTCTGATAACCTTTGTCGATACTTCTCCTTTTTTAATGAGTTGATCAACAACCGCATTAAAATAGAATTCCGATTTCATTTCCTGTCCTTTTTCCTCAAGGAATAGCTTAAAGGCGTCTTCAAGTCTTTCGAAGTAATTGGCTTTAAATGCCCAAAAATTCATCGAAACAGCTTCTTTCCCTGTTAGTTCAGTTTTGCTGTCTTCTTCGTAGAAAAAGATCTTCTCTTCTTCGTAGCCTATTTTTGTGCGCTCCACAATATTCACCAACTGATCGTTCGCATTTGTTTCGCAAACACCTCGTGATACTGTACCATGTTCAGATAAAGTATTGTTTAATGAATAGCCTACCATTGCATATTCGTTGTCATCAGTGCTTTCTGCAACGAAATCAAAAACTTGTTTGTAAGCCTCACGACCATAGAAGTCATCGGCATTTATAATGGCGAATGGTTCGTTAATTACCTTTTTTGCCATTAGTATGGCATGCCCTGTTCCCCAAGGTTTTTCACGTCCTTCGGGTACACTAAATCCGACTGGTAGATCATCCAATTCTTGATAAACGTACTCTGTTTTTATTTTGCCAGCAAAGCGAGGTTCAAAGCGCTCTTTGAATAAGTCTGCAAACGATTCACGAATAACGAATACGACTTTGTCGAATCCTGATTGAATGGCATCGTATACAGAATAGTCGATAATGGTTTCGCCATGCGGACCTAGTTCGTCCATTTGTTTGAGGCCTCCATAACGGCTTCCCATTCCTGCTGCTAGTATTAAGAGTGTTGGTTTCATACTTATGTATTGTTTTATGTGCTAAGTTACTTATTAAATTTGTTAAAGTCTTTTTTCAAACCATCGTATAGCCAATTAGCCAAAGCCTGACGATTGTCTGCTTTTATAAAGCGTTGTTGATCGCGATAGTTTTGAATATTACCCAATTCAGCAAAGGCTGATACAGGTGTTGTATTGCGAAGTATGTATAGGTTTCGCGAACTCACTGTTCCCTCAAATCCACGCGATGGTTGATGTTTATTGTATTTTTCATCGAAAGTATCGCGTAGCGTATTGGCTAATATTTTTCCATTTTTACTTTTTCTGTAATGGTAGAAAAAAACATCTATCTGTTTACGTTTACTTCTACTGTCTAAATGTAATACTAAACAACGCCTATAGGGTTCTGTATCTTTTTTGTAAAATTCGTTTACCTTATTGGTTCGTTGTTTTAGTCGTTTAAGTTGATCGAGCGGAATGCTTGCGCCGTCGCACGTTTCGTGATTATCGTATTTCAAATAATGTCCATCGCGGATGCCATCATCTTTATCTTTAATGATGAGGTGTACTTTGGCACCATTTTCCATGAGTTTCTTAGCCAGGCGCAAGGTAATGTCATAGGCATACTCATCTTCGTGCAATTCATGATTGCCGTAAACGCCAATTGCTCCGGGATCCGGTCCTCCATGTCCACACACCAGGTAAAAGGCCGATCCTTTTAATTCTTTCGATTCCAAAGGGAATTTCTCACGTTCTTTACCAAAAAGAGGTTCGTAAAGTTCAATTGTTTTCGACGGAATATTATAGCTGTGATGTGCAAGCAGACTATTGTTTTTACCAAACTTTCCTTTGTTGGCATCAATAAATACTTGTAAATCTTCCTTGGGTGATAATTTATGGCGTATCATAAAGGCATGTAATCCTTCACCACTCTTGGGTTTAGCTTTTTCTACTTTGTCTTCTGAAGCCTGGCTTTTTAGAATGCCAGGAAAAAGCAATATGCTAGTAAATATATATATGAGAATAATCTTCAACTTCATGGTTGACAAAAATAGAGTTTTTAATAAATTCACTCTAATATTGTAAAGGGTGATTGTTAAATAATTTCTCAATTGCCGAATTAATCGTGTGAAAAGCCTTATTTTTTAGGTAAACAAAAATGACGAGATGCAAAAGGAAAGCGATGTTAGTATAAAGAAAGAAGTGGCGCAGTGGATGCGACGATTGTATAAAAAGGGTTTAACCACTTCTTTGGGAGGTAATATAAGTAAGCGTATTGATAAAAACAGAATTGCCATAACTGCATCGGAAACGGATAAGGGCAAGATAAAAGCAGCACAGATTGCAATAGTTAATATGGATGGCACTTGTGTGGATGAAGGTGTGAAAATAAGCATGGAAACGGATATGCATTTGAGTATTTATAAAAGTAGGCCAGATGTGAATGCTATAGTACACGCGCATCCCGTAATGAGTAGTGCCTTTGCTGTTATGAACCGTGAGGTAAATGCTAAGCTATTGGCCGAAGCCTACACTATTATTGGTGAACCCATAAAAGCAGCATATGAACTTCCTGGTTCACCTGAATTGGCAAATTCAGTTTCTACAGCGGCGTTAAAGGGCGATGTAATACTAATGGCAAATCATGGTGTATTGGCTATTGGTGAAAGTTTATTAAAAGCTTTTGATCGGGTAGAGGTACTGGAAAATGCAGCTAAAATGACATGGATGACAAATTTGCTTAATGATGCCAACGAATTAAGTCAGCAACAATTGCAACTATTGCATCTTAACTTTAAGTAGTTTTTTATTGAGTTAAAGCTTCTCAAAGCTGGCTTGTATAGAGCGCTTAGTGAAATGCAAACTAGTAATTTAGTTTGCTAACTAAAAAATTAGTTTAAAAACGAAAAATTTAGTTGATAAAACGAAATGAATAGTTATATTTGTTTCGTCAACAGAATTCATGGTACGATAAATTATAGCAAGATGGCAGCAATACGATTAACTAAACGAGAGGAAGATGTAATGAAAATTCTTTGGGAAGCCGAAAAGGGTTTTGTGAAAGATCTTTTGGTGAAGCATCCCGATCCCAAGCCGCATTATAATACATTTAGTACTATAATAAGAGGGTTGGAAGAAAAAGGATTTGTTGCGCATAATTCTTACGGTAATTCACACGAATATTACCCTGCTATATGCAAGGAAGAATATCGTAAGCTTTCTATTAAGAATGTAGTTTCTGATTATTTCGGTTCTTCTTATAAAAATGTGGTTTCTTTTTTCGTAAAGGAAGAGAAGCTTAATGTGGAAGATTTAAAAGAAATGATTGAATTAATAGAACAAGAAAATAAGAAGTGATGACTTATTTTATCGAATGGCAAATTAAGACTGGAATAATAATTGGACTAATGGTTTTGGTCTATGTTATTTTCCTATCACGCGATAGTTTATTTAAACGCAATAGAATATGGTTGTTAAGTGCATTGCTTGTACCATGGATAATGCCCTTATTTGCTATGCCTGTTTGGTTGAAGAATCTGTTGCATCCACCTAAAGAGGCTGTAGAAATTACGGCTGTGATTCTGGAGGGTGTTGAACAAACAACTGCCGTTGTGCCAGTCTCTGAACCTATTGATTGGGCTATGTTAGCATTGGGTTTCTATCTTTTGTTGACTTTGTTTTTTCTGGTACGTATGTTATGGGGCTATTCGATAATTTATAGTTTAAGACGTAAATCATCACAAACATCTTATGAAGGATTAAAAGTAAACTGGTTATGGGATAAAGACATTAACCCATTCTCTTTTTATCGATCAATTTTTGTGCCTAAGGCTTTGGAAAATAAGCCTGAATGTAATCACATTCTTGAACATGAAAAAGCCCACTGCAAACAGTGGCATTCTGTTGACATTTCGCTGGCAGAAATAGTATTGATATTACAATGGTGGAATCCATTTGCATGGTGGTTGAGGCAATTGATTGCTCAAAACCATGAATTCTGTGTTGACAAAGCGGTCATGCAAGTAACTTCCGAACCAAAGCATTATCAATATTCATTAATGAACTTTTTGCCCGGCAGCAAAGGATTAAAGTTGGTCAACAACTTTAGCCAAAGTCTAATCAAAAAACGAATAATCATGATGAATAATTCAAAAAATAATAGTTTTCTTATTCACCTAAAAAGCGTTGGTATAGCTGCTGTTATGCTAGTAGCTTTATTAGCCTTTACTAATCCAGAAAAGACTGAAGCAATAAAGCTTGTGAAGGAAGATGTTAAGGAAATTAAAACGACCGAAGATCTGCGAAAGTTTTTTGCCCGTAATATTAAGTACCCTATCGAAGCTCGTCAGAATAGCGTTGAAGGAAATGTAGTTGCTAATGTTGCAGTAAATAAAAAGGGTAAGGTTGGTCAGCCACAAATTGGAGCTGCCAAAGAAGGCGATGTTGTTAGAATTGATGAGGTATTAGTGGTGGCTTATGAGTCATCGGGAGGAAGCTCGGAGCTTTCAATGGAATCGAATCAACTCCTAGATGCTGAAGTAGAGAAAGTATTAGCCAAGTTACCTAAGGTTACCAATGTTGATTTACTTGGTAAAACGCTGGAATTTAATGTGAAGTTTGAGTTGCAAAAAAAGAAAACTCCTTCTATGGTTGGTCGTGATGTAACTGTAACCAATTCCAATGGTCAGGAATTTACTTTATTACTTACAGAATCAGGTTTTACATTAGATGGCGCCGATAGAGATAGACCAGCGTTTACACTTAATAATAAGGAAGTGTCCTGGAGTGTAATAGAGAAACTTAGTGCTGATGAAGTAAAAGCTATTGGTTTTGGACCAATTGGTAATGATTTAAAAGGTCGAATAGCAGATTCAAGTAATGGGAGCTTTAGTGTAATAACTAACGAGTTTTATGAAACAGTTATTAAGAACTCTAGTGCTAAATTTACGGGAAAACCTCTATATGTTGTAAACGAAAAAATATATGATGGGGTAATGGATGACCTGAAGCCGGATAATATACATAGTATGAATGTAATTAAAGGGCAATCTGCTATTGATAAGTATGGTGAAGCGGCCAAAGATGGTGCTATTGAGATTATTACCAAAGAATATGCTATAGAAAAAGGATTAACTGATGTAATGCCCCTTAAGGGTGATGTGCTGAAAACAAGAAGCGTTTCGGTGGAAGGAGTTGGGTCAGGAACCGTAGTTATTAATAATGTAGATGGGGAAAAAGAACCTTTATTTTTTGTTGATGGCAAACTTCAGAAAGAGGTTGATATAAATCCTGATGATATTGAATCGGTAAATGTAGTTAAGGGGCAAGAAGCCATTGATAAGTATGGTGAGGATGCTGAAAATGGTGTGGTTGAGATATCTACTAAAGAAAATATTGGTAATCAAAAATCACCATCAACAAATCAGGTTGAAATTAATTCACTAACTATATCTACTGATAATGAAAGAGATCCATTGTATATTGTTGATGGTACAAAGCATAGTGGTTCTCAATTAAATGCCGAGGATATTGAATCGGTTAATGTTATCAAAGGTAGTGAAGCGATTGATAAATATGGTGATGATGCCAAAAATGGTGTGGTTGAGATTACAACGAAGGCGAATGCTGAAGAAGCATCATCCTTCGATGACTTTACGATTCGTGCCACTGAGAACTTTCAAATGAATTCATTAAAATTCACAGCCGATGATGAAAGTGCTCCTGTATTTATAGTTGATGGGGAGCTTAAGGAAGGTAATGAAGTTGAAGCAGAGGATATTGAATCGATCCATGTTGTTAAGGGGCAAGCAGCCCTTGATAAATATGGTGTTGATAATGAAAATGGGGTGATTGAGATTAATACTAAAGAAGGTTCAGTTACAAATGAAGATATGAAACTTTCAGGAGAATCTGTGACGTTACATTCCCCTGCTGTAGGTGTTCGTATCAAAGGCAATACAAATGGTAAACAGCCGCTTTATATTATAGATGGAGAAGAGATTGATGGAGAAAGGTTTAAGGATATAGATAGCGATGATATCAAATCGCTTACAGTGCTTAAGGATAAAACGGCTACCGATTTGTATGGTGAAAAAGCCAAGGATGGTGTGATTATAATTGAAATGAAAAAATAGTCTAATTAATATTTAGGAGGAAAGCCTCAGGTCTGAATTGATCTGAGGCTTTTTTTGTTTGAGGTCAACTTAGTTGCCTTCTGTTTGTTGAATATTCAAGTTGATACAAATCCGTAGTTTTATGATTACAAAAATTAGATATTCCACAAAAGATATGGTACGCTGGACAAGACGGGAAACTGCCTTGTTTCTATTGTATGCCTTAATTATTACTTTTTTATACGATATTCTGGGGTTTGTCTTTCTGGATGTGCCATGGACACCAATTGCACTTATTGGTACAGCGGTTGCCTTTATTATTGGTTTTCAGAATAGTGCTGCCTATGGTCGGATATGGGAAGCACGAAAGATATGGGGAGGAATGGTTAATACATCGCGAAGTTGGGGAATGATGGTGACGGCGACAATAAGTAATGAATACACGAATGATCCAATGAGTGAGGAGGAAATGAGTGCTCATATTAAAAGGATTATTTATCGGCACATCGCTTGGTTAACAGCATTGCGTCATGCTATGCGTCAGCGAAAAACTGGGAGGTTTTTGAGAAGCACAGAACTAACCGCGAATGGTCAAAATTAGCGCATATTCCTGAACGAGTAACCTCTTTGGAGGATGACTTGTTATTATACTTAGATGAAAATGAAAGAGAATATGTACTGAGTAAGGATAATAAGGCTGTGGCTTTATTAAATATGCAATCCAAGCATTTGAAAGAATTAAAGGAGAGGGAAGTACTTTGGGAATTTTCATTTTTAGAATTGGAAGGATTGCTGAAGGAGATGTTTGATTTGCAAGGGAAATCGGAACGAATCAAGAATTTTCCTTATCCTCGTCAGTATGCCACCTTGTCGCATTCTTTCGTTTGGACATTTCTAGCTTTGTTGCCACTAGGCTTAGTTTCAGAGTTTTCTAATATTTCAGGTACTATCTACACCAATTTTCCACTAATAGCAGAATATTTTGTTTGGTTGGCTGTACCATTTTGTGGTGTTGTTTCTTGGGTTTTTCATACCATGATGCGTATTGGGACGGTGGGAGAGAATCCTTTTGAAGGAACGGCTAATGATGTTCCTATTTCAACAATTGCTCGTGGAATTGAAAGAGATTTAAGGCAAATGCTTGATGAAGATTTGGGACAAATACCATCGCAATTTCCAGAGAAGTTTAATGTGCAGATGTAGGTGCAAATTGGGTTGATCTATTTATTTGGTGAATTTTTATATTAAAAACAACTAGACCAATTGGTCGGTTTGATGTTTTTTTGTTTATTTGTAATTCATTAAACCTACTACTATGAATGAAATCGTTTGGCTTAATCTGCCTTTAATAGAATGGATTGGCTATTTAGCATCTACTATTGTACTAATTTCATTGAGCTTATCATCTTTGGTTAAGCTCCGTATTTTTAACTTGTTTGGGTCGGCAGCTTTCTCATTTTATGGTTTTTATATTGGTGCTTTGCCAGTTGGTATCATGAATATGATGATTGTGTTTTTCAATATTTACTACTTGCGATTCTTACTCTTTAAAAATGAACTGTTCGATGTGGTGAAAGCTAATTCCACTGATGAGTTTTTAAGAAAATTTTTAGAATATCATAAAAGTGATATCAAGCGGTTCTTTCCTGAATTTCAAACTGTATTTAGTGAGGATACCCAAATATTATTGGCTTTACGCGATGCACGGATTGCTGGTGTTTTTATTGTTAATAATGGGGTAGATGGTTCAGCCGAAGTATTATTGGATTATGTTACACCGCAATACCGCGATTACAAAACAGGACGCTTTTTATTAACGGCATATAAGGAGCAATATGTGCGCAAAGATATTAACCATTTGGTGTGTGAAACCAGCAATACATCGCATATAGCTTATTTGCGGAAAATGGGATTTGAAAATGGCGGCGTTAATTCTTTTAAACTTTTGTTGAGTTAGAGGCCTGATTGATGTTTGAAAGTAATACCGATAGCACAATGAAGCTGGCCTTATCTGCATTTCATTTGCTAAGGCCATTCATTGTATCATCGGCATTATACCAAGGCCAGATTCATAGTTCAAAAGGTATAAAAAACTTCCACTACAATACTATTGATATAAAAGTTACAAGTTGAACATTGTAATTTCTGATCGTGCCCCAAAACGAATTGGTAATATACTTGTGCCAACTCCTTTTGAAACATAAAGCTTAAATGTTGTTTTGTCGTACAATCCGCTAATATATTCGCCACTACCTTGGGGTATGAACGGAATAAAACCAAATAAATTTATTTGACCGCCATGAGTATGGCCAGACAGGATTAGATCAATGCTTATATTGTGTTCAGTGTTTTTAATAATGTCTGCGTATGCTGGGCAATGAGATAATACTATTGTTTTATCTCCAACTTTTATGTTTTTGTAAGCTTTAATGAAATTTGCTGAGCCTCCAATATAGTCATCAATGCCTATAATTGATATATCTCTATCATTTACATTGATTTGCCTGTTTTCATTTATTAATAGTTCACAATTATTAGCTGCATATACATTTCTCAGTTGCTCAATGCTAACATTACCCCAGTATTCCCAATTGCCTGTGATAGCAAATTTTCTAATTTGTGGATCGATTAATTTTAAAAACAAATCAAAGTTTCTCAGGTATTTATCAGAGTCTATTGAGTCACCTGTGAATACAACGAGATCTGGATTTAAGCTGTTTATTTTCTCAGCAATCTTTTTAAGTTTTCTGTTAATGCCTTTAAAATGTAAATCGCTTAATTGTATAAGTTTAATTGGTGTTTGGGATTGATTGCGTAAATCTATTTCTTTCCATTTGACAAAGCTTTTTTCGAACCAAAGAGAATCTAAAAGGAACAATCCCAAAAGGCCGAGTATTCCTTTTTTTATAAACTTTCTTCTTGTAATCATTGAGTTGGAAATCAACTTTTGTAATCAGTGATTGACTATATTTATGACTAGATTAATCCTACGGTGTTTATTTTATTCTTTTAATTAACAATGAATAATCACAGGTAGAATCAGGTTCACTTACAACCATTGGGAAAGAACCTTTAGGATTAAAGCATGGCATTTTATTGCGTGAGTTTAATATTGTATTTGCACCTGACGTATCCTGTTGCGTAAATGTATTTTTCTTCGATAACAGAAGACTTAAATCATACTTGCTATCAGCAAAGTTGTTTGATGATGCGGAATACCCAATTTTTTGTGTCAAACTAGTTGGTTTTTCATATTGGAAGATGGGTTTTATAATTGATGTAGAATTTTTATTAATAATGACTTTATTCTGAGAATTGATTTTGGTAAGACATACAAACATTAGTATGATGAGGGGTAGGTATTTTTTCATGATAGATTATTTATTATCGTTGATTCTACTCAATTTCTTGTTGAAGATAATAATTTATCATTAAGCTTATTTATAATTCCGCCCAAATTCTTGCCAATGAAAAGCCTGGTGCATCAATTTTCAAATCCAAAAAATAGCCAAAGGGTGTTTGCGCAACTTCTATAGCCGCATTCTCTAATCGTTTTTGAGTAGCATCAAATACCTCTTTTGTGAAATCAACAGTGGCTTTTGATTCACCAAGATGGGCGAAGGAATGCAGTACAATGGATTGTGCTTTATTTTTACGCAATGCCCACTTTAAGTGATTCACCAGTTTTTTTTCTCTACTTCGTACATCCTTTTCTTCATCGCTGGCTTCTATTTGTATGCAAGCTAATAGGCAATCTTCAAAAGTTTTAGCCTCACCAGGATCAGGAGCATCTTCAAGATTTTGTATTGCTGGAGTATAAGCAAATGATTTTGTGTAAAAGATGAGTACGCGCATGTGTTTTTGTTTTAAAGGTAATTAAAAGTCCGAAGTTCGGATAAGTTCGCAGTCCATGGTCGTCTGAACCCTGAGCCTGTCGAAGGGTGGGAGAAATATAGAAAGTATGTAGAAAGAAGTCTGAAGTCCGGAGTAAGAAGTCCGAACTGATCCGAAGATTGAATAGAGTAGTTTCTTGTTCGAAGGTCTGGCAAGAAAGAGTAGAAAAGCTATAAGCTATCGGCTATTAGCTTAAACCCAAAAGAGCCCAAACTATGAAAGTTCAGGCTCAAGGATTGTATGTGTACATAGATAGGTATTATCCTATTTTCTCATTCACAATCTTCAAAATTTCAGCTTCTTCTTTAATCGCTTTATCTTCTAATGCTTTACCATCAGCTAAAACTTTTGCAACAAAGGCCTTGTCTTCCAAGTCGGCTGCATTAATCTTAACATTCAAGTAGGCGCCCATTACAGCACTGCGCGCACAAAGTGCACCTACACCCGCATCAGATACTGAATTAGGATTACCAACCTCTGCCATCGCTCTGATTACCTCAAAGGCAGCAAATGATTGTTCCATCACTCGATATGGAATGTTGATGGCATATACAGTCGCATCTTCAATGGCTTGCTTGCGAGCTGCTTTTTCGGCGTCGTTACTCTTAGGTAAACCAAATGCATCCATTATTTTATTAAAGGCATTGGTATCTTCATCAACTAAACGAAGCAGTTCTTTTTCGATGGCCAAACCTTTTTCAGCCCAGTCGCTAAATTCTTCCCAACGATCGTCCCAGCCGCGTTTGTGAGCTGATAGGTTAGCAACCATTGTTGCCAATGACGCACCCAAAGAACCGACATAAGCTGAGATAGAACCACCGCCTGGAGCTGGTGACTCAGAAGCTGTTTCATCAGCAAACTCAGTCAGGTTCATGTCAATTAGTTGCTTCTTGTCGTCCTTTAAAATGTATTCGATAATTTTCTTGTCAGGATCAAAAGGGTAAAGCTCGTCTAGGCCCATTGACTTAATGGCAATCTTAATGATTTCACGCTCTGGAATACCTGTAGAACGTTCTTGCTTGCGTAAGAAATATTTACCCGCGTCTAACATAGCTTGTAAAGGCACAACGCCAACCATTTCCGATCCCGTTACACGAATGCCACGTGCATTGGCACGTTCGTAAACCGCTTCGTATGCTTTGTGAAGTGAAGTAACTGTAATGTCAGTTAAATTCATAGAGATTTGAGCTACGCCATATTCTTCAATAAACCAACCAATACCTTTTACTGATTTCAACATTCCAGGAACATTCACTGGTTTGCCATTTTCATCCTTCACAATTTTACCTGTTACAGGATTACCTTCACGTTTTACACGACCACGCTCACGCACATCAAATGCAATAGCATTGGCACGACGTGTTGAAGTTGTATTTAGGTTAACATTGTAGGCAATAAGGAAATTACGAGCGCCAACCGCAGTTACACCAGATTTAGCAACATTTTCGTTCCATTCAGCTGGACCAAAATCAGGTTTCCACTCAGCTGTTCCAATACGTTTCGAAATGGCTTCGTACTCACCTTCGCGGCAAGTCGCCAGGTTTTTACGTTTGTCTTCCTGAGCTGCAAACTCGTAGCAATAAATAGGAATATCAAGTTCTTCACCAATACGTTTGGCTAACTTGTGTGCATATTCCACAGTCTCTTCCATGGTAATGTTAGCCACAGGAACCAAAGGACAAACATCAGTTGCGCCAAAGCGCGGGTGAGCACCTTTGTGGTTGCGCATGTCAATTAATTCTTGCGCCTTTTTTACAGCCTGAAATGCTGCTTCGCAAACTTCGACAGGTGTACCAACAATAGTTACTACTGTACGATTTGTTGCTTGTCCCGGATCAATGTCGATTAATTTAACGCCGTCAATTTTTTTGATTTCATCGGTGATTTTCTCGATGATTGCCATATCGCATCCCTCGCTGAAATTAGGAACGCATTCTATTAGTTGTTGCATGATTATATATGTTTTATGTCTGTTTTTTAATTTTTTAGTCCGAAGCTTGAAGTCCGAAGTCCGTGTGTTTGAGTCCGGAGATCAAAAAGCTATAGGCTAACAGCTATTAGCTAATAACCCCATTCAATATTGTTGTTTCTATTTTATTTTCGCCGTAGGCATAGGGTAAATATTCGATGCCTGGTATTTCTTTTGTGATAAGAATATTGGCTTTTTTACCAACACATATGGAGCCTAATTCTTTATCAACTCCCATTGCATAAGCTGTATTTTTTGTGACTGCATGAATCACTTCTTCGGGCAGCATGCGATAAAGTACACTTCCCATGGCCATAATTAACTGCATATTGCCCGATGGTGAAGAGCCTGGGTTAAAGTCAGAGGCTAAAGCAACTGGAAGGCCGGCATCCATCATTTCGCGAGCTGGCGCATAGACCATGTTCAAAAAGAAGGCAGCACCAGGAAGAATGGTTGGCATGGTTCCCGAATTTTTCAAAGCAGATATTTCTTCTTTTCCAGTAAATTCAAGATGATCGACAGATAGTGCTTTGTATTTTACACCAACTTGAATACCGCCTGAATAATCTAATTCGTTGGCATGAATTTTAGGTGTCATTCCATATTTAGCAGCCGCTTCAAGTATGCGGTCAGTATCTTCAACAGTGAAGAAACCTACATCACAGAATACATCAACATAATCGGCCAATTTTTCTTTAGCCACAGCCGGTATCATTTCATTGATTACCATGTCAACATACTCGCTTTGCTTACCTCTGTATTCCATCGGAATTGAGTGTGCACCCAAGAATGTTGATTTGATAGTCAGAGGGCTAGCTTCTTTTAAACGTTTAATAACTCGAAGCATTTTTAATTCGCTTTCGAGCGTTAAGCCATATCCACTTTTAATTTCCACTGCACCAGTTCCCCATTTAATAATTTCATTAAGGCGTTGCATGGCATCTTCAAACAGTTGATCTTCACTGGCTGTTTGCATCAGCTTAGCTGAATTCAAAATACCTCCGCCACGCGCAGCAATCTCTTCGTAGCTCAGGCCTTTGATTTTATCAACGTATTCAACGTCTCTGCTTTTGGGATAGACCAAGTGTGTATGAGAATCGCACCATGCCGGAAGAACTAGTTTGCCCGATGCATCAATGGTCTGGCAATTATTTGGAGTACTTGCTTCGTTGAAATCAGACATTAAACCAAAATGCTTTATCAATCCATCCTCAACGATTAAATAAGCATTGTCAATAGTGTTCAACTTCGACATGTCTTTACCCGCAACAAACGATGAAGAGCTTTCTTCGGTTTGAATCAGGCTTTTTATATTTTTGATTACTAGTGCGTTCATGAAATGGTGTTTTTATTTTTACGACGAAATAAAAGTAATGCTTTTAAAATCCAGTTGCTCATGATTTTGGTCAATTGAATTTGAAAGTGTTGAAAGTCAGTTTTTATATATTCCTGTTGTTTAAGATGTCAGTTCTTTCTCAATAATTCAATTTTAAAACTATTTTTGCAAGGCTTAATTAATAAGTCTTGATGTAATAATTAAGGCGCAGATACCTTAGAAAGATGTTTAAAAAAGTTCCTCATACATACGTTATCGTTTTTTCTCTTATTGTTCTTGCTGCTGTTGCAACCTGGTTTGTGCCAGGAGGCGAGTATGTGCAAGAAACCAAAGTGGTTGATGGTGTAGAACAAAGTGTAATGGTTTTTCAGGAAGTTCCGAGTCAGCCCCAAACATGGGAAGTTTTTGCTGCCATGGTTAATGGTTTTGAAAAGGGTGCAGGAATCATAGTGTTTATTTTAATGATTGGTGGTGCCTTTTGGATCATGAACGATTCCAAGGCCATTGATGTTGGTATATTATCTTTTCTCGATTTTGTTAAAAAATTGGATCGCTATAAGGCCATAAGAGCCATTGGTGCCAATAATCTGATTTTAATACTCATCATGCTTATGTTTTCGATATTTGGTGCCGTGTTTGGCATGAGTGAGGAAACCATCGCATTTATGGTCGTACTAATTCCATTAGCCATTTCGATGGGCTACGATAGTATTACGGGTGTGGCCATTGTGTTTGTTGCTGCGGGATTAGGATTTGCAGGAGCAGTGCTCAATCCGTTTACCATTGGAATTGCGCAAGGCTTAGCTGGTTTACCACTTTTTTCTGGATTTGAATATCGACTGGTCTGCTGGTTTGTGATTAATATTATCGGCTTTGCATATATATTATGGTATGCCCGAAAAGTGAAGAAAAATCCAAAATCATCAGCCGTATATGAAGAAGATGAATATTGGCGTAAGAGAGCTGCAGGTAAAATAGAAGGGATTGATAGTCCAACACCACGTTCTGCCTGGTGGGTTTATGCTGCAACAATTGTTGTATTGGTTTTATTTGCACTTAAACATCCAATGACAACTTTGAAGATGGGTGGAGGCGAAGGTGTAACCTGGCCAGTTATGCCTATAATGGCTGGCTTTTTTGCTATAGCTGGCTTTTTATCACTTCGCAAAAAAGTACATTTCTTCATTTTGAACTTATTGGGCTTCACCATCCTGTTTTTGATTATAGGCGTAATGGGCTATGAGTGGTACATCACCGAAATAGCGGCTTTGTTTTTAGCCATGGGTATTTTATCGGGTGCTGCCATGGGACGCGATGCTGATAAAATAACCAAGTTATTTTTGGAAGGCGCTAAGGATATAATGTCAGCGGCTTTGGTTGTAGGACTAGCTGGAGGTATCATTGTTATTTTAGAGGATGGTAAGATTGTGCATACCATTTTACACAGCATGGCGCAATCAATGAGTGATTTGGGGAATATTGCTTCTGTTGCTATTATGTATGGTATTCAAACATTGATTAATATATTTATTCCGAGTGGATCGGCCAAGGCCGCTTTAACCATGCCAATAATGGCTCCGTTTAGCGATTTGATAGGATTATCACGTCAGGCAACGGTAATGGCTTTTCAGTTTGGGGATGGCTTCACTAATATGATTACACCTACTTCACCAGTATTGATTGGTGTGCTTGGTGTTGCAAAAGTACCCTATACTAAATGGGTTAAATGGATAACGCCATTAATCATCACTATGATAATAATTGGATTCTTGTTATTGATCCCTACTGTAACAATGGATTTAAACGGATTTTAATATGACAGCATCGCACCCAAAAAACGTTTTAAATTTTTGCCCTAAATGTGGCGATAAAGCTTTTAATTACGATGGATCTCGATCTTTTAAGTGTGCTAAGTGTGGGTTTCATTTTTTTATTAATTCGGCCGCCGCGGTTGCTGCTGTAATCGTCAACGAAAGGGGTGAAGTGTTATTGACAACCCGAGCCTTTGATCCTTGCAAAGGTATGCTTGATTTACCAGGCGGTTTTGTTGATCCGATGGAAACTGCCGAAGAGGCTGTTTGTCGAGAAATTAAAGAAGAGCTTAATTTGGATGTGGTGAAAACATCTTATTTGGTTTCTTTTCCCAATGAATATGTTTTTTCTGGCTATTCGGTATACACATGCGATTTGGCATTCGTTTGTGAGGCGAAGAGTTTTGATAATATGCATGTGCAGGATGATATCTCTGATTTTGCTTTTTATCCGAAAGAATCAATTAACTATGAGGATGTTAGTTCTGAATCGATTCAGGATATAATTCGTTTTTATTTCAGAGAGAGGTCGTAAATAGTAGAGTTATTCTCATTTAGATTAGAAATAAATAAGGACAGCATAGCCGCAATTTTCTTTCTGAATTACAATAATTCTGTATTTTTAAAGAAAAAAGTATGTCTCAGGAGTTGCAAATACTACTTATAACTGCTGCATCAATAGGTTTTTTTCACACCCTATTTGGCCCCGATCATTACCTGCCGTTCATCATGATTGGTAAGGCGAGAAAGTGGTCTTTACCAAAAGTAATTTGGTTAACATTACTTTGTGGAGTTGGTCATATTCTTAGCTCTGTTGTTCTCGGTATCTTCGGTATAATGCTGGAAGTTCAGGTGGCTAAATTGGAGTTCATAGAATCCTTTAGAGGCAACCTGGCGGCATGGGCGTTCATCGCTTTTGGTTTAATATACGCACTTTGGGGCTTGCGCCACTGGTGGCATTCAAGGAATGGTAAACACTCGCATACTAAAATTGAAAAATCTGGTAATATCACGCCTTGGGTGTTATTCATTATTTTTGCTTTAGGGCCGTGCGAACCGCTAATTCCGGTTTTAATGTATCCCGCAGTTATTGAAAGTGCCTCAGCATTAATAATGGTTACTTCTGTTTTTGGAATTGTTACTTTAACAACCATGACATCGGCTGTTGTAGCATCATACTATGGACTTAGTTTTGTGAATTTAAAAAAGATCGAGCCCTTCAGTCATCCCATAGCAGGAATGGTTATTTTCTTCTCAGGAATTGCGATGCAGTTTTTGGGTCTTTAGTAGCGTTTACATCTTTTTTTGTCTTATTTACCTACATTAATCTATTCTTGATCAATTGCTGTAACCATTTACGTTTAAAGGCCGTTAACTAATAATTGAGGATTTGTTATATTCAAACCTATATGTTCTTCTTAATTTGATAGCGAGTGGTAAAATTATACGCAATTTGTCTTAGTATTTTATTATTAATTGGATGGAAGTCCAGTGCTCAAAGTAAACGTTTCGAATTTGAAACCTTTGGCGAAGAGTATGGAGTTTTGGATCCAGATGTAACCCAGATTGTTCAAGACTCAACAGGTTTTATTTGGATGGGTACAACTGAAGGTTTGTATCGTTACGATGGGCAGTATTTTGACTTTTTCAATGCGTCAGAAGCTGACACGCTTTCCTTACCCGATGATCGAATCCATGGTTTATCTTACGATAGTATTGATGACATATTGTGGGTTGGAACGTATTATGGTGAAGTGAGCTATTTGGACCTTACCACCTATAAATTCTATAATCTACCTATCCTTCCATTCTCTAGTAATGTTGATGGTGCGCGATCAATTACAAGCATTCAACGTGTAAATGATGAGTGGTTAATGCTTGGAACTAAGGATGAAGGTCTGTTTTTTTATAATTTCAAAACAAGTAAATATACCAAATCAGAAGAATTTGGGTGTGATATCCATCGGCCTTATCATATTCGAAAACATAATAAGATCATTTGGATTGCATCAGAAGATGGTTTGTTTCAGTGTGAGCAGATTCTCATAAATAAAAAGAGTTTATTTAAAATACAACCTTCACCATTAACAAACGGAATTAAACCCGTTTTTTCGCTCGATTTCCATTGTGATGAATTAACATTCTGTTCTGATAAGTCGATTTATTCATTCTCTTTTAAAGACCAACAATTAAAACATGTTTTTAAATCACCTAATTATTCACATTTAAGTAAACATGTAATTGGAAGTAATGGAGAAATATGGTTAGGCACATCGGGTGGTGGTTTGTACCATCTATCTAACACTGGAAAATTACTTAACTTTTTTGAAGCTGATCATGAGCGACATACGCATTTGCCAAGTAATTGGGTGAATGAACTGTTTTATAGTAAAACGCAACCAATATTGTGGCTTGGACTTAAGGGTGCTTTGTCAATGATTGACGCTAATAAATTGAAATTTGATTTTCATAAAGTGGAAAGTCATAATAGTTGGAATGCAGATGAATTATATTTTTTATTTAAAGATTCGGATAATACATATTGGCACTATTCATTAAATTCGTTATTCAGGAAAAAAGCTGGAGATAAGGAATATTCGATTGTAAAGAGTCGAGAATGTCCTGAATTTGGTAGAACAAGGGTAAGAGAAGGTTATGAAGATAGTAAGAAGAATATATGGTTTGCATCGTATACTGGACTTTTTAAAACAAATATTCTTAAGGATAGAACCTCACATATAAGATTTAAAAATAAAGGTTCCAATGATGAGACGCTTAATAAAATTAGTAGTCTTGATGTTATTGGTGATTCTATACTTTGGTTAAGTTCATATGAAGGGATGATTCGCTTTAATATGATAAGTTCAGAATATAAGGTTTTTCCTTTTCCTGATAGTTTTAGGCATGAAGGTCAAGTGCGTACAAAACGCATGAATATTTCTTGTGATAGCCTTTTGTGGCTTGGTACTGATCAAAGTTTTGTGATAAAGTACAACTTTCTGACGAATGAATACTCGCAGCTTTCAACAATAAAGAAAGCTGGCAGGTATACTAAAGAAAATTCGATTTTAGATGTTCATACGGATAGGCAAGGACAGGTATGGTTTGCGACATATGGCGATGGATTATTAAAGTTGGATTCCTTGAAAAGAAGTATTATTCCTGCTTCAAAAAATATGTTCTTGACGGGTAATGTTTATGGAATTTTAGAGGATAAAGAAGGGTATTTGTGGATGAGTACCAATTCCAAAATAATAAGATATAATAGCAAAGAGAATAAGTTGGTTGCTTTTGGCAAATATGAAGGGGTAAATTGTAGAGAGTTTAATGAAGGTGCTTTTCAAATGACTCCAGAAGGTGATATGTTATTTGGAGGTTTAGATGGTTTTATAGAGTTTCACCCTTCAGATATTCCATATAATACTGCTCCACCTAAGTCAATTATTAGTTCGTATAAATTGGAATCAAAAGTTTATAAAGAGTCAAGTCCTACAGAGATTAATGTAGATTATTACGTGCCAGATACAGTTGTTATTTCTACAGATGAAAGAAAAGCATCGTTTTATGCCAGTGTATTCAATTATAGTTCAAGTTTTAATAACCAAGTCGCTTGGAAGTTAGAAGGGTACGATGCCGAATGGGATACGACTTGGGCATATTTAGATAGGACCTATAGTCAGTTACCTGAAGGATTGTACGAACTGAAGTTGAAGGGGCGTAATAATGATGAAGTGTGGAATAATGATATTACTTCGATTTATGTAAAGGTAAAACCTACTTTTACAGAAAGTTTTGCCTTCAAAGTACTTATTGTTTTATTGCTTTTAATCATCTTTTATGCCATTTATACCATAAGAGGTCGTGTTTTGCACCGTCAAAAAAAGCGCTTAGAATCATTAATCAAGCAAAGTACACAACAGTTAAAACGAACAAACGATGATTTAGAACAGAGCCGTGAAGAGGTACTAGTGCAAAAAGAAGAATTAGAAAGGCATCGATTGTATCTGGAAGAATTAGTATTAGAGCGCACATCTGAGCTTCAGTTAGCTACCGAAAAAGCAGAAGAATCGGATAAACTTAAAACTGCATTTTTGGCTAATCTTTCGCACGAAATTCGGACGCCGATGAATTCAATTATTGGATTTTCAACCTTACTGACCTCCGATGTTCAGAGTGTTGAAGAACGAAAAAAGTTTTCTACGTTGGTGTTACAAAGTAGTGAAAGCCTATTAGTACTCATAGATGATATCATTGATATCTCACGTATTGAATCAGGACAAATTCAATTGGTTAAGAAGCATTTTGATTTGAAAACAGTTTGTGATTTTGTATATAGTTCCCTACTTCTTCAAAAGAAAAATGAAAAAGTACAGTTTGAAATTGATCTGGAAGGAATAAAATCAAAATCTATTATTTATTCCGATGCAGAGCGTTTGAAGCAGATATTAATCAACTTGCTTAATAACGGTTTAAAATTTACGAAGGAAGGACATGTAAGGCTTCAGGTTAAGCACATGCAGCGTGAGGATGTTATTGATGTTAACTCAGAATTAGCGTCACGAAAATTACCGGCTAGCTTTTATTTATTTAAAGTGGAAGATACAGGAGTTGGTATCGACGAAAAAGATTTTGAAAGCATTTTTAATCCCTTTACAAAGGTTGAATGCAAGCAAAATACTTATGGCGGAATGGGGTTAGGCTTGAGTATAGTAAAGCAGTTGATCTATTTATTAGATGGAGAAATATGGTTGAAGTCAAAACCGAATGAAGGAACAAGCTTCCATTTTTATTTACCCGATTTTAATATCAATTAAAAAAGGTTGCCAAAATCAATTGACAACCTTTGTGAATATTTCCGCCTAAAACTTTTTTTTAGAATAGTGGAGTGCCTTTGTATACCGTTGAATGGCTCACCGGAACTAATTGTCCACTGTATCTTACCCTTGATGAAGAATTACCTTGAACTGTTGCTGAAGCAATTTGGCCATCAGCATTGGTGTCAATTCGAATGTCGAAGCTGCCAATAGCAGAAGTTGCATAAACAGTAATAAAATAAGTTCCTTTCTTCTCATTTTTCTTTACTTCATATTTGCTTATGTTAGCTCTTACCGAAACGCCACCAACTCCATTGGGTCCAAGGCCTGAATTTGATCCTAACTGAACAAATGCTTCCTTGCCTTCAATTGCGATGAAATTTAAATTGCTATTAACCGGTATTGAACTTCCACGTTTGTCAGCTAAAGTATGGGCTTCAATCACCCATTGAGCTGAATCGATTGCTACCGCTAGTATTTTACTCATTGCTTCACTTAGGGCTGCTTCTTCAGCTTTCTTTAGTTCGCGTTTTTCTTTTCTTGTCAATTTTTTTTCTGGCTCTTGAGCAATCGATGGTAATGAGATGAATGCTGCAAGAATAAATATTAATAAATTCTTCATAGTGTTATTTTTAAGTGCGTTTTGAAATAAGCAAAGCTTGTGCCAACCTTAGTTCCATTTAATTCGGTAACCCAGATTCCATTCGATCACTTCAGCAACAGAAAAGTTATGAGCACGAACTAGTAATCCTGCATACATATCGTTTTTGAAGTGGTATTTAATTCCAAATTTCTGATAAAGCTTATTGCTTTCATTGGTTACCTCTTTTCTATAAACCAGATAACCTAAATATGATGCAACAGATAATCGATCGATGGTATATTCATAGGTTCCGAAGATTCCAAGCATAAACTTTTCAGAGAACTTATCGGATATATTTACTATTGGCTCTTCATTCCCGTTTGCAGGATTTGTTACTTGAACATTTGCAGTTTCATCGTAGGTAAAATCAATACCTCCACCAAACTTGTGCTTCCAGGTTGTAGCTTTTAAGAATGCACCTGAGATGTTTACATACGAGTGCATAACATCAGCTGTTCCCTGGTTTGGATCTTCCCCATTGGGATTGTCGTAAAGTATGTTACGAGCACCAGCTCCTATTTGTAAGGCCACTTCGTAATGTTGTTCGTAGGCAGGTTTAATTTCTCTAATCAATAGCGGTCGATCCTTAAAGTTATAGCTTAATTCAATGGAAGGAGATAGTAAATTGATTCCGCTATTAGGTTTTTTTGTACCACCATTAGAGAAATGTGTGAAGCCAAATGAACCTCTTAAATCCCATCGATTACCTAAGTGATATTTATAGAATAAATTGGCATCGATAAAAACGGTTCTATTTGATCCAATTGCGGTATTAAATGGATTACTATATTTATCGTATGGTTGCCAGTTGTAGGTGAGTCCAAAGCCTAATTCGTAACCCCAAGTACTTTTTTCTGTGTGGCGAAATGGAAAACTCATAAAGCCATATATAGCTGTAGGATTACCAAGTTCATCAGTATTGAAAAAATCAGCATTGTACCATGATACCCCGTAACTCGGGAAGTTAAAGATGTGGTGCCAATCTTTGCTTCCGTCCGTTTGAACACCATAGCTTAAGTTTAAAGCATGGTAAAAATCAATTGGTTTACCTGCATTATTTTCACCTTTTAAAAAGTCATTGGTTTGTAGTACTGTTCCCCAATGATATCTTACGGCAACACTATTGTTTTTTTTGGGTTTTGTTTTAGTACTATCTTTTTTACTTGATTGAGCCTGACTACCAAAGCCTATTATAAGCAAGATGGCTACTAGAAGATTTTTCATGTTTTATGATTATTAGGTTTTATCAAATCAAAATTAGTTGTAATCTATAACAATTACAACGCATGTATGATCTTTCATGCCATTTATGACAAACAAATTGTAATAAAGTTTAGCTTTTGTTAAGAATTAATGGAACTGATTTTGCTTTAAGCTTAGCATGTCTATAAAGAAAAATGTAAAATATCTATTATTACTTACATGCCTTATGGTTTTTTCAAAGGCATACTCGCAACAAGTTATCAACAATAAAGTGTATAAGCTTGGATGGGATAATGATGTATTCATGATGACGGATTATTATTATTCACAAGGTTTAAGTTTTCATTTTTATAATCCATTGTTAAAACATAATCCAGTTAATCTAATACTATTAAAACCCAAACAGTATGATAAGGTTATTTATGGCTTTATGATAGATCAACGTACCTATACGCCACAGGATATTAGTAGCGATGTTGTGCAATATTCCGATAGACCATATGCTGGAGTACTCCTGTTAACATCTAAATCCATAGCAGCTAATACCGATAAAGGTTGGATGTTTGCAAGTGAATTGGATATTGGTGTGATGGGACCAGCCTCTGGAGCTGGGCATGTGCAATATAGATATCACGATTTGTCTAATAATCAGTTACCCAATGGATGGGTTTACCAGCAATATAATTGGCCAGTGATAAATTACAATTTTGAGGCATCCAAAGAGTTATACTCCTCAAATAGTTTTGAATTGTATGGGAAAGGAAAGGCTCGCGTTGGGACTTTACATGATGATGCAAGCGTATCGATGATGCTGCGAGTTGGAAAAATGGAAAGCTATATGGAAAGTTTGGGACTACCCTTGCAGAGTAATAGTAAAAACTGGCAGTTGTATTTTTCAGCAGAGCCTTCATTGAGTTATGTAGCATATAATGGAACGTTACAAGGAGGTTGGCATCGAAATCCCAAAATACACTATCTTGAATACAGTGAAATGTCACCAATTGTTGCTCGTGTTCGAACAGGTGTAGGCTTGGTTTATAAATCATTTGGATTGAGCTTCGATTTGTTTTATAATACAAAAGAGTTTAAAACAGGAACTGATCATTGGTACCATAGCACGCGTTTGTTTATTACTTTCTAGTATCTTTGATGTATGAAAATACAAGATACGGACGTTTTATTCCAGGATGACTATATAATTGCAGTTAATAAACCAGTTGACTTGCCAATACACAAAAATGATTTTATGCCTGCAGATGCGCCATATCTGACTAAATTAGTTGGTGAATTAACCGGTAAATCTGTTTTCCCGGTGCATCGTTTGGATTCTAAAACATCTGGTGTCATTATTCTTGCATTTTCACGAGAAATGGCTTCCGAATTGTCAAAACAGTTTGAACAGCGCAAAGTAAAAAAGGCGTATGCCATTGTATGTAAGGATAAACCGGGAGAAGGTACTTGGGATAATCCTGTACTTATTAAAAAGAAGAAAAAGCGTGTTAAGGCCTTAACAAAGTATAAGACGATTAAATCGATTGATACAAATATCTCATATAAAAAAGTTGAGAATGTGGGGCTTAGTTTGGTCATGGCCTATCCTGAAACGGGGCGTTGGCATCAACTAAGGCAGCATTTTGCTTTTGGTCGTTTTGATATATTAGGAGATACCCAGCATGGCGATTGGACTTTGAATCGTATAATGACTGAGCATACCGATGTGAAAAGGCTTCTTTTACATGCCTCGTCACTTACATTTACTCACCCTGTAAGTAACGATGAAATGACTATAAAGTCAACTCTGCCGGAAGAATTTGAGCGTGTACTATCTCAACTAAATGGGCTCGAATTGCAATATGTTGAACCCACTAAGTAAGTGGGTTTTGTTTTTTCTTCTTTGATGCGCTAATAGGTGGTTTGTATTGGTCAAAACCTTCTCCATATACGGCCATAACGTTAGCAACTGTAACAAATGCTTCCGGATCGGTGTCTTTGATAATTTGAAATATCAAGTGAGATTCCGATTTGCGAACAACCATCACTATAAATTCGCGCTGATCCTTATTGTGATAACCACGACCATTCAAAAACGATAGTCCACGATTGATTTGTGAGGAAATCTTTTCTGCTACTTCATTTGGCTTTTTGGAGATGATGAATATTTGCACCGATTGTTGAGCACCGGTTAGAACCATGTCGGCCACGTATGACATAAGGCCAATCACCACAAAACCATAAACCATGGTTTCAAGTGATTTAAATACAATAAACGACGATGTGATTATTAGTATATCGCACACCAACATAACCTTACCTGGACTCACATTGCGTTTGCGATTAATAAGCATGGCAACTATTTCAGTACCACCTGTGCTTCCGCCTTGAACAAATAGGATACCAATACTAATACCAACTAAACCACCGCCAATAATGGCTGCCATGAATTTCTCCTTTACAATTGGTTCTGTTATGATGTATTGGAATACAGTAAGAAATAGGGACAGTACAATGAGTGAGAAAATGGTTTTAAAACCAAAGCCTTTACCAAGTACTTTCATTGAAATAGCAATAAGAATTGCGTTTATTACAAGGTTGGTAGGGCCTACAGGTAAATCTGTAATAAAATATATTAATGAAGATAATCCCATTACACCACCACCAACTATGTCGGATGGAATGATAAAGCCAGTCCAGCCAATTGAGCTAATAAGTAATCCAAGAGTTATTATGATATAACTCTTTAGCTCCTTCATTATGTTTGTTTTATTCACCATGGTTAATTTCAATAAAAAAGGCGTCTGAAAATTTCCAGACGCCTTTAGAAAGTTATAATCTGATAATTTTTTAGTTTAATGTTTTCTTAAAACATCGTTTTCGTTTATGCTGTATATGGTCAAACGATTTCCACATTTGTATCGCCACATTATTATTTTCGAGCATCCCAGTTGTTTCTACTTGTTTGATACCGTCATCATTGGCCGTTTTCCAAAGGTCATTCATTAATAGTGCTGCAACTCCCATGCGCTGAAGTTCAGGTTTTACACCTGTAAGCATCAAATCCATCTCAGTCGGTTTCTTTAAAGCGCGCATTATATGCCACCAACCAAATGGGAATAACTTACCATTTGCTTTTTGCATGGCTTTTGAGAGAGAAGGTAAGGCAATGAGGAATCCTGCCATTTCATCGTCTTTATCTAAGATGATTTTCACATAACGAGGGTTAAGCATAGGGAAAAACTTGCTAATGTAAAATTCAATAAGTTTTTCGGGTAAAGGAAAAGTTCCAAATAGCTCAGCAAACGCTTTGTTTAATAATGCGAAAACTTTTTCCTTATAAGGTTCAATTTCTTTTGATGATGTAAAGTTTTGAGGCTTCAATCCATATCGTTTAATAAGCATCTCAGCTACTTTATACGATTTTTCGGGTAATGCCTCTGGAAAAGTTATACGAAACTCAAGCCAGTCAATTTCTTTTTCGTAGCCTAATTTCTCGAAATGACTTAAGTAATAATCCATGTGGTAATCCGAAGCAACTGATGGCAACCAATCGTGCCCTTCGATAAGACAGCCCTGATGATCTAGGTTTGAGAAGCCAAGAGGTCCTTGTACTTCAACCATGCCTTCTTCTTTTAACCATTTTTCGGCGGTTGATAGTAATAGTGACGATACTTCGATATCATCAATAAACTCAGTTCGTGTGAAGCGGCCAATTTTTTTACCTTCTTTTTCGATCCAAAGTGAATTGATGATGCCGCCAATACGACCAACACATTTGTTATTTTTGTAGGCAACCCAAAGCTTAACTTTACAGAAATCAAAAGCAGGATTTTTATCAGGTATTAAAGCATTACGCTCATCATTAATCATTGGTGGCACCCAATATTTATTGGATTTATAAAGCACATAAGGAAGCTTAACGAAGTCGTTAAGTGTTTGTTTATCTATTACTTCTTTAATGATAATACCCATTGTATTTCCGCTTTTGTTGATTTTGCGAAGATACTATTTTATTGGATTAATTCCTGAATTTTTTCTATAATTAAAGGGCACGTTTAAACAAGTAGTTTGGGATTAAATTCGGCAAGCAAATACGCAAATATCATCCACCTGTTCATTGGATCCAGTCCACTCTTTTAGGAAATTATTGAGAAACACATTTTGCTCTTCCATCGTTAGCTTGTGATTCTGCAAAAATAAATCGCGTAACTTGCGCGCTTTGAGTTTTTTATCATGCTCACCTCCAAATTGATCGGCAAAACCATCTGTAGTAAGGTAAATACGATCATCTTTTTGTAGTTCCAAATGATGTGTCGTATATGGTCGACGTTCTGTTACTTTTCCAATGGCTTGGCGGTCAGCTTTTATGGTTGATAGTTCATTGTTTCTAATGTAGTGGAGTGGTGTGTTGGCTCCAGCAAATAATAGTTCTTTCGTTTTAAAGTTTAATTTACAGAAAGCAATGTCCATTCCATCATTGATGTTTGCATCACCATTAGATAATATTGAATCAAGTAATTCAGCTGTTTTATTTAATATTTCAGCTGGATCACTTTCGCCAAATTCACCGACTACTTTTGTTAAAGCATCGCTGCACATTACACTGATAATAGCCCCTGGAACACCGTGTCCAGTGCAATCTGCGACAGCGAAATAAAGAATGTCGTTATTTTTGTGTAGCCAATAAAAATCACCTGAAACAATATCCTTAGGTTTAAATAAGATAAAGCAATCGCTAAAGTATTTTTTGAATAATTCTTTCTGTGGTAGGAAAGCCTTTTGTATACGCTTTGCATAATTAAGGCTGTCGATAATATCTTTGTTCTTTTGTTTTAATTCAAGGTGTGCCGCTTTTCTTATTTTATTCGATTGTATTAGTTTAGCAGCTAGGGCGCTAATTGTTAGGATGAGGATAGTGATTAAACCAATGGCTATTTGTTGATTGGTAATTAAACGATCGCGTTTTTTGATTTCAGTCTCTTGTTTTGTGATGGTTTTACTTTGTTTGTCAACCATTTTAACAGCTTCTGTCAATAAGGAGATCCATTGTTCTTCAGAGGTTATTCTTCTGTCGGAATTTAAAAGAGATTTTGTTATTGAAATACCTCTTCGTTCCAACGGTTCTGGTTGTAGTTCATAAAAAACTTCGTTGTTGCTATTCAACGCAAGGTTGATCATTGAGGTACCAAAGGGAAAATTTTCAGTAAGGATGAGGTAGGGGTGTCCTTCTAATTTTTCGTTTATATCGCTGATTCTAATTTTGCTGTCGCCTTCAACATAAAGTAAATCGACTTGCTCAATATTTCTGGTTCGCTTAAAATGAAAAACCTTAATGTTTTTATTATCAAGCTGAATTGTCGCACTTCTTGTATCAAGCTCATCGAACAAAATCCCTACATCCCGCCCTCTTCCGTACAGACCTATTTTAAATTCCTCACTATTTTCGGTGGAAGGTAGGTTTATGTTTGTAGCTATGTTTATAATAAAATCAGCTTTGTTTTTTGCAATAAGCTCTCTGTCATCAGCATAAGCGCCAAGTATTGTGTAAAAAATCAAGAATAAACTAACAAAAAATCTCATTCAATATCACGTATTAAAAAGTTCGTTAACCGACACCATTTGTACTACGAAATATTGGTGTGAATGTTGTATTTATTTTGAGTAACAACTAGTTGTTACTGATGAGTTGTTTCGTTAAAATATTTCTTTTTAATTCTTACACTTCGTTCAAGTACATCCGCGTTCTGAAGAATCTTTAATTTAAGATGCTCGGGATAAGTACTATTTTCATTTAAAAAAGTGTTAACATCCTTAAGCGCTTTTTCTGAAGACTGTTTACCAATGCTGTTACCCAACCATCCTATTGGAAAAAAAATGTCGCCAGTCAATTGTATTTCCTCGAGTAATTGGAGGGTTTTAGGAATATATAAGTCAGATTGTTGGCTTCTTAAAGGATGATGAAGGTTAGCCAATGCTTTTTCAACCCACTTTTCTTTTGCTCTGTTTTCAACTAATGAAAGAGAGAACCAAAATTCATCCCTATCGGCTGCATTATTGCTTAGCGAAGGAAGAATAAACTCGAGCATGGCCTTACGATTACTGTTTTTGATCTGCTTATGCACCTTGTTATAATCCTGCTTACAATTCGGGTGTTGTTTTATAAATAGCTGTGAAAGAATATCAACTTTATCTTTTTCATTTAATGTCATGCCTTTGATAAAAGAGTCTTCGTTACAAAGTTCCGATAACTGATTTAAAGCTTCATCACTCATTGCTATATTTATCCAAGATCTGAATATAGTTTTTTTGAGAGCTGGATTAGTAACGGTATCCAGTTTTTCTTGAAGCATACTTTCTATAGCAAGGCTATTTTTTTGCCACATGTGGGAAGGCATAAATTTCCAGAAGCAGGTGCTTAATTGATTGCAATATAAGTTTACCAATAATGGCTCCGATTCTTTCTGAATGTTTGATTTTAGATAGTTCATGAATTCATTTGGATGTATTGATCCATCTAAAAAGTTTTCGTACAGATTGATGGCAATGCGACCGCGTAACATTGTGTTTTTAATGCCAGAGATATTATTCATCCAATAGGCCAACTGTTTTTCGGTCATACGAATTAATCCATATCCTTTATCATCTGCCATAAAAATCGCATCAAGATTATCAAGCGATTCATTCACGTCAATGGTGGCATCAAAGAAGTCGTATTTGTAATTTGTAGTGCCAAACAGCGTATTTAATTCTTGTGGCCAATAGCAATCTGGGCTTGCTAGATTTGCATGTTCGGCTCTTTGTGTTAAGGTCCAATATCCATTCTTCTCTATCGAAGGAGCAAATGAAATAACAGGACGGCCCGGTTCGTTTACCCAGGCCTTACTCCAAACTTTTAAATCACCCTCGGTGTGTTTATCGATACAATTGATTAAGTCGTTCCACGAAGCATTTGAGAAGGCATATGAATCAATGTATTCGCGAATGCCCATACGCACAACATCATTTCCTGCCATGTTTTCGAGCTGATTCATCACAATTGGTGATTTGTGATAGATGATTGAGCCGTATAGTGTTCCAGCATTTTGAAGATTGTTCAGCTTTTGTCCAATTGGGTTAGCTCCTTTGGTTCGGTCTACGGAATAAGCTCGAGGAAAGTGAGCTAATAGAAACCGTAGCTGATGATCAATCTCAGGAAACCATGGTTGTGTAATTTTATCAGCCATGAAGTTAGCAAACACCTCTTTTAGCCATACTTCATCGAACCAGGGCATGGTAACCAAATCACCAAACCACATGTGAGCTGTTTCATGAGCGATTAAATTTGCTCTGCTCAACTCTTCGTTTTGTGTAGGTTTTTCGTCGAGGAAAATTAGTTCAGAGCGATAATAAGTAGCTCCTGGGTGTTCCATGCCGCCGAATTGAAACGATGGAATGGCTACCAAATTATAGGTTTCGTAAGGATAGTCATAGTCGGTATATTCCTCAAGCCAATCCAGTGATTTTGTGGTTTGAGAAAATATGGTTTCTACGTTATGCGTAAGTTTTATACTGTCATCAACCATATGATAAAGTCCAATATTCATATCCTTCCATTTGCTAGAGGTATATTTAAATTCACCAGCTGCAAAGGCCCATAAGTAGGTGCTTATTGGTTGCGAGTAATCAAACTCTACAATTGTTTTATCTACTAGCTTTTGAGTAATAGTTTGTTGTCCATTGGCAACGCCTATCCAATTTTCGGGCAAATGCATTTTTACAGCAAATCGTCCTTTAATGTTGGGTTGATCAAAACAAGGTATAGCTGTTCGGGCTCTGTCTGGCACAAAAAGAGCATAGAAATAATTATCGTTTCGATTCAACGCTCCATTGCCTGCGATGAAATTAATAACTACATTATTTTCTTGCTGAAGTGATTTTTTTGGGAGCTTTATGTGCTCGTTTATAATTGTACCAGACAAAGTGTCTCCATTGACAATGAGTAGTTTTACTTGTTCATTTCTTGCTTTAAAATCCAAAAACAAGTCTTCGTTAGTATTGGAAAGCCCAAATTTAATTATCGATTTTGCTTTAATATCGGCTTCCTTCGATGATGGAATTTCCAAATGTAAATCATAAGTCAGTTTTGATATTCTTTCAGCCCTTGATTTTGCCAAATGTATACTAACGCCAGCTTCGGGTAATTTCTCAGGAATAATATTACAAGCACTAAATGTAATTACAAGAATAATTAAAAGAATGGACCACAACTTCATTGTTAACTTTTTTATCATGAATAATTATTCTATCGTACACGCTTTTAGCTTTGATAGATAGAAAGTAAGAATATTCAAATATAGTTTTTCTATTAAACTATTGAAGTTGAATTATCATGATCTTGATCAAAAGTGGTCTTTTCGATTACTCAGAGGTAAGTTCTTCGCAAAGCTGTTTAATAATGATGCCTGCCAATGTAAATCCAAAGATCGCTGTTATGTGCGCCAATGAACCATTAATGACGGCTTTCATACTACACCATTCATGATTAACCAAGTCAGGATCGCCAGGTCCATTTTCAGCTTTGGGGCAAAGACATGTTTCAGTACCACAACTTTCATTTTCACCAGCATTCTCATGAATCTCATCACTGTATACACATAAAAAATCACGCGTTGGAACACCCAGTTTACGAATGACTTTACGAATTCTTCGACCCAATGGGCATCCTTCTACTTTCCAAAATGAGGCAACCTTAATTCGTGTAGGGTCTACCTTGAGTGCTGCACCCATTGAAGATACAAAGAGCGCATCGGTTTTAGTGGCGCTTTGAATGAGATGGATTTTACTTCCGATACTGTCAATGGCATCGATTATTACATCGTAATTGCTTAGCTCGAATTCTTCAGAAGTTTCTTTGGAGTATATTTTTTGTAAGGCGGTAATGTTGGCTTTGGGATTAATTTCCAATAGACGCTCCTTTAATGCTTCCGTTTTAACTTGGCCAACAGTTTTTGTTGTTGCCATCATCTGGCGGTTTACATTGGTAATGCAAACCCTATCACTGTCCACAATCGTTAGTTCGGTAATACCAGTTCGTATTAGACTCTCGGCACACCAACTTCCAACTCCACCAATGCCAAATAATATCACTTTCTTTTGTGATAGGTATTGCATTTTAGCTTGTCCCAATAATAACTCAGCACGGTGATAAATACCCTTAGCCATTCTTCTACACTTTTATAATTTGGCGCAAAAATAGTAAATCTTCAGAATAAGCAATAAGATGGTTTGTTAAAAGCTGTGAAGTCGTGTTGTTGAGTTAATTATACCGTTTACTAATCAAAATGCGTCTTTAGTGCGTTTCACTTCTAAAGCCCTTTTGATTATGTATCGGCATAATACCAGCACAGTTTGGTATTATATGTTTATTTCTCTGTCTCTGAAACCAAGTAGATATAATATGGCATCCAAGCCAATGGTTGATATGTGATTTTTAGCAGATGCTTTCACCTTTGGTTTGGCATGAAAGGCAATGCCCAGTCCAGCTAACTGAAGCATAGGTAAATCGTTTGATCCATCACCCACAGCGATTACTTGTTCCAAGTGAATATCTTCTTTGAAAGCCAGTAATTTTAATAGTTCAGCTTTTTTATTGCCATCAACAATCTCACCGCTGTGTTTACCTGTTAGTACGCCATTTTCAATATCCAATTCGTTGGCAAACACATAGTCAATATCCAATTTTTGTTTTAGATAGTGCCCAAAATAATTGAATCCACCGGATAGGATAGCTGTTTTGTAGCCATATTTTTTAAGGGTCTTGAACAGGCGTTCAGCTCCTTCTGTGATAGGCAGGTTTTCCGCTATGTCTTTCATTACTGATTTATCAAGGCCTTTTAAGAGAGCAACACGTTGGATGAAACTTTCATTAAAATCGATATCGCCACGCATGGCTGCCTCGGTAATTTCTTTTACCTGATCGCCCACGCCAGCTTTAATCGCTAGCTCATCAATTACTTCAGTTTGAATCAGCGTGGAGTCCATATCGAAACATACCAAACGGCGATTACGGCGGAAAATATTATCGGCCTGAAAAGCGATATCAATCTCGGTATCTTTCGAAATAGTCATGAATTCTTTTTTCATGGCGATGGCATCCTCGGGTGTTCCACGAACTGAGAACTCGACTACTGACTTGTCATTTTTATAATGATCATTAAGCAATACACGTCCGCTAAGGCGAGTAATGTAATCAATGTTTAAGCCTTGATTTGATATTACTTTCGTTACCTGCGATAATTGATTAGCACCAAGTCTCCGTGAAAGGAGGGTTATAATAAATCGTTCTTTACCTTGATGACCAACCCATTCGTTGTATTTATCTTCGGTAATGGGGGTGAATTTGATGTTTAAACCCAACTCATACGATTTGAATAATAGATCTTTCAGGATGGGTGATGATTCATTACTGGTTGGTACCTCAAATAAGATACCCAGACCTAAATCATCATGAATAACTGCCTGGCCGATGTCAAGAATATTAACATCATAGTGAGACAATATATCCGTAAGTGTTGCTGTTAATCCCGGTTTATCAACTCCTGAAACGTTCAAAAGAATGATTTCTCTACTATTACTCATGTTTGGTTTTTTATTTGACAACAAAAGTAATAAATTGAAACTAAAAGTGTGGTTTTGATTAGTGAAAATACATTACTGGTGTTTATTAATTTTAAATTGATGTTTGAGAAGCGATTTTAGTTGCTCTCTATCGCTTTTACTTCTTCTTCGAAGAGTTGAATGGGGCCGTCGAGCAGAACTGCTATAACTGTAAGTTCTTGATCTAATACATAATCAGGAACATCAATGTAAACGATGCCCGGAACCTGACTCCAATACTGTTTGCCACTTACTTTATGCTTTAGTTTAGTTCCTTCACCAACTACCCAAATGCGATTAATTTTATTCTTAAGGCCTTTTATCATAAGCGACTCCTGTGGCTTACCTTCCACCAGGAGGTATAATATGTTTTTATCCTTTGATAATTTGTTAAGGCCGGCATAGTAGCGATATGGAATGCTTATATGGGCATCGTTGATAAACTTAGAATGTTTTTGCTTCCATCTTTCATTATTTGTAATTCCATTTGTGTTAAGATCATATAATGATTGTTGTGGCGATGTTAGTTCTAGTTTAGTTTTAAAATCGATGGCCACTACAGTGATGCTGGAGTCGCATAATTTAGTTGGAATATGACAATTAAAAAGGGATGATTGATGATTGAATTTTAATTTAGTATCATGATCAACAATTCTTACGGAGCTAATCGTAGATTGCAATCCATCAATAAAGAGTTGGTTGTTTAGTTCTTTATCCAAGTAGACAAATAATGTAGTGCTATCCTTCGAAAGTGCTGTGGGATAGAAACAGTGCTTTTTATTAATGCCAGCTCGGGTGCCGTAAATTGCTTCTGAATGTTTGCTTGTCCATCTAGCAAATTCATTTAATATTTCAATTTGTTCCGCTGGTATACTGCCATCTTCTTTGGGGCCAATGTCCAATAAGAGGTTTCCACCCATGCTAATGCAATCGGTAAAAATTTGAATTAATTGGAAAGGTGTTTTGTAATTGTGATCATTTTTTTGAAAACCCCATGAGTCGTTCATGGTCATGCAGAGCTCCCAATAGTTATTACTAGGTTTAGTTATTGGCACGCCTTGTTCGGGTGTTGCATAATCGCCATAACCTTGTAAGCGGCTATTTAATATGAGGTTTTTATTGTAGGATAGAAGTTGTTTTCGCAATTTTTCGGATTTCCACTCTTCGGCGCTGTGTTCCCAATCGCCATCAAACCAGTAGAGGTCTGGATTGAATCTACTTGAAAGTTCATTTAATTGTTCGAAGTAAAAGTTAGTAAAGCTCTGCCACCTTTTTTCATCTTTTGAATAGCGAACGCTATCTCTGAGAAAGGCCGGGTAGTTGGGGTGGGACCAATCAATGAGTGAATAGTACAAACCAACACGAAGCTCTTCTTGGCCCATTGCTTCTGCAAATTCCTTTACAATGTCTTTTTTAGCAGGCGTATGTTCAATAGTATTATAATGATGTGTTTCGGTTTTCCAAAGAGCAACTCCATCGTGGTGTTTACTTGTTAGTACAGCGTAGCGAGCACCGCTTTTCTTGAATAGTTGAGCCCATTCATCGGCGCTAAATTTACTTGCCGTGAAACCGTCTAGCTGATTCATATAATCGTTGTGGTTGATATAGCCATTAAAGAACGACCATGACTCATCAATCCCATTCACTGAGTAGATGCCATAGTGGATAAAAATGCCAAGTTTTGCATCTTTAAACCATTGCATGCGCGAATTTTCTACACTTTGACCGTATGTGATACTTTGGAATAGTAAGCCTAAAATAAGGAATGATGAAAAGCGTTTCATGATTAAATGTTTTCAACAATGGACAATATCTGTTCTATCAATATAGTGCTTTAAGGTAGGTATTACAACTTGGTATATGTACAATAATTGGTAAAGCGAAAAAATATCAAGTAGGGTTTGTCTTGAAGGGAAATTTTTCTACTTTTGCACGGCTGTTGAAAGAAATAGCAACTGCGAAAATAGCTCAGTGGTAGAGCACGACCTTGCCAAGGTCGGGGTCGCGGGTTCAAATCCCGTTTTTCGCTCAAATGAGTCCCGCCGCGATAGCTATCGCGGTTCGCTCAATTTTGTTGCCGATGTAGCTCAGGGGTAGAGCGTTTCCTTGGTAAGGAAGAGGTCACGAGTTCAAATCTCGTCATTGGCTCGATTAGAGGGTAGGATTAGTTTCTTACCCTTTTTTTATTTCTGCTGATTCCTTAAAGCCTCTTTCATTTTATCTTTTTGCGCACTAGTTAAAGAAATGCTGGTACTTTGTTTTTCAATTCGTGAGCGTAGGCGTACTATTCCTTTGGTAATGAAATCTATTTGATTGGCAAAGCGACGGCAATAGGAGCAAATCATCAAATGAAATTGGAGTTGCATTTTTTCCAAGAAACTTAGCTTGTCTTGTTGTTTTTTTGAAACAAGATAGGTCGCCTCTTTACAGGTAATCATTAATTTATTTTTTGTTTCCATGAATACTCTCCTTTATTATGACCAACCTTTTTCAATGCAATCTCTCAACTGAAGCCGTGCTCTGTGTAATATCACCCATAGGTTCGACGATGTAAGATCCAATTCCTTACAAACTTCATCACTTTTCATTTCTTCCATTACTCTGAGAACGAAACATGAGGCCCATTTCTCTGGTAAATGCGCAATGCATGCTTGCAAAAATTGCATAAACTCCTTGCTTTCCAATTGTTTGTCAGCTTCAATGTTCCAGGCGGATGGAGCGCTATCCTTAACCCAATGGTCTTTCATTCCACCATTTGAGTCAAATCGTTCATCGGGCTCGTCAAGTGAATATTCTTTACGTGTTGTTTTCTTGCGGTAATGGTCAATTATTTTGCGCTTTAGAATGGCTGTTAACCATGTCAGTTCGGTGCTTTTGCCTTGAAATGAATTGAGATTCTTTAATCCTGCCAAGAAAGTTTCCTGTACCAAATCTTCGGCTAGCTGTTCATCGTTCACCCTGATGATGGCATAGCGAAATAAGAGATCGGAGTAGGCATCTACCCATGTGTTCGGATCAGTGTTTTTTGCCATATGCTTATTGTGTGTTGCATAACAATGTAAGCAATGTTTTAAAAATTAACAATGCTTTCGGTTTGCATTATTACTTGCTAAGGGTTATGTAATGGTTTGTTAGTATCCACATTTTTATACTGTCAGAGAATCATACGACGCTGTTGTTCTAACATATGATGCTGTCAGTCTTACATATTGATGCTGTCGGTGTTACATTCAATATTGTCGGAGAATCATACGTTGCTGTAGTTCTAACATGCGACTATGTCAGTGTTACATGTCGATCTGTCGGTGATACATTTTATATTGTCAGTGAATCATACGTTGCTGACGCTCTAACGACCGACTCTGTCAGTTTTACTTATCGATCTGTCAATGTTGAATTAGATGGAGTCAATGAATCATAAGTTGTTGACCAAAAATTATATTTGTTATTATCTTTTCATTTTAATGCCAAATCTAAGATTTGGCGCTGTTTAAAAAGCCCAACTTAACATCCAAAAATCACTGAATCAGTATGATTTATTCCAGATTGTTGAACGTTTTTTACGTAAAGTGTAATCCGCAGTCTGGACAAATATTATCTTGTTTATTTAATTCAAAATTGCATGCTGGACAATTTTCAAATTTTGTTATAACATACTTTCCTTTTTTTCCTTTTCTAATTTTATCTTCTTTAAATATAAATTTTGGTTTCTGAAACAAAGTTTTGTCAATTTCTACCCAAATTGTTCTTTCTTCATTTTTTCTATTAACTGCATGAATTAATCGATACTCTTTTTCATTCAATGATTTTTCAAATCCTAATATTTTAATTGATAAAAGACTAACTGAAAAGGCTTTTGGTTTATTAAAGGGGCTACCCTTCCAATCCTGTTTATTAGGTGAACGTATTTCTGTTAGAGTAAGACTTTTGCTTTTTAAAAAATCAAATATTTCTTTCATATATTAAAAGTATCAATCATTTAAATGTCAGGATCTCATATTTACAAAAAAATTCTTCAATGCTATTTCTTACCACAATATGTAATGAAATAAATCGATCCAAAGATTCCATTTAATCTACTGAATCACTAGTTTTCAATTCATAATTATTAGTCGTTTGATATGGAATTTTGAAATTAGAATTAGTACTATAAATCACGTGCTAAATGTGCCCAAATTACCATATAAACAACAAACCCACACTCCAACAAGATTACTCCTGTTGAAGTATGGGTTTAAAGTGTACTATTTCATTGATTTTAAATACTTGTATAGTTCGTTGTCCGTTGATAGAATGATGTGTGTTTGTCCATCAAAGGTTTTTTCGTAAGTCTCCATCGATTTCAAGAAACTATATAGCTGACGTGAACTCGCTGTTTTGTCGTAGGCTTGCGAATAAATAGCAGCCGCTTTACCATCGGCATCACCTTTAATCTCTTCAGCGGTTTTATAGGCTTCGGAAACAATGGTTAATAACTCACGTTCTTTTTCACCATTAATATTCGACGCTTCACCTTGACCTTCTGATTTAAACTTATCAGCTATTCGGTAACGCTCACTCTTCATTCGCTCATACACTTGAGTTTGTACTTCCTCAACGTAATTAATACGCTTGAAACGGAAATCAAGAATTTCAATTCCAAGATCGAGCGCTTGCTCGTTGGCCGCCACTTGAATCATTTCCTGAATCTTATCCCTACCCACATAAATGGTAGTCAAACTATCGCCAACCAACTCTCCAATAATGCCCGATGAAGCAGGTGTTCGGTTACTTGATCGAACGGCTTCTTCGATGTTGTGCTTGGCTATGTAGTTACGAGTTTCTCCATCCAGAATATCATCAATACGTGAAATGGCTCCACGCTCATTGGTCATACGCTTGAAAAACTGCAAAGGATCAGTGATTTGCCAACGGGCATAGGTATCTACAAAAATAAACTTCTTATCCTTGGTTGGAACCTGGTTCGGATCGCCATCCCACTCCAAATAACGTTTGTCGAAGAAGTGTGTCGTTTGAATAAAAGGAATTTTGAATTTGATGCCTGGTGTAACTACGGGTTCGCCTACAGGCTTACCAAATTGCGTAACTACTACCTGTTCCGACTCATTCACGATGTACGTGCTGGTTGAGAAAATAAATAATAAGACGGCTCCGGCTATTATTGCAAGTATGAATTTCTTATTGTCCATTTTGAGCTTTGTTTTGTTGTGTCAATTGCATTTGAAGTAAAGGAAGAACGCTGTTGCCATTCTGATCAGTAATAATTTTCTGACCCAATTTAGGAATCACCGATTCCATGGTTTCAAGGTAAATTCTTCGCTTGGTTACTTCCGGAGCTTTCACATATTCTTTGTATAGCGCATTAAAACGAGCCACATCACCTTTGGCGTTATTAACACGTTCGGTGGCATAACCTTCCGCCATCTGTATGGTTTCTTTGGCCTGACCTGCCGCCTTTGGAATCACTTTGTTGTATTCTGCCTTGGCTTGGTTTATCAAAGTTTCCTTTTCCTGCTGAGCCTCGTTTACCGCATTAAATGCCGCTTTTACCTGCTCAGGCGGGTTAACATCTTGCAGTACTACCTGCTCAATTTTAACACCTAAGGAATATTCGCGACACACCTGTTGCATTAGTTCTTGAAGCTTTGAACTGATTTCGGTACGTCCAACAGTTAGTACTTCGTTAACGGTTCGGTCGCCAACAATTTGTCTCATGGCCGCTTCCGAAATGTCACGTAAAGTGGTTTCCGGATTTCGCACCTTAAACAAATAATTGAAAGGATTGTCGATACGGTATTGAACCACCCATTCCACATCGGCAAGGTTTAAGTCGCCCGTAAGCATAAGAGATTCGTCCATCGTACCACGACGTGTGTATTCGGTTCTAACACCAGGTTTGGTTGTTCTAAAACCAAATTCAAGTTTCTGCTGACGTTCAACTGGCACTTTGTATACCGATTCTAAGAAAGGAACTTTGTAGTTCAATCCTGGATTAACGGTTCGTGTGTATTTACCAAATCGAACGATTACACCTACTTCTTCGGGGCCAATCTGAAAAAAGGCCGACATTGCGATTAAAGCCAGTATGGCTATGCCAACCACCGACTTTACATTTTTGAATAGCTTTTCCAAAAGTGGATTGGAGGCATTCTGATTAGAGAATTGATTTGAACTCATTGATTGTATAATTGAGATTTACACAAATGTACCTTTAGTAGTTGATAAAACAAAGCGAAGATTTTTTTATAATTTTTTGTAAGGATTTGTTTTCTGTTGCGTCAAAATGGCAAATGTTAAAACAAAAACTAAAATCAAGAGCAATGAAAACAAAAGGAATTTTTAGGATACTTAAGTCATTAATGGGAGTAGGGTTGTTAGTTGTTATGTTGGTATCGTGTAGCGAAAGTGATACTGTAATGGATGAAATGATGGATAATGATGTGCCGCAGATGGGAGGAGACGCGGTTTCTGCTCCAAGTTTCTCATTAAAAGATTTAGGTGGAAATGAAGTAATGTTAGCTGATTTTGATAAGAAAGTCTTGGTGATGTTTTTCTTTGGGAATGGTTGCCCTGCTTGTAAGGCTGCTGGTCCAAGTATTCAATCTAAATTGGCCGATGCCTTTGTGTCAAATGCTAATTTCTCAATTGTTGGTTTGGATCAATGGGATGGAAATGAAGCGGCAGTTCAATCTTTTAAAAATACAAGTGGTGTTAAGTTTCCATTACTGCTAAAGGCTTCGGCAACTGCTCGTTCTTATGGAACTACCTTCGATCGAATTGTAGTTATTGATAAGGAAGGTAACATCCGTTTTAACGGTACGCGTTCGGCTGCTAGTGATGTTGATGCCGCGGTAGCAGTTGTAAAAGAATACCTGGATAAATAATAGCTATGTTAAGATATATCTTGATTACTACCCTTTTGCTTTTTAGCTTCTTTGCAAAAGCACAAGCAGTACGCGAGTTTATTTTGGATGATGTTGAAGGCGAAACTTTAAGTTATGATGAGTTGAAAGGCGAGCAGCTTACAATTATCGACTTTTGGGCTTCGTGGTGTAAACCTTGCATGAAGGCACTTCCAAAATTGGATAAGTTATACAAAGCATATGAGGCAAAGGGTGTTGCGTTTATAAGTATTAATACAGATGGGCCGCGCAGTATATCAAAGGTAATGCCCTTGGTACGAACATTAGGTGTTTCGTATCCAATACTATCCGATATTAATAACGATGTGATGCAAGATTTGGAGATTGGTGTTTTGCCAACACTGCTATTGGTTGATGCTGATAATAATATTGTGTATCGGCACGAAGGCTTTTCGGATGGAGACGAGTTAGATATTGAACATGAGCTCAAAAAACATTTAAACCTGAATTAGCATGCGTCACGTTGTTCTATTTATTGTATTGATTATTTCGGTTTCAAAAATACAGGCTCAATTTTCTGGAACCAATTTGATGGAATATCAATATGGAAAATTACCAGATAGTGAGGATGAGAATTTTCATGCGCTTTATAATAAGCTAAGGCTTAATTATCGCTTCAAAGGCTTAAAGGTAAATGCAGGTGTGCAGTTTTATCAAACGCCTTACTCTGAACGTAATTATGTGGATGCCTCATGGCTTGGATTAAATTACAGGAAAAAGGGATGGGAGTTTAAGGCTGGTAATTTCAATGAAACTTTGGGGCGTGGTATCCTGCTTCGTTCATATGAAATACAGGGTGCTATTCTCGAAGATAAAGGTTACCGGAGTAAGCAGTATTTCTACCGTGATATATTGGGAGCTTCTGTAGGATTCAAAAATAAAAAGTTCAGTGTGAAAGCCTTGTGGGGTTATGCGCTCAATAATGTGTATCCTCCAACCGAGGAATGGGATAAACGTCGTTCTGATGAATTGGCAGCTTTCTATGGCGATTATACACTCTATAAGCAAACAATTGGCGCATCAGTTATCCGCATTAAAAATAGTTTGGAAGATAGTTATTACGGCATGGGTTCTATGTCAGGTCGCATATGGCCTTTTCTAAATTATTATTCGGCTTATGCAGTTTCGTTAAATGGCAAAGATGGTGGTTTTGATGCGCAAACCCATGCGATTTATGGTAGTTTAAATTTGGCCTTATCAAAGTTTGGTGTGAGTTTGGAGGTAAAGGATTATAACAATTTTTTGTTGGGGTCGGGCATAAATGAGCCACCTGCACTGATTCGCGAACATTCGTATCGGGTTTTGAATAGAAGTACCCATGTACTGCAGCCACAAAATGAGACTGGTTTTCAGGTTGAGGCTTTTTATCAACCATCTATTAATACTGTGCTTACATTAAATCATACCAGAGCTAATAACGATTTTGGAATCACATTTGATTATAAGGAGTGGTTTTTTGAACTGTCTACAATGGTTGGCGAACTAACCGAATTTAAAGGTTTTATGGATTATGCTGACGATCCATTTAAAGGTGAGATGAAACGTTATTCAGGCGGTGTAAATGTTGATAGAACAATAAAGAATGATTACGGTTTGAAATTAGAAGTGGAGTTGCAAACTTTTGATCGCGAAGGTAAAAGTACACAGAACTATGTGGGTGGTTTAACTTTTCGTTATAAGTCGAAACTATTTGTGAATGCATTATCGGAGTGGAGTAATGACGCTTTTGTGACGGACAGTAAGAAAATATGGTTGGGCAGCAATGTTCGCTATAAGTTGAATGGTAGAAATAACCTACAACTCTTTGCAGGTGAACGACGGGGTGGCCCGGCTTGTAGCGCAGGTATTTGTTATGAAGTGCTCGACTTTAAGGGCGTTGAGTTGAGGTGGACTTCCAGGTTTTGATGAAAATTTAGAATCAATTAGGGATTCATTATACTTATTGCCCTATTAGAATTGAAAGCAAAAGAGTAGATTTTTTTCATAGATTTGGGTTTAGGTTAGAGAGGCCAGTTCTGCAAACGTGTAGAGCTGGCTTTTTTGTTATTTACTAGAGTATCCCTTAGAAATATTTCAGTGTAACCAACTTTGTTGGAGTTTGTTCGTTTATTAAGTAATGCTATGCTTAATAAAATAAAAATGCATTAAGCACGTTTAAATACAAAACACCAAAACAACTATTTCATGGCTGCAAGCGACAAACTAGTGGGTACACTAGGTAGGGCTAATGCTTTACATCTATTAAGGCGGGCAACATTCGGATTTACCGATGCCGATGTCAAACGTTTTGCTGACTTCACGGTCGATCAGGCAATGACTGAATTATTCTCTCAACCATCAGAAATTGAACTCCCAATTGATTTGGCTACTGGCGAAACCTGGTTAAATTCATCGGCAACAGGTAGTAATAGCGAACAGAAAGACTTGACTGATTACTTTATTATTTGGCACCTTGAACAGATGCGAAAGTCGGGAACCAATGTCAGCGAGCGCTTGACTTATTTTTACCACACACATTTGCCTGTCAGTAAGGATATTGTTCAGTCATCTGAAATGCTGTATTACCAAAATGCCCTCTATCGCCAATTTGCCTTTGGTAGTTTTAAGGACTTGTTCAAGCACATTTGTATGGACAATGCCATGCTTATTTACTTGGATAACGCAACCAATGATGTGAGCAGTCCCAACGAAAATTTTGCGCGCGAAATGTTTGAGTTGTACTCCATAGGTCGTGGCCCACAAGTAACAGAAGGCGATTATACCAATTACACCGAAGATGATATTAAAGCAGCTACGCGTATTTTAACTGGTTACGCTGTTGATGATTCTTTTCAGACGATTAATGCGGATACAGGATTACCAACTGGTAAACTTAGAACAACACAGAGTGAAGGGCAAACGGTGGCTAATCGTCATGATGCCGGTGAGAAAGTATTTAGTGCACGTTTCGATAACGTAACTATTGCGCCTGATGAGTTAGTGGGTAATTATGCAACAGAAGCATCTACTCACAAGGAGTTTGATGATTTGATGGAGATGATTTTTGCCAAAGATGAAACGGCACGTTTCATTACTCGAAAGTTATACCGACACTTTGTATATTATAAAATTGATGCTACGGTTGAGAGTAATGTGATTGAACCTATTGCCACACAATTTAAAGCTGCCGATTACGACATGTCGGTTGTGGTGAAAGCTTTATTGAGTAGTGTGCATTTTTATGATGTGGATGATGCGGTGGTTGACAATAATGTACGTGGCTCGATCATTAAATCGCCCATTGAACTCATTATGGGAACACTTAATCTGTTTAATGTCACTTTTCCAAGTGACTTGACTGAGTTGTATGAAACGGTTTATAAAGACGGTATTTTTGATTTCATAGAGCGTCAGGGTTTGAATTTTTATAAGCCATTTGAAGTAGCAGGCTATCCGGCCTACCATCAGTATCCTATTTATAGTCGTAACTGGATTACACCGCATTCACTGGCTTACCGATATCAATTTGCCGAGTTGGTTTTAAATGGTGTTAATCGTCAAGGTGAGAATTTGGGTATTCGTATCGACGTGCTTGACTGGGTGGAAAATTCTGGGACGATAGGCGATCCGGCTAATGCCGAAACACTTGTAGATACCTTGCTGGAATTGTTATTGCCCTTCGAACTAGCGAATGAAAGGCGGAATTTCTTTTTAACCGATATTTTTCTGGATGGTTTATATACCAGTGCTTGGACTATGGAATGGAATAATTACTTGACTGAGCCAGCCCAGTATAAAACAACGGTGGAAGCTCGACTAAAGGTCTTGCTAAATGCCATCATGCAATCGCCAGAATATCAGTTGTACTAATTTAAGTAAATAGGAACGATGAAGAGAAGAAAATTTCTACAAAATATAGGGGCAGCAGGAGCAGGTAGTTTTGCATTGGCGGGTATACCGCTTCAGGTCATGGCGGCTAATTCGCCTTTGGCTAAAGCTGCTTTAAATGCAGATAATGATAAGGTTTTGATTTTTGTGCAACTGCATGGAGGTAACGATGGTTTAAATACCCTGGTGCCCATTGGTCAATACAACGAATATTATAATGCCCGTGCTAACATTGCCATTCCCGATCATGGGTCACGTGGTTTTATCAATGTAGATGAGTCTATACCTGAAAGCCGACAGGTAGGTTTGCATCCTGATATGATTCATTTCAAACAATTGTACGATCAGGATAAGGCAGTGGTAATTCAGAATGTGGGTTATCCACAAATGAATGGTTCACACTTCCGTGGGCGCGATTTGGTATTTATGGGCTTGGATGGCACAGAAGATGATGTTGATATTGCTTCGGGTTGGATGGGGCGATTTCTGGATATGGAGTATCCTAATTATCCAGATGCCTATCCTAATGATAACATGAAAGATCCGGTTGCCATTGAAATGGGGAGTGCAATGTCCATTGCTTTTCATCGTGAAGAAGGAATACCTATAGGCTTGAATGTGCAAAGTCCATCAGCATTCTATGATCTTATTAATGGCGTAGGAGTGGACGATGCGCAGTTGTATAAGCCAGATGGATATGCAGGTAGCGAATTGGAGTATTTATGGCAGTTCGAGGGCATGTCAAATGTGTATGCCGATCGATTAAAACAGGTGTATGACAATGGATCTAACTCAAGCATTGATTATCCCGAAGAATATCCTGCACCAACACCATCCAGATATAAGAAGAATCCCTTGTCAGGGCAATTACGCCTCATTGCTCGTCTGCTTAAAGGGGGCATTAAAACCCGAATTTTCATGTGTCGAATGGGTGGTTTTGATACGCATGGCGATCAGGTGGAATCCTACGACTCTACTTTAGGAACACATGCTGCTCTAATGTATCATTTGTCATCGGCCATTAAGGCGTTTCAAGATGATTTGGCAAGCCTCGAATTGGAAGATAAGGTATTAACCATGACTTTCACCGAATTTGGTCGTCGTGTGCACTCTAACAATAGTTATGGAACTGACCATGGTTCATCAACGCCTGTTTTTGTTTTCGGTAAAGCGGTGCAAGGAAAGGTGGTTGGCGATAATCCTGATTTAAACGATCTGGTACGTGGCAATATGAAACATCAGGTTGACTATCGCCAGATTTACACTTCGGTTATGATGGACTGGTTTGGTGCCAGCGATGAAGCGCTGGAAGTAGCACGATTTGATGGTTTTAAGCAGAATAAGATTGATATATTCGGATCTGACATTAGTGTGCCAGAACTGCAAGCTGGTAAGATTCAAGCCACGGCTTACCCTAATCCGGTTAGCGATGTCTTAAATATTGAGTTTAATTTACTAATGCCGGGTAGTGCTTCTATTTCCTTGTTTGACGCTTATGGTCGCGTGGTTTATCGAAAAAACATCAATGGATTACACTATGGTATTAATCGTCATCAGATTAATGTACAATCATTACCAAAGGGCCATTATTTATATTCTGTTAAAACAGATCAGTACGTAGAGAGTGGAAAATTAGTGGTGAGGTAAAATATACAATCAAGTTATATTGGCTTAGAAACCTATTTTCACTTTTGAATTCATCATTGGCATTGGTTTCGACTTTTTAAACTGGGTGTCAAACATTGTTTTAGATCCAAGGTCGGCCTCTATGTTTCTGTATTTAGCTCTTAAGCCATACCCTGCTTCACTCTGAATGAAGAGTGGATTCATGTGAGTTATTGGGTCTATTTTGTTGGGATTTTGTGAAAAGTTGGGCGACAAATATTGCCCATAAGCATATATACTTAGCCACGAAGTTAGAGGTTTTTCGATTCCGGCGTTTATGCTAAAATGTAGATCAGGACTATGTCCATTGTAAAGCGAACTTTGTTTAACAAGGCCGAAACCTAATTGTATTTTGTACGCATTAGTGGATATAAATTGAAAGTCATTTTTGTAATGCTCGTAACTTCCTAATCCAAGCATAACATTATGGATTCTACTTCTGGTATATTGAAATTGTTCATGAAACTGATCATTAGTTTCTAGAATGTTTAGTTGATACACTCCGCTTTTAGTAAAGGAGAATAAATCGTCCTTGATTAATTCTGGTTTTTGAAGAGCTAGTTTAGTTTTGGAGAAAGACTTTGTCTCATATTTGCTAAAGGTGGGCTTTGTAAGTTTGATTTTAATACCTTCCTGTGCATATAGATGGTAGGGAATTAATGCAATAATAAGTAAGAATAAATACTTGATCATACAAGAGTAGCTTATGGATGTATTCTGAAATGTATGAATAAATTAAGTAAGTCAAATGGTTAAATCTGTTTTTAACAACTATTCACTTTTTTCAAATCAATAAGGATGGCTTTAAATCTATTCCTTCCATTTGATCGTGTTGTAGCAAATGACGGACTAATGGATCTGGATCAGATGTTAGGTTCATTTACAGGAACACTAACGGTACAGGATTGCAGAAATGGTCAGGGAAGGGTATTTACTAATTACGAAGTTATATGTGAGCGTGTTCAGGATGATGCTACGGATGTTAATTATCAATTTGAACTAGATGGTCAACAATTTAATATTTGTAGCGAGATGCTTATTAAATTTGAAGACAAGGTATTTGTTAAAGGTATTGGCCGCCAAGCTGCCTATGGTGATCCAAAGTTTGACAGTGATTATCACTTGTATCATGCATGTCACAGTTTTGAGAATGGTATAATTGAGTTAACCTTTCGGCATAAGGATGATGGTTGCTTTTATTTTTATAAAGGTCAATTAATACCATAATGACTTTTAATTAAATGCTTGTTGTATTTTTGTAGGATCCACCATGCAAGAAACCATTAAGAAATACCAATTCCGTGAAGGACTGAAACTAGAGTTCGAGATTCTGGATTTAAATCAAACCTTCGAAGCTAAAAAGGAGATGATGGTTGTGCCTCATCGTGCACAATTTTACCATATACTTTGGATTGAAAAAGGAGAGGGGACACATTACATTGACTTTAATCCCGTCGGCATAGAAGATAATACACTTTTGTTTGTACCTCTTAATGCAGTTAATAAGTACGATGCCAATTGTACATATTTAGGGAAAGCGATTTTGTTTACCGATAGTTTCTTTTGTAAAAATAAGGAGGATCTTCAATTCTTGCATGCTAGTATTTTGTATAGCGATTTATATGGTGTTGCTAAAATCAAACTAGATCGTAAGTCATCTGATTTAAGGCTATTATTTGATGCCATGCAGAAGGAATATGGTAGAAAGTCGGATAGCGCACAATATGCAATCTTACACAATATGCTGCATATATTTCTTTTGCAAGCTGAGCGCGAGATGCGCCTTCAAGGATTTACGGAATTAAAGCCAAGTACAAACTTAGATTGCCTGGTTCTATTTAAAGACCTCTTGGAAGGAAGGTTTCGTGAAGAAAAATCGGTTAATAAATATGCGTCAGAACTGAGTATTTCGGAGAAACAATTAAACAAGGCTTGCACTTCCTTATTAGATAAGACCCCCAAGCAAATAATTGATGAGCGTATTGTTCTCGAAGCAAAACGCCTTTTGGTTCATGGTCATCAGTCCATCAAAGAGATAGCCTACGAATTGGGCTATGACGAACCCACCAATTTCATTAAATATTTTCGTAAGCATACTAATACTACACCTTGTGAATTCAGAGAGAATTATTAAATAACGAAGTAATAATTCAACTCTAGTGTTCTTTTTGTAATATTCATTTTTAGTGAATTATACTTGTGCTTATTCTTATCCCGAAGGGATTTAACAGCAATAGCTATGGGTGAAACCCATAGATAACATGCAATTTATAAATAGAACCCTATTGGGGTTCAACTTTTAACCCCAATATCACCTAATATTTACCATTGGCGTAAATGTATCATACAAGGGCGTAAATCTACCTTTATGCGCCTCTCCATATGCCACATCTTTGCATTGAATTTAAACACAAAGCAATGAGAAAATTATTCATTATTACAGTACTTACTATGGCTTCAATGGTATCATGCGAAGCTGAAAATAATCAGGCAACGATGGAAAAATCAAACAAACAAAAAGTAACAGAACTACTAAAAAGTATCGAAACAGGCGCTCAAGAGCCAGCCGCTTACATTAACCCGAATAAATACATTCAGCACAATCAAGGTGTAGCTGATGGTTTGGCTGGTTTTGGAGCTTTATTGCAACAATTACCTGCAGGAAGCGCTAAAGTAAATACGGTTCGTGTATTTGAGGATGGTGATTATGTAATAGCCCATACCGACTATAATTTCTTTGGTCCAAAAATTGGGATTGATATTTTCCGTTTCGAGGACGGTTTAATTGTTGAACATTGGGATAATCTGCAAGATAAAGTAACAGAAACAGCTTCGGGAAGAACGCAAATTGATGGTCCAAGGGAGGTAAAAGACATAGAGCTTACAAATGAAAATAAAACCTTAGTTCAGAATTTGTTGAACGATGTGTTTTTTGGAGCTAACCCGAATAAAATCACTGATTATATTTCGACTGAACAATACCATCAGCACAACCCTGGGGTGAAAGATGGTTTAGCTGGTTTGGGTGAAGCACTGGCTTCATTAGCTGAGGCAGGTATGCCAATGGTTTATGAAAAGAACCATGTCATTTTTGGAGAAGGTAATTTCGTAGTCGCCGTATCAGAAGGTATTTTTATGAAAGAGAAAGTCGCTTTCTATGATCTCTTCAGAATGGAAGATGGTAAAGTTGTTGAGCATTGGGATACTATTCAAAAGATTCTTCCGGAGTCGGAAGCTCAAAACGCAAATGGGAAATTTAATTTCTAAAGAATAAGCTAAAGCAAACCTTTAGTATAGACGATCTCTATCATTTAGTTGATAGAGATCGGTTTGTTCTATACTCTTCTAATGTATCCTTATAAAAACAGCTCTGCCAAATCAAAGACTTGGCGGAGCTGCTAAAACACTTATACCAATTGTATATTTAATTGCGCTTTAAGCCATTTGAATAATACTCGGCATTATTCTCTCCAATGTTCTTCTTTGTTCAATTTGTCACAACAAATAACATTGCCTTTGTCCATTATAAATCCTTTGGGGTTTAATGATTGAACCATCCAGGCATTTGAATATTCAGAAGGAATTGGGAAAGGTGCAGAAAATCCAAGTTTTTTGGCATCAGGAATAAATCCAAACTTTGGGTAATAGTCCATGTGACCTAATACAAAAACCATTTCTGTTCCACGTTCCGCTAATATTCGCAAGCCTTCTTTAATCAATAGCCCTCCAATTCCTTGCTTCTGATATTCAGGAATAACAGCCAAAGGAGCCAATATGTGCATTAGTGGTTGCTTAATATCCATTTCATCTATATATACTCTGGTAAATAAAATGTGTCCGATAGCTTGCTTTCCATTAAGAGCAAGCAGAGAGAGAATGGGTTTAGCAGTATTGTCTTTCAATAAATCTGCTGTCAATTGCGCTTCCTTAACATAGCCAAAAGCACGTTCTTCAACTATCATAATGTCATTAAAGTCGTCACTCTTAGTCTCTCTGATTTGAATATTTGTTTTTTTCATGATCTTACTATTTAATAGTATACCGTAGTAAAACAGCATACCTAGCTAACTTTCGCTTAAGTAATAAACAAAAGTGTTTTTAATAAAAAATTACATTGAAAATAGATACCATTCTGAATTACCTTATGGTAATCAGAGTAATACCCTAATAGGAGAGTTCGACAGGTGTCACATTTTAATTCCTCTCTGAACAAAGGGAATTAATTGCACTTAAACAACCTGTCTGTTATACCGAATACTTATATGTATTTCTATTCATAAGCCACAAATATAAATTTTTTTTATTAATGATGTAAAAATGTGGGAGTTTTTCTATGGAGTGGATACTGAAGGCACAGGAGCGGAGTAAAGCATTCTCGATTATGAGCTAAGAGGAGGTGCTCGCTTAAGCGGAAACATTTGCCAAAGATGTAGATTCCTCCCATACACATCATATTTAAACTCAGATTGCGCGCTCCAAAGCAAAATCAATGCCTGTAGCTTTGTCAAGCAGATATAATCACTAAAAATAGCCTTGTTGTGGAAACTTAGAATGATTCTAATCTATTATAGTTTATTGGAAATATATTTTGATTAGTATAGGTTTGTTAGAGGCAATGCGAATTGCTTAAAATGTAAGCGGAAGCTCATGTGAAAATAATAAGATGATGTAGGAGGGGGGGGAGTACTCCGTCTATCGACTAGTTGTAGCCCATTTCAAACCACATTGCAAAAAACAAATAAAATGAGAAATATATTTATACTATTAATGTTATCGCTTCTGAATTTTACCAGTGTAATCGGACAGAGCGAAAAGCAATATTACTTTGAATTGAATGGAACAATAAACGCAGATACCGGAACAATCAAGCTTTTCTTCTTTTCGGAATATGTATCCAATGATTTAATGGAATTGGAAGCTCCAATAGAGAATAATAAATTCTCGTTCTCTGGATATATAACCGAACCACAGGGTGTATCTATATTTCTCGACAATCGATTTAGTTCTTCAAATTTCATCCTTGATAAAGGCACACAATCGATTACGCTGGTTACTGATTCATCAAGAAAAGTACCCAATGTTGATAATCGAATAATGACTACTGACTATCCCAAATACAAAGAATACTTTGAAGAATTAAGAACGAAGTGGGACAAATTTAAAGGGAAGAGCGATAGCTTGCACGTTCATTATAACTATAACATACCAAATACAATCAACCTGAATCTAAAAAAAGAGTATGACTCTCTATGTATTGAAGATAACGAAATGTTACTGAAGTATTGTGAAAAACATCCTAATTCCTTTTTTGCATTTTGGCGACTTGTACATCTCTTAAGCTGGGGGTATGAACCAATTTATGACTCAATTTATAATGCTTTATCTGAGGAAATAAAAGGAGGATATGCAGGAACTATTGTTTGCAAGAAGCTAAACGATGGTAAACAACTTACAGTTGGAGAGGAATTTCCGTTGTTGAAATGTAAAGGTTTAAATAATGAACCATTTAATTTAGATGTTTTTAATAAGAACTCGCTGACATTAGTTGATTTTTGGTTTAGTCGCTGTCAGCCCTGCCGAGCACAGTTTAACAAATTAAGGAATTTGTATCAGCAATATAGGACACGCGGGTTTGAGATAGTTGGTATATCAATAGACAAAGATTCTAATAGAAAGGACTTGATAGATGTAATTAAAAAAGATAAACTTGTTTGGAAACAATATTGGGATATTAATGGAAGAGAAACCAAACAACTTTCTATAACTGCTTTTCCAACAAACTTTTTAATTGATAGTAAAGGGGTAATAATTGCAAAAAATATTTCGATGGATGAATTAGAGGTAACTTTAAACAAAAGCTTGCAACAGGAGAGATAAAAAACGGGCTACAACACGCTTCAATAGCGCATTTCGGGATTCGCAGTGCTTTGTAAGCACTTAGCTCTGGCGAACAGCGCCAAATCTTTGATTTATGAACAGCGAGTCATTATTATTATTATTATTATTATGGTGTTCATGATTTCTAATTGGCTTAAGAAATGAAAAGTTAAAAACAAATACAAAGCTTTGACTCCGCTTAATTTGGAAAGTTAGTAAGGTTAAATCGCCTTACAACACCAGGCGATAGGTCGTTGGCAAAAATACACTTGCTTTTGGTTCGAATTTGGTGTAATTTTACATCACTTCATAAAACAAAATTATTATGCCAAGACAAAGTATTTCTTTTTCGAAACCAAACGATGAATGGTTAAAGAATCAAGTAGATAGCGAAGAGTATTCTAGTAAAAGCGAACTTGTTAATGACTTAATTAGACAAGCTAGAAAACAGCAGATACAAGTTGATTGGCTTAGAGCGAAACTAGATAAAGCTGAAACAAGCGGCTTCACAAAAGACACTAAAGAAGAGATTTTAAGACAATCAAAGTCGTTGCTTAATGGCTAATTATAAATTAAGCAAATCAGCTAAAGAAGACTTGATTCGAATTCATCATTTTGGTGTTGAAAAATTCGGAATGATTCAAGCCGACAAATACTTCGAGACCTTTTTTGATTACTTTGATATTATTGCAAAAAGACCATTTTCATTTGAATCAGTTGATTACATAAAAAAAGGTTACAGACGCTGTGTTTGTGGTTCTGACAGTATATACTACAAAATTAATAGTGGAATTGTCGAGATAATGGCAATCGTCGGAATGCAAGACTTGAGTAATATAACAATCTCCAACAAATAAGAAAACTATATTCTGCAATAAAGTACTATTCCAACAATTAGCCTTCAATAAAACAAACTGCAATAAAGCGTAAAGGATACAGTGCATTTTGGGACGATTCGTCACTTGGGCAACCAGCGTATTTATTGCGTAGCAAGTATGCAATTGCCCGCAGCAGCTATGCTTTAGTAAGTAGCTATACTTCATTTGTTGGTAGCGACTCCTCAGAAGGTTGTCGCATAGGTGTTTTGTCGTGTAGCAAGCATGCTACCGCTTGTAGCAGCTTTGTAAATGCTTGTAGTAGCAATGTTTAGGAATATAGACATGCGAATTAGTGGCGTCAATGTCATAATTTGGTATGTGTGCGAATAATCATATTGCCCTCCCCAAAAATATTCGCTACATTACAACTTACTAAATGAACAGAACACAATTATTTAAACCTCAAATTATATGACACATTTTACTTCTAAGTCGCCACGATGGATGACTTTATGGCTTTCTGTGAGCCTGTTATTATTGCCTTTAATGGCGTATGCTGATGGTACTCGATTACTGCGTCAGCCTAATATTAGCGATACACATGTGGTATTTACTTATGGTAGCGATTTATGGATAAGTGCTAAAGCCGGTGGTGATGCCATACGCTTAACCAGCACACCAGCCGTTGAGAAAGATCCTTATTTCTCGCCCGATGGACAAAGGATTGCTTTTACATCAAACCGCTCAGGCGTTGATGCTGTTTATACCATGTCGGTAAAGGGTGGTGATGTCAATCGCCTTACTTGGTATCCTGCCAGTTCGCAGGTGCGCGGTTGGACTCCTGATGGTCAACGTATTTTGTATGCCTCCACTCGTGAGACAGCGCCTACTTCATTCGATCGCCTTTGGACGGTGAGTAAAGATGGTGGGACATCAAAACTATTAACCCAACAATGGGGAACCAAGGCATCTTATTCGGCCGATGGTAAAAAAATTGCAGTTGACAAGGTACGTCGCTGGGACTGGGAGTGGAGAGCTTATCGAGGTGGACAGAATACACCTCTGATTATTCTTGACTTGGAGAATATGCAGGAAGAATTGGTGCCAAATGAACGTACTACCGATGTACAGCCTGTGTGGTTGGGCGATAAAATCTATTTTATTTCCGATCGCGACTGGGTTAGTAATATATGGGCTTACTCATCAGAAACTAAAGCTTTGGAGCAGTTGACAGCTTTTCCTAAGACGGATATTAAATATTTGTCGGGTTATAAAAACGAGTTAGTTTTTGAACAGGACGGTTACCTGCATATTTATGACATAAACGCGAAAACAACAGCCAAGCTAACTATTAATGTTGTTGGTGATTTCCCATGGGCCGAAGTACAGTGGGAAGATGTCAGTAAAAATGTGAATTATGCAGCACTTTCTCCAAGTGGAAAAAGAGCCATTATGGCTGCTCGCGGTGAAATATTTACGGTGCCTGCCGAGCATGGGAATGTGCGCAACATTACCTCAAATTCGAAGGCTGCAAATCGTAAGCCTTTATGGTCGCCTAAGGGTGATAAGGTGGCTTGGTTTTCGGATGTAAATGGAACCTACGAGTTAATGCTGACCGACCAGGATGGTTTAGCTAAGCATGAAAAGATATCGATTGGTGAATCAAAAATGATATGGGAGCCAACCTGGTCGCCCGATGCCAAGTACATTGCTTTTTGCGATGACGATGTGCGAATTCGTGTTGTTGATGTTGCGGCCAAAACCATCAAAACCATTGATGTTGGTGGAAATAATTTAGAACGGGGAAGCTTGGGAATCACCTGGTCGACCGATTCGAAATATTTAGCATACGCCAAAGCGGGCGCTAACCATTTTCGAAGAGTGTACATTTGGTCAAGTAAGGATGCATCGGTAAAACCGGTAACCAATTCAATGGCCGATGCTTTTTCACCAGCATGGGATAGAGATGGTAAACATTTGTATTTTCTGGCAAGTACTGATTTGGCTTTGGCATCGAGTTATGTCAATACCAGTGTAATGTCACCTGAGTCGGCCACTTACAGCGCCTATGTTATTAATCTGAATAAGAAAGATAAGTCGCCTTTTGAGTTGCGTAGCGATGAAGAAGAAGTAAAGAAGGAAGAGGAGAAATCAGCCGATAAGGACGAAAAGGGAAAGAAAAAATCAAAGGATAAAAAAGACGATAAAGCAGATAAGAAAGAAGACGAGAAGAAAGAAAAAACCATCATTATCGATTTTGATAACATTGAGCGTCGCATCATAGCCATGCCAATGCCTAAAAAATCGTATCGTTACATGTTGGCTGGTCCTGAGGGAACGGTATTTGTGGCTGAATCAGCCGAAAAAGGAACCAAGCTTCATAAATTTACTTTGAAGGAAAGAGAAGCAAAGGAATTTGTAAGCGGTGTGCGTTCAGTAACTATCTCGGCCGATGGAAAACAGATGTTGGCACAAATGGGGCCTTCATGGAAGATTATGGCTACATCTAAACCGAATGGAAAAGATGGCAAGGCCTTAAAAGTACAGCTTAAAACACAGCTTGATCGTTACCAGGAGTGGGAGCAGATGTTTAATGAGGCTTGGCGTTATCAGCGCGATTTATTTTACGATCCAAACATGCATGGGCGCGATTGGAATGAGGTATACGAGCGTTATTCGCCATTGGTGCCATTTATCAAGCATCGCAGCGATTTAAATTATGTGATGGACATGGTTAACGGCGAATTATCTGTTGGGCATAGCTTTGTGTTTGGTGGTGATATGCCAAAGGTTGAAAGCGCTTCAGTTGGTTTATTAGGGGCTAATTTAGTAGCCGAATCATCGTATTGGAAGATCGATCGCATATTTACAACCGAGAGTTGGAATCCGAATTTATCGAGTCCTTTGGAGCGTCCAGGTTTAAAAGTTGAAGAGGGCAATTATCTGGTTGGTGTTAATGGAAAAGAACTAAAGGCTAGTCAAGACCCTTATAGTGCATTGGATGGCACGCGAGCTGTTCAGACGGTTCTGCACATCAACAATAAACCTACATTTGAAGGAAGTTGGAAAATTACCGTGAAACCAATTTCGAGAGAGAATGCTTTGCGTCAGCGTGCTTGGGTTGAAGATAATCGCAGATTGGTAGATGAATTGTCAGGTGGTAAGTTGGCCTATGTTTGGGTGCCAAATACATCGGGGCAAGGTTTTGTATCCTTTAATCGTTATTATTTTGCGCAACAAGATAAAGAAGGTGCAGTGATTGATGAGCGCTTTAACGGAGGTGGTTTATTAGACGACTACATGGTTGATTTGATGAAACGTGATTTACGAGCGGCATTAACCAACGAAGTGCCAAATGGTGCTCCAATATTATTGCCAGCTGGTATTAAAGGACCAAAGGTTTTAATCATAAATGAGATGGCTGGATCGGGAGGTGACTTCTTCCCATGGGCATTTAAGCAGCAGAAGATTGGTCCTGTTGTTGGTGCGCGCACCTGGGGTGGTTTGGTTAAATCATCTGTTCACTATCGTTTGGTTGATGGAGGTGCATTAACAGCGCCTGATAACGCGGTATTTGATCCTATTAATAATGAGTGGGTAGGAGAGAACGTTGGTATCACGCCAACCATTGATGTGAGGCAAGATGCAGCATCTTTGGAAAAAGGTAGTGATCCTCAATTGGAAAGGGCAGTGAAAGAAGCCTTATCGCTTCTGAAAGAAAAGAAAGCAATTACACCGCCGCCATTTTCAACGCCGGCGCTTAAGAAGTAAAAAATCGATGTTGTAGTCAGTGCCGATTAAGGCGATGCTGACGATAATCATTTAAAAATAGAACGGTTCCTTGGCTAATGTATGCCTAAGGAACCGTTCCTTTCTTTAGTTAAGTATTAGGTATATTTTTAGCTTAGTCCAACTCTAATTGTTCGTAGGCCAATTTGTGAATAATAATACGTTGATAGCGCCCGGCCACCCATGCTTTTCCAACTACAGCCAGTCCCTTATCCTTAGTTTTAAAGAAGGCTGAAATCTCCATTGGATTGGTATGCCCTAGATAATGTGTTTTTATCAGTGAATTGCTTTCGGCGTTAAAAAAATAGAGTGCCACTTGGTTGGTTTTAGTGGTAGCTGCGTAGATAATCATTTCCTGATTGGAAAAATTGGTTTTAAGTACTTTCACAGGCGCTTCTGCTTTTAATTCAGCTAAGCCAACAGTAGTGAGCTGAGCGATATTTTGCGTGCTATTTACATCGATGTTAACATCAGCTCCAATGGCCACATTACCCACATTAAATTTTGAGCTGGCAATGGCAAACTGATCATTTACTTTATGTATTGCTGCACTTATGCCGCCTAGTTCTTGAAAGCCATTAACCCGACCAGTTATTTGCCCAGAGCTTTGATTTACCATCATCAAAGACAGTGTGTAGTTTGAAAAACCATTAACCGCATAATAAACACCTGAATGATCAAATGAATTAATGAAGAAGGGGAACGGTGTTCTTTGTTTCTTGAGGTGCCGAAAAATATCGTAGGAGAAATCCTTATTGGTCGCAGTGCTTGCTCTAAATAATTGAGTAAAGCTTGCATTCAGTCCTGTGATAATGGAAGAGGTACCAATGGCGTCGTAGGATAAGATTACGGTCGTTTGATTATCGCTGTTATAGTGAGCTGCTAAAGGATAACTTTCATCTAATGATCCTAATTCGGTGATGTCTCCATTATTCAGGTTGATACCAATAATCTTTGTATCGAACGAAGTGTCATCCATGCAAACAAAGCGCACCTGATCATTTGCCAGCATTAAATTCGGAACAGGACTAACGTATGAAGGGGCAATGGGAGTCTCCCAAATAACCTTACCACTGGCACTGGTTTTCATTATATGAATGGTAGGAAAGTTGGTGTTCTGAATATCATTGAGCGCTGACAATACCACTATACTGCCATCCTTTGTTTCCAGCGCATCTACCGGGTAATAGTTAATTTCAATATCAGCATTGTCATACACCTTCATAAAATTATAATCGGGTGCTACATCTGTTTCAGACGAATTACATGCTACCAATAGGATAAGTGATAGGCTTAAAATAAACTGTTTTTTTATCGTCTTCATCGTTTCTTCTCCTTAAAATAATAACATTCAACAGCACCTTTTTTAGTAATCTTACTGATTGGAAAAATCACAGATAAGTTAATCTTCAAAGCATCTAAGCTAAGCTTGTCTTGCACGTCGTAAGTACTTGAGGTAAAAAGGTCATTGTTATACCGATTTTTGGCATTGCTGATAGGGTTGAGATTATATTGGTAAGTGGCTCCCAATGTCACAATCAACTGATCAAAATCGTAACTCACACCGGCTCCGGCTCCAATATCCCATTTACTAGTTATGTAATTACTTTTATAATCGCCGTTGACTTTCGTTTGTTGTGTAAGTGTATTTGTACTACCATCATTTCGGGTGTAATCCGAATCCACCGACTTATCGGCTGTAAGTAAGAAGCCATAGCTAAATAAACCTTCTACATAGGGTTTTAATTTATTAGTTCCAATATAATACCTCACGACCAAAGGAATCTCCAAATACCTTAATTTCTGTTGGTGATTATGGATAACGGCCAAAGATGCCCCATTATTATCGAGCCACTCTTGTTCGTTGTGATAGCCATATGAATAACTTGAATAGTTAGGAAGCAAACCTACATGTAGATTCCCCATAGCGGGATAGAACATTACAAAGCCAAACTGATGTCCCAAATTGCTGAACATAGCATCGTATGATTTATTTGTAAAATTTGGGGTGGAACCTAAATATTCCAGTACCTGATGCCCTTCGCTACTTCGTGCTTGTGAGAAACTCATTCCTCCATAAAAACCCACGAGTAATGAGGGTTTATTCTTGTCTTTTGCCGAAATAGGAGATATAAAGGCAGCAAGCAGAAATGCAAGTACAATTACGTGACTTAATTTTTTCATTATAAAGGGTGTTATTAATGTAATAACGTGTGTTTAGTCGATTTATTTTCTGAACTATATGTTTGTAATTAACGCATGCCTTGATGAATTGTTAAAGGCTAGATGTTATAAGGTGTTGGAGTGCTTTATTTTTGTATTGAATTATCTTAAGGAAACTAATTTAAGAATGTTGCGTAAGTATGGGTATTGAATAATTAAAAACACACAAATAACATGATGAAGAAGTTAAGTTGGAGTTTAGTATTAGTAGCGATAGTTACTTTTAGTAGTTGTGAGTTGAAAGAGGAACTTGAAAAAACAGCTTCGGCACTTGAAGCAGCAGAAGCTTTACAGGAATATACCGTAGTTAATAAACAGTTTCAGGATGCATCAAATGCAAGTGATGATGGTGTTATAAATGCTGAAGATGTAATTGCCGGAACATATGCTTTAAAAGCAGGGCAGGAAGGTCCTTCAATTACTGTTGAACCTATGGATAACACTTGGCCAAAAACTATTACTTTGGATTTTGGAGATGGAATAACCGGTAAAGATGGCATTGTAAGAAGTGGTAAGATTAAAACTGTTTCAACTGCATGGTACCGTGAATCAGGAAGTGTACATACCACGACTTATGAGAATTTTTATCAGAATGATCATAAAGTAGAAGGAACAAATGTGGCTACTAATATGGGGATGGTTGAAGGTTTAGGATTAAAGTACAATGTAGAGATTAAAGATGGTAAAATTACAACTCCACCCGGTGGCGTTATCTCGTATACTCAAAACTCATCTCGTACGTGGATTGCTGGAGATGATACACCAATAAATATTTGGGATGATGAGTATAAATTGGATGGTACGCAAAATGGTGTTAGTTCAAAGGGTATTGTTTATTCACTAACCATTACAGAACCATTACACTTTGTTATGTATCCTCGCGATATTTTAGCTGGAAAGATTACGTTTGCCATTGATGGGTTGAGTGACATTGAATTAGATTATGAGACTTCAAAAGGTAAAATAGGCGATTACGAATTTACATTTAATAAATAGGGAGACATCCTTTGGGGAAAGGAGAAAAAGAGCTGTTCGTTAGAGCAGCTCTTTTTTTGTTTCAAGGAGCGGCTCTTTCTGATAGTGATATAAGGAGCGGCTCTTTATTTGCATCTGAGAATAAGAGAGCCGCTCCTTAATGGGTATAAAAAAAGCGCTCCCAAATGGTGGAAGCGCTTTTGATATATAGTTTCGTTTTAATTATTAACGAAGGTTTGCTTGAGCAGCAGCTAAACGTGCGATAGGCACACGGAAAGGAGAACAAGAAACATAATCCATACCTACAGAGTTACAGAACTCAACTGATGAAGACTCGCCCATCTTGTACATGTCGCTCACCACAGATATGTATGATATAAGGATCGCATCTTTATTACGATTCTTGAATGAAAGATGCGATCCTTATTAAAAAAAAGCGCTCCCAAATGGAAGCGCTTTTGATATATAGTTTCGTTTTAATTCTTAACGAAGGTTTGCTTGTGCAGCAGCTAAACGTGCGATAGGCACACGGAAAGGAGAACAAGAAACGTAATCCATACCAACAGAGTTACAGAACTCAACAGATGAAGGTTCTCCACCATGCTCACCACAGATACCTAATTTGATATCAGGACGAGTTGATTTACCTTTTTCACAACCCATACGAACTAATTGTCCGATACCTTCTTGGTCAAGAACCTGGAAAGGATCGTGCTTCAAGATACCTTTTTCGATGTAGATAGGTAAGAATTTACCTGCATCATCACGAGAGTATCCAAAGCCCATTTGAGTTAAGTCATTCGTTCCGAATGAGAAGAATTCAGCATGTTTAGCAATCTCATCAGCAGTTAATGCAGCACGAGGGATCTCAATCATTGTTCCTACTAGGAAGTCAACTTCAACACCTTTTTCAGCAAATACAGCAGCAGCAGTGCTGCGGATGATATCTTCCTGCATTGTGAATTCTTTCATCGTACCAATTAATGGAACCATAATCTCTGGCTTAGGATCTAATCCTTTAGCTTTTAGATCACAAGCAGCTTCGATGATAGCACGAGCTTGCATCTCAGTAATCTCAGGATAAGTATTACCTAAACGACAACCTCTATGTCCTAGCATTGGGTTGAATTCGTGTAAAGATTCAACTTTAGCTTTAACGATAGCTACATCAATACCTAATTTTTCAGCCATTTCAATTTGAGACGCTTCATCGTTAGGTGTAAATTCGTGCAATGGTGGATCCAGTAGACGAATAGTAACGCCAAATCCGTCCATAGCTTCAAGGATACCAGAGAAATCTTCGCGCTGAACAGGCAATAATTTAGCTAAAGCAGCCTTACGTCCTTCAACATCTTCAGCAAGAATCATCTCACGCATCTTCCAGATCTTGTCTCCTTCGAAGAACATGTGCTCGGTACGACAAAGACCAATACCTTTAGCACCAAACTCACGTGCAGCTTTTGCGTCAGCAGGTGTATCAGCATTTGTGCGAACATACATGCGTGTGTTTCTCTCAGCCATGTCCATCAACTTACCGAAGTCACCATCTAAAGAAGGAGTGATTGTAGCTACTTTGCCTTCGTAAACGATACCAGTTGAACCGTTCAATGATATAAAGTCACCTTCTTTGTATTCAACGCCATTAATGGTCATTGAAGATGCACTTACTAATAAGTTAGCAGCAGAAGAAATACAACATTTACCCATTCCACGTGCAACTACAGCAGCGTGAGAAGTCATACCACCGCGCTCAGTTAAGATACCTTCAGCAGCGTACATGCCTTTCAAATCTTCTGGAGACGTTTCGCGACGTACTAAGATTACTTTTTTACCCTCAGCAGCCCACTCTTCAGCAGCAGTTGCTGAGAAAACGATTTGACCAGTAGCAGCACCCGGAGAAGCCGGAAGACCTTTTGAAAGTTCTTTTGCAGCAGCGATAGCAGCACCGTCAAATACAGGGTGTAATAATTCGTCTAATTTGTTTGGCTCTTGACGAAGAATAGCTGTTTTTTCATCAATCATACCTTCAGCCAACATATCTACAGCCATCTTAACCATGGCAGCTCCAGTACGTTTACCTGAACGAGTTTGCAACATCCAAAGTTTATTGTCTTGAACAGTAAACTCCATATCTTGCATATCGCTATAATGATCCTCTAACTTCTGTTGAGTCTCATTTAATTCAGCATATAACTCAGGCATTGCTTCTTCCATTGAAAGGAAGTTAGCTTTACGATCTTCTTCAGAAGTACCATTACGCTCAGCCCAACGCTGTGAACCGATTTTTGTAATCTCAAGTGGCGTGCGAACACCTGCAACAACGTCTTCACCCTGTGCATTGATAAGGTACTCACCATTGAATTGGTCTTCGCCAGTAGCAGCATCACGTGAAAAACATACACCTGTAGCAGATGTCTCACCCATGTTACCATATACCATAGCTTGAACGTTTACAGCAGTTCCCCACTCGCCCGGTATGTTTTCCATACGACGGTAAAGAATAGCACGCTCAGTATTCCATGAATCGAATACGGCACATACAGCACCCCATAACTGATCCCAAGGGTTTGTTGGAAAGTCAACACCAGCATGTTTTCTAACAACTGCTTTGTAACCTTCAACAAGCACCTTAAGGTCTTCAACAGTTAATTCTGTATCTACTTTATATCCTTTAGCTTCTTTTAATTCATCTAAAACTACTTCGAATGGATTGTGCTGACCTTCTTCGGCCTCAACACCCATTACAACATCACCATACATGTGAATGAAACGACGGTATGAATCGTAGGCAAATTTTTCGTTACCTGATTTTTCAGCAATAATTTTTACAGCATCATCGTTCATACCCAAGTTAAGTACAGTATTCATCATACCTGGCATAGACGCACGAGCACCTGAACGAACTGACAATAATAATGGGAAAGCATCACCTGTTGAACCAAATTTAGCATTCATTACCTTTTCAGTAGCTGCAACACCTGCTTCTACTTCAGCTTTCATTAGTTCAACTACTACGTCACGACCTTTTGCATTATACTCAGTACATACTTCAGTTGTGATTGTGAAACCAGCAGGAACTGGTACTCCAATAAGGTTCATTTCAGCTAGGTTGGCACCTTTACCACCTAGTAGATTTTTCATATCAGCTTTACCTTCGGCTTGTCCGTTACCAAAGGTATAAACGCGTTTATTGCTCATACTTAGATTATTATGAATTTATATAAAAATGTAGTTTATTTGATTTCAATGGCTTTCAATGCATTTTTTCAAAAGCACTACAAATAAACAAAAAATTTGGGAAAATCACCAGTTAATTGAATGTGCTAAAAGAGTTAATAAATAATAAAATACACGTTTTGAGTTCCAGACTATAAGCAAATATGTGAAGGCATAAAAAAAGTGTCAGTAAAATTACTGACACTTTTAAATGTATATCTAATTGCTATTTGGAATTTAATTCACAGGATATTTCTTCAAATATTCTTTGGACTTCATTAAATAATCAACGTATTGAGCTCGTTTGTAGGCATGAGGATCTGAGACATTCTTTTTAGCTAACTTTCCTCTGAAATCATCAATTTTATCGTAGCCTTTTTTCTTCATCCATGTAGATAATTCTTCTAGCATACGTGTTACTTGAATAACACCATTTTTGTACACAGTACTGACAACTTGTACGGTATCAGCTCCAGCTAATAACATGGTGATTAAATCGTCACCATCCATGATGCCTGTATTGCTACAAATGCTTGCATCAATATTGCCTGACAATAAACCTGCAAAACGTAAGGCCAATCGATTATCACCTTTATGACTCAAGTTATAAGGTACTTTTAGCTCTTCTTCTTCCGTATCAATCTCAGGTTGGAATAAACGATTAAACAATACAAATGAATCCGCGCCATTTTTATCCATTCGATATACAACATTCATCATGTTGGTATAGAATGGGCTTAATTTTACACTTACCGGAATCTTAACTGCAGCTTTCACTTTCTTAAGGATTTCGATACGAGCATCTTCTACTTGTTGCGAAGATTTGTCAACATCTGAGATGGTTGAATAGAAATTTAATTCTAAGGCATCAACACCTGTTTGCTCAATGTTCTTAGCATAATCAACCCAGCTAACGTCATACAAGCAATTAAGGCTTGCAATAACCGGAATTGAAACACTGTCCTTTAGTTTCTTTAAAGCAATCAGATGCGCACGAGGTCCAGAATGTTTAACTTCTGGAAATAAGGATGTCATTTCGGCATTTCGCTCATCGTATTCGTGCAACTCTTCTTCTAATTCTGCAGCTTCTAAATGAAGTTGCTCTTCAAATAGCGATTTATAGACAATCGCAGCTGCACCAGCATCTTCTAATTTTTTGGCCATTTCAATGTCCAATACTAAATTACTGGCTCCAATAATGATGGGATTTTTTAATTCAATCCCCATGTACGTGGTTTTTAAATCCATAACAAAAGGTAATATTAAAGGGGTTTATTGTTTTCTTACACTAATAAACAAACTGCTTTAGCAAATGGTTTTGATACTTTGCAAAATGCTATACCTCAAGTTCGGAAAATACTGTCGCTATTTCAAGCTATAGTACGAAAAAAGCCGCTCCAAAAATGGAACGGCTATATTAAAATCAATGTGAAATATTTAGTAGTGGTAACGGCATTGTAAGATATACAATGTATCTTCCTCAACCCGGTATATAATTCTGTCCTTATGGTTAATTCGTCGTGACCACCATCCGGATAAATTTCCTTTAAGGGATTCAGGCTTCCCTATACCTTCATAAGGCGTTCGCTGACATTGCCGAATCAGTTTATTTATTTGTTGAAGCGTTTTTTTGTCAGTGTTTTGCCAGTGTAAATAATCCTCCCATGCCTGGGACATAAAGTTAATTTCCATTAATCAATTAATTGCTTTGCTTCGCCTTTTTTGTCATTATATTCACTCAGAGCCTTTTCTATTCTTTCAGCATTTCGAGGACTCGAAAGTAAATAAATAGTTTCTTGCATCCCTTCATAATCAGCTTTTGACATAACCACAACATCTTCTCCTCTGGCACGCTTTACAAATAATGGCGCGTGGGTTTGCAGGATTGAATCCAGATAGCTTTTTAAGTTTTGTCTAAAATTTGAGTAAGTCGCTATTTCCATGATCTACCTAATTAAATGTTGGTACAAAAATAGTAATTATATTTTAATTGTACAATAAGTGGTACAAGCATGAATTGCTTTAGGTATTTGATCCAAGTTACTATGGTAACTTCACAATATGTTCGGGGTTATTGGCTTGTTTGTGAACGAAAAAAGCCGCTCCAAAAATGGAACGGCTTTTTACTATTTTCGATGTGAATGTGATTAGTCAATCACTTCATATTCTAGTTCAGACAAACGCTTGTATGAGCTATAACGCCATTTTGCATTTTTCTCTGATTCAGCAAATAATACTTTTGCATCCTCTGGGAATGATTTAGCAAGAGCCGTGTAACGAACCTCATTCATCAAGAAGCTTTGGAATTTATCCCATTGCGGCGGTTTAGAGTCCAAAGTAAATGGATTCTTACCTTCTTCTTCATTCATTGGATTGTAACGATACAAGTGCCAGTAACCTGACTCAACAGCTGCTTTTCCTTCCGCTTGAGTAGTACCCATACCAGTTTTCAAACCGTGAGCAATACAAGGAGAATAAGCAATGATTAATGATGGTCCAGGATATGCTTCTGCTTCTTTAAGAGCTTTGAAGTACTGAGCTTGATTAGCACCCATTGAAACTTGAGCAACATAAACATAACCATAAGTGGTAGCCATTAAGCCAAGGTCTTTCTTACGGATTCGCTTACCCGAAGCAGCAAACTTAGCAACAGCACCAACCGGAGTTGACTTAGATGACTGACCACCTGTGTTTGAGTAAACTTCAGTATCCATTACTAAGATGTTTACGTCTTGTCCAGATGCAATTACGTGATCAAGACCACCATAACCGATGTCATAAGCCCATCCGTCACCACCAAAGATCCAGAATGATTTCTTAGAGATATAATCTTTAAGCGCTAATAGATCTTTAGCAACAGCATGCTTTTCGTTAGCAAGAGCAGCAATTACTGCTTTGGATGCTGGCGTATTTGCGTTACCATTATCTTTAGTTTCAATCCATTTTTCGAAAGCAGCTTTTGTTTCAGCATTTACTTCGTTGATTGAACCTGTGATAAAGTTCTCAACACGCTCGCGAAGTTTATTAGCACCAGTAGCCATACCTAAACCAAACTCGGCATTGTCTTCGAATAAAGAGTTAGCCCAAGCTGGACCTTTACCTTCTTTATTAGCGCAATATGGTGTTGCAGGAGCAGAGCCACCATAAATTGATGAACAACCAGTAGCATTTGCTACCATCATGCGATCACCAAATAACTGAGTGATTAACTTAATGTAAGGTGTTTCACCACAACCAGCACAAGCACCCGAGAATTCGAATAATGGTTGAGCAAACTGAGATGCTTTCACATTCATGTCCTTAGCCATGATGCTGTCTTTGATAGAAACTTTTTCTACCATGTAATCCCAACGCTCTTTTTCAGCCATTTGAGACTCAAGAGGCTTCATTAATAAAGCTTTGTTCTTCGATGGACAAACATCAGCACAGTTACCACAACCAGTACAATCTAATGCACTTACCTGGATACGATACTGTAAGCCATCAAATCCTTTACCATTAGCTTTCTTACCTTCTGTTCCTTCAGGAGCACCAGCTAATTCTTTTTCATCTAATAAGTATGGACGGATAGCAGCATGCGGACAAACATAAGCACACTGGTTACACTGAATACAGTTGTCGATTTGCCATTCTGGAATATCTACTGCAATACCACGTTTTTCATATGCTGTTGTACCAGCAGGTAGCGTACCATCCTGGCGACCGTTGAAAATACTCACTGGTAAATCATCACCTTTTTGAGCATTCACAGGGAATACGAAATCTTTAATGAACTGAGGAGCTTTCTCATTTGATGGGAAAACAACTTCAGCTGCTTCGTTAGCCCATGACGCAGGTATAGCGATTGCATTTACATCACCACCTTTATCAACAGCCTCGAAGTTCATATTAACAATGCCTTCGCCTTTCATTCCGAAAGTCTTAACAATTGCTTTCTTCATGTGATCTACAGCTTCAGAATAAGGTATTACCTCAGCGATCTTAAAGAATGCACTCTGCATAATTGTATTGGTACGGTTACCCAAACCAATTTCTTTAGCTAAGTGAGTTGCATCAATTGTGTAGAATTTAATTTTGTGATCAGCAATGTAGCGCTTCACATAAGCTGGAAGGTGCTGCTCTAATTCAGCTTCTGACCAAGAACAGTTCAATAGGAATGTACCACCATCTTTAAGACCTTTCAACATGTCATACATCTGCAAGTAGGCAGGAACGTGACAAGCAACAAAGTCTGGTGTATTTACCAAATATGGCGAACGGATTGGCGTATCACCAAAACGAAGGTGAGAAATAGTAATACCACCCGATTTCTTAGAATCGTATGCAAAGTAAGCCTGAGCATATTTGTCGGTATTGTCACCAATAATTTTAATAGAGTTCTTGTTAGCACCTACAGTACCATCAGAACCTAAACCATAGAATTTACCTTCGAAAGTACTTTCATCACCTAAAGAGAATTCAGGTAACAATGGAAGAGATGAGAATGTAACATCATCAACAATACCTACTGTAAACTGATTCTTTGGCTCATTCATTTTAAGGTTTTCGAATACACTCAACATCATAGCTGGAGTAGTATCCTTAGAAGATAAACCATAACGACCACCAACTACGACAGGCGCATTTTCTTTTCCGTAGAATAAATCACGTACATCTAAATACAAAGGATCTCCGTTAGCTCCCGGCTCTTTAGTACGGTCAAGAACTGCAATTTTCTTAACAGACTTAGGGAATGCTTCGAAGAAATATTTAGCTGAGAATGGACGATACAAGTGTACAGCAATTAAGCCTACTTTTTCGCCTTTGGCAGTCAAGTCATCAATTACCTCTTTGATTGTATCGGTAATAGAACCCATTGCAATAACAATGTTTTCAGCATCTTCAGCTCCGTAGTAATCGAATGGACGGTATTTGCGACCAGTGATTTTACTTACTTCATCCATATACTCAGCTACCATATCAGGTACCGCAGCGTAAAATGGATTAGCAGCCTCACGAGCCTGGAAATAAACATCAGGGTTTTGAGCAGTACCACGTGTTACCGGGTGTTCTGGATTCAATGAGTTGTCGCGGAACGCTTGAAGCGCATCCTGATCAACCAAACCAGCAAGATCTTCCTGATCCATAACTTCTATTTTCTGAATCTCGTGAGAAGTACGGAATCCATCGAAGAAATGTAAGAACGGAATACGGGTTTTGATAGATGTCAAGTGAGCCACACCTGCTAAATCCATCACTTCCTGAACGCTTCCTGTAGCCAACATAGCAAAACCTGACTGACGTGTAGACATAACATCAGAGTGGTCGCCGAAAATTGACAATGCTTGTGCTGCCAAACTACGTGCACTCACGTGGAATACACAAGGTAACAACTCACCAGCAATTTTGTACATGTTAGGAATCATTAATAATAATCCCTGAGAAGCAGTAAATGTTGAAGTTAAGGCACCAGCTTGCAATGAGCCGTGCACAGCACCAGCAGCACCAGCTTCTGATTGCATTTCTTCAACTTTAACAGTTTCGCCAAAAATATTCTTCCTACCGGCAGCAGCCCATTCGTCCACATTTTCCGCCATGTTAGAAGATGGCGTAATCGGGTAAATAGCAGCTACCTCACTAAACATATATGCAATATGAGCAGCGGCATGATTACCATCACAGGTAATAAACTTTTTTTCTTTAGCCATTTTTATACTCCTAATAATTAATTGGTTATTATTTTAGATGGTTAGATAATAGACTATTAGACTGTAAGGCTTTAATTAGCTTACTTTTAATAATTATTTACCTAACTTCTCATACATTTAACTTTATATTATTCTTCGTTACTTCTATTAGTCTAATTGCTAATCGTCTATTGATCAAAATTTGATTAATATAGAAATCCGAATAGCCACAACGGAATTTCTTTATTGCTGCCCACTTCAAGCATGTCATGTGCAAAATAGGCATCTGATTGTTTATCGTTATCCTTGGCACCTTCTCCAATTAAAAAGTCCAAATTATGGTTGACAAGAAAATCTGCTTTTTCACTTAAATCAACTTTGCACTTATTGGCTACCTGATTATAAAAGAATGTTCGATACATGTTTGATTGTCCAACTTCGCCGTGCATCACCGAATTTAATAGGTTCGGGTTTTGCATATAGACCAATGATGGTTTTTTAGCCGATTCACTGTCTTCGAACAAAAGGTTAATCAAACGACCGTTTTTCAGATAATTCAAGTAATTCATTACCGTTGCCCTGGAGGTTTCAATCTCTTGGCTAAGGCGGCTTACGTTTGGTTGAAACGGAGCTTGTTTTGCAATTGAATAGAGCAATTTACGTAATTTGGGTAAATACTTCAATTCAATTTGCTCAAGATAACTAATATCTATTTCTAATATGAGGTTAATGTTCTTAAGAACATTCTCTGAATAGTTTCTTTTTTCGAGGAAGAATGGGTAATAACCGTGCTCGAGATAGTTGTTGAAATAGGCTAGGGGACGTACCTTTTGCGTTATTTCCTTACAAATTTCTACATGGTTATTTAGTACCTCATCCAATGAGTAGGATTGGAAAGAATTTTTTGACTCAAGATTGAGGTATTCGCGAAATGAAAAACCTTCGAGGTTATATACTTGTACGCATCCTTTTAGGTTGGATTTTTCATCTTGCAGACGCATCACAGCTGAGCCACTGAAAACAATTTTTAAATCCTGAAAATGATCGTAACAATACCTTAGCTCGGTTGACCAATGTGGATATTTGTATACTTGATCAAGAATCAATGTTTTACCACCTTTTTTGCGAAATTCATCCGCAAAGGAAACGATGGTTCGTTCAGTGAAAATCAGATTGTTCAGATTGACATACAGGCAACTCTTATCAAATCCAAAAGCAGATTTGGCATAGTCTAGCAGGAATGTTGTTTTTCCAACTCCACGTGCTCCTTTGATACCTATTAGCCGATGATTCCAGTCGATCTGATTTAATAATTCTCGACGAACTGGAGCTTCAAGGTGCTTTAGAAGGTATTTATGTGTCTGAAAAAATGATTGCATCATGAGTATTTGAATCACAAATCTAAAATCATTTATGAAATAATTGCAATCTTGACATTACAATTTTAAATTTATACTGCTATTTAAAATTAATAAAAATAAAAAAGGCCATCTACGTTAATAGATGGCCTTTAAATGTGAAATTATGTCTTATTTAGTTATCGTTCATCGATATAAGAAACTCTTCGTTTGATTTTGTCTTACGCATACGATCGCGCATAAAATCCATCGCTTCCACAGCATTCATATCCGATAGGTAGTTTCTTAAAATCCATGTGCGGTTCAAGAAATCCGGATCAATCAGAAGATCTTCACGACGCGTACTTGATAAGGTAACATCTACAGAAGGGTAAATGCGCTTGTTTGATAAACGACGATCCAACTGAAGTTCCATGTTACCAGTACCTTTAAATTCTTCAAAGATAACTTCATCCATTTTCGAGCCAGTCTCGGTAAGAGCTGTAGCAATAATAGACAGAGAACCACCACCTTCGATGTTACGAGCAGCACCAAAGAAGCGTTTTGGACGATGTAATGCATTGGCATCAACACCACCCGATAAAACTTTACCCGATGCTGGTGAAACAGTATTGTAAGCTCTGGCCAAACGTGTAATAGAATCTAAAAGAACCACTACATCGTGTCCACATTCTACCATACGTTTTGCTTTCTCCAAAACAATGTTAGCTACTTTCACATGGCGATCGGCAGGCTCATCAAAAGTAGATGAAACAACTTCAGCATTTACGCTACGTGCCATATCAGTCACCTCCTCAGGACGTTCATCAATTAACAAGATGATCATGTAAACCTCAGGATGATTTGAAGCGATAGCGTTGGCGATATCCTTCAATAATACCGTTTTACCCGTTTTAGGTTGAGCTACAATTAAACCACGTTGTCCCTTACCAATCGGCGAGAACAAATCTACAACACGTGTTGATAGATTGGCCTTAGAACCATCTGTTAAGTTAAACTTCTCGTTAGGGAAAATTGGTGTTAAATGATCGAATGGTACACGGTCACGAACAATAGCTGGTGAGCGGCCATTGATTTCTTCAACCTTAATAAGTGGGAAATATTTTTCACCTTCTTTTGGTGGACGAATAGATCCTAATACAGTATCACCTGTTTTTAATCCAAATAATTTGATTTGCGATTGCGATACATAAATATCATCAGGGGAGTTAAGGTAGTTGTAATCCGATGAACGAAGGAAACCATAACCATCAGGCATTATCTCTAATACACCTGAGGCTGAAATGATCCCTTCAAACTCATATTGTTTGTTTTCTTCTTTACGCTCAAAGGTACGACGATTGTTGTCCTTGTTTCTATCTTGATGTGGTCTGTTATCACGCTGTTGGCGATCGCCTCTGTTATCGCGACGATCATCACGGCGTTTGAATTCTTTCTGTTGAGCTGGTCTTTCAGTCTCTTTATTCTTTATCGCAATCGGTTCAGTTTTATTTTCTTCAGAAGCTTCAGCTGTTTCTTCCTCTTTAGCGATCGGTTCTTTTTTAGCAAGCGGCTCTCGCTTAGGTTTAATAACTTTTACTGCTTCTTTAGGTTTGTCTTCTTCAGCTTCTATAGGCTCAGCCTTTTTTGGTTCAACCTTTTTAGCTTCGGCTTTTTGGGGTTCTTGTTTTTTAGGTTCAGCCTTCTTTTCTGGCTTTATGGCATTTGCTGCCTCTGCTACTTTTGAAGAAACCGAAGATGCCACTAGTCCTTCTTCTGTTTTTGGCGCACGTGGTCGCTTATTGCGAGGTTTCTTATCAGCAGATTTGTCTTTTTTAGGTGCCTTTTTATCGGCACTCACTTGTATGGCTTGTTCATCAAGGATCTTATAAATAAGGTCTTGTTTCTTGAATGATTCCACACGTTTTACATTAAGATCTTTTGCGATTTGTCGCAGGTCGGTGAGTAGCTTTTTATTAAGCTCTAAAATGTCATACATAATTTAATAGATCACTATTTATCTCGGAAATCCAATAAAAATCTGATTACTGAAATATTGAAAGTTATTATAAGAATTGAATACCTGACAGGCATCAACTTTGCGTTTGAGGCAAATTTATGTAATCTTTAGTTTGAATCAAAGCATATGTGCTGATTTTAATATAAATAAATTGAACTTTACTGAAGTTGGATTTTGAGTTACGTAATATTTTGTGCATCTTTAAAATGGACTTAAACAAAAACACACCCAGAGTGTTAGATAAGTTACCAGAGCAAACACCATACACTACCACCGTTATTGAGAGCTATGAGACAATTAAAAATTACAAAACAGGTAACCAATCGAGAGACGCCTTCTTTGGATAAGTATTTACATGAAATAGGTAAAGTAAAACTTATTTCTGCAGAAGAGGAAGTCAGTTTGGCTAAAAAAATAAGGTCGGGCGATAATAGGGCATTGGAATTACTAATTAATGCCAATCTGCGTTTTGTAGTTTCTGTTTCAAAGCAATATCAAAACCAAGGTCTTAGTTTGCCTGATTTGATTAATGAGGGGAATTTAGGATTGATTAAAGCGGCTCAGCGTTTTGATGAAACACGTGGTTTTAAGTTTATTAGTTATGCGGTGTGGTGGATACGTCAATCGATATTACAGGCTTTGGCCGAACAGGCTCGCATTGTTCGTTTACCCCTGAATAAAATAGGTTCGATTAATAAGGTGAATAATACTTTTGCCCGCTTGGAGCAGGATTTCCAGCGCGAACCAACCGCTGATGAAATTGCTAAGGTATTGGAGATTGCACCTAAGGAAGTGAAAGAAGCACTTAAGGTTTCATCACGTCATATTTCGATGGACGCACCATTAAAGAAAGACGAAGACAATACTTTGTACGATGTGTTGTTACCTACCGACTATATTAGCCCAGATACAAATTTGTTAGACGATTCACTGCGTAAAGAGATTGATCGCTCATTGGCTACTTTAGCAACACGCGAAGCTGATATTCTTAAACTGTATTATGGATTGAATGGTGAACCGCCATATTCGCTTGAAGAAATTGGGAAGTTGTTTAACCTAACGCGCGAGCGTGTACGTCAAATTAAGGAAAAAGCCATCAAGCGTTTAAAAACAACGTATCATAGTAAAATATTGCGTTCGTTCTTAGGCTAAATTCTGAGTTAATTTCCAATTGTTTTTATACAAAATCATAAAAGTCATTTTTTGATTGGATAGGGTATTGTACTTTTGTGCCTTAACTAAAGAAAATAGGTATAATGAAACATTTAATTGCTCCATCTCTTTTAGCTGCAGATTTTAGTAATCTGAAGAAAGATGTCGAAATGATAAACCAAAGTGAAGCGGATTGGTTTCACCTCGATATTATGGATGGCGTATTTGTGCCTAATATTTCTTTTGGTATTCCTATTCTTGAATCGATAAAACCATTGGCAAAGAAACCTTTTGATGTGCATTTGATGATTACTGATCCAGATCGCTACATCGAAGCTTTTCAAAAGGCTGGTGCAGATATATATAATGTGCATTACGAAGCTTGTAATCACTTGCATCGTACGGTTCAATCCATTCATGCGTCGGGTATGAAAGCCGGTGTAACGCTAAATCCGCATACGCCTGTTGCTTTGCTCGAAGATATTGTTGCTGATTTGGATTTAGTATTATTAATGTCGGTTAATCCTGGTTTTGGTGGACAAAAGTACATTCAGAACACCTATTCAAAAGTGGCTCAATTAAAAGAGTTGATACTTAAAAAGAATAGTAGGGCATTGATTGAAGTGGACGGAGGTGTTGATAATAGCAATGCCAAACAATTGATCGATCAAGGTGCAGATGTGTTGGTGGCTGGTAGTTATATCTTTAAGTCGGCAAACCCAATGGAAACAATTGCTGGATTAAAATCTTTATAAACTAGAATAGTAGGATTCCTTTCTTCTGAATTGATATTGTATACTGCATTTTGTAGGTTTTTATTATCTTTGCCGCACACAATGGGGCTGACGTGGATTTGACAGCTTGGCAAAGTGGTGTGTAAGCATGTCGAGTGTCGTGATGCTGACTCGTAAAACCCGGATCTCAACCTTTTTAATTGGCGAAAATAATTACGCTCTTGCAGCTTAATCGAATTATAGTAGATTAGCTTAATTTCTTCACTAGGTGTTGAAACAAGACATCTCACGAATGCTACTGTTTTGAGGCGGTTCGTACTAGAGATGCTAGCAAAATCGAGACTAGGAAAAGGTAAACCTTGGGCTTTTTCCGAAATAAAGAGGATAAGGTAATAGTCGGTGGCTTTGATCCAGCTATTATTCGAAAATTAAGTCAAAGCTAAGCATGTAGAAAGCATATAGCTTCCTTGTCTGGACCGGGGTTCGATCCCCCGCAGCTCCACCAGAAAGTGAAATAAATTGAAACTAAAAACTTCAAATTATTTCACTTTCAGTTATTTAGACTAATTCCATTAAGCTTCTTGATAGTCTATATCTCAACTTATTTCCAGATTTGTTTGACAATTGTTTGTACACAAAATGGAAATATAATGAAAGCAAGAACAGAATTAAGGTTGAGAAAATCCTATTCAAGGCAAGATGGCTCACACCCAATTCATCTCAGACTAACAATTAACCGTCAATCAAGATATTTTTCTTTGAAAGTTTATTGCAAAGAAGAAAACTGGTTAAAAGAGAAGCAAGAAGTTAGATCTACAGTTGAAAACAGCGCTATCATTAATTTGATAATATCAGATGCCAAAACAAGGGCAAAAGCAATTCTCAATGACTTCACCCGTTTTAACAAGCCTCCAACATTTTTAGAATTTACAAATAAGTTTCGTGGCAATTTCTCTAAAGATAATTTTTACGCATTTGCGCTTTCATACATTAAAAATCATGAGGAGTTGTCTGCAAACACCAGACGAACATACAAAAGTCAACTTACGAAACTTAATAACCATACTAGAATAAAGAACCTATCATTAGCAGAGGTTAATAATCTTGATTTTATACAAGGTTATAAAAACTACATGCATACCATACTTGAAAATAAAACGAATACTATAACCAAGTCCCTCGGTTTTATAAAAGCTGTATTGAATGAAGCCATTAGAAATGATTTATTAGATACCAATGTTTCAATAAGATTAAGCTAAGTAAGGTGCCTGGTAAAAGAGAGTATTTAACCTCTTACGAAATAGAGTTGCTTGAAAAGTATTACAGCTCATCAAAAATACCTAAAGGGGAAAAGAATGTTCTTCAATATTTCTTATTTAGCTGCTATACCGGTTTGCGATTTATGGATGTTAAGCAATTAACCCCCAAACACATTATATCCAATTTAATTCTTTCAAATGAAGATGGAGGTATTGATGATTGGAGAACAGTAGAAAAACAAATGCATAAAACTAAAGTTGATGTAGTAATACCTCTAACTAAGAAAGCAATATCATATTTACCACAATATGAATATAAAACTAACCAGCCAATATTTAGGGTTATCTCCAATCAAAAAACCAATAAAACTCTTAGAAAATCAATAGCAAAATGTAAAATTGATAAAGCCAATAACATTAGTTTTCATTGTGCCAGGCACTCTTTTGCAACAAACACCTTACACAAAGGGGTGGCGCTAAAATATGTAAGTAAAATGCTTGGACATACAGATATTAAAACGACTGAGCTATATACAAAACCAAATAAGGATTATTTAATTGATGCAATGAGAATCATGAACCAGTAGTCCTTTTTTGATGGTGCTTTTTTGTACTTTAGTACTAGAGTCATGTAACTTGTTAATTTATTGTTCATTCACAAAGTACAAAAGAAGCACTTTTCATCCCTGTTAGTACAAACTTTCTTTGGCAAAGTATCAGATTGATTATTGCTCAATAAAAAATATTGAAACATTAATTATCACGTTTGTCTCTTCTAATAAGGGTTTCATGAGACTTTTTACATATACTAAATATGATATACTCCTTAAATGACGGATTTGCAGTTTAAATGGGAAAAATTCATTTGAAGTTGAGTACTATCAACTAAAGTAGATAGGTAAACTGCAAGTTTGTCATTTTAGAATCTCCTTTCATACTTTGGGTATCCGTTTATTTTATAGATGGTGAGAATCTACATGGTTATTACTGATGTAGCGAACAAGATAAATAAGCTCGTCTTCTTTCTCATATATACTAAAGAAGACATACCAGTGGGTGTTTTTATTTTTTTTGAAAGTAGCATATTGCATACCCTTGCCATATTTATTAAAATATTCAGGTGCTTTTTTAGTTAGCTTTGTGTGCAAAGACTCTTTAATATCATCTAATAATGAATCCACATAAGCAAGAGCGGACTCTTCAAATCCGAAGTATTCCTTTTGATAAAGGATTGTAGATAAATCATTAAAGTACTGAAGAGTTTCGGGAAGAAATAATATTCTCATTTATTCTGGTTGAATAACTTCTTTACATGTTCTTTTGCTTCCTCTCTGAACTCTTCCAAACCAATGGCTCTATTAAAATCTTCATCTGGCTTCAGGTACTCTCTTTTCTGAAGCACGAAGGTTTCTTTCTTCCCTCGTTGTATAATTATTTGTTCGCTTGCTGCTAAATCAAGATATTTCTTCATATTGCCGCGAAGCTCTGCCGAACTAATTACTCTCATAACGCAAATATTTTGATGTACATTATAATGTACAAATATACAAAATAATCCTCTTCAATTAGCTATGTTTGTGCACTATTCTATTTGCGTATCGTGAGACTATACTTAATAATTTCGATTAAGTATAGAAATAACCAATTGCTTTACAACATCAGCTTCTTCGGTTTTACTTGTGGCAACAAATAATGTTAGTGCTGCTAGAGTACTATTATCTATTAGTGGCTTACCGTTGGGTTTTATAAGAGAGTTGTTTTGTTCTAAAAAGAAAACAAAACATGCTGCTGCAATACGCTTGTTACCATCTACAAATGAATGGTTTTTCACTACGTAATAGAGAAGGTTAGCAGCTTTTTCTTCAATGGTAGGATATAAATCTTCACCACCAAAACCTTGCATAATTTGGCCTATCGAACTTCTAAAGCTATCATCTTTAGGTTGTGCAAATACATCCGATTCAAAATCTGAGTACATATTATTTATAAGCTCCATATACATGCCAAAACTTGGATAGGTAGTACTTTTTAAGGTAGTACCTCTTTTATCAAGCTCTTCATGGTCGTAATCATCAAGCAAAGCTAAGCCTTTCGAAAAAAGCCTAAATACCTCTTTACTATCGTCATTTGTTGCTTCTTCAATGGCACGATTAATAATTCTAATCCCTGTTTTTAAATATTCAACTTCCTGTTGTTTTTGTGCCAACCGATTTTCATTTATAGCATATCCTTTTACGAGATAATCTTTCAGTCGTTGTGTAGCCCATTGACGGAATTGAGTGCCTTGTTGTGATTTTACACGATAACCGACAGAAATAATTACGTCGAGATTATAAAACTCGACTTCCTTAGTTTGCGTTTTTCCGCTGATAGCACCGTGCCGAGTGGTAGTCGCAAATTTTGCGACAACCACTTCACGAGTTAATTCTCCTTCATTAAATACATTATTTATATGCTTACCAATAGTTTTAACATCACGGCCAAATAGTTCGGCCATATGATGTCTATTTAACCAAACTGTTTCGTTTTCAAACTGAACCTGTATTTCGGTTTGGTTATCGTTGGTTTTAAATATTTCTATGCTACTATCCATGTTTTTTCTTTCTAACCTCTTTTCAGTCTTGATTCAAGTGCGTATTAGAGACAAGGTATAATTCATCAATATGATCTAATGACAAGGTTGAAATATCTTTTCCCCGATCTAATGATATAGAGTCCTCTTCTTCATCATAGCTAACTATTTCCCCTTGATAAATTACATTATCAACGTGGATAATAACTTGCGAATTGGATTGATTAAAGAATATCTGTCTTAGGATTAATCGTTGTTGATTTTTTTCTATTTTGTGCATCATTATTGCGTTTAAAGAGACTTTTTGCATATACTATATATGTAATATTTAAGCTTGTGATTTTTCATGTGTCATTTCTAACAAGCCAAAGAAAATTATCTACTTTTAAACTGTCCGGTTTTCGGGGAAGCTTACAGTGGGTGTGAACCTCCACTATATCTAGTTACAGAAGGTACGACCAAGCACCCGAGCAAACTAAATAAGCGAAAGGAACACACCCATGTAGAGTGCGTTCACTTCCTAACTTCTCCTGCTCAGTTAAATTGGTCGTTTTTCTGTAGAGAAGCGTCAGTGACGCAATAATTTATTCTAATATGTTAGCTCAAAAATAGTAAATCTATTTCAACATGCATGGTTTAATTGTTTCTTTAGTAATTTAATTATGTAAGAATAATTCTCTTCCCTTATGCCTTCCGCAAAAATGATGCTTAGTTTGCTGTATAAAGAAAGTTTTCTCAAATTTGTTTATTATCCTAAACTAATGCTAAAGTAAAATGGCAATCACTCAGAAACTAACTGTGATACAGGAAGAAGTTCGGTTAAAGGAATTCATAAAATCCAGTGAAATATCAAAACAGCAAATTATGAATGCTTTTAACATTGCAGAAAACCTTGTTTTAATGCGACTGTTGAGTCAATTGTTAAACAGAATACCTTCAGATGATGATTATGAGATGTTATCTTTTGAAGAATACGATGAAGAATACGAAACAGGTCGAATTGTTTTCTTCTGTGAAGTTAAAATTGGAAAACTGATTATGGGTGGGACTAAAGATTATCTCGAATGTTTATTATCTGGAGAAGATATATTTATGGCCTTTTACCCAATTGAAATTGAGGAACTCTAAACCAATTCCTTAATGCCTTGGAAGACTTTCAGCAGAATGTGGCTTGGAATTATAATGGAGGTAATACAACTCTTCAAAGTTTTGGAGTTAATGAACCAACTGAAATTAGTACTAAGTACATTGACTTTATTAGCTCACTGAAGTATTATCATATTGAAGATGATATAATACTTGTTCATGCAGGATTGAATGATAATGTTATCAATCCATTTAATGACATGCATCAGATGCTTTGGAGTCGCAATAATAAATACAGCAATCCTGTTTTGATAGGAAAATCAATCATTCATGGACATACCCCGATATCTGTTGAGAATTGTGAGAAGATAGTTCTGTCAAACTCAAATATAATTAACCTTGACACTGGTTGTGTTTATAAGGAAAAAAAGGGCTTCGGAAAACTTACAGCTCTGTGATATTCTTGATCATATAAAATCTGCAAGCTCAGACGTTAAGCAATATCTTAAAGAACAATGCCAGGACTTACTTCAAGATGATGGCCTAACGGAAGGAATTGAATGTGCTTTGCCATATTCAGCAGGTGACGAAAGAGTTGATTATATAATTGAGCAGATTGAAGCAATAGCAAAGATGTAAAAAAGCAGGCACCTAAACTAGATGCCTTAAATTCTACTTCCATTGTCTTTTACGGTAGCGTTTCCAGTTACGGTTACGCATCTTTAATACAGTTGCATTGGTGCATTCAATGCCATGAGGGAAACAGTATGGGCAACCACCCATTTTTTGAAAATTGTGAATTCTGGATATTTGACAATTCCCAATTTTACGTGGAATTTCAACTATTCCATACTCATCAGTACCAAAAGCTTTTCTGATACGGTGTTCATATTTCGTCTTAATGTGAATATGGAGTGCCCAATCTGAATCTTTCATTTGTTCCTAGTTATTGTAAATACTTAACTAGGAGCTCCTCTATATTTTGTGCGAAACAATAACATAACTTGTTGTTTTAAATATCAATGTAGTTAAAACTATTCAATTGCAAATGGTTTTATGATTATGAAGACGTTTTCTGACTTTCGTTTTCTTCCTCATTTGTTTTTTTAACATACTTTCTTTTCATTTTCACTCTTTTGATTTCACTATTTAAATAATTCATAAACTCCTCATTGTATGCTTCCAATCTTGCTTCTTTGTATAATAAAAGTGCTTTTTCATAGTCATGTTGATATTCTTGAATCAAGGCTTGAAAAGCGTAAGTTCTTGCCAAATCAACCCCTTTAATTTTATTGGTGTAAATGATGAGTTTTTTGGCTTTATCATATTCCTTAAGTATAATAAGCAACAAAATGTAATCCATACAGACATTTAGATCATCAGGATTGCTGGCTAATGCTGTTAAGTAATATTGCTCTGCTTTTGGCAAATTATTTAATTGTTCCCTATGCAGTTTACCCATTAAGTAATTAGCCCCTATATGTTCATTGTTATGACTTAAGGCATAATTCAAATTCTCAATAGCTTCTTCCAGGTTGAATGGATATTGATCGAGTGCTTTTATATAGTATTGATCTGCTAATGTGCTCATAATTAATATTTATTCTTTCGAAAGAATATCCCTTACTTCATTTTTAAGGGATAGTCTTCTGGATTTGTAATTCCTATTATTTTTTTGAACTTTAAAATCACTTCCAACAAAAGTTTTGATAGGGTTACCTCTTACAATTTCATTGTGATTTTGCCAGTTCTCTTTAACCAATGCTTTTTTCTGATTGACTTGTTCCAGTTTTAAAAGTTGGAATAATCGTTCTTTGGCCAGTTTCTTATTTTGTAATTGCGATCTACTTTCGGATGAAACCACTTGCAAGCCTGTTGGAATATGAGTAGCTCTAATCGCAGTACTAACTTTATTCACATGTTGACCACCGGGCCCTCCGGAACGAATGGCTTGATAGGCAATATCCCTATCAGTTATTTGAATAATTTCCTTCACGAACTGCAACTCGTTTATAGCTACATACCAATTCTTTCTCTTATTGTATTTACGGTATTCGCTTTGACCAATCCATTGAATGGTTCCAGCCCATTGTTTAATAAAGTTATTAACATTGGTGCCGTCTAACTGAATGGTTACTGAATACAAGGTTCTACTCTCTATACCTTCTTCCCGATGAAGAATTGTGTAATTTAAATTGTTGGTACTCGCTTCTTTTATGATGATTTTAAGAATTTGTGCCACCACCCAGCAGCATTCTGCCGGGCCTCTTCCTGATGTTATTTGTATAATCTTTTCCATTTCTTTATTATTTATCCATTCTTACAATTTGTGGGTAAAACTTTCCCTCAATATTGACGAGATCTTTCTGACTTCGCATGACCTCTTCTATGTTTTTATAGGTCATTGGTGCTTCGTCCACGGTACCGCCAATAGTTGTAACGCCAGTTTGTTTTAATTTCTTTTTTAGCTCACTACCGGTAATAGATTCTTTGGCCTTTTTCCGACTCATTTTTCTTCCTGCCCCATGCGAAGCGGAGAAAAGTGAATCCGCAGCTCCATTGCCTGTGACTATATAACCGGGATCAATCATATTTGCCGGAATAATTCCTAATTGGCCTTTGTTTGCCGGAGTCGCACCTTTTCGGTGTACAATTAATTCCTTACCATCATGAATCTCTTTCCATGCAAAATTGTGATGATTTTCAATTTTGGCTATTGCTTTTACACCCATTGACTTTGCCAATTTGTAATGAATAACATCATGACAAGCTTTAGCGTAATCACCGGCAAGATTCATCGAAAGCCAATATTCTTGTCCGGCTTCGCTACCTAAATCGAGCCAGGCTAAATGTTTGGCTTTTTTAGGGAGGTGGCATTTTTTCATTGCAATTTGTGTATAATGACTTGCTATTGCAGCGCCTAAGCCTCTTGAACCGGAATGTGCTAATATGCCAAGGTAATTCCCTTCTGGTATTTTTAAGCGATTGTTTGGGCCGAGCTCAACAATTCCGACCTCCACAAAGTGATTTCCCGACCCTGAACTTCCTAATTGCATTTTAGCTTTTCCATGTAATTGTTTTAATAAAGCTGTTTCATGAAATTCAGATCTATCCAGCACTTCATGATCTTCAGTCTGCTTAAATACTTTGCCTATTCCAAAATGCGTATTCTCCTTAAGTGATGTCTTTATTTGATAGCCATTTCGTTTAATAAATTCTGCAGGAACATCGTAAATACTCAACGACATACGACACCCGATATCCAAACCAATACCATATGGCATTACTGAGTTTTCTGTAGCCAATACGCCCCCAATTGGTAAGCCATAACCCACATGTGCATCAGGCATAAGGGCACCACTAACACTAATTGGAAGTTGCATAGCAACCTTCATTTGTTCAATGGTTTCAGGTGTGATCAGTTGACCTCCATACATTTTGAAAGACTTTTCTACAACATCTAAGTTGTAAACAGTACCGCCTTCTATTCTTGTTCTTCCAATAAATTCTTCGGCTAACTTTGAAAATGCATTATGACTTATGAATTCTTTCGGATTTAAAAGTACATCCTCAAGTAGTTTTAGTTTTTCTGGTTTTGACAGATGTTTAAAGTTCTGTTGCATAATATCTATTGCTAAACTTTTTGCTCTGTCCGACTTATAATTTATTTGCTTAAGGTCTTTGCCTTTTAACTTGTAATTGCCCATTATGGTGCGATATATGGTCTCATAATATGGATGGTATTTATTCATTCCGTTTAAATTCTGAATAAGAATTCATTAAACTCATCATGCCAAACATGATTGACGAAAAAAAACAAGTCCATTTAATTACAGACAGTTTGTAGATCAGCTATTCAAACGGCAGTTAAAAATGACCAAGCTGAATTATCGATCTACTCAAAAAAATTGAATATGATTATGAACCGAAAGGGTATAAAAAATCCCGATCGATTGGATCAGGACGGAGTATCTTAAAACTAGGAATTATCTAGCCTTTCCTGATCGCTTGTTTTGTATGTGTAGTAAATTCCAACATAATGCTTTCCCTTTCTTTAGTATATATTACCTAGGTGAAATGCGTTGCAAAGATAATGGCAATTATTTCACTTTTACAAATGTTTATTGAAAATAATATTCTATGCCATATTTAAAGCAAGCAATTTACACATGGCACCAATGCAACCAAAACAACTCTAAATAAGAATATTGCAACAAAATAAAAATGAATTATTTTAGCAAGAAATAATATTAGAATAAATTTTAATCAATGTAATGTTCACTAGATATTTTAGCCAAATTACCAATTCTTTTTCTTAATGAAGGAGGAGATAATACCTCTAATCCCGGACCAAAACCCAATAACAAACGCTCCAATTCATAGTTAAGAGTTAACTTAATAGAAATAGTAATTCCTTTCGGAGTTTGCTCTAGTACATGTTGCGAATTATGTATTGGTTTGGTTAATACATAAGGTGCGTTCTCAGCATTTATAAACAATTTGATAGTCCGTGGCATTAGACCATGATTAACAGTCACACCAATGACGTTTTCGTAATAAGATGTTGGATCAAAGAATGGATCATCCTTAAACGGTATTTTTTCTTGTACTTCAAAGGTGTGTATCCTGTCCAACGCCAAATTCATAATCATATCTCCTTTTTTTTGTTTTCCAATCAGAAACCAACGGTTATTGAATTCTTTAAGTAAATAGGGATTGAAGTAGATACGATTGGCACGTTTAGCTTTAAAGGATTGATATTCAACTTTGATTACTTGTTTTTTGAGGACCGCTTGATAAAGGCCATTGAGGTATTCCAAACCTTTTAAGTTTTCATTTCGATCAATATGAATAATTGGTCGCGATTGGCTGTGTTCTGTATGAATTTTGTTTTCCAACTTTTGAATAAGCCCGGTCATTTCTTTAAAATGACTAAATCCCTGAAACTGCTTTAAAATTTCTACAGCATCTCCCAGCTTATTTAAGTCCTGTTCTGATAAAGGTAATTGTGTTATGGAATACTCAGCATCTTCATACTCGTAGTATTTTTTATCAACGACAATTATAGGTGCATTGTATCCTAGTTTTTCACTTCGCATGGTTTGAATATCCATTTGAACAGTACGTCTGCTTACTCCTTTATCTATGCCTTCATATTCATATAGTGCATCAGAACAAGCATCAATCAGATCTTCCAGAGTCCATTTCCGATATTTATTTCGCAGACATTTATCAATTGTAGTATAGCGAATTAAGGCATTTCTATTAGCAGGCATATCATAAATTTTTAGAAAAATAGAAAATTAATATCTACTACGCAAAAAGACTGCGCAGTAGTGTTTAATCTTTGTATCGTCAATGTGATAAAACGATCTTTGAATACATATCACTTTTATGTGAATAAAATATTACTCCTAGATATAGGAGTTTAAGAAATGATGAAGAGAGTTTGCAAGACGAGATGAAAGTTTCTGTATAGCTTCATAGTATTGACTTGGTTAAGATCAATATCCTGCTTGTATTCCGACTGATTCATGCACCACGATGTGGGTTGGAGGTTCGAATCCTCCTTCTGGCGTATAACCAGTATAGCTCAATCGGTAGAGCAATTTCTCCATGGCTGAGTCTTATGACGACAGGTTCGAATCCTGAATTGAGGTTAACCACCTCTGATTAACGGTTACATGAAAGTAGAATGACTATGGACCAGTTATCATTTTCGAATGATGACAATCTTTGCATAACCTGAGAATCCGGTGTTAGAATTGCTAAGGTTAATTACTTCCTCTATTGATGAGAATATTCGTCTTGAATATCAATCAACAGAAAAACTAATTTATCTAAAGTAGATCTACCTTTATTCCCGTTAGCAAAGATGGTTTTGTCGTTCTGCTTTCATTTTAAATGAATTAAAAACAAACTAAATATACCTTAAGGTGAAACGAACATGAATTTTAGTATGCTAAACTTCCCACTAAGCATAAATAAAATTCATCGTGAGTTCCATCTGACAAATGAGAATAAATATTGAACAGATGAAACGAGTAAGGATAAACGAGGGTAAAGTAGCCTTAGTATTTAGAAAAGGCAATTTTTTTAAAGTATTAAAAGCTGGCGTATACTGGGTAAGGTATACCGACAAAGTAGGCATTTGCAATATGTCACAACCTTTCACATTTTCAATGGAATTAAATATTTTGTTGCGGAATGAAGAGTTGGCCAATATGTTAGAGGTAATAGAAGTATTGGATGATGAAATAACCTTAAAATACGAGAATGGCATTTTTATGGAGGTGCTTACACCTGGACGATATGCTTTTTGGAAAGGGGCTACTAATTTTGCTTTCGAGAAAATTGATAGGTCTCAGACTGATGTTATTGATAATGTAAAGCAAGCAGTATTAACCCGACCTGAATTAAATAGCTACGTGAGAAGCTTTCGGGTTGAATCATACGAAAAAGGATTGCTTTTTATAAATGGTACATTAATAAAAGAATTAGATAATGGTGTATACTATTTCTGGAATAATGCAACGCCGATAGTCGTTATGAAAGCTGATTTGCGCCAAGCACAAATGGAAGTATCAGGTCAAGAATTATTGACTAAGGATAAAGCCGCTTTACGCATGAGTTTCTTTGCCAGCTACAAGGTGGTAGATGTCATTAAAGCATTAACAGAGAACTTGGATTACACGAAACAATTATATGTTGCAATTCAGTTAGCTTTACGTGCCTACGTGGGCACATTAACTTTAGATGAAATTCTTGAGCGCAAGGAAGAAGTGACCAGTTTTGTGATGTCTGCCGTCAAAGAAAAAGCATTAAGTTTTGGTGTAGACTTGATAGATGGTGGAGTAAGAGATATCATATTACCAGGCGATGTTCGTGAAATCATGAACCAAGTTTTAATTGCGCAAAAAAAGGCACAGGCCAATATCATCACAAGGCGTGAAGAAACTGCTTCTACACGCAGCTTATTAAACACCGCTAAATTGATGGAAGACAATAAAATGTTGTTCAAGTTGAAGGAAATGGAATATGTTGAAAAGATTGCCGATAAGATAAACACCATATCTTTATCTGGCGGTGGTCAAATTGTTGACCAATTGAAAGATATCTTTTCACCTACAAACTAATAAAGAATCATTGTAGGATGCATATTCATAGTGCATCCTACAATACAATAAAGAAGAAAATGAAACAAGTTATATCATCCGAAAAACGACCAATTAAAATGTGGTTGGATGAAATTGAAGAAAATGCCTTAACACAAGCCAAGAATATGGCTAATTTACCATTTGTCCATAAACACGTGGCTTTAATGCCTGATGCCCATATGGGATATGGAATGCCTATAGGTGGTGTATTAGCAACTAAAGGAGTGATTATACCAAATGCTGTGGGAGTAGATATTGGATGTGGTATGTGTGCCATGCGTACTAATATTGAAGATGCTGATTCGGAAACGCTAAAGCAAATAATGAGTCAATTACGAAAGTTGATTCCTGTGGGATTTACTTGGCATAAGAAAGCCCAAGATGAGAAATACATGCCTCAATCTGATGAATTGCCAATGTTAGTGGAACGCCATATAACCAAGGCACAGCAACAAATAGGATCGCTTGGAGGCGGTAACCATTTTATAGAAATTCAACATGGGTCCGATGGGTTTATATGGGTAATGATTCATTCTGGCAGTAGAAATCTTGGTAATCAGGTGGCACAACATTATAACAAAATAGCTAAAAACTTAAATGAACGTTGGCACTCAACAGTACCTGCATCGTACGACTTAGCTTTTTTACCCATCGAAACAGAAGAAGCTCATGCCTATATGAAGGAGATGAACTACTGTGTTGATTTTGCATTTGCCAACAGACGATTAATGATGGAGCGTGTTCAGAATGCATTTATGGAAGTTTTCAAAGGTGAAGTAGAATTTAATGACTTGATAAATATTGCGCATAACTACGCAGCCTGGGAAAATCATTTCAATGAAAATGTATTAGTACACCGAAAAGGAGCAACACGTGCCCGCTTGGGTGAAACAGGAATCATCCCGGGTTCTCAAGGAACCAAGTCCTACATTGTTGAAGGATTGGGAAATCCTGAAAGTTTTGAATCCTGCTCACATGGCGCAGGCCGAGTAATGGGCCGAAAACAAGCTCAACGAGAATTAGATTTAGAAACCGAAATTAAACGTTTAGATGACAAAGGCATCGTTCATAGCATTAGAAATCGAAAGGATTTGGACGAAGCTGCCGGAGCCTATAAGGATATTGATACAGTGATGGCCAATCAGACTGATTTGGTAAAAGTTAAAGTGGAGCTGGAACCTTTGGCAGTGGTGAAGGGGTAAATAAAAAGTGCCTATTTGGGCACTTTTTTACTTCCTTATCTCTACCGCTATATTAACATAGGAAGATGTTATGTCACCAGGATCTTTTTTGGATCAAACTACCAAATTATTTACTTCTTATTATAAAAATCAGCTTTAGCTCCTAAGTTAGTCCATGAACTATATGATTCTGGATAGCCCAAACTATCTGCTATGGCAAAATCTCTTTTAAAGCCAATACTATCACCTATCATATGTTTGGCAGCACCACGATTATTAAAGCAAATACCACAATTATACCCCTCATAAAGTTCTGAAAGCAAAATAGCTTGATTGTAATCCTCTATTGCTTCACGATAGAGATGAAGATTATATTTTGCATCACCTCTATTCAAAAAGCAATTTGGGTTTGTTGAATCAATTGAAATAGCTCTATTGTAATTCTTAATAGCCTCTATATCGTTCCCTAGAATAGACAAAGAATAGCCTTTGTTATTGTAATAATGTTCATTATTAGGGGCGTACTCTAATGCTTTATTCAAATGCACTATTGCACTATCGTATTTATTAGTTGCCTGGTAAGCTAAGGCAATTGTACCATGAGGAGCATCCTTACCAAAATCAAGATTACCAATTACTTTATAACATAGGTCAATACTTACATCATAATTTCCCAAATCAAACTCCAAACTAGCCAAAGAAGACATAATTCCATAGTGTTCGGGATTATATTTTAGTGTTTCGTAGTAATACTTTCTTGCCTTCTCAAAATCACATTTTTCTTCATAAATACTACCAACATTTCCTAATGCAGCAGTATTTTTAGGTTCAAGCTCTAATGATCTCAGATAATCTTCAATAGCATTATCAAAATCATCAATTTTATACCTAGAATAGCCCCTTGAACGTAAAGCGATGGCATAATTTGAATTCAATGCTATAGCATCCCTATAATACTTTATGGCCTTTTCATAGTTCTCCAACTCCTCATAACACCTACCAAGCGAGTATATGGCCGTAATATTCTGATCATCGTATTCTATTGATATCTCGTAGTAGTAAATGGCACCATCATAGTCCTTATCTTTAAAAAAGTCACCGGCTGTTCTTTCAAATCCAGCAGATAATTCCTTGTGCTTAGTTGCCGCATTGATTTCTTTAACAGTAAAAATGAGCATAATAGTCGCAATACTTAGTGACAAGGAAACCCAAACGGTTTTCCACCTTCTTTTTTTTGATTTTAATTGCACTAATTGTTGCTGTATATCTTCCATCTCATCAGTAATAGGAGATTTACTGACGCAATTGCCTACGAAACTGGGTTGTTCATTCGATAAGCCACAAATTAAACCGATTTGATTATCAAAAGACTTATTTGAACAGTTATTGCAGTATTCAATGTATTGTTGACGGGTTAAAGGCTGTGACATTAATGTAATCTTTATGTTGTTGGATACTTTATCTTAATTTATGAAGTGTAATCAAATAACCATACCACTTTAAATGTGTCATGTATGAATGATTCTACCACCATTCTTCCAATTCCCTTTTTAATGCTTCCTGGTCATTTAAATTGTATGCTTCATCAATGTCATCCCAGCCTTTATTGTCAAATTTACTACAAGGACTAAAGACAGCCGCTCCACAATCAAATCCGCTTACATTTGGCACTCTATAATCACCCCAAAAACAGATTTTGGATTTTTTAGTACTGTTACTTATCCATTCACCAACAAACAGATTGTTACTCATATCATCAGCACTCGCTCTCAAATCATTATAGAATAATTTCCCCTTATGAATATAAAACTCGGAAGCAGAAACGCCTTTAAATACTCCTGTATGCAGTTGCCTTTTATTCTCAACTAAATTGTAATCACAGAAAAGAACACCAATCTTTTCAGGATTCACTTTACTACTGGAAGGCATATCATATTCTTCCTTAGGAAATAAGCGTATAGTTCGTATCTTCAAAACACCAGTAAACTCACAAACATTACCTTTAACATTTGTTTTGCCATAAGCATAATAAGTATCAGGATTAAACGGATCTTTATTTATTGAAATCCATTTAATTTTGATGCGTTGCATATCATCTCCTATTACGCCATAAATACTTGATGAATGCGTTTTTAATAGTACAGAAGAAAAATCGAATGAATTCAGCTCACTTTTATGCTCATCTATTCCTAAGCCCAAATCATTTAAATAGAATTTATACCAATTATCCATTGGTTGATACTTTTGGCTCTGTAGCGGCAGTTGGGTAAAAAGACAAAATAAAAAGATTATATATTTCATTTTAAAGCATTTATTAATTGGTTCTTAAATCATCACTATCCAATATTCCTCTAATCATTTTAATTTCTTCTGGTTCATTTTCATTCATATGCTGAAAGTCATGTCGGTAACGCAACTGCAACTCTGAACCAAATGCATATTTCTCTTTTAATTTTAGTATGTATATATACGAGTACTTTATTCTGAAGGTAGTACCTCCAAGAGCGTGAGTTATTGATTTAATTGACTTTAGCGGCACTTCAATTTCTGTACGATTATGCATTACCCTTATAATATTACTCTCAATTACAGCAGCTTTAATATTATGCTTATACATATAAGGAGTGGCCAATATGTAAACAATACCAAGTGATATAATAAAATAGATCCAATCGTTAGTAATCAATAAGACAAAGACACCAACAAAGATCATTGCCATACCAACTGCCGATAATGAGCTTAATCTGTGATCAACTGGTAATTTCATATCAGATGCAATTGAATATTACTCCCAACAATATATAACTTAAAAATCTAATCATGCTATTCAATATTAATCAAACACTAAATCATCATATCGATTAGCAACCATATTCCAAACCATCACTCTTGTTCTTGATTCTTCGATATCAGCAATAGTAAGGGCATCAGTTGTAATGCGGTATGTAGTATCAATAGCTTCCAGCACTTTTTCCTTTTCGGTTTCAATAATATGTGACACAAACCATTTCTTACTCTGTGAGTCATATACCAATGGAGCTTGCCTCAATTTATAGCTTCTATAATCAGCACCCAACTTATGTATTGATAAGACTAGTTGTTCGGTCGAATCCTTTAGCAACAGCAAGGCGTGATCAAGAATCGAATCATTATTAAAATGACCAGAGCAATAATAAGGCAGGTTATTATCATTTGAATAGCCATCGAAGTAATATTCTGGATAATCATTGACTTCGGGCAATCTGTATTCAGAAAATTTTGAACTTACAAATTCGAGTAAGTCATTTGGCAAAGGTCTTGTATCAAAAGGTGGTCTGACTGGTAATGGACCGTTTGCATTAAGTACAAGTGTATCTTCAGTATTTTGTCGTGATGTTAGCTTAAAATGATTATCCTCTAAATCAGACATCTCTTTAACCTGACTTGTATCTTCTGTTTGCTTTATTTCTCCATATAAATAGAGAATTAGGGATGATATAATTGTCAATGTTATATATCCATAAGCCTTATAGGAACGTTTCCTATTCCTTTTATTAAAAAACCTCTTCATAAACAACCATAATTACTTTGACTAGATACCAAGGTATTACTTACAACTACTAAAGAACTAAAAATTCTTAAGAACATATATTGCAGTCAGGACAAATGGAATCGCATACAACACTAAAATAATGAGATTCTTAATCATGGACGGTTCATCATCTGGCTTAAACCATGGGTTATCAATCTTCATTCTACTCTTTATAAATGCTGTCATCTTATCATCACCAAATAGTTGTTGCTCTTTTTTATCTAAAAAATACGCGACTTTCTTACTCTCACCAGATCTAGTATCCTTGTACTTGATGGTGATGAACCATGGACTTGTAAAATCAAATTTAGTAACCCACTCTATTTGCTTATATTCTATTAGAGTTTCACGTTTAAAGTCTTTCACCAAAAGTCCATCTTCAGACGCTTCAACATACCTTAGTTTAATAGGAGTTTGTATAATAAAGTATGCCAATCCAAGAGCCATTATTAAGGTCATATGTGTCATCTCAATTGGAGGCTCTTGCTCAAGATCATTAAGAATTGTTAGGTTTAATCCTATCGCAAGAGGAAAGACAAAGGGTATAACACACCTTACAATAGTAGTAAATTTGTAGCTTTTATAAACCATGTGAAACTGCAATTAGATTTAATAGGATTAAAAAAATATTAAAATAACTGAAATAGAAACAAAAGAACTATCGGACTCATAAAAACCAACAGAAAGGTGACATAATCCTTACGGTTCTGACCTTTGTGAATCATTGATAGAACACCAAACACAACAATAGTTAGCAAGGATATAAAAAGTGTAATAACCAACATACCGGCATTAGCTGCACCGCATGAATGGGGATAACTGGCCTTACCAGAAGTAAACCAATGGATAAAGTATCCCCATAAGCCACAATAGGCTATTAATGCTAATGTGGAAAAGACATGTCGTTTAACTAGTCCAAGTATTTTAACTAAAATCTCTTTTAGCATAGCGCTTTGGAATTACAAATAAAAACCGGACGTTTTTTTAAGACCTTAAGCCGCAATTAAAACTTGGTAATAATTTAATTCATATTCAATGGGAGTTACAT
>JAFMVD010000139.1 GCA_025499625.1 Carboxylicivirga fragile | reverse complement strand
CCTTTGACAAATACTATATTGGTCAAACACAAGACTTACACCAAAGAATAGAACTGCATAATTCAGGCTGCTTCAAAAATTCTTCAACTAAATTCACCAATGATTGGCAACTATTTTTCAAACTGCAATGCCAATCTAGATCACAAGCTTTGAAAATTGAAAAGCATATTAAAAATAATAGGTCAAGAAAATACTACTTGAACTTGACTAAACATCCCGAAATATCATTAAAACTTCTTGAAAAATACTATTAAAAACAATCCAGGTGTCCCTGCCCCGATAGCTATCGGGGCGATTCCAGGTGGCACCACCGAGATGAAGGGTTATTTC
>JAFMVD010000138.1 GCA_025499625.1 Carboxylicivirga fragile | reverse complement strand
TATTTAAACGCCTAACTTAAAGTATCAAAACAACATCTTTATGTCACAGGAAAACTTTGATAACTTGTACTATGGGGCGTCTCAAGAGATTAAGAGCAGAGCTAAATTATTACGAAAAGACATTACTCTTCCTGAAAAGCTTCTTTGGAATAAACTACGGGATAGACAGCTCGCAGGGCTAAAGTTTAGGCGGCAACACCCAATTGATTTGTTTATAGCTGATTTCTACTGCCACGAGAAAAGACTGGTAGTGGAAGTTGATGGTGAAATTCATGAATATCAGAAAGAATATGACGAAGGAAGAACAGCAGAACTGGAAAGACTCGGCATTACTGTA
>JAFMVD010000137.1 GCA_025499625.1 Carboxylicivirga fragile | reverse complement strand
AATTACTCATTTCATAACCTGAGGATAAACCTCAGGCTAAATTAAGGCTAGGCTTTCAGCCTTGCAATGACATTATAATTTTCATATCACACCACATAACTATTACACCATCTACTTAAAGATCAATAAAAATAATTGAGTCGTAACTTATTTTATGGCTGAAAGCCAGTTTCAATTAAGCCCAAGGTGTTAACCTTGTTAAATGTGGTAAAGTATTAATTCGTCCTGTAAGGACAGTTCAATCTCAGTCTATCCACTTAAATATATGGTAAGGATCGAATCTTAATCAATTATTTAATTGCCCTTTCAGGACGCTACAAATTACTCATTTCATAACCTGAGGATAAAC
>JAFMVD010000136.1 GCA_025499625.1 Carboxylicivirga fragile | reverse complement strand
GCTCGTGTTTACCAGCCCTCCCTTTTCTAACAAAGTCAGTTCTGATATTATTTGAAGTGGCATATTTACGATTAGCATTTGTGGCATAAATAGCAGCAGCTCCAATCAAACGCACTTTAGTATGAGTTAAGGTTTGTGCGAGATGGATCGTTGATTTAAAATGAGTCCCTTCGTTGAAAGCATCAAAGCTTAGATACTCAATAAAACTGATACCATTGATTTGTAATTTATTAACCTTGGCACCAAACTCAACTGCTTTGGTTTCTTTGCCACGTATAATTGGGCGGATATAACTTTTAGATAAACTAACTATTCGATTTTCAGGTGCTTTACCAGTAGTGAATTTATAGTTTTG
>JAFMVD010000135.1 GCA_025499625.1 Carboxylicivirga fragile | reverse complement strand
GAGGTAAAGGTGAAAAATAAGCGCACGGATACTTATACGGTTTCAATTGATAAATGGACTATGGGAACCATTAAGGATTGGATGAGCTTTTCAACGGAAAACATAGCTATACAGCCGAGTAAAACAGCTACCTTTCAGTATACCATAAAAGTTCCTTCATACGCCACAGAGGGGCAAATAAATATCTAAAAAGGTGTTACGATTTTCCACTTTGTGTAATTAACTAGTGAGATTTTATAAGTAATCTTAGTTTTAGTATAATACTTTAAATAACACTAGTGACCGACTAATTTTTTAAAATGAGGGTACTCCCTAAAGGTTTCCCCTCAAAGTTGTAAATTGATTTTGCGAAACATTTTACAACATG
>JAFMVD010000134.1 GCA_025499625.1 Carboxylicivirga fragile | reverse complement strand
GTAGATTTCTGAAGAACGTCTTCGTAACAAAATGATAGGCTATATCCCTGACTTTTACCTCACCTCAGTCTTCTCCAAATGTAGAGGAAGTGAGCTATTTGAAAGATTTGTGGGTTGAATACGTAGTTGTTGCTAATAGTAGGTTGCATCCCCAAAAATGCAATGATCGCTCTTGTACTTTTCTCAAGAATTGCACCCACCTTCTTCTTGAGGAGAAGGCTGGGATGAGGTGTTTTACAAAACTTTACAAACTTCTTTAATTCTTCTCGTAACAAGTTTAATGTTGTTTTTTACCTCTTCATTGCTAAAGCGAATTACAGTAATGCCGAGTCTTTCCAGTTCTGCTGTTCTTCCTTCGTCATATTCTTTCTGATATTCATGAATTTCACCATCAACTTCCACTACCAGTC
>JAFMVD010000133.1 GCA_025499625.1 Carboxylicivirga fragile | reverse complement strand
TGTAAGCTTCCCCAAAAACTGGACAGTTTAAGAGTAGACAAAAAAGTTTTAATTTTGAACTGTATTTATGAAACGAAAGACATTTACCCCACAGCAAATCTCTACTATTTTAAAGGAGCATGAAAATGGCAAAGACCTTGATGCTATTATTCGTGACCATGGCGTGAGCAAAGCCTCATTTTATAAATGGCGCAAACGCTATGGTGGCATGGAAGCTACTGAACTTAAGAAGCTAAAGGCTTTGGAAGAAGAAAACCGGAAGCTAAAGATGATGTATGCTGATTTAGCATTGGATTTAAAGGTCGCAAAAGAGATCATTGAAAAAAAGCTTTAAAGCCCTGCCAAAAAAGAGACATAGCTAAAGAGATTGCCTCAGAAATGTCAGTTGGCATTCGCAGGGCGTGCGATATTTTAAACATGAGT
>JAFMVD010000132.1 GCA_025499625.1 Carboxylicivirga fragile | reverse complement strand
AAGTCTTTAAGGGTTATTACAAAGTCGGATTGGAATAAAAGCAGAGATTGAAACGAGCAATCTTTGTATCAACAAAAACAATAAAGATCAACTAATAAAATAAGGAACGGTTCTTTCTTGCATAATGGTTAAAGAGAACCGTTCCACAACAAAAGTCAAATATTAAAAAACAAAAGTCATGAAAAAGTTAAAAACAGTATTAGCAGTAGGATTATTTGTAATGGGATTAGGATTTACATCTTGTAGCAGCGATGATAATTATACACCGGTTAATCCCGAACAACCTGAAGTGCCAGTCGCGCCGGGACCAGAAAATCCAGTAGGTCAACCACCAGTCGTTTCTCCATCATAAGTCTTTAAGGGTTATTACAAAGTCGGATTGGAATAAAAGCAGAGATTGAAACGAGCAATCTTTGTATCAACAAAAACAAT
>JAFMVD010000131.1 GCA_025499625.1 Carboxylicivirga fragile | reverse complement strand
ATTTTTCGAATAGTGATAAAATTACAAAGTATTCCAGAATTTCAAACTCATCTTCCTCTTTTTTCTATTGAGGATAATTTTCAGGTTGTTTATAAACAATTTCTTTCTAGCTCCTTAGGCAAAATTTATCAGGCCATACCATGGGATGAACTAGTTAAAGTTTTTGATTTAACTGATAGTAAGATGGGGCCAGATTGTATTTTTAGTCCACAAGGCAAGCTGGCGTTAATGTTTTTAAAGAACTATGCCTGTTGTTCAGATGAGCGACTAGTAGAGCAATTCAACTCTAACATTCATTACCAACTGTTTTGCCGATTATTACTCGGCATGGGCGAGCAACTCAATAATTTCAAAATTGTCAGTCAAATCAGATGTGAGTTAGCAGGCAAACTTGATGTGGACGAATCACAAAAGTGTTTAGCGCGTCATTGGTTGCCTCATATGGAAGAACTAGATCAAATTCTTACCGATGCTAC
>JAFMVD010000130.1 GCA_025499625.1 Carboxylicivirga fragile | reverse complement strand
GTCATTTTTCGAATAGTGATAAAATTACAAAGTATTCCAGAATTTCAAACTCATCTTCCTCTTTTTTCTATTGAGGATAATTTTCAGGTTGTTTACAATCAATTTCTTTCTAGCTCCTTAGGCAAAATTTATCAGGCCATACCATGGGATGAGCTAGTTAAAGTTTTTGATTTAGCTGATAGTAAGATGGGGCCAGATTGTATTTTTAGCCCACAAGGCAAGTTGGCGTTAATGTTTTTAAAGAACTATGCCTGTTGTTCAGACGAGCGACTAGTAGAGCAATTCAACTCTAACGTTCATTACCAACTATTTTGCCGATTATTACTCGGCGTGGGTGAACAACTCAAAAATTTCAAAATTATCAGTCAAATCAGATGCGAGTTGGCAGGCAAACTTGATGTGGACGAATCACAAAAGTGTTTAGCGCGTCATTGGTTGCCTCATATGGAAGAACTAGATCAAATTCTTACCGATGCTAC
>JAFMVD010000012.1 GCA_025499625.1 Carboxylicivirga fragile | reverse complement strand
AAGTCTTTAAGGGTTATTACAAAGTCGGATTGGAATAAAAGCAGAGATTGAAACGAGCAATCTTTGTATCAACAAAAACAATAAAGATCAACTAACAAAATAAGGAACGGTTCTTTCTTACATAATGGTTATAGAAGAACCGTTCCAGAATAAAAGTCAAATATTAAAAAACAAAAGTCATGAAAAAGTTAAAAACAGTATTCGCAGTTGGATTATTTATAATGGGATTAGGATTCACATCTTGTAGCAGCGATGATAATTATACGCCGGTTAATCCAGGCGAGCCAACACAGCCAAATGCACCCGGGGTAGAAAATCCAATTGCACAGCCACCAACGGTAGCGCCTGCATAAAGAAATGGGGAGGTAGATTTTTGAAGACCTTGGCCGCAGGACCGGGTCTTTAATTCATTAATTATTAGTTAATAAACAAGTAAAATTTGAAGTTATGAAGAATTTAACAATAATAATAGCGGTCATAGGCTTATTGACGAGTTGTTCTTCAACCAAGGTAAGTAGTGACCAGGTTAGCAACGCCGATTTTAATGCTTTTACAAGTTATGCGATAAAACAAGTTGAAGGTACTAATGAGAGTATCAATCCTATCAATACCAAACGTATAGAAAATGCCATTGTAAATGAAACAGAACAGCGTGGCCTTATTCAGGAAAAAGAAGCGGAGCTTGAAATAGTGTGGGGCTTTGGAATAGATGTTCAAAAGTCTTATTCAACCAATACTAATCATTACCGTACAGGAGGAGTTGGTTTTAGAAGAGGTGGATATGGCATGGCCAATAGCCAGAGTGATACACAGGAATATACTACCGCCACGGGAGTACTTCAAATTGCAGTAGTTGATACCGAAACAGATGAAGTACTATGGATAGGAACAGCTGAAGATGAATTTAAGGGCAAGAATAAAAAAGCCGAAGAAAAAATTAATGCAGTAATTGCAAAAGTATTTGAAGAATTTCCTATAGATAGGACTCAGTCATAAATTATTCATGACCATTGAGGGGGTGAACAAATATGTTCTCCCTCTCGAGATTGTCAGAAACAGTACAAAGGGGTTTTCCTAAAACGGATTACCTCTTTGTGTTAAATGTGTTTTCTTATGCGTAGAGAAAGATTGTTTGTCTGTTAATCGCTATATGTTCATCCGAATTGTTATTTGAAGTGCTGGTTAACTGTACTGTTTAAAAAATCATGTTGTCTGTTTGGGACATTATATTGTCTTTTTGGAATAAAATGGAGGGACTTTTAATTCAACCTTTGTAATAGTAAAAAAACAAAGTTGAACAGTAAAAATTAAAAGTCATGAAAAAGTTAAAAACATTATTTGCAGTAGGTTTATTTGTAATGGGATTAGGTTTTACATCATGCAGTAGCGATGATGACTATGTGCCGCAAAATACGGATGAAGTGGCACAGCCAATTGCACCAGGTGCGGAAAATCCAATTGCCCAACCGCCAACTGTTGCTCCGGCATAGGAAAGCTTACAAAACAAATTATTTCATGACCATCGGGAGGGCTAACAAAAGTGTTCTTCCTCCCGATAACTTTATAGGTGAAATGAGATAAGAATAGATAGAGGTGAGGTTGAAAACCATTTTGGGTATAAGGCATGCTAAGTAAGTTTATTACTGGCATGCCTTATTTGTATGCTCTAAAAAAAGGATACCATGTTTAATACCAATTATACCAAATGTATTACAAAATGCGCTGGTATAATGCCGATACATTAGTGAAATTGCTATTAAACAATATAGTAAAAAAGACCACGAATTTCACTCCCGATAGCCATCGGGATTATCACAAATTGTTCCGCAAAGCGGAACTAAAAATCTGTTTAATTATAGAATTGATAATCAGCGAAGCTAAATCTGTGGTTAAAAATACAATGTATTATTTATTAATGTTTTTAAAGGCGATACCCCTGGCCGATACATAAGCAAAGTTACTTTAGAAATGGAATGCACTAAAGGCGCATTTAGATCAATCTGCGGTATAAAACTTTACTACCTTAGCTTGATCTTTCAACTACTGACTTCTGCCTAAAAAACTATAGCTCTATTAAATTAAAAAAGTGCCTTAACACCGGCGTAAAGCATCATTCTATTATTAGAAAAATCGTATTGAGGTTCAACCAATAAGTTTACTTTAGTGCCACTTACATCAATAATGTTACCAAAACCAGCACCAACCGGTACTTCATAGTAGTCAGAAGCAAAATCAAAAATCATGCGAGGATGATTGCGTATATACCAACCCTTTTTTAGAGTTAAGTATAAGCCTGGCTGAAATTCTAACATTGATATATCATCACCAAGCTGGTAGGTGGTAAGTGAAATAAACTTCCAATCACCAAAAGGATTTACTGATACCACGTTTAAACCGGCAGCCATTCCTTTGGAGTTGATATACGATACAATGGCACCAACACCATATTTTTGGCTTGGGTTTTTGCCATTAAATAAACGTGATACGACAATATTTCCACCTTTGTAAAGATTATCAGCCTTATGATTAAATTCAGCTTCGGTTGAAAAACGTACAAACCATCTCTTAAAAGTGGCATTAGCGATAAATTGAGTCATTTGCTTGTCGCTACCATAGGTGCGGTTGTGGAATTATGATCTATGGGATTATTCGCATCCGGTTCCTGTTCATCTTGCGCCTTAAGTTCAATGGTGCTAAGTGTAACGAACGAGCTGATAAAAATTAAAAATAGATATTTCATGATTGATGTTATAAATGGCTAATACGTTTGATGAAACTTCTCAGTACTTCTGTGTTTAGTTTTTTACCTGATACGGCAAAAGGTACTATGAACTTCATAGTACCTTGTTATTAATTTTATGATCAAGTTTAGAAACTTACACTATCGGCAGTAGGAAACTGTAAGTTGTATCCTTTGGGGATTGTAATGTTTCCATCGCCTGATAATATTGTAGCAGCTCCCATGGTAGCGGCTCCGCGTCCAGCTCCTTTACCCTTATTAAATGCAGCACCTGTTGCAGCACCAACACCTACATTTCTAACTGTTTTTTTACCTTGAGCTTCACCTTGAACAGCAATGGCTGCTGTTTCAATAGGCAAATACTCGTCTCCCTTTTGTATTTTGGTAAGAACAAGAACTATTTCGGCCTGACCAGCAACGCGACCTGCTGTTTTAACCGATACAACTTTACCCATTACCTTAGTTCCGGATGGAATAAGAATTTTGTTATCGCTTAGTACATCCAAATCAACAACACCACCAAATTGAAATTCTGGTTGAACCGATTTTGATGCAATGTTACGATCAACATTAATCGAAATGGTTGTTCCCTTTGGTAATACCATTTTTTCCTGAGCTGAACTTAAAAATGATAAGCTCAGTGCGAATACTGTTAGAAGGCTTGTTGCAAAATTTTTCATGACATTTTGTTTTTATTATTATTTCATTGACAATACAAAGATGAAGGTATTGGCGACCTCTGTATACCCCAAAATGACATAAGAATGCTCCAATCGGACTAAGGATACGATCTCTATTTGCATCTTGCTAATAAAGATCGTATCCTTAAGTGGGAGATGTGCTATTGTTAATTTTAAGCAGAATTCAGGATCCGATCTCTTTAGTGTCTTGCCAATAAAGATTGTATCCTGAATAATTACAATCTCAATTTAAGTTTATCACCTCTCTGCCCTTCGGGCATCTCTCCTAAAGGAGAGAATTGATTAAGTTATTTATCAGTATTGTAGGTGCTTTGTTAATGCTACTTATTGAGGCTTCAAGATATGATCTTCAATAAAGGCCGTATCCTTAATCATCCTTTACTTAAAACCCCATCCCAATATTTACTCCCCAAACGACTGCTGGATGATAACGAATGTAATCAAAATCAAAACTGGGAGATATGACTAGGTTGTCAACGTTAATATCATAGCCAAGACCAAAGCGCATAACGAAAGTGCCAATGATTTTATGGGTTTCATTATGAACTAGTTCAAATCCAGGACCTGATCTCAACCAAAAATTTTCGAATGGTTGATATACCAAAGGTGTAATAATTAGCCATTGGATATCATCAGCAAGTATAATTTCGGTTGCGGCACTAATTCCCCACTGGGGGTTTTTTTTGAAAAAGCGCATGTAATCAATACCTAGTGTTGTAATATTCTTACCTAGGTCGTATTGGGAGGTTCCGCCAACAAATAAAGCAGCGTGGTTTTGATGGTGATGAGCATCGTTACTATGGTGAGTATCCACGCTATGATCGTTATGCGATTGCGCTTTTAGGATGCCAAGGAATACAAAAAACAGGCAAACGATCAATAAGCATCTTGATAAAAGTGGTTTCAGGCTTGAAAAGAATTTCATAGAAATAGTGCACAAAGGTTATATAAACGGGCTTTTAATTACAGGAGCAATTTGTATTCGAATGTTCCAGACATTGCCATATTCACTTGATCGATAAATACTGTATTGCGGTTCAATACGCAATTTAAAAGGCGTTTTGCCAACTAAGGCTGTTCTGGTGTATCCAAAGCCTATAGGTATAGTAACTCCTTCGTCCCATCCGGCTTTCCAATTTATTTTAACCGATGGTCCCATACCTAGCGACCAGTTACTAAAATTACGCCTGATAACATATTGAAAATCGGTAAGTGCTACATCGGCTCTGTCTTCATCGCCTGCATACGACCACCAATGCTGTATAAAAACACCTTTATTCCAGGTTTTGGCCAAATGAAATAACATAAAAGTTGGGCCAGCCTGCCACTTGCCTTGCCCCAGATTACTATTACTCGCAGTTGGGAAAACAAAAGTAGCGCCAAGCCCCCATACGATTCCTTTGGCGTTTCCAGGACCAAATAGAGCTGCCATCTGTATATCTCCAAAACCGCTTACTTTTCTGCCTCCGCTGGCGTCAGCTGAAAAATCGGGCTGAGTTACAATTGGGAATACAGGCCTCGCTGTAAATACCTTGTTTCTGCCAAATGGGATAGGTAGGGCAGGTTGAAAAAAGAAGGTGTTGGATGTAACATTCCCATCAACTAAATTGCCCTGGCTAATGCCATAATTCTCTTGAAATACCAATGACCATCTTTTGGCCAAAGGATTATCAAGCTCACGGTGTAATTTTTCGAGTTCAGCTTTCGACATAATGCTGTCGGTTTGCTGAGCAGATGCCGCGAAGCAAGTTAATAACGAAATCAGCAGAATTATAAAATTTGATTTTATCATTTTCATTGGTTTTACACTGGGATAGGGTTTAACGGACTAATTGAGTCTTACCTCGTAGGTTTTATAATTCTCCCCTGTTTTGTCAGGGGAGATGTCCGATTTTTTATAGGACAGAAAGGATAAATAAATCCGATACCTTACAAGAGTGTTTTATCAATGGTTTTCATGATGGCTTGCCATTGCTTTTCATCCACTCTGTTTTTTACTTGCTCTCTGAAAATTACCAAGGAAGCAAAAGCATTTGTTCTTAATTCATTGTTATTAGTTCCGATGGCTTTTAATTCATCGAAACTAACCTTGTAATTTTTAATAGTTTCCGAATCTTTGACATTACGTTTACTTAAGGAATCATCAAGTTTAAGTAATGAGCGTTTTAATATCTCAATTTCCTGTTTTACGGCTTTATTATTTTTTGAATCTGTTACAACAGCATCAACCTTATCGTTAATGATATCCCAAACTTCTTTCTTTTGCTTGGCTAACTTCTTTTGTTCTTTAGCTAACTGTTTATCAAATCGTTCTTGCGATAACTTAAGAATCTCATCCCATTCCTCGGCTTCAATATGTTGGATACATGCTAAACGCGTATTGAAAACTAGATCCTGGTGTTCAGTGACCGATTGTATTTGGGTTTCATAAAAACCTAAGAGATCTTCCTTTTTTAGTTCGTAATTGAGGTATCCTTTTTTAAATTTACTAAGGTTTTTTGATCTTGTTTTATAAAAGGAATCGGCTGTTTTTTTCTCCTTTTTAATGATCTTGATTATTTCTTGTGAGCGTTGTTTATCAACAACAATTTCTTTGCTTGCTTTATCAATATCCGTAATAAGAAAATACTCATCGGTACTTCCGCCTAAAAATATGGCTGTTATAAGTGCTACTATTCCTACTATCATAATTCAATTTTTTTAAAAAACATATTTAATTCTTAGCATTAACATATGGCTTTCGATATTACCACCTCCTGAATCTCCATTCCCAGAGTGGTCGAAGCTATAAAATGCTCGGAAACTCCAATGGATTGAATGCTTGTATTCGGGGCCAATTCGCACGCGTATGTTTGATAAATAACGTTCATCAGGTTCGGCGCTTAAGGGTACAAAAAACTCAATATCTGTATCCAGACGCCATAAATGCTCTTCTAACATACTCTCGCGATTAAGCGCATATTTAACTCGTGTTCTATTTCTATACCGCCAGTAACTGTTATAGGTATTTGATTCCATGTAACGAAACATTCGATGTTCGATCCGACTAAAATTACTCAGTTCAAGCCGTGGGCTTATTTGAATTAAAGCAGGTTCACCTTTTCTGAAAACGCTGTTGCCATTTTTAAAAATAAAGAAGGCAACACCCAGGCGTTGGCTAAATTCATAGCTGTTCTCTTCATTATTTTGACTTGTGTAATAATTGATGATGTCAAAATAAAAACTCCATGTTTTATTGAAGGTCCATTTACTACGAACCAACAAGCCAGATTTATTCCAATTATCCAGGTCGCTTCCTAGAGCAGTTCTATACCTTGCATCCAGACTTAGATAAAACTGATTGCTTATGTCAGAACCTACTTCAACGTTGTTCCACAGTTGCCAGTCAGTTGTTTTCTGAGCTATACTCAGGTTACTAATAACAAGCAGAGTAAATAGACTTAGGTAATGGCGCATGTTCAAATATTACATTTTGGGTAAATCAAGATACGCATAAGTATCAAAAAAATTATTCTTTTAACATTAATGTTTCCTTACAAAAAAGTTCTTCAATGCTTAATTGACGTGAACTTAAGCCTTGTTCGTAAGAATACCTGAATAAGGTTTCGAGAGCTTTACGATTGTCTTCGATACCATATGGCCAAAAGTTATCTCCCATCAGCTGTTTGGTTTCTTCGTATTCCTGGGCAAACCAAGGTAAGGAAGAGTAGGCCCAACCAATTTTATCCAATTGCATGTAATGTATTTGTTTTGATTTGGAGTAGGCTTCAAAAACAGCCTTAGCTAAACCAGGATTCTCTTCAAGTAATTCTGTTTTTATTGCCACTGCATGCATAATCGGGAAGATGCCTGTTTCCTTAAAGTAGGCTCTTTCGGTTGAACGCGCATCGTCAAATAAACGTTTTACCTTTGTATTACCATCGATATATGCCTTCGGTTCTGCCGCATGGAATAAGGCATCTACTTCACCACTTAATAGTAAATCCGATTCATCTTTACCAGCCGTTCCATACGAGGCATTTATACCGTCGGGAACAACCTGTTCTTCAGCTGATATTTTTCCTGCAGCTTCGGCAGATGAGTCTTTGTTGGAAAGTACCCACTCAATATCTTGGGGCGAAACCCCATATTCATCCATTAGCATTCCTCTAATCCAAGTTAAAGATGTGGATGAGTAACCAGGTGTTCCAATTTTTCTGCCTTTTAAATCTTCAGGTGAGTTTATACCTTTGTCGCTATGTATAAATATACTCTTGTGCCTGAATGTTCTAATTGGGAATACAGGGATTAGCGTGTAATCTCTGAAATCATTATTGGCATAAGCCAGCATGTAGGGGTGTAAACCTATTTCGGTAATGTCATAGGTGCCTGCCCCACTAAAAGCAGCCGTATTGGCATCGCCTATGCCAACTTTTTGAAAATCCAGCTCATAACCTTCAATTTCTACTTTACCTTGAACCAGTGCCTGGACACGATCCATGTCGTAACCGGCAACTTTTAAAACTTTCTTTTCCGTTGTAGCATTTGTGTTTTCCTCACTTATGTTTTGACAAGCTGAAAAAAATAGCATAGTAATCGCCAATAGGATGCTATGGCTTGTAATGTTTTTTAGTTTATTCATGACCTTTAGTTTTATTATTTATGACGATACAAATATGAGGATGGAAAGCAAGTCTTTTTGTTCCTATGCGACAATGCGATAGCCCTAATGGACAATAACGATGTAAGATGCTATTTAGGAAACATAAATTGAAGTTGGAAACGTGATTACCATTGCCCCCAACCTGTAGGTGTTACTGCACTGTAATATACTTGAGCATTAAAGTTAATAATATTAAATTTCTCAAACTTAAGTGGGTAAATTGGCTGGATATTTAATACGTTTTGTGCTTCATTGTGCTCTCCAATTCCATAGGTAGTATTGTTTTGAAAAGGAAATCTAATCATTGCGGCCAAGGGATTTTGTGATGCCTTTGCCAATTCATCTTCACTAGGGGTGTCCTGGGCCACGGCACTTATACCCATGCTTAATGCTATTAAAAGAATATAGAGCTTTTTCATGTGTTTAAATTTTACTTTTATTTGTCACATGGAACTCGCCACCACAGTCATTCTCCTGTATAAGAAAACTTTTCTCCTGGCTCGTTTCATCTTTGGGGTTTTATAAAAAAAAGGAAAGGCGAATAGCCTCTCCTTTTCACATAGCAAACAATTACAAATTACTTACCTGTATTTCTTGTTTTAACAACAGTTTGCTGAAACTGTACACTTTCTGGTCTTAGGTTCTCTATTCCTTCGAATGGAGTTCCATGACGAGTTGGTGTAAAAGGATATTTTTCATTCATTAAGTCATGACGTTTCTTTACCATGTCGAATGGTCCCCATGCCCATAAAAATTGAGCCATCATACCACGCATTTCGCGAGGATCTTGATATAAATCGTAGAAATCGTTTTTCACTAATCCTGGACGACCACCTATCCAAACACGTTTGTATTGTTGTTTAATAGTAGCTGCATGATAAGGTCCGGTATAAACATGGTAATAATCACGACGAGATTGAGCGTCGCCATATAAGAAAACTGCAGTTTGGTCAACACCATCGATAATACGGTCAGTTGGTATTTTATCCATTGCACCACCTAAGCGAGCAAAAGTTGTAAATAAATCGTGTACAGTTATCATATCACCAACATAAGTTCCTGGCTCAATAACACCATCCCACTGAGCAAATGCAGCCACACGAATACCACCTTCACGGTAGTCACCTTTACCTCCATTAAATACAACTTGATACATTGCCGCAGGAACTTCAACCATTGGGCCATTATCAGCCATGGCAACGATAAGCGTATTTTCAGAAATTCCTTTTTCTTTTAGTAAATCAAGAACTTCTCCAATATGTCTGTCTAAACGGTCCATGTTTTGAGCAAAAGCAGAACTATTACTGGTTGTTGTTTCCTGACCAACACGCATTAAGTCATAAACATTTGGCCAATAAGCTAAATAGAATGGTTTATCATCATCTGCTTTACGATCGATATAATCTAATGCTTTTTCTTGATGAATTTCAAATGTTTTTCTATAATTCTCTAAAGTTGGAGGAAGAGTTTCGCGAGCTTTTTCACCTTTCTTACCTTCGATATCCATGATATATCCGTAAGGACGCCAAGTTTGATCTACTAAATATTTCTTTTCATGCATATCTTTTTCATAACCAATACTCATACCCGCAGCTTGGCCTTGAGAGTGCCACATTGCTGGAGGAAATTGGTTATACATTGAAAATGTAGCTTCGTCAAAACCTTGATTATGTAAGTGAGCTTCTTCGATGTCGCCCTGATGCCCTTTACCAACAAAACCAGTATTGTACCCAGCATCTGAAAGAATTTCAGCTATAGTTACTTCTTCAGCTGGTAAGCCAGCTCCCTCTGGTGGGAATGATACTGTATGCATACCACTACGAACGGCTAAACGCCCGGTTAAAGCAGCTGCACGAGTAGGTGTACAAGATGGTTCAGTATACATTCGTGTAAAAACAATACCATCTTCACCCATTTTATTTAATCGCGGAGTATCAAAGCCACGTATTTTATTAAATGCTTCAATACCAACTTCACCAAAACTATTATCATCCCACATGATGTGAATGATATTTGGCTTTTTGCCATACTTCTTCTCAAGCGCTTTTAGTTTTTTATCAATTTCTTTGTCTTGAGCGGCCCATTGCTCACCATATTGTTCCTGGAGAATGGTTTGTTCAGCATCATGGATAATTTCCTGTGCATTAGTAGTAATGAATGCGCCTAGTAAGATAACTAGTAGTAACGACTTGAAGTGTTTCATAATTATTTGTGTTTAAGTATTAAGTCAATTTAGAACAATTGTTTGTAAAGTTCAATATTACAACACGAAGTACTAGATTTTGTTTTTGTTAATAAAGAACACTATCAAAAAACCGCAAAAACAGAGCGATCTTAAATTCATATTACTTTTAACTTATTCTGCTTTTGTATAGTTTTGTCATGTCAACAAACATTGAAACTTATAAATGACAGAGAATCCAACGTCAAATATTTTTATACATCAATCATTTAATGATTTTGACTTATATCAAGAAATTGCCTTGAATTGGCAGTTGGATTTTAAGAAGCTGAACAGAGGCAAGTTTAATGCTGATATATCTTTAATTAATATTGGTGAGGTTCAGATAGGTCGTACAGCTATAGATGGTACGGTTCAGCAGCAAGGACTTACACCTGTAGGGCATAGAACCTTCGTTATTCCAGTAGATAATAACCAATCTTTTAAATGGTTAAACCGGAATGTTAATAGTCGAAATCTATTGGTTTTTCAAAAAGATGGGCCTTTGGATGGCATCTCATACGATGACTTTAATGTGTTTACGATAAGCATTAAGGATGAGCATTTGGATAAACTTATTAATCAATATAAATTTAAGAACCTCAATAAGAACCTAACGAATGATGAACACGCGTACCCCATTGATGGTAATTTTGTGCTTTACATCGGTAGTTTTCTCCAGATTTTATTGGATAAGTTAATTCAAAATCCAGAACTCATTCATTCGCCTTCGTTTGTTTATAAACTAAAATATCGTTTGCCTTTAATGTTGCTCAATTTCTTGGATAGGAAAGAGATGATGGCAATTATGCCCATGCACCGTAAGCGTGATGTATGTTTTCAACTAGCTTTGGAGTATATTAATCGCTATTTCTACCGTAAGATTTCGATCAAGGAATTGTGCAAACATTGTTCAGGGTCGGAGCGTACTTTGGAGTATGCATTTAAGGAGCGGTTTGGTATTGGACCTAAGGCATACGTTAATAATATTCGTTTGAACTATGCTTATCGCATGATTGCACATGGAGAGAATAAACAGAATGTCTCTGAAATTGCACAGGAGCTTGGTTTTACGCATATGGGGCAGTTTGCTGCTGACTATTTTAAATTGTTTGAAGAGCTGCCGAGTGAAACAATGGCATTTAAAGAAATGCGACAAAAAAACTCTGCCCAAAGGTCGGATAGGGTTCTTGTAGGTATATAAAGGTTTTAATGCTTTCCCCAAATGTCATATTTTAAGTTTTTATATGGTATTTCTTGGCTGTGCTTGAGTGATTTTATTATTACAGCAGTCTCCATATATGGTAGCCTAAGCTTTTTCTTATTAAAGTCAATTAATAGTGATGAATACTTTAGGAATTAACCTTTAGTCTTGATAGTCAAAAAGCGAACTGAACTTCATTTTATTTATGGCAATTTATTGTTAATGTTTACTTTAGTTATCCAATTCACAATATATTTTTTGAAAGCTAAGTTTTTTATCAAAATTAAATAACATAAATCTCTGTCTGATTTGTAGGCAGAGTTCTCGTTCATGCCTAATCATAAATCGATTGATGTTCTTGTTATAAACTAATATTTTTCCAGTAGTTTCATATCATCATATTTTTAAAATAAACACCCTTGTACTTATTATAACTTTGTGTGTCAAATAAAAATATCATTCCAGATTTAAATTTCTATCTATTTAGAAGGAATAATCCAATTGAGTTGCCAGATATCACAGCTTTCAATAAAGAATTTATTAAATTCGATACTGAAAGTTTTCCTTTACGGATGTATAGAAACAATGTTGCTTTACTAGTGTTACATAATTTGATGAAATAGTTAAACTCACCGTACAAAATTGGATTAATTAAAATGCTTACACCAACTAAACGCTTTTGGAGTTTATTAAGTCAATATAATTCGCTGCTTAAGCAAATTTATATTTACGCTATCTTTATTGGGGTAATTAACCTGACCCTACCTGTTGGTATACAGGCTATAATTAACTTTTTGCAGGCAGGCGAAATGACATCTACCTGGTTGGTTCTGGTTGGATTTGTATTATTAGGTATTAGCTTGGCCGGCGTATTGCAGGTATTACAGCTTAGACTAGTTGAAAATATACAACAAGATTTATTTGCCCGTTCAGCCTTTGAATTTGCCTTTCGTTTACCTGAAATCACTTTATTTAAATTAGATAAGGTGCATGCGCCTGAATTGGCCAATCGTTTTTTTGATACACTTACCCTTCAGAAAGGTCTTCCTAAAATCATCATAGATTTTTCTCTGGCAATTTTCCAGATTGTATTTGGATTAATTTTATTGGCCATTTATAGTTCTTATTTTATTGTGCTTGGAATGATTCTAGGCCTCATACTTTGGATCATTTTTAAAGTTACTGGTCCTTTGGGTTTAAAAACTAGTATGAAGGAAAGTAAATATAAATATCGGTTGGCACATTGGCTTGAAGAAATTGCCCGGGTGCATTATAGCTTCAAATTGTTTGGCAAGGATGGGTTCCATCTTAATAAAACAGATAATACCGTTCAGGACTATTTGAAAAGTCGCGAAAGTCATTTCCAGGTACTATTGACTCAATTTTGGTTTTTTGTTGGTTTTAAGATTGTTTTGGCTGCAGGACTTTTAATCTTGGGTGGATACCTGGTTTTTTCTGAACGTATTAACCTGGGACAGTTCGTTGCCGCAGAAATTATTATCATCTTAATCCTAAATTCGATTGAGAAAATACTTCAACTGGTAGAAACGGTTTATGATGTACTAACAGGCCTCGAAAAAATAGGCCATATCACCGATTTAGATTTAGATGCTAATAATGGCACATTAAAACTAAAATCAGACGCCGGTATTCATATTATGGCAAAGAATATTTATGCCAGTTTTCCGGATGATTTATCGGGTATTATAAATGGCTTGAGTTTGGATATTAAGGCTGGAGAAAAAATATTGATTGAGGGAAGTTCAGGTAGTGGAAAATCTTTGCTGATGAGATTGCTATCCGGTGTTCAAGAGGTAAATTCTGGTAAGTTACTTATTAATGATATAGCCATCGAAAACTATACGCGTTCTAGTTATTATCAAGCTGTTGGCATCGTTTTTCCAACCAATCAAATATTTGAAGGTACCATTCGTGAGAATATCGAAATGGGTAGTAAAGTTGATGAAGCCGTTATACAAGACCTGATCGATGTTTTGGGATTAAATTCATTTTTAAATCGTCGTCCTAAGGGATTGGATACGGTAATTGATAGTGGAGGAAGACGGCTGACCAGAAGTATTATAAAGAAATTACTATTAGCCAGAGCTCTTGTTAAGAAACCCTCGTTATTACTCCTGGAAAATCCGCTTCAATACCTTGAAGACGATGAGAAAAAAAGAATTATTAATTATTTATGTAAGTTTCATGCTGATTCAACCATATTGGTGATATCAAATTGTGAACATTGGAAGAATAAATGTAATAGAATCATAAATATTAGTCAAAATCAAGAATAGCCATGTTAAATATATCCAAAAATAGCATAGCCAAACGGATTAATTTAAGTGATTTTAAATCCTATGATTTACTGCTGAAAACGCAAATGCCCAAATTATACCTAACTATTTTACTGGTTTGTTTGGTGCTTTTACTCATTGGCTTATTTCTTCCATGGACTCAGAATATAGGAGCCAAAGGATATGTAACAACTCGTTCACCCGAACAACATCCTCAAGCGATACAATCGGTAATAGCAGGTCGGATCGATCAATGGTTTATTAGGGAAGGTGACTATGTGAGTGAAGGAGATACTATTGTTTACATTACGGAAATAAAAAGTGAATACTTCGATCCTGACTTACTGGAACGAACATCGGAACAGTTGCATGCAAAGGATATGAGTATAGAGGCCTATGATGAAAAAATATTGGCACTACAGCGGCAATATAAGGCCCTTGAGGAAGCTCTGAATTTAAAACAGCAGCAAATCAAGAGTAAGATTCAGCAGGCAATTAATAAAATAAATATTGACAGTATCGATTTTGTGGCATTAAGCAATACCCTAAAGATTACTGAAAACCAATATTCCCGTACAAAGGAGCTTTATGATAAAGGCTTGAAATCCTTATCTGAAATGCAGGATAAGGAATTTAAGCTTCAGGAAAGCAGAGCGAAACTAAGTGCTCAAAAGAACAAGTGGTTAAACCAGAAAAATTCATTAATCATTACCCGTTTGGAGTTGCTTGCCGTTCAGCGAGATTATGCAGGAAAGCTATCTAAATCACAATCTGACTTACAATCTGCAATTTCTAATCGTTTAGAAAGCCTTGCTCTTAATTCGAAATTACGAAGCACCCTAAGTGGCTATAATCAGAGACAAAAATTGTATTATATAACTGCCCCACAAGACGGGTATATTACAAAAATTTTAAAAAAGGGTATTGGAGAAAACATAAAGGAAGGATCGGATATTGCTATTATTGTACCGGCCGATTATGATTTAGCTGTTGAAGTATATTTGCAACCCAATGATCTGCCTCTGTTAAGTATTGGCAATCGTGTTCGGCTTCGCTTTGATGGGTGGCCAGCAATCGTGATTAGTGGATGGCCTGAATCATCAACAGGGGTGTTTTCTGGTAATATTGTTGCCATTGATCAGTTTATAAGTAACAATGGCTATTATCGAGTATTAATTAGTCCTGATAACACAAAAAAAACATGGCCAGAGGAATTACGAGTAGGGGCGGGCACTCAGGCTTTTATATTATTAAAGGATGTGCCCATGTGGTACGAGATCTGGCGAAAACTCAATGGTTTCCCACCTGAGTTTTATACTATAAAGGGCTCGGATAAGAATGAGCTTAAACGGAAAGTACCATTAAAGTCGGTAAAGTAATTCAAACATTTGTGAACTGTAATTAAAGATTGATTTAAATGATGGTTATTAATTATTTCAAAGTGTTACTGGTTTTACTATTGTTGGGGCTTACCAATAATGAAGAGCTAAAAGGGCAAGGTGTATCTGATAGTCTTGTATTAAGTTATGACGAGTATTTAGAAAATATATTAATATATCATCCCATTGCTCGGCAGGCTGACTTAAAGCAAAAGATTGCTGAAACGCAGTTAATGAAAGCCAGAGGTTTTCTCGATCCTGAAATTACAGCCGGGTGGAATGAGAAGAGTTTTGATGATAAGCTCTACTATCGGAAATATGGTGCTAAGCTTCGTTTTCCTACCAGTATTGGCCTTGATGTGGTTGGAGCTTATGAAAACACGCAAGGTGATTATCTTAATCCGGAAAACAAAACGGACGAATTTGGATTATGGCATGTGGGTTTGGAGCTAAATATTTTAAATGGCTTGTTGGTTAATGAGCGCAGTACTGCCATTAAAAAAGCAAAGGTTTATCAAAGCTTGGCTGAAAATGAACAACAGGTATTATTGAATGAATTGATGTATGCTGCCGTAAGTGCTTATTTGACATGGCAGAAGTACTATTTTTCATTGGAGGTACTTGAAGAAAATAAGGCTATTGCTAAAACATACTTTGACAATACCAGACAGGCATTCCTAAATGGTGAGAAGACGTCTATGGATACGCTGGAAGCTTCAATCGCTTATCAGGAGGCAGATAATTATTACCTTAAAAATGAAATGTACCTGGTGAAGGCACGACAAATAATTGAAAACTATCTCTGGTTTGAGAATATGCCTATTAGTCTTCAGGATGACGCCATACCCGAGTATTTTAAAACTCCTTTTTTTGAGAATATTGCCGTTTATGATGTTGAGTATATTGAAAGCCATCCGAAAATATTGGCCGCCATTAATAAACTTTCAATGGCTGAGATTGATCAGCGCTTAAAACGTGAGAAGTTTAAACCTAAATTGAAACTTAAGTATAATCCGCTTCTGAAAACATCAGATAGTTATAATATTCATAGTTTTTCGGCATCTGATTATAAATTGGGTTTTGAATTTTCAATGCCTCTAACCTTCCGAAAAGAGCGAGCGGATGTTAATATGGGCAAATTGAAGATTCAGGATATGGAACTGGATGTGGAACGTAAACGTAATGAATTACTAAATAAAACCGATGCCAGCTGGGAGCAGCAGCTCCTATTGAAGAGGCAGATTGATATTCAGAACCAGAATGTAGTAATGTACAGACAGCTATTGGATGGGGAAAGTGAGAAGTTTAAATATGGCGAAAGTTCGGTGTTCCTACTTAATAAGAGACAAGAGAAATACATTAATAGTCAATTAAAACTAACGGATGCTTATATTATGCAACAACTTGAAGTGTTAAATTTTTTGTATTATTCTAATCAATTGTTAGCCTATTAATGATTTGTAAACAAAAAACTCTGCCCGAAAGTCAGGCAGAGTTTTGATGGATATATTATACAATTATTTATTCCAAACTATTCAATATACGCTCTGGCGTGATTGGCATTTGATTAACTCGAGCACCTGAAGCGTGAAATACGGCATTGGCAATGGCACCACCTACGGTAATAATAGCAGGTTCGCCACCTCCTTGCGGAGGCGTTTCCATATCGTCGGTAAAGACACATTCGATAGGAGGGGTGGTTGTAAACTTGGTTATCTCATAGGTGTCGAAATTACGTGTTTTCACTTCGCCCCAATTAAACTCAATATCCTCCCATAAGGCATAGCCTAATCCCATGGTTAATCCGCCTTCGGTTTGCACAGTGGCACCATGTGGATTTACCACCTGCCCCATGTCTTGAGCGCACACCATTCGTAGTGGAGTTACTTTACCATTACTTGGATTGACTTCAACTTCGGCGATAAGCACCACAATAGTTCCGGCATCTAGACCAATGGCCATACCACAACCCCTGTTTTTACCAGTTTTAGCCGATTTGTATCCAAACGTTTTGCAAGCCAGATTAACCGCTGCTTTTATTTGATCGTCTACGATGTTTTTTAAGCGGAACTCAACGGGATCCATACCAATTTCATTGGCCATAATGTCGATGTGCGATTCACGTGCAAAAGTAGTAGAGTTGTTTCCAGGGGCGCGCCATGCTCCTGTTCCAAAGGGATGATCAGGGTTGCCCCAAATACCGGTTTTAAGATCGGCTACATTGTAAAAATCCTGAGTACCTCTTGGGCCAGCGCCATAAATACTATAGTTCCAGGCGCTTATTTTGCCTTCTTTGTTCACGCCCGACTTTATCTTCATAACCGCTGCTGGCCTGAACATGTCATACATAAATTCTTCGCGACGCGTCCAGGCAACTTGAACTGGTTTGCCCGATAACTTGGCTAGCTGAGCACATTCAATGGCTTGCTGATTATAAATCTTCCCACCAAAACCGCCACCAATAAATATTTGTTTGATGTGCACTTTCTCAATGGGCATTTTCAATGTTTCAGCCACATCTTTACGCGTACCAAAAGGTGTTTGGGTAGATACCCACATTACTAATTTATCGCCTTCAAAAGTAGCCGTGGCCGTATGTGTTTCGATGGACGCATGGGCTTTATAGCCATCGTAATAGGAGCGATCGAATTTAAACTGAGCCGACTCAAAGGCCTTATCAGCATCACCTTTTTCTTCTGTATTCTTCCAGAAACCTGCTGTTTTAAGCACATGCTCAAAAATCGTCTTATCATCGGCCTTAGATTCAGGAATATCGTACTCGGCTTTTATTTTAACGGCAGCCTCTTCGGCAATAAGTGGATTCTCATGCAGAACGGCTACTAACTCACCCTCGTGAATAACGGTTGCTCCTTCATATTCATTAGCCCGTATTGTATTAATCGTTTTTATAGTGGCACCATGGGCTGGCGGTCTTTTAATACTGGCATATAGCATGCCTGGCAACTGTATGTCGGCCGAATATTTAGCTTTGCCAGTCACCTTGTTGATGGCATCAGTAGAGATAATAGGTTTTCCGATGGTTCGAAATTCTGAAGGTTTTTTGAGGACAGGAGCTGTGCTCACCGTTTTAACTATTTTCTTGCCCTTGGTAAGATCGGAGTAACTTATGCGTTTTTTTGAGTCTGATTTTACAACAACGAAGCCATCTTTCGTTTGAAGTTTATCAGCATCTACCTTTAGCTCTTTAGCTGCTAATAGTATTAATTCAACTTTAGCCTCCGCAGCCGCGGCTCTTAATAGCGGATCGAAGAAACGTGTGGTTAAGGAACCCCATGTTCCAGCATCGTATGGGCAAAGATCAGTATCGCCCATTACCATATTAATATCTTCAAGCGGTATTTCGAGCTCTTCAGATAAAACTTGAGCCAAGGAAGTTATAATACCCTGACCCATTTCAATTTTACCGGTCAAACAATCTACTTTACCATCTTCTCTAATGCGTAAATAAGCATTTAAATCGCTGGCATCATCACTACGTTTATCGTGATCATCCTCTTTGCTGGATTTGAAAGCCAGCGAACTTAGGGAGAACACAATGATTAAACCGCCACCCAACTTTTTTATGAAATCGCGACGGTCGAGCGTACGAACTGGCTTATCAACATCGCCAAAATAGAGTTTATTAATTTCTTCTGCTTTCATTATTTGGTTCCTCCATTCATTGATTTGGCAGCTGATTCAACGGCATCTGCAATTCGATTATAGGATCCGCAACGGCAAAGATTATCATTCATGCCTTTAACAATCTCTTCGCGCGAAGGGTTTGGATTATCATTTAATAAACCTACAGCATTCATTATCATGCCCGGGGTGCAAAATCCGCACTGTTGCGCATCGTTCATCACAAACGATTGTTGCACTGGGTGCAGATCATCACCAATGGCTAAACCTTCTATGGTGGTTACTTGCTGTCCTGCAATTTCGCTAACAGCCATGGTGCATGAACGCATGGCTTCGCCATTAACTAAAATGGTACAAGCACCACAGTAGCCAATTCCACAGCCATATTTTGTTCCGGTAAATCCCAGTTTGCTTCGAAGTACCGTGAGTAGGATGTCGTTGGCATCCACCTCTATTTCGATGGGTTTATTATTAAGTGTAAATGCGATTTTTTCCATGGCGTTTATTTTTTGATTCAGCAGTCTTACTATTTTCTAAATATAATCAATTCTTTAATTCTATGGCGTATATCCACTCATCGAGGCAATCGAAATCTTGCGAGTTTTTATCAGGTTTGATAATTAACACTTCATTTTTTGTCTTTAAAATGTAGTTTTTATCGATGATATAACAATCGCCCGACAAGGACTTATTTGCTTGGTGAATAGCTAACAGCTTAATAAATATCGATTTTAATTTTTGGTATTCTTTTTCATCAATAATGAAGTCTAATTGTCGTCGATCAATGGCATCTTTATAATGCACATGGAAGCTACTGTCACTTTTGAGATGCTCTATTTCCATAATTGCTTTACCCAAGTTAGATGCCGTGAAACCACCATGATGGGGAATGCCTATTTTTATGCAGGGCCTTCCAAAAATAGAATCCAGTATTGCAGGACACTCGTTAGCTTTATCTTGTGCCGAAATAATTGTACTCAGGCACAGACATATGAATAAGCTTGCTACTTGAGTCAATTCATGTTTCATTATTAAATCGTTTGAGTGCTTCAGTATAATCTTCGGGATGATCTATATCGATAAGAATCTCATCGGAATCCAATTCAAGTAATTGAATATCGGTTTGGTTTTCATGAAAAAGCTGACGTAAACCAATGTTGTGATCTAGGTGCATGATTTGCTCAGCATAGCTTGAATTAATCAATACGGGATGTCCTTTTTTACCCTTAAAGGTTGGAACTATTAGGCCTTTATCTGAACTTTGATAGGTACTTATTAATTGATCGAATATTGGACTTGTAATAAATGGTTGATCTCCGGGAAGAATAAAAAAAGCATCGTATTCTTTGGCTTCTTCAACACCGGCCTGAACCGATGATAACATACCTTTTTCAAATTCAGCGTTATGAACTATTTGAATTGGTAAATCTTTGATAGCTTGTTGTATTTGTGTTCCATTGCTTCCACTAACAACAATGGTAAGTTTTACCTCAGAGAAAATTGAGGCTTTGCATACATTTTCAATGACGGAGCATCCACTAAAGGGAAGTAGCATTTTTTGCTGCTTCATTCTGCTGCTTTTGCCTGCTGCCAATATGATACATGCTATATTCATTGTTGCGTTTTGTAGTGACTTGATTTTGAATTGGTAGTTAATGTATCTAATTTCTAATATCTATAAATCTCACATTCTTTTTTCTGTTTCGTTCCGCTATTAGTTCTGCTGCAATACTAATGGCTATTTCCTGTACCGTTTTTGAACCTATGTTAAGACCGATAGGTGCATATATCTGATTAAATTCCTCTTCGGAGCATATTGATCGTTTGATAAAATCGCCTTTGACCTGCTGAATTTTTCGTTTACTACCGATCATGCCTATGTACGTCGCCTTTGATTTAATAACACATTGTAAAGCTTCGCAATCGCTTTTATGACCTTGAGTAACAATCACCACATAGGTGTTAGTGTCGATGTTGAGTTGCTGAATACCATCTTTCAAATTGGGTTCAATAATCAAGAGATCAGCATCGGGCACCAGGGATTGCTTGGCATACTTTGGCCGATTATCAACTACGCTCACATTAAAGTTTAATAGAGCACCCTGATGACATAGTGCTTGTCCTATATGTCCGGCTCCAACAATAAGTAATTGTGGGGCTGGAGAGAGGTATTCGATAAAGATCAAGTCATCATTCTTATTAATCAAAGCACTTGTCTCATTATCTTTTAAGGTAGCAATAGCTTCGTTGACTTCATCTTCGAGGATAGGATTTGTGACCCAGCTTCTATTAATTTTATTAGGATTGTTTTTATTTATTCGACTTAGCAGGTAGCCACTTTTATTAAGCTTTAAATCACTGTGCATGGCTTTAAAAGTAGATAGACTAGCCTCAGGATTAAAATCCAATAAGAAAGTTGCTATTCCTCCACATATCGCACCTGTGTCTTCTCCAATATCCGATGTGTAATCAACTTCACAAAGCTGATTGTCTTTTGCAGGCCAATGCGATACCGCGAGCTCTTCGGCTTTCATTTCGAGAATACCACCGCCCAATGTACCATGCAATAGACCTTGTTGATTAAATAGAGCAGAGGCACCAGGCACTTGCGGAGCCGATCCTTTTTTATCGAGGAGCAGGCCAAAGGTTATTTTTTCCTTATTTTCAATTTGGGTTAATAATTGCTGGTAATTATTCTTCATTTTGTTTTGATGTACTAATTTATTCTTTGATCGTAATGTAAAATCCAGGACTACTCTTTTCTTGTACCCGCCATTTTGCCGCACTGCCTCTTCTAGTATATAAAGTCCCTTTTTTGCCGTTCATGTCAAACAGAACATTAGGAGTCGCTACTTTTGATCCATTCATCTTTATTAGATTTTTTTCCATCACTTTTGATATTTTAATCCATTCAATTGATACTGCGACTTTCCCTTTTAATAAGATATTATAAGCAGATAAATCAAACTTTTGCCAACCTTTAGGTTTAGTAATTGGTAAATAAATACTTTCACTTAATAACTCATAAGTCGGCAATCCATTTTCTAATTGACGAATGTGTAACCTAAAAACAATCGTATCAAAAGAGTGCTTTCGAATTCTTAGGTTAAAATCCTTCACTTTAACAAGCTCATCTCCTAAATTAACTAATAATCCAATCTCATGACCTTTACCAAAATCTGTCCCACCCCAACCGCAAACGCCTGCCGTTTTTGACGTTTTTGAAGTGCCAACTTCCTTTATTATTTCTTTCCATTTAATGGTTATCTCATTCAGTGCAATTGGTTTTCTAGTTAGACTTATTGTTTTATTCTTTAAATCATTAATGCCAAAGGTTTGTGATTCATAACCGATCATTGAAATTTGAACTTTACAGTCGGCTGGTAAGTTTTTACAATTCAAAGTGTATTCTCCATGATCATTTGAAATTGTTCCTTTTGGAGTGTTAATGACTCCAACGTTAACATAAGCTAAAGGTAATTCGCTTTCCGAATCAATTACTAAGCCATTAATTTCTTGTGCTATGAGACTAGTGGATGTCACTATTAATACCAGAACTATTTTAAAAATCTTATTATTCATATTGAACCAGGTTAGGTAGCATTCTAATAGCTTGCTATCTCACCTATAAAGGTATATCTAAAGTAAGAAAACCCCTACTGAGATTGGAATAATTTGTAAAAGCTTTTTCATTTCGATGGAATTGTAGACCTTTGATATATCTTAATTCAAATAGATGACAAGCGAACACAACCCCATAGCTGAACTGACAAAACGCTACGTTAACAATACCAATCGATGCCTGTTTTTAACGGGTAAAGCGGGTACGGGTAAAACCACCTTGCTGCACGAAATTACTGCCAACACCCATAAAAACACAATTGTTGCTGCGCCTACAGGTATTGCTGCCATTAATGCTGGGGGTGTGACCTTACATTCTTTGTTTCAGTTGCCATACGGGGCTTTTGTGCCGGATAACAATGCGCTGCTTCCAAGCGGTTCGTCGGTACAGATTAATACGCCCAAAAGCTTGATGGCACAAAGTAAATTGCATCAGGTAAAGCGCAACATGCTAAAGGAGTTGGAGCTTTTGATTATTGATGAGGTAAGTATGTTACGTGCCGATTTGCTGGATGCGATCGACACCATATTAAGATCCGTTCGTAGGCAGCGCGATATGGCTTTTGGCGGTGTTCAGGTACTGTTTATTGGCGATTTGTTACAATTACCTCCAGTCGTTAAGGATAATGAGTGGAATTACTTATCACCCTTTTATAAGGGTTTCTATTTCTTTCATGCCAATGCATTAAAACAGCAGGCTCCTATACAACTCGAATTAAGTAAAATATACCGTCAGAGTGATAGCGATTTTGTGAGTCTTCTAAATAATTTTAGAGATAATAAGGTGAATGCCAAGGATGTTGAGTTACTAAATAAATGTTACAAACCCAATTTCGACCATAGCAAACAAAAGGGCTCCATCTTTTTAACTACCCACAATGCCAAAGCCGATGAACTAAATCGACGATCCTTGGCTGAATTACCTGGTGAGATATTTACTTTTCATGCAGAAGTACAAGGTGATTTTAACGAATACAACTACCCCGTTGAAGAGCGCTTGAAGCTGAAGAAAGGCGCGCAGGTGATGTTTGTGAAGAATGATTACTCGGGCGATTTGCTCTATTTTAATGGAAAGCTAGGAACAGTATCGGCCTTGAGCGATGATTATATAAAAGTAAGTTTTGATGATGGATCGCCATCAACCACGGTTGAACCTTACGGATGGGAAAATAAACGTTTCACACTTAATAAGGAAAGCGGTGAGATTGAAGAGAAAACGATTGGAACGTATACTCATTACCCTATTAAATTGGCCTGGGCCATTACGGTTCATAAAAGCCAAGGTTTAACCTTTAAAACAGCCACCATTGATGTTTCAAAGGCTTTTGCACCGGGGCAAATTTATGTGGCTTTGTCGCGTTTAACCAGTTTGGATGGACTTACATTAACGGCTCCTGTGCCAACACAAGGGCTTGCCTGCGATACGGATGTTACCGATTATACTAATCAAGCTGAAGAATTAGCCGAATTAGAGAAAGATCTTGAAGGAGCAACCATTCAATACGTGTCGGAAGTGGCCTTAAATGCCTTTGATTTTGCCTGGTTAAATAGTGGTTTGGCCTATCATGTGGCATCGTACGATAAGGATGAAAAACGCTCGGTGAAACAGCAGTATCAAAGCTGGGCCAAGGCTTTGTTGGAAGAGTTTTTGCCATTACGTACAGTGGCTAATCAGTTTATGGCACAGATACGAAAGATTGTATTTGAGAACAAGCCAGATATGTTGGAACACCTGCTTAAACGCATAGGCGATGCCCGCGAATATTTTAAACCACGATTGGAAAAGTTATCGGGAAATGTGAAAGCGCATGTGCTTGAGCTCAGCTCTGAAAAACGCATAAAAAAATATCTGAATGAGCTGGACGATGTGGATCGATTGTTTGCCCGCCAATTGCAACATATTTTTAAGAGTGAGTTATTATTAAAGTCGGCCATTGAGAAAACCGAAATAAACAAGGCCAGCTTAAAAGATATGCCTGTTTTTGAATCGTCGCAGAAAAGAGCCAAAAAAGAATACAAGCGGATTAGTGGAAAGACTAAGGAAGCCAAATCCACTAAAATCCCCACCAAAGAGATTAGCTATACGCTCTATAAGGATGGGAAATCAATCAAAGATATTGCTGAAGAGCGTAGTTTAAAATCTTCCACAATAGAAAGCCACTTGGCACACTATGTGCAACTTGGCGAAATTGAGATTAGTGAATTGGTTGATAAAAAAGCACTCAAGTTGATTACTCAATATTGCGAAAAATATGAATCGACCTATTCCAACGAAATAAAACAAGCCTTGGGTCGTAAAGTTAGCTACGGTGAAATAAAGTTAGTTCTGGCGCATTTAAGTCGTGATTAAGGTGAGTTACGCGTAAAATTCTCTTAGCCTTAGCAATTTATATTGTTGGGGGCTTTGTTATTTTAATATTTGTATAAATCTTGGTCGGTTCCTAGTACAAAATTCGCTCATTTCTGGACAAAGATAGCTTTATATACATTGCTAATACCTTGGAGTTAGCTCATGCTATTTTCATTTGGTTTGCATTTTTCTTCAAAATGTCAAGTTATTTCATGCACATTCTACAATAATAAGTTTACTCTAAAACTACTCTATTATAGGCGCTTGTAGTTTTCATTAAGGTTTAATTAAGGTTGCAAAAGTATTGGTTAAGGTGTTTTTTAAGGCAGAATAGTGAATTACAATTACTATTGCCCTCAGGAAAACAAAGATCGAATTATTAATCGCCACTCAAAGTACATTTTTTTAATGAGCAACGGAGCTAAATAGTATTTAGCAATAATTCAAGATGCTTTATAGAAACTGTAATCGAGTTGCATTAATAAGCAACAGATAAAGAATCATGAATGAATAAATTTTTACGCAACAACTTTATTATTATGGAAAAATCTAAATTTTTATTAGCTAAGTTTTGGCTATTGGTGGCACTAGTATTGGTGTCTGTGTCTTCGTTGGCCGGGCCCATTAAACGCCAGTTAACCCTTGAACAACCCGATGGCACAAAAATAGAAGCCATTCTACAGGGCGATGAATTCTTTGCCAGTGTCACAAGCCTTGACGGTTATACAATTGAGCAAAACGAAGAAGGCTGGTGGACAATTGCAACGCTTGATGCTAAGGGTAACTTAACTGCTAGTGATCAAGTTTATGGAGAGGTTAACTTGAAATCAGGAACGGTTAAAAACCTTAAACCATCAAAAGCTGTAATGCAAACGGTGATTGAACGCCGAACTAAATTTAATGAGCAATTAAAGCAGAAGTTCAAAAGAGCTGAGCAATCATTAAAAGCTACCAATGCTGATTATTCGGGTGTGTGGGAAGTGCCTGTGGTACGTGTTGATTTTGCCGACTTTGCAGGAACAAAAACCATCGCTGATTTTGACAAGTTCTTCCACGATATGGAAGATACACAAATGGGTTCATTCAACCAGTATTACTACGAAAACTCACAAGGTACATTTACTATTAAGGCTACAATCTTTGATTGGGTTACCGACCAAAACAATGTAGCGTATTATGCCAATTCAAACTCCGACAGTCAGTCGAGAGTAAAGGACATGACACGACGTGCTATTAACTACATTGAGGCTAATGAGAACGTAGATTGGAGCCTTTTTGATAATCAGAATAGTGGCAAAGTTGACATGGTAATGGTTATACATGCCGGAGAAGGTGCTGCTTGGGGTGACAATAACGAATACATTTGGGCTCATATGTGGTGGGGCTTAGGTTTAACTCATGATGGAGTTGAATTTGATGTTTACAATGTTCAGCCTGAATTGCAGGATGGCAACATTGCAACCATTGGTTTGTATGCCCACGAATTTGGTCATGCTTTAGGTTTACCAGATTTGTACGACTACTCTGGTGCGTCCGCAGGAATTGGCGGCTGGGGAATGATGGCTGGCGGATCATGGGGAGGCAGTGGTTACTGTCCAACTCACTTTTGCGCCTGGAGTAAAGTAAAATTAGGCTGGGCCACAGCTGTTGAATTAAACGGAGCTAACGGACTTATCTCGGTAGACAAGTACCATAATTATGGTGGTGCTACTACAAATAATGTATTTCGCTACTCAACAGATGATCCAAATGAATACTTTTTAGTTTCCAATCGCCGTCAGGATGCCTATGACTGGTATGTGCCAGGCGAAGGATTAGTAGTAGAACACGTGAATGAGTTGGGTGATAACTCTTACCGCGACGATCCTTTGGTGCAAATTGTTGAGGCCGATGGAAATTGGGATTTGTATTCAAATGGTTACGGATCGGCCAGTGATCCTTTCCCGGGTTCAAATAATATAACTGTTTTAACAGACGCCACTACACCAAGTACTAACTTAAGAGATGGTTCGCCTTCGGGTTTTGCTATGTTGAATATCACACAGCTTGCTGACGATTTTAATGTAACCTTCAATCTTAGTGCTGACCCCAATGATCCTCCAATTATACTAGGTGCTTCGGGCAATGGTAAAACGGGTGAAAGTATTCAAATTACCGCCGATTTTATGGGAGATGTTAATTCTTACAGTTGGAAATTTTATGGTGCAGACATCTCATCCTCATCATTGGAAACCCCAACTGTAGTTTATGAAAATCCAGGTGTTTATGCTGTTGAGCTTAGTTTAACCAATAACAACGGTACATCAACTCAAGTTATTGAGGCATGTGTTGTGGTTGAGTATGGCACTGGTCTGTGTGCAGCAGAAGCACTGGAAGGAACCGGAGGAGATAATATTGTATGGGTGCAAATTGGCGATTTCTCACACGAAAATGAATGGTCAGCCTATTCATCATACCTTTCGTCAGCCATTGAATTACCCGTGGGTGATGATTTTGGTGTGGCATTTGATATTGCTAATTTATACGATGGTGATATGCCATTTGGATGGGTTGATTGGAATCGCAATGATGTGTTTGAAGATAACGAGCAGATAATTTTCCCTGCCTATACTGAGTACAATACTGATTATGGTTATATAGGTACGAATACAACTGTTACACCACCATCGGGAGCTGAAGGTTACTACGTGCTTCGTATTCGTAATCAGTACGGAAATTCAACGCCAGTGGCCTGCGGAAGCGATGTGTATGGTGAAGTTGAGGATTATTTAATTAACCTTATTTCAACTACTTCGGTTGATTTAGGTCACTGCCAAGGTCAAAGCGCTGATAACCTGGGTGGAGATTACATCGATAATGTAATGATCAATGGTTTATCATACAATTCAGGCAGTAGCTTATATTCCGATTTTAAGTATAAAGATATTTCAATCGTAAGTAATGAACTATCTATTACAGTTGAAATAGCCAACGCTTACGATGATATTATTTGTGGTTGGATCGATTGGGATAATAGTACAAGCTTTGATGAAAATGAACGCATTGAATTTGATTTGGTAAGCAGTACAAAGGGCAGAGCTACCATTGATATTCCTACCGGAACATCAGGCGAATTTGTATTACGCGTTCGTAATCAATGGTCAGAGAAAACCCCTACACCTTGTGGATCAGATGTAACAGGTGAGGTTGAAGATTATTTATTGAATGTAACTTATGTGGCCACATCAAGTCCTGTTATTGAAAAAGATGGTGTTGAGTTGAAGCTTTACCCAAATCCTACTACCAACCTTCTAAATGTGGAATTAAGTGTAGGGCAAACTACAGAATTTATCATTACAGTTGTTGATATAACCGGGCGAACAGTAAATACCCTTAAACGAGATGTACATTCAGGATCAAGTCCAATACAACTTGACTTTTCAGAATATGCCAAAGGCATGTACTTTGTAAAGGTTGCCAATGAGCAATTCAGCACAGTTAAATCAGTTATTAAAAAATAAATAAGCTAAAAGCTAAGCCACCCAGATAACAAGCAAAATTATTCAACGTCATGAAACACCTGCTTCTATCTTAATCTATAGCTGGGTGAGCTTAGCTTTTAAAAGTTCTCATTTCTAGCAATCTGAAACTAGCGCAAACACACTTTTGTGAGTGTTGTTTGTGCTAGTATTCTTAAATCAACTGCGAATATCTTGAATTAAAAACCTACAAAATGAAATCAAAATTACTATATCAGTATCTACACATACTCATGAAACCCTTATTTGTGAGCATGTTTTTAGTTATGGCCATATGTGCTAACGCACAACAGCGTCCCATATCACCATGCGAAGATCATGGAATGGAGTGTTCAAGGTCACACCACCATCATCAAAAAAGTAAATTAAAATCAAGCAGCAAAAAGTCAGGAATTGAACCAATGGATCCTCGTATCCGTTACAAGTCGTTCGAAGCAGTTGGTGGCTTAAAAGCAACTAAAGCTGCGTGTAGCTATTCTACCTCTGACATTGCTAGCATGGGTGTTTGGGATTTGGTTAACTTTTTGGAAACAACCACCGATTACGAATGTATTGGGCGTCCACTGTTTGCCTACTCCAGTAGCGATACACGTCGCATTTTTAGCGAAAGTAACATGACCACGGTATTTCGTCAGGCTAAGGATGCTGCATCTGCCTACGATGGCACCTACTCAAGTGGTCTATACGGTTATTTGGTATATATGCACGTGGCTCGATTTATGGAGTTCTTTCATTCTGATGATGTTTCCTTAAATTCTTATCATGAGCAAGACTTTAATGCGGCATGCGAAGAGTTATCGAGAAACATTCACCTTTTTGATCAAAATGAAGAAGCTTACAATGTGCTCTATGAGTACTTGGTATGTTTAGATAACGACGGTTTACGTCACCAACAAATGGCACTTGATGTGGTAACAGGTGTTTTTAATAACCTAAGTACCACCCAATCGTGGAAGAGTATTAACGATTCGCAATTGCTCAGAGAATACGGAAAAGCATACAATCAAGGTTTCTTTTTGTTGTTCAGAGGTACTGGTTCGGAAACAGGTGGCGATGATGACTTTTGGTCGATATTACCCAACAATCAAGCGCTAAGCGATGCCTTGGCAAAGGTGGCGCTCGATGACGAATTATTGGCCAATGAAGATTTGGCTTTTATCGTAAAGAATGCGGTGACCGAATTAACACGTATGGCTCACGTACCAAACGAGTGGCCAATTATTGAGGATCATATTATAGCCGTTGCTCAAAAATATGAGCGTTTATCAATTCAATGGGTCAATGCTGTTTTGGCCATTAATAAATATGGCGATTGTGTCGAAAGTGGTTTATGCATGACCCGCGAAGCCTTGGTAGAAGAGTTGGAAGACTATTTGTTTCCAAACCGTTATAAGTTCGACGATGGTAAATTGGTATTTAAGTCGCCCATGGATGCTGATAAAGCACAAAACTTGTATCATGCTGTAAAACAAGTGCAGGCGCAGTTTTTTAAGATTGCTCAAACCGACGTGCCTGTGGATGGTGATGTTAATGATGTACTAAATCTTATTGTCTTTGGAAACAACGATCAGTACGTGGATTATGCGCCATTTTTGTATGGAATAACCACTAATAACGGGGGGATGTACATCGAACGATCATCTACTTTCTATACCTTCGATCGTGAATATGGTCTTTCTTTGGAATCGTTGTTCCGCCACGAATATGTGCATTATTTACAAGGTCGCTATTGGATACCTGGTTATTGGGGCGATAATCCGTTCTACGACAACAATCGATTGGTATGGTTTGAAGAGGGTGGAGCTGAGTTATTTGCAGGAAGTACTGATACCGACGGTATAAAATTATTGGCTCAAAGTGGTTCACGCATTAAGAATGAAGTAGGTAGTTTTCCTTCCTTGAGTACCTTATTAAATGCTTCGTACGACGATGGTGATTTTATACATTACCGTTATGGAAATGCATTCTGGTATTCGATGTATATGAACAATTACAATCAATTACATGAACTAATTAGCTTGGCGCGTGCTGATAACATTAGTGGTTTTGATGCCCTTATTGATCCACTTAAATCAAGTTCATCGGCTAATGCTGATTTTCAGGCTTTCTTAAATAGTATTGCTGATGAAACCATTACTTATTGGGAACCGAGTACCTCTTGGATGAGCGATAGAGAATTACATGTAGGTAATCCTGAGGCTATCTTAAATGAATGGATGAATGCCGGTGGTGTTGAAGCCACGGCCTCAATTGATGCAGAAAGCCTTAATGGAAGATTCAGATTAGAAGGAACCATGCCAACTACAGGCACCGATAAGGAATTAGCTGCCAATGTGGAAGAGTTGCTCTCCAATGTTCGTGAAAATGGAACGGTTAATAACTTGGATTATACGGTGGCTTATTTAAAAAATTACAGCAACAATTCTGCCGATTTTGTTATAAGCGGGCCCTTGCGTAATAAAAGCATTGTTGATGAAGTGAATGCCGATTTTAAATCGAATACGCAGGCCACGGTAGCCGGAGCTGAAGTTGCCTTCGAAAATAAATCAACCGGTTACAGCGAAACATTTACCTGGAACATGCCAGGTGCTACACCAGCAACAAGTACTGATGCCAACCCGCTTGTTGTATATAATACGCCCGGAACCTATGAGGTGAGCCTAAGTGTTACAGGTAAGGATGGAAGCCAGGATGTTGAAACCAAAAGCGATTATATCACTATTTATGCAGTGAGCGATCAAACTTATTGTGAAGCTACGGTTCAGGAAGATTATACTTTTATTAGCCGTTTTAAGATTGCTAACATTGATCATTCAAGTTATGGTTTTACCAATCAAGGCTATCAGGATAATAGCGCCACGGTTTGCACGGAGTTGCAAAAAGGGGAATCTTACGACTTTGTAATGGAGTGCGACACTTGGTACGAAAAAGCGGTTGCTGTGTGGTTCGATTTTAATCAGGATGGTGATTTTGACGATGCCAACGAAGAAGTTTATAGTGTAGTAACTTCAGAGGAGTATGAAGTGAATGGTAGCATATCCATCCCTGAAAGTGCTTTGGAGGGTGGAACACGCATGCGTGTAAGATTGTCGCATTCAAATACTTTTATGGACGACCCAATGCCTCCATGTGGATTAGATTCGTACATGGGTGAGGTAGAAGATTATAGTGTGGTTATAGTAAATCATGCACCTGCTGTTCCAGCGCCTGTAGCTAAGTTTAGTAGCGATTTCAATAATATCATTCGTGGTGAGACCATTAATTTTGAAGACCTATCCGAGAATGAACCTATCAGTAGGGAATGGACCTTTGAAGGAGGTGAACCATCAACAAGTACTGCTCAAAATCCATCGGTTATTTATCGTGAAGATGGAATCTTCCTAGTAACACTGAAGGTTACTAATGCCTCCGGTTCAGACACTAAATTGGGTTATATTGAAGTAGCAAAAGGTGGTGGTACTGATGGTGTTTACTGTATCCCTTCAAACGATAGGAATGATGTGTATATCACCAATGTAAATCTTGGCGATATTGATAATACAAGTGACTTTGGAACGGATGGTTACAATGACTTTAGATCCTTATCAACTGAGGTGAAAAACGGAAGTGAATACTCAATTTCGGTTACAACATCAAATAGCTGGACTTACAATACCATAAAAGCATGGGTTGATTGGAATCAGGATGGTGATTTTAGTGATTTGGGCGAAGAAATTTTGTACGATGGCCATCAGTATGTTACTCAGGATGTGTTTGCTGGTGCATTTGAGGTGCCAATGACAGCAAAGCAAGGTGGTACCATTATGCGCGTACGTTTGGCCTATTCAGTTGATCCTAGTCCGTGTACAACAAATGCAGGGATAGGTGAAACAGAGGATTATGTACTTGTTGTTAAAAGCGAGTCAATAGCCCCAAGTATTCCATCGGGCTTATATGCTTCAAACATTACTTCTGAAGGTTTTATGCTATCGTGGATAGCTTCTAGCGATAACGTGGGAGTAATTGCTTATGAAATTACTTGTGATAATAAGCTGGTAGCAACTGTTTCAGCTTCTGAATTAAGCTATGAACTAAGTGGATTGAATTTTAATACTGAATACGATTTACAGGTGAGTGCATTGGATGCAGCTGGTAATAAAAGTGCTCTGAGTGATGTGCTTAAAGTTTTAACAGCTACTCCAACTGATTTGGAAGAAGTAGATGATGACGCCATCTTCAGTATATATCCTAATCCAAACAATGGTAAATTCACCGTGTTGCTGCCTCAAGCGTATGATGATACCCAGGTAAGTATTATTTCAACCAATGGCAAAGTGATGAAGCAAGTAACAACTTCAGCCCATGTGCTTGAAATTAACATGCCTTCGTTGGAGAGTGGTGTTTATATAATTGAAGTAAAAACAGTAATGGAAACACTAACACAAAAGCTGATTGTTTTATAGGATTTCATCTATCATAAATCAACCAAATTAACTATTGCAAGAGGGTGATCATATGTGATCATCCTCTTTTTATGATTAAACTTATATGTCTTAGTTGTTGAGAAAAATAAACACTTGCATTGATAAATGCGATATGCTTTATATTTGTAATTATTAATAGTATTACTTTTTGTTTTCACACTTATGTTAGTTAGCTTTGGACGAAATTACTATTGGAAAAGTAGATATTTACTATGCTTGTAACTAGGAGGTATGTGAAATTTATTATGAGTATGGTGCATTGCAGTGGAATGAGAGATAGTAAATAGTAATTCGATTTAAATATAGAAACATGAGAAAGTTGTTAGTATTAACCTTGTTATTCTTTTTATTTATTAACCCCAATGTTATTGGTCAAGATTATAAGTTTCTTACTGGAGGTTCATTGGGTATGTCATTTGATCGTGAGAAGAGCATTGATAGTGAATTAACAGATACGAAAAATTCAAACATCTCTGTGTCTGGTCTTTTGGGATATTATCTGACAAAAGATATAGTGATTGGTGCAGAGTTGACATATGACATGGATAAAACTAATTATAAGGGAGCAACTCATTTGAAAAATATTGATTATATTTTTTCTCCATTGTTAAGATTTTATTTTAATCAAGCTTTTATTCAAGCACAAGGAAATTTTGGTAAATCTGATCATTGGTACCAAACAGAAATAATTCTAGGTGATCCCGCATTTAAAGCAGAGTTTAATGACCTTCATAAGGTTGTTGGATGGGGCTTGGGTATAGGCTATGATATTAGTTTAACTAATCGGCTATTTCTCGAACCTCTTGTTAAATATAAATCAAATAAATATATCGACAACGAGAGCGAAGATGACCTTAAAAAAAGTGGTCTCACCTTTCATGTTGGTTTGGTCTTCAGTTTATAAGGAATACGGTGATTAAGAATTTATTATTAATCACCACTTTATGGATTATTATCAACTTTAGCTCGTTTACTCAGTAATTACTGTTATGAGGTAAGCTTAAATATTTGTATAGCACTGGGAACCTTCTCCATAAAAGTAATTACAACTACACATTCAACCAATCAATGCCTTTCTTTAATAATTCCAGTGTTTTAGCTTCCTCGCTTCCGGCTTCTGGTTCGTGCATGTATTCCCAATTGGCAATAGGTGGCATGCTTAGCAATATAGATTCGGTATTTCCACCGGATACGAGCCCGAATTTGGTGCCTCTATCGTGTACCAGATTAAATTCAACATAGCGGCCACGGCGCAGTCCTTGCCAGGCTTTTTGAGCTTCATTAACTGCTTTGTCGCCATGACGAAGGATAAGAGCAGCATAAACCTGAGGATAAAGGCGTCCCAATTGAATACAGAATTCCAGAAGCTCTCTTTCACCAAGTTCCTCACCAGGTTTAAGGCGATCGAAGAAGATACCGCCTACACCACGTGTTTCATTTCTGTGAGGTAAAAAGAAGTAATCGTCGGCCCAAGGTTTAAAGCGATCATAAAATTCTGGGTGAGCCGAATCGCACACGGCCTTAAGCTCTTCGTGAAACCAACGTGCATCTTCTTTTACAATGTAGTGCGGCGTTAAATCTATGCCGCCACCAAACCATCTGGTGCCATTGTCTAACTCAAAATAGCGCACATTCATGTGAATGATGGGTACATGCACATTTACAGGGTGCAGAATGGAGGAAACGCCTGTCGCTGTATATGTGCTAGCTTCTTCGCCAAGCAACTTTGCCATTTGCTCCGAGTAAGTACCTCCCACATGCGAAAAGTTAACGGCGGCTTTTTCAATGTATTTGCCACCTTGCATTACACCTGAAACGCCTTGTCCAATATCTTTTGTCCAGGCATTCATTTTAAATTCAGCTTGCCCGTCGGCTTTATTTAATTCAGAGCAAATATGTTGTTGAAGCGCTTTAAACTGATCAGCTATCATTTTTCCTGTGTCCATTCTATTTTTTGTTTGACCTATAAAACGAAACAAGGGCTTGGATGTTTAATGACACCAAAAATAAAACTATAATTATCCAACTACAGTTCTTTAATTTGATAATCAAAGATAGACAATGCTACTTTCGATTCTTCATCCATAGCTATCACAATTTGTTATAAACCCTGCGCTCCATCAAAGCAAATTCTCAATGATGATGGAGGACTTGCTTTGATGGCCTGTGGTTGTTTGTTAAATGTATGATTTAATTATCTTGTACTTATAAGCTTCTCTTATCTTGATTGTATAGGAATAGAATAACAATATTTTGACTCCAAATTTATTAAACGTACCTTTGATTATAAGCCTTTTAAAAGACCGTGTAAATCGTAATGTTTAATCATTCGAAGGCCTATTTTAAGGCAGTTAATAAACTCAGTCAATTGAAACTTTGTGTTATTAATTAAAGGATGTTCTTCGTACAGGGCAGTGATTGTTACAAGACAATTCTATGTTGGACTACTTATAATTAACTTTCTACGAACAAAGATTGACCTTGATAAATGGTAAGCTCTTGGCAACAACAACTAAAGTAGATCAATATATATACCTGACAAAAAAGAATTTCCGAACCTACCTTGGAATAGCTATCTCTATATTTCTTTTTATACTTTTCTTCCAACCTTTTACGGTGGATAAGTTTGAATTTGAAAACAATATGCTGTTTATCGCTGGGTTTGGAATGATTATTCTTCTAGTTCTAATAGTTTCACAAATACTATTTCACCAGATCCTTGTAAAAGCAGAGAAAGAAAATCTTAGTAATTCCATATGGGTGCCTCTATATTTCCTTTTTCAGATTGTGGCTTCAAGTCTGGCTTTTGTTTTTTACATACGTTATGTTGGGCAAAATAGCATGACCTTTAATACGGTAGTAAAAGTGGTTATTATTTGCTTTAGCTTACCAGTTACCTTGTTTCTAAGATACCGACTTAGTGTAGATCAGCTTCGTATTAGGGAGCTTTTACTTGAAACGCGATCAATGCAGGATAAGTTAAAGCAGTTTTCGGAAAGTTATATCAATAAACACATTGAGATTATTTCGGAGAATGAATCGGATAACTTTAGAATACAGGTTTCTGAGATTGTATATTTAAAATCAGCTGATAATTATGTTGAAGTCGGTTATCACGAGCAAGGCCTTGTTAAAAAGAAAATGCTAAGAAGCACCTTGAGAAATATCGAACATCAACTCGTTGAATTCAATAATTTTATTCGTACGCATCGCACTAGCTTAGTTAACATACAATATATTGACAAGCTCAATAAAAATTTCAACAGTTATTGGTTAAGCCTTGATAAAACCAAAGAAACTATTCCGGTATCTCGTCAATACCTAATGGCTGTTAAAGAGCTACTGTAAAGGTCTAGGGGCGAATGACACTCGCAATGTATTTGTGTTGTATACCTTTCATATTGAATTTTAACCCCAAAATCCTTAACATTAATCCCTTCTGTTTTTAAAACATTATTGACTGCCTTAACTTCGCAGCAATCGGAAAAATTGCGAGAACATGGAGACGATAAAATATAAGAAGGATAATCAAGAGTTTGTGAAGGAACTTCGCCAATCTGTGCGACGATACTTTGAAAGCAAGGAAATTGAGAAGCATGGTAATTCGGAGATTTTAATTAAAACTTTACTTATGGTTTTAGTTTACTTTACTCCCTATGCTTTAATGCTAACAGGTCTCATAAGTTCAATTATCCCAATACTAATTTGCTGGGTGATTATGGGTTTAGGAATGTCAGGTTTGGGTTTAGTAACCATGCACGACGCCAACCATAGTTCTTTTTCGAAACACCGCTGGATAAACTACTTTTTTGGAAATAGTCTTTATTTACTGGGTGGATTTCCTGCTAATTGGAAGTATCAGCACAATACGCTGCATCACGGCTATACTAATGTAGAAGGACACGATGAAGACATTGCACATGGTGGCGTTTTACGTTTTTCACCGCACAAGCCACTTAAGAAAGTGCATAAGTACCAATACATCTATGCGTGGTTCTTATATGGCCTTATGACCTTTTCGTGGGTAACGGTAAATGACTTTAAGCGATTGAGAAAATATAAAAAAAATGGCGCCGTCTTAAACAATACTGGAAACTATAGAACATTATTCTTAAAACTACTTGCTTCAAAAATAATCTACTATTCTATATTTTTGGTTTTACCATTAATTTTACTTCCTGTTGCCTGGTATTGGGTGCTATTGGGCTTCTTTCTTATGCATTTTACCAGTGGCTTTATTTTGAGCATCATATTTCAATCAGCTCATGTTGTGCCTACTTCCAATTACCCTTTGCCAGACAATAATAATGAGCTGAATAATAATTGGGCAGTGCACCAACTTCATACTACTTGTGATTTTGCACCTAAAAGTAGGATCTTTTCATGGTTAATAGGTGGATTAAATTATCAGGTTGTTCATCACCTTTTTCCTTACATAAGCCACATTCACTATAAAGATATGGCCGTTATTGTTCAGAATACCATAAAGAAACACAACCTTCCCTACCATGTCAACCGTACTTTTGTTGGGGCCTTATACCAACATTTGTTAATGTTAAAATCGCTGGGTAGAGCATAAATTATGAACCGATTAAGTAGTGAATCCTCTCTTGCTAGCCTTTTCTGGCGAGGTAGGCAGCTCTACCAATTGTCGTGTTGCATCATAATTTAACAGCAGTTTGCCCATAGAGGGAGAAAGACTTGAAATCATCCGTAGATAAAAACGTAACTCTAATACCTGTGCTTGGGTGAATAAAGTTAAGTTCATCACCACGAATTGGAGTAAGTTCATATGCATCTCCATTCGGAAAAAATAGTGAAATCTGAGCATTGTTTTCATCATATTTGATGGAAAGATCTATTTGTTTATTCCACTTATATTCACCTGACAATCCCTTCAAAACTTCAGAACTTACTTCATTACGGTGCACATCAGTTTGCTTAAAGTGTTGCCATCCGTATACCTGCGAGGCCGATAAGAAAAGCTCATTTCCTAGGCTGCCACCATTATCTGAATTGGTTAAATAGACCAAACCATTTCCTGTTGTAAGATCTATTGTCATACCTGTACGATAACCTGTATTGCCACCATAGTGCGTAATGGTAAGGCTACTGTCTTGCCTTCCTACGATAAATCCATAGGCTAGGCCGTCACGCTCATGACTAATCAACGATTGAATTTCAGATTGGGAAAACAAAGTGCTTTTGCCCTGATAAGCTTTGTAAATTTCAATTAGAAATTTAGCCATATCGATGGAATTGCTCCACAGTCCTGCTGCCGCTTGTTCAGGGTAGTTTCGCCAACCCCCATTTAACACTTCACCGGATTGGGTGTAAGCCTTAGCTACTCGCTCGATTTTCGAAGTGGGCAGTGGTTGACTGAAATCAGAGTTAGTCATTCTAAGTGGGTCGAGTATCCAGCGATTCATTATATTCTCAAACGAATCACCGTAAATGTCTTGGAGGGCTAGTTCAGCTAGAGTATAGGCCCCACCTGCATAAGCCAATGTTTCATTGGGTGCTGTGATAACTTCTATCGCAGGGGAATTAACGCCTGGGCTGCCTCTTAAAATATCTAGATCAGAAGGTATAGGGAGATCTCTGGCATATCCTTCGTATCCACCAGGACTGATACCTGATGTATGGGAGAAGATATTGCGAAAGGTAACTGGATTTGCTTCCGTTTGTTTACCTTGGGGTAATACAAAATGCTTCAGGTAACTTTGAATGTTTTTATCCAACTCTATTTCACCAGCAGAATGCATACGAACAGCTGCTAGAAACGTTACAGGTTTAGACAAGGATGCCGCCTGGAAAAGGCTCGTGCAATCCAGTTTCTGTTCTTCTGGGAAATTCTCATTTTGATAAATGTCTGCCCATTCTATCTTACCTTGTTTTATTAGCGCAAGCGATAATGCCGGGATCTTATACGTTGACATTTTATCAGTAATGGAACTGAATGCTTCCGATTCCCCTACAAATTTCACTTGACTGCGTATACCGTTCTCTAATCGACCTTTTCTTGAAACGGAATCTTTTGGATGGATACACCCTAAATTTAAACTAGGCTTGCTCGAATCGTCATGCTTTTTACGTGGTGAGGAGCAAGATGCAATGCAAACTAAAACAATAGATAAAAACAATAACTTATTCATAAATGCCTTTCTGTGCTTAATATCGATCATATCTTTTATCTATGTTAAAGTGCTTGCTTAGTTGCGTGGGGGATTAAATGCGTCACCTTTGACTGTCTTAAATTAGCAAGCCGTATACATTCATTTTTAAAAAGAGCTATTTGTGCATCTTGATTGGTGAAAATATAAAAAGTTCTATCAAAGCAAAGTAGCTGTCAAGAGTAACAACCACTGCTTACTTTTGTTTGCTTTTACTTCTGTTTACGCTGATGTTATACGATTATAGTACCCATTTAAAAACAAGGGCTAGAGCCATATGGATTAGCATTGTGATCGATTGTGAAATTAAAGGTCTTCGAGTCATTGGCTCTTATGTATTCGGCGTAGTCATAATTACCTGAGTGGGTCAATTTGTATACTCCGTTTACTTTGCCATCAACAATTTCGTTATAATAATCGGCATATACTGGATAGGATCCATCTGGATTTAAATTCTCCGATTTTTTGACAAATACAAGTTCCATTGTCGATGCCATTCCCTTATATTTAATCTCTTTGGCTTTTCCGTTTGAAAACCTGATCCAAATATATGTGTTTGCATCAGTGTCCTCTTTGTAACAGATGTAGTGGCTTTTTGTCTTAGTCGTTTCTTCACTGCTTTGCTGCACATCCGAATCTTTAATTTTTAGATTGTTCAGTTTTGTATGCAGTTTCTTTTCGCCATTATTGCTTAGGTATAGAAAAATACCCATGTCCTCGTCTTGCTCCGCCATCCAAACATCCATCACCGTATACGTCCAATCATTATTCTTGAAAATATAATGATAACCACCACCCGTGCCTTGTTGCACAACTTCGCCACCAGTAAGAATCAAATCGGGACTGTCGCTTATCTCTTTTGGTTTATTCCACGATGTATAACGTAAGGTGCGGTCTTCGAATCGATCAACTTTAATTATGAATTTGTCATTTTCGGCATAAATCCAATTTCTTACATACTCGGAAGTTTCCATATTTGTATCCACCTCAGAATCTGTGGCAGACATTTCTTCCATGAGCTTAAGCGAGCTAAGATCTTTTGTTTCACTAGTGGTGTAATACACGGTTACCGGCTTGTTGCTATAGGCCATCATATCAGCATCAATGTAATAATCAAATACGATTTTAGAGCCATCTTTCGCTTCAATGGTCACTTGATCGGGAAGATCACCCACGCTTCCGCCTTCTATTTTTTGAACAATGCCTTTTAATCGTTTCCATTCCGGATTAATCTCTCCAACTTCATCTGTAGCTCCGTATAACCGCTTCATATTAGTAAGCTCTTTTTTTAAGTAGGTCACCATAACCGTTTTTCCAATTAGCGCCGATAGTGGATGACTAGATGTTATACCTTCACTACTAAGATATATTGTTTCAGTCTCGTTACGATCGATAAAGTAAAACGTAACATTAAACATGGGATATCCGGCATCTTCAACTTTCTTAACTATTGCTAACTCTTTAAACTCATCATTGGTAAACTCTAAAATGGCTTTAATAGACGAGCGATCAAAAACGCTGTTGCTCTTTAGTGTGTCATGTGGAACTTTGCTTAATAAGTGATTAACGGCATCGTACCCGCCTGATCCTGTCTTGGTTCTTTGAAGACATAAAATCTCAGTTTCGTTTAAATAATAGGTTCTTTTTTCTGAAATTTTATCGGACTGACCCACCCAGGAAGAGCTTTGATCAAACTTAAATATCAGTTTATTGTCCCAGAAGTAATAGGAGGATTGACTGCATCCGTGATCATCGCAGTCGGAGCTAAAGGCGTACATTATATTTTCGCCATCCATTGCTCGTTTATAAGTGATGACACCTGCATCGCTTTCATTAACCAACTCGATAAGCGAATAGGTTTGGGAGGCCATTTTACGTTCAATTAAAGCATATTTTTCTCGTATAAACTCTATTTGATCATTAGCTTGAACTACTGTTTTGTCTTGAGTTGAACCTGAACTTTTCTCCTTAGTATTACACGATGCCATAGCAATAGAAATTAAAAGAAGAATGAGTTTAATGTAATTCATGTCTATTGTTTTATTAGTGAATATCGAATCTTATTTATACTATTTGCTAAGCTTTAGTTTACGCTAGCTAAGGGCTTACAGTGCTCCTGTCTTTTAATTTATTACCCAAATTTGATGTGAGCAATAAGGTTTGAAGACCATTGAAACACTTATGTGCAAAATATTCTTTGTGTGTGGGCAGCTTGAGCACCCGTACTAATGTACTCAAAATAATTCAGAGGTGAGAGTCTCTTTTGTGCAAGGCGTGGAGTTTGCTTTAAACAGTTTTAAAAAAAATAGAACCACAAATTGTTCCGCATTTGGGCAATGAACTTTAAAAAGATGTAATTTATAATAATTCTAATTAACAGAAGAAAGCCTGTGTCTGTTTGAGGTATTGTGCGTGTTTTAACGATGTGGGTAAGTTTAAGTTGGTGTTTAGTTGTGTGTTGAATCTCTAATTAGGTTTATTCAATACTTGAACTTTAAAACATTACTTTATAACTTATGTGTAGTAAATTTTTAAACTTTAAATTATGGAATTAATAAAGCTTCCTCGCGTGCGGCTCAATCAATTACATTGGATAGCCGAAGAAAGTATCCGTATTTGCAGTCCTTTTACCGTATTGGTAGATGACATTGCTAATGTTACAGGGATATTGGGAAAATTTACAGAAGGTCAGAAGAAACCTTCTGCCTCAGCTGCCGAGAAACTGATGCTTGATAAAAAACGTGACCGAATAATTATGGGTTTCCTAACTCATATTAAGGCTGAAATGAACTTTCCGTATACTAAAGATCAATTGGTATACATGAACGATCTTTTTAATATTAAAAAGAAATATACGGGTGTGACTCGTATTTCGCAGACCGAAGAAACAGCAGCAGTTGACACGATGCTTGAAGAATTGAATGGTATTAATGCCGCAGCCTTCAATGGTAATGGCCTAAAACGATGGATACTCTTAATAAAAGAGGCCAATGATAATTATAAAAATGCCATTGGTGAATATATCGATAATCAGACTGATACGAAAGTCATTATAAGTGCGTCCAAATATGCGCCTGTTTTAATTGGTGCACTTGAAGAGTTGTATAAACGTATGTTTGGGCATATAATGGTAAGTAATGAGGCTGAAATGATAAAGGCTTATCAAAACATTGAAGTATTGGTTAGCGGGCAATAACATTTTAATTAGACGAATGCCACGTTTGTCTTTAATAAAAAATAGTTAATGCTTGAATGAACTGTGGTTTAATGGCCTCAGCTGATGAACCAATAAACAAGGTTGATTTGACTGTTAAAAATCGTTTTTGTTTGAGCGTAGTGAGTTTAAACGATTTCAGTCAAACAGCCGTAGTTTATTGAGTGAAGCAGATGCAGCCTTGACTTTTTTTGTCCCGAAATAAGTTTTTGTTGTTTTGAAGAATTCAAAACTTACAAAACTATAATCGGGATCGGGTTTGGGCGAAGCGCCAAAGGAGAAGTTTATTGCGGTCAGATCTGTCCGATAATATAAATTACAAACCTGCATTTAGCTTAAACAAACTGTTTGGGAAAAATGCAGGTTTGTAATTTGCTAAAAACACGCTTTAGCAATCTAAGGTGAATTTGAAACGGCATGTTTCAGCCCCGCTGAAGCTTATGTAGTTTTGAAATGGCTTCTCGCATTTTCGCTAAGCCTTTTGCAGTTTTGATTTAGCCCTGTGCAGTCCGATTTTGAATATTACACCTTTGCATTGAGTCAAACACTCTGAAACATGCCATTGCAGATTTGTTTCGCCTTCTTTTAGTTTTGTTCACGCTTGTGCAGTTTTGAAAAAGCTTCCCGCATCCTGCTTAGGTTTTTTGCAGATTTGTTTCGCTTCCAAACATTCTTACACAGCTAATTGCAAGTTTGAAATTACAGTAAACACATTTGTTTGCTGCTGTGCATATCTACAGTTCTACGTTTTTCTTAATATGGCGGCTTATTGAGTTTGCATTGCTTGATAAATAAAGTAGCCGTGAAGTACTAACATTATTCCATAAATTTGAGCCTCTAATAATTGATAATAGGCAAAACTTTTTCTTTTAAGTAATCATCGACATGATTTTGATACTTGTTAATCATATGGTGGTTTTCTTGTAAATATTTAAATACCTTATGTTCTAAGTCCACAAAGTTATTTTGCTTTGCATCATATAAAATCACAAACAAAGTATTTATAAGTATTCCCATTTTTTCAGGTAAATACTCATCTTTGTTTACTGCTGAAAGTATTATATCTATTTCACCAAATGATGAAAACATTAAATCCTCGTCTTGTTCCCAAAATTGAAAATCTAAGGTATTGCCCCAAATATCAAGCAATTCTATATCAAACTTGGGTGTAGTAATACTTATTTCTTTCCAATGATTTACCCCGCAATTATCACAGTTCTCTTCACAGAATTTATTTGTATCATATGTGTCAAATGCAGCCTGAATCTTCGTAAGTGATATGGTAACAATATTTCCGCATTTGTTACACTTTTTGGTTAAATCATATCTTTCTGTCATCTGCTGTTTTTTACAGAGCCAAAGCGGCGTATTTGTTTTAACTTTTCATTGCTAAGGCCAAATCAAGGATTTGGCGGTGTTCAAATACCTCACCCAACTTCCAAAAGTCACAAACGCCATATGCTTTATACTAGCGTGTGGCTAGTTCTTTTTATATTCTTTCGGACGTTTATTTATGAAGTTATTCTTATTTCCATCTCCATTATAATCATATAGAGTATAAAAGGTGCTTTTCCTTGGGCTTTGGTAACAAAGTAAAAGTCCGAGGTCGTTAAATTCAGAAGGCATTTCTTTACCAACATTGGTTCTTTCTTTTCCTGTCTTTTCTTCGTACTTTCTATATTCAACTTTCAATTCAATAGTTTCTGCTGGTTCAATTGGTTCGAGGCTATTAAGTTTGTCAATCAAAGTGAATCTCGGTCCATTTGGATTAAATTCTAATTTCGGATAAAAAGCAATCAGGTCAGAATTGTTAGTAATTCGCACTCTAAATTGCCAAATCAATTCAAATACTCTAATTGCTGTGTTTCCGTCAATGTAGCCTTCTTCATTCACTTCATTTTTAGCGCTTAATCCAAGAGGAGAACTTAATCCGCCGTCACTAACAATTTCGATTGTCAGGTCGGGACGAAGAAAGTATTTTCGTCTTACGTATGGGATTATGGCTATTACAATACCGAGTACAATACTTGCCATTCCTATTATAATTTCCATAAATTCTATATTAAACTGATCTAGATTTAAATAGTTAATTTAAAATGAAAATCTCTCTGAGTCTTTTTCATATTTTACAAGCTTATTATTAAGAAAGTACAGATTATATCTTTGTTGCCTTGCAATACCACCTCTAACAATTCTTTTTTGCACCTGAAATATTTTCTTTTCTCCCTTTTCATCCTGAGACATGGAAACTTGAACAAGTGGTTTTTTCACAATTGCCTGTACCTGTTCGATAGTCATACCAACATCTAAGTTAGTCACAGGGATATCTTTATAAGCATTACATGATGCTAGAATTAATACAGTAAGAATAATCAATACTTTTTTCATAATTTGTTTAATTTACAATTCTGACTAACGCAAAGTTAGTTCCTAATATTCAGCTGCTTATTATTTACTCGCAATTATCATTTTTCAGCTAATTCCTGCTAGCCAGTTATAAGTTAGCTTAAGCAATCCATAAACCTTCAAAAGTGTTGATTACCTTGTTTAAATCAATACTACAGGTTAATAGGGGGAATTAGCCACAACGTTAGCTAGATGAAGCGTATTGCGATTTAACCTTACGAACTTTCCCAAATGAGCGGAGCCAAAGCGTTGTATTTGTTTTTATCTTTTCATTTTTAAAGCCAAATCAAAGATTTGGCGGTGTTTGCCGAAGCTACGAATCGACCAAGATGCACTGCACCCTTTATGCTCTATTACGGTTTGTTGGCGGGTCGTTATTCTTTTATAACTTGTACATTGTCGAAACCTTCTAGGTATGAAATTTTAAGAATAGAATTCTCCATTGTTACTTTGAATTTATAACTAAAATCTTTCCAGTCTGGGTGATGTTCCGAGGTCAAACCACCCCAAACCCATTGGTATGTTTCGTCTTGCAGATGCTTGACTTCAACTAGATCCCAAACAACTGAAGGGTCATGTGGAATTTCTTGACTATGAGTCCATGGGTCTAAGTGATGAGCAAAATAAAATGGTTGAGCATCACCAATATACCATGGTCCATAAAACTCATTAGCTTTTAATTTTTTGTCAAGCGTTAATATTAATTGATTATAATTTTCTATAAACTCTATTGAAAATAGGTTAGTGGATTCTAAGTATTTAAGGTTCTTATTAAGTTTTACCAAGTCAAAACCATTGTAAATAGTATCTTCTTCTGCTGCAGTTGTGGGAAGTAAATCAATTGCATTTTCTGAATTTGCCCATTTTAGTACATTTTTAATCAGTTTTATAACTCCTTCCTTGTCATAAGTTTTTTCAACTATTGAGGTTTTCACAGTGCTAGGTGAAATCTCGATTTGATTCGATGTCCGTTCATTGTTATTAAAGTAGATAACAATTACCACCATAATGATGAATCCCAAAACGATTGCTAATAGGAATTTCCAAACATGTTTATTATCAAATGGTATCATAGTTTCTTGATATAGTATTAAGTTATAAACTGCACTTCAATGCCCGCCAACGTCTGCATAAAACTATTGTTTTTATTTCTTTTTATCCTAGCTAAACTTACACAATACTGAGCATATGGGCTTGTATTGCACACTTTTTATGTTCAGTTAGTAAAAAACTCATCTAATGGATTAATAATTGTACTCAATGATTTCTTCATAATTTATGTAAATACCTTATAAGCATTGGTTGCTTAAAACTAACTAACATAAATTAATTATGCAAAACTTATTAGTTGTGAATAATAATAGGAGTATACCGGCTTGGTCTTAATAAATATGTCAATTGAAATAAAAATACCCCAAGCGAATAGAGGAATAAACTTTGGGCTAAATAAAGTCCTGTTTTAGCATTTGTTTACGGGTTGGTAAAAAATGAAACGGTTCTCGCTATGCAACTTGCTTAACGAGAACCGTTTTTAAATTTTATTCTTGCCCAATCTATACTGGGCAATCAAACATGGTGTAATACTTTAATTAATTGGCCAACTGCAATCCTTTAATTTGATCTTCGAAGGCGGATAGGGCTGCTTTTGATCCTTCGCCCATGGCTATTACAATTTGTTTGTAAGGTACTATGGATACATCACCTGCTGCATATACCCCGGCTTGTGCCGTTCTGCAATGGGCATCAATTTCTATTTCACCCATGCGGTTGGTGTTCACCAGTTCGCCAAAGGCTTGGCTGTTGGCTTTTAAGCCTATTTGTACAAATACACCATCTGTTTCAATCAGCTCTTTTTGTCCCGATTCGCGGTGTTTAAATTCTAAACCCGTTACCTTGTTTCCATCACCTTCTACATTTAAGGTCTGGGCATTGGTAATAATTTTAACATTCGAAAGTCCCTTAAGTTTATCCTGAAGCACCTTGTCGCCTTTTAATGTATCCAGAAATTCAAGAACGGTTACTTCCGATGCAATGGAGGATAAATCAATAGCTGCTTCCAGTCCTGAGTTGCCTCCACCTACCACAACTACTTTTTTGCCTTTGTAAAACGGGCCATCACAGTGGGTACAAAACGCTACGCCTGAACCGATGTATTCATTTTCGCCCGGAACACCCAGTTTACGCCAACTTGCGCCTGTCGCTATTATTAGGGCAGGTGTAATAAGGTTTTCACCCAATGATGTCTTAACGTGTTTATGTCCATCGTGTAATTCAACATTTTCAACCATGCGGTTATCCAGTATGTCGATAGGGTAGTCCTGTAGGTGTTTGATCAGGTTGCCTGTTAGTTCCGATCCCGTGGTTTGAGGCACTGAAATCATGTTTTCAATCGATACGGTTTCGGTCACCTGTCCGCCAACTTTATCGGCTACAACGGCCACCGAAAAACCTTTTCGTGCCGAATATACGGCTGCTGAAACACCAGCCGGGCCTCCACCTACAACTACCACGTCGTATTCTTTTTTGGTTTCTGTTGTAGGTTTAAATTCTGAACCTACTTGTTCTTCCAATTTGCCTAATAATTCACCCAATGATGAGCGGCCTACATGCAGTTGTTTTCCATTGGCAAATACACTTGGCACCGCCTGTATATTTAAACGCTCCACTTCTTCTTTATTAATGCCACCGTCAATTATTTCGTGCGAGATATTGGGGTTAAGAAAGGCCATGATGTTTAAAGCCTGAACCACATCAGGGCAATTCGTACATGTTAATGATATATAACTCTTCAGTTCAATGCTACCCTTCAAGTTCTGAATGCGCTGGGTAAACAGTTCGTCGGGTAAGTTTTTGCCTATTCCATCTTGATTAAGAATGGCTAAAAGCAGTGTTGTAAACTCATGCCCAGTAGGTACTGCCTTAAATATGACCTTACTATTTTTCTCATCTTTAAGAATAGTAAACTGAAGACCATCACCTTCACTTATTCGGGTTGTAACTTTCTCAGAGCATGCTGCCACTTCATTAAGCAGGTCAATAAGCTCCTTCTTTTGAGGATGCTCAGCAGCTACCTCAATGTCAAAGATGTAATTGTGTTTTAGATTCTTAAATAAATCGCTTACCTGTGTTTTTATAGCTTGTTCTAACATGTTCTGGAAGTTTTAAAATTTAGAGACTAGGTCTTAGGTAATAGGTAATAGGTGTTGGGTTTTAGGTGTTAGGTGAAAAGTTCAAACATCTGACTTATCCGCTACGCGGAATGTTTTGTGTTTGCGTAGGGGATAGCTACAATTTCTTATCGCCTACGGCGAAAAAGTTTTAAGTTGGCCGGTCTGAGGTTTTAGGATTACTTCGGGCTGTATTTGTACCAGCCCGAAGTAAAAACTATTGCCGTTTAAATTTTACCAACTAAATCAATGTTTGGCTTTAAAGTTTCGTTGCCTTCTTTCCATTTGGCTGGGCAAACCTCTGCAGGATGCTCATCAACAAATTGTAATGCTTTCAATTTACGTAGCAACTCATCGGCATTTCTACCTACATTACCTGCTACCACTTCGTACGATACTATTTCGCCCTTAGGATTAACAATGAATGTGCCGCGTTCTGCTAAGCCAACTTCTTCAATCATTACTTCAAATCCGCGAGAAAGCACACCTGTTGGATCTGCTAGCATTGGATACTTAATCTTCTTGATCGTATCTGAAGTATCGTGCCATGCTTTGTGTACAAAATGTGTATCGGTAGATACAGAGTAAATTTCAGCACCAGTAGCCTTAAATTCGTCGTAGTTGTTTGCTAAATCTTCTAATTCGGTAGGACATACAAAAGTAAAGTCGGCAGGATAAAAGAAAAATACGGACCATTTGCCCAAAACATCTTCTTTACTTACTGTTTTAAAATCATCATTAGCGTATGCTTCTACTTTAAAATCTACAATCTGTTTTCCAATTTGTGACATAATTCTAAGTTTTTATAATTATTAAATTCTTTTCGATTATTTCTGAAAGCAAAACTAGCATCCTTAGTGATATCAGTCAAATAGATAAAATTTATTCAGGTATAGATTAAATCTATATGGTTATTTACATGGCTTATTATTAATGTGGTAGGAGATGGTTTTGTGCTAAAGGCTAAGCTTTTTCAGAGTAGAATAAAATTAGTTAGCCATTGATCGTTTATTCCGAAGTTGAAATAGCTATTTCTTTAGAGCTTGCTTTTTGTTTATTGGTATAGTAATTTTAAAGGTCAGAATTAATTTGAGGGTTCTTTTCGTATAGCTGTAAGTGAGACTAAAATAGATATGATGAGACTAGGTTTGATGCTGCTTTTTCAATGTTTCTTTTACATGTCGTTTGCTCAGTTTGAGAAAACTAATAACTTTTGGGTAGGAGCGGAAGCTGATTATGCCTACTCAGGTTCATCCAATACAATTGTGCTCGGTCCAGCTTTTTTTTGGAGGAAAGAAAATGGCATTGAAAGTGAATTTTGGCAAATCTTTACATTGGCTGGGGGCTTTTCATGGAGTTATGAATTTAAATCCTCATTGGTGGCCTCATTGTCTTATAATGTTGGCTATGTGCCTGGTATTTCCATAGGGATTTCAACACAACAATATTATAAAGTATTCACCAAAAATGAATATTTTGCTACTGATGTGCGCTTAAGTGGAGAAATCACTTTTGCCTTCTTTGGTTTTCTAAGTTATCGCTACCAACATCCAGCTATTTCTCGTAATGAGGCTGTTGGGATATCCCGTCATGCTTTTGTTTTTAAGATTCCAATTCCTATGAAGGCAGTGCGATAGTAATGGTTATTATAAATTAATCACAAGCCTTTTTCTTTATATAATTGGTAAAATAAATGCGAGAAAAAAGTTCTATAGTCTATCTTCCGTTATTAAACGATTGACAGGCAATATGTATCTTCCTTCGGTTTATCTTCCAATGAATTATGGGCACATGAAACGAGCCATGAGAAAAGTTCTCACACACGAGGATGACCAAATTGGCGAGTTCCATATGGCAATTGAAAGCAAATTTTAGACATATGAAACAAGTAAAGGTGGAAGCACTTAGAATGGACAAGCTTAAATCTGAGTTGTTTGATATAAAGCGCGAAATGGAACTGGTTGAATGAAACAATAGGCCATCTTGACATTGTCAGGATGGCCTATTTAAAAAGATTATGAGCTTATTGTTTCCACCATTTATATTCAGGAGCTATACATAGTTCCGTATCGTATTGTTTTGCTATTTCAGCCCAATCAACTAGTTTGAAATTCTGTGGTTGATCTTTCCCATTTTCGGTATTAAAACCATCCTGAACAACTAGCAAGCCATTGGGGAATTGACTTCCTAAATTAAGGTTGCATACAGCAAGACCGTCGGTTTCTTCTGCGCCATCAATTGTTGCACCACTTTTAATCACAAAGTTGCCAAGGTATTTGTTGTTACCTTGCTTCTCAAAAATAGCATAGGAAAAATTGCCTTGAACAGAGGCGATTAAATACCCTTTGTTGTTGCCTGAATAAAAGATGTCCAATCCTTCAAGATCGTAAGCAATATGTACATTTAAACTATCGCTGTAATTGAGCATTGTTTTATCATCCGAAGCATCTTCTTCTGCGCTCATCTTCCAAATTGCTTTGCCTTCTTCGGCCACATATAATATACCTTCTTCATCGTCAGCAACCATTCCTTCGCATTGCGATGAGAACTGGATGTTGCGCATTAATTCAAGCTTTACCTGCCCCTTGTCTTCAATTAACCGCCATTGTTGAAGTGTTCCGTTTTTACCGCAAACAAAAGCATAATAGGCATCTTTTATTTTGCTGTAATACATGCAACAACCATAGGCGTCATCTATTAAAGTAGAGTCCAATTGTGTAGGCTCGCTCAAGAGACGTAAGCTATCTGCATTCACTTCAAAGAGCATAATTGCATTTAAATTACGTTCGGTGGCGGCTGCTATTGCAAGCTTTCTATCTCCAATAGGAAAGTCATAGCGCAAATCTACATTGTTAACTCTTCCGGCAGGAGTGAAGTGCACCAGTTCACCGCTTAAGTTATACAGCCCAAGTCCGGCTTGTTTATCGGTTCCGATTATTCGTGATTCTTCTGGTTTATCATTGTTATACCAGATGGCAGGATCATCGGCTGCATCAATTCCAATTCCTTGATTAACGGCTTGAGTCTGTCCTTTGGGGTAGACTACCCGTTTAAACTGTGACTGAAGAGCTAAGGCATTCCCTTTTTTGACAGAGTCTTCAATGGCCTCTAATTCACCATCCATCTTGATGGTTATTGCAGCTTTAGATTGCGTGTCGTTTTTATGTCGACACGCAGTTGTTGCAAGTATTAGTAGGCTAAATAATAGTATTGTCTGTTTCATGATTAAAAGTTAAAGCGTATTCCACCTTGCATACGTACGCCATAGTATTCTTCCTGCATGGTATATTTCGATTCTCCTTGGTAATAACGTAAAGGCTGATCCAATACATTGTTTACTTCGGCAAATAGTTTAAGGTTTTTTGTTATGTCGTACGATCCGCTAAGGTCGAGATGAGTGGCTTTATCGTAGTATCGATCTTCGAATGCCTCGCTACCATATTCGTCAAGAAAGGCGCTGGCATAATTTAAAGATGCTCTAAGTGTAAGTTTTTTGCTCTCGTAAAACAAAGAAGCATTTAGAGTGTGTTCAGGTGTTCCGGTAAGACTAATATCCTCGTCTTCTCTATCTTCTAACTTCACATTACTCACCTTGCTATAATTGTAACTGTAGTTAGCATATAGGCCAATGTTTTTAAGAAAACCAGGTAGGAAATTAAACTGACGTTGGAAAGCTGCTTCAAATCCGAACAGATCTGCATCTCCTACGTTAATGGGTTCGTATACTATCCAGTCTACTCCGTCAATGGTTTCGTGGGTGCGTTGCTTAGCAATGTAATCGCCAATGCCTTTGTAATATAATCCTCCTGAAACTAAACCGATGGATTGAAAATAGTGTTCTACCATAAGGTCAAAGTTCATAGATGTGGTGGCACTTAAGTTAGAATTACCACGCTCTAATTCTCCATCTTCACGGTTTTTTATAACGTATGGAACGAGATCGAAATAACGAGGTCGAGCCATTGTGTTCGTCCAGGCTACCTTAAGTTTGGTATCTTCCGAAATGTCGTATTTTAACAAGATGCTTGGTAAGATGTTCGCGTAATCACTCGTTTGTTTCCCTGTAGGTTCTAGCTGATTTTCATCTTCTTCTGCATCAGGATCAAAAACAAAACCTGAGTAGTCAACCTTGGTCATCTCATAGCGAATACCAGCAACGGCTTTTAATCTAGCACCAATGCTTTGATCCCAGCGTACGTATGCTGCGTACACATCTTCTTTGGCATTGAAGTTTCCTGCCGTTTCTTCGATATTGGCTTCGCCATCAAAATCGGAACTATTCAGGTTAAGATCTCCTACGTACTCCGGTTTTACAAAGTGACCAGCCGTGTAATCGCCAGCTCTAAAATTGCTTTTTGATTTGTTTATCATGTTTGAGTTTGATGTTGCGCTCGCAATAAAAGCATCCTCATCAACAGGTTCGTATTCGTAAAATTCATTTTCGCGCTTCTTCTCTTTGCTTTTATATTTAAAACCAAATTTGAGAATAGCGGTCGTGGTAGTAGGTAATTCAAAATTCAATTTGAAGTTCCTATCAATGTCATCTGTGTATTGAAACTCCTCAGTAAGTTCTTTAAAACCCCATGAACTGTTTAAGTCTTTAGCTTCGCTTGTATTAACGATTACGTTTGGTTTTTCTGTGTTGGATAAAACAGGATCAATGCTAACATCTTTGTAACGCATACTTATATACCGTTCGTTCGGACGTTCTTCTTTGGCTTTGGAATAGGCAGCTTTCCAGTTGGCAGTTAATTTACCAAAGTGATGCTCTCCACCCAAGGATAGATTCATGGTTGTTTGATCCTCAAGGCGAGCATGTTTATTATCTGAAGTGCCTGATTTGGTTTGGCGACGAATTTCACTTGTCCAATTTCCTTCGTCATCTTGTTCAATGTCTGTGTAACGTAGTCGATAACGGTTTTCCCAGTCTTTTCTTCGATTATATATTCCCTTAAGATCGAAGGTGTGGTTTTCGTTAACTTTAAGGTCAAATGAGGCAGAATAACTTTGGCGTTCGCGCTGTAACTCATATGTGCGTATTTGGAAATCTTTCATGGTGCCATCGTCATCCCATTCGGCTTCGATATTGTCGGACCCTAATTTATGATTGTGGTACGAGCCAGAGACAACCATGCCTAATTTATCCTTAAAGAAACGATCGCCGTATACGATAGAACCAATCGCCATGGGTTTTTCAGACAAGAAATTGTAGCCACTTCCAATAGTTCCGGTTATACGACGTGCCGTTGGTTTTGATCGAGTTACTAAATTAACCGATCCACCGATGGCATCACCTTCCATATCGGCTGTTACTACTTTGCTAACCTCAATGGATTGTACCATGTCTGCCGGAATAAGGTCGAGCTGAACAGAACGTGTTTCCGCTTCTGCTGATGGTATACGTTCACCATTAATAGTAACCGAGCTTAAATCAGGACTGGTACCACGTATATTACCAAAACGTGCTTCACCTTGATCGTACTGCACATTAATGCCAGGAATGCGTTTTAGGGCATCTCCAATGTTAGAATCAGGAAAACGTTCCACCTGATCGGCTGCTATAATGTTTGTGATATTAATGCTGTTTTTTTGTTGGTTGAGGGCTTTTGTTTGTCCTTGTAGCTGTCCATTAATTTTAATTTCTTGTAATTCTATTCCTTCTTTAAGTATAAAATTAACTTCTGCGCCTTTGCCATTCGTAATAGTTGCGGTGAATTCGGCTTTCTCAAAACCAATGTAATTTACTTGAACAGTATAACTTCCATCTGCTAAGTTTTTAAGTCGATAGAAACCGTCCACATCGGTGATCGATCCATTTTCTAGGTTCTCCTGAATATATACCGCAGCACCAGGAAGAGGATAGTTGTTTGAGTCGGTTACACGGCCATGGATATATCCATTTTGTGCCATTGTAGATACGCTAAGGAGTGTTATAGCTAACACTGCCAACCATTTTAAGTTTTTCATTATTGAATTCGGTTAAATTATTATGGCGGCAAATGTAGAGTGTAGGGCTTAGCTTAAGTTTAATTGAAAATGATCATTAAGTGATTAGAATATGGGTTTTATGTTAAGATATTAATTTAAGGTTATGTGGAGTGATAAAAAAAAGCTAGCCCCACAATGGAACTAGCTTTTTGCAATATAATAATGTGTCTGGTTGCTATTGGTATTTCGACTCGCGAAGTGCTTTAATGCTTTCGTCAGCCAAATAGTCTTCAAAATCCATTAATTTATCCACTATGCCGTTTGGCGTTAATTCAATTACACGGTTACATGTTGTGCGAATGAATTCGTGGTCATGCGATGCCATCAAAATCTGACCAGGGAATGTCTTCATGTTGTTATTGAAGGCCTGGATCGATTCTAAGTCCAGGTGATTGGTTGGGTGATCCATGATAAGAACGTTAGGTTCTTCCATCATCATACGTGCAATCATACAACGCATTTTTTCACCTCCCGATAGTACACCTGCTTTTTTATTGGTATCATCTGTCGAGAATAACATCTTACCAAGAAAACTACGCATGTAATCCTCAGAACTATCTTTAGCATATTGAGCTAACCAATCATATAACTTAATGTCTTTCTTGAAGTATTCTGTATTATCCATCGGTAGATAAGCCGATGTTATGGTTTGCCCCCAAATGAAACTACCAGTAGGTGCTTGCTCATTACCATTGATAATCTCAAAAAATCCAGTTACGGCGCGGTTATCTCTGGAGATAAGTACCACTTTTTCATCTTTCTCAACGGTGAAGCTGACATCTTTAAATAGTGTTTCTCCCTCAACCGTATAACTTAGGTTTTCAACCTTAAGCACCTGATCGCCCGATTGACGCGATGGTTGGAAAATAATACCAGGGTAGCGACGTGTTGATGGTTGAATCTCTTCGATGTTCAACTTATCAATCATCTTCTTACGACTGGTCGTTTGTTTCGACTTAGCCACGTTGGCACTAAAGCGACGAATAAACTCTTGTAATTCTTTTTTCTTCTCTTCCGCTTTTTTGTTTTGTAAAGCCTGCTGGCGCGATGCTAACTGGCTCGATTCGTACCAGAAAGTATAGTTACCTGAGAAATTACGAATCTTACCGTAATCGATATCCACAATGTTGGTACAAACGTTATCTAAAAAGTGACGGTCATGCGATACAACAATAACGGTGTTCTGGAAGTTGGCTAAATAATTTTCTAACCATAATACAGTTTCAAGGTCAAGATCATTGGTCGGCTCATCCAGTAGCAAGTTATCTGGATTTCCAAACAAGGCCTGCGCCAATAGAACACGTACTTTTTCTTTACCCGTTAAATTAGCCATTTGTTGGTGATGAATATCTTCTTTGATACCCAAACCACTTAACAATTCAGCAGCATCACTCTCAGCATTCCAACCTTCCATGGCTGCAAAATCATCTTCCAGCTTAGCGGCTTTCATACCATCTTCTTCGCTAAAATCAGGTTTCATATACAGGGCATCCTTCTCTTGCATGATATCCCACATCTCCTTATGACCCATTAATACAGTATTAAGTACCGTAAATTCGTCATAAGCAAAGTGATCCTGACGTAATACAGACAAGCGCTCGCCTGGTTCCATTTTGATGGTTCCTCGGGTTGAATCAAGGTCGCCAGCTAATATTCGTAGGAATGTAGATTTACCTGCTCCGTTGGCACCGATCATTCCGTAGCAGTTGCCAGGAGTGAATTTCAGATTAACATCTGAGAATAAAGGTTTTTTGCCAAACTGAATGGCTAGATTTGATACTGTTATCATTGTTGTCTCTTTTTGCGGCCGCAAAAGTAGGAATATTTATTGGCTTATAGAATTTTATGGTGTTAAGAAAGGTAAAAGGATGTGCGATGTGCCAATTAATCAATTTGCTAATTTGAAAATGACTCAATGTGTTAATTGATCAATTAGTTAATTTGAAAATGAGTTGATTTGTCAATTAATCAATCTGGAGATTAGTAGATAGTCTGATTCGTCAATTGTTTAATTTGGTGATGTGTTCAAAACTTGTCACATCACCACATTATCACATTTTCAAATTGGTACATTGACTTATTCATTTTCTTCAGGCCAAATAGGTTGTTCCTTATCATCGTCCCAGAAAGGTCCCCATTGGATCTCAGCCAATGTATCTCCATCAAAAAACAAGTTTAAACTAAAGTCGGTATTGGTTGCAACAATTTGCTCCATTAGTACGCCTTCAGATAAATCTTCAACATTGAACTCACCCAAGTTGAATACTTCCATCTGCTCCATTACCTCATTTTGGCTCAAGCCAATTAAATCAATTCCCTCAAAAAGTACATCAGCCGATGCCGAAGTGATGGACAATAAGCGCCAGTTTGAATCTTCTTCAAATGCCAAGGATAGATGTTGCTCATCGTAATGCCACGCTTCCATGGCTCCTGATTCCTCATCACCTTCCATCTTTTCAATTTCCGATGGCTCACCTAATATTTTCTTTACTTCTTCGCGTGTGATGCCAAAAATAAGTTTGTCAAGGCCTTGTCCTAATGTAATTTCTTGCATGGTTTATTACTTTGATACGATAGCTTAAATTTCTACAAATGTAGGTATTTTAATAATCTTTAAATTTTCTATTTGACTTTTTCTGAGCTTGTTTCTTTTTTGAGTCCAGTCGACGTTCAACTGAAGCTCTCGTGCGACGACTTGGCTTGCGTTTTTTAGGCAAAGTTAATGCGACTGCAACAATGGTGTAAAAACGTTCTGTTACCGCCAATTTATTTTTGAGTTGTGAGCGTTCTGTTTGGCCTATGAGAATTAATTCACCTTCTTGTGTCAGTTTATTGGCCAGTTTTATGAGTAAGCGCTCTTTTTCAATATCTGATAGTAAGTTGGAACCATTAATATTAAAACGCAGTTCAACTTTAGTATTTACCTTATTAACATTCTGTCCACCTGGTCCACCACTTCGAGAAGCTGAGTATTGTAATTCGCTTTCGAAACCTCTTCTTTTTAATTGATCTGCAAGCATACTATTCTGTACTTGATTTAAAAACTGAATCTTCGGAATGCTGGATCAAACGTTTCTTAATGCGTATATACATGTATACCATTAAAGGGGCAAATGTTAGCAATAACCAATCGTTTTTCGACATTAGAATAAAATCGTATAAGCCATGAAAAAGAAAAGGGTAAAAGAAAGCATGGAATAGGTGCATCTTTCTTTTGCTCTTGATGAAGCGCGCTAAACCCAGGTGATAACCCATCATAACACCAAACATGGCATGGGCTGGTACAGCTGTAAATGATCGTGCAATTCCTGTTTGTATGCCATTATCGGTATTTAGAACATACATGATGTTTTCGACTAGTGCAAAACCCAAGGAAACAAATACGGCGTAAACAATTCCATCGAATCGTTCGTTAAAGTTCTTGTTACGCCAAACAAGTAACATAACCGCTAGCATTTTAAATGCTTCTTCCCAAAAAGAAGCAACAAAAAATGCATCCCAAAAGGCTGAATTAATCATGTTGGTTCGTAATGGAGCTAACATGCCCGATGCCCATCTTTCGGCAAAGAGTATTGGTATGCAAATAATCATACCCGCTACTAAGCTTGAAAATAGAAGGCCTAATGGCTCTTTTTCATATTTGTCGCGATAATAAACGTAAAATAAAATGATAAGAATTGGGGCACTTGCGATTATGACTAGGTTCATTGAGGTAATTACGTATTTGGTTTGTGAGGGCTAAAATACAATTTTAAAGCAAGAATGAACTAAATTGACTATTGGTGCTTAAGATTTTTTAAATTTGTACATTGAATTAGAAATTATGAAACGAGCCATGAGAAGTTATTCTCATTAAAGAATATAATTAATTTGGCGAGTTCCATGTGACCATTAAGAAATAAATTTAAACACATGAAACGAATAGTTGTATTATATATATTGTTTTTAGGTTTATATACGAGCTTTGCTCAGGACTTTCCTGGCATACATTCCAGTCGTTATTTTCCTTTACAGAACATAAATAATCAGCCTGCTGATTTAATACGCAGCGATGCACGTTGGAATATTAATGTTCTATCGGCCCAAATTGGATTGGCCAATGCTTTGAATTTTAACGAGTCGGATTTTATGAAACAACTCTCTAAGGTTGGTTTCTCAGATTTGAAGTACTTCTTAGGGGCAGATCAGTCTTTATTTGTTGGGCGTGGTCTTTTGGCTTTTCCATCTGTGTCATATAAAATAAATACGAAACATGCGGTGGCCTTCTCAGCGAGCTTAAGAGCAGATGGTATCTACCGTTCATCAACTGACGATGTTAGAAAGTTATTTACGGGTTATGACAACCCCGAACTGCTTAAGGATGTAAGCGGGGAGTATTTTAAATCGGTTGTTAATCAATGGATGGAATATACCTTAACCTGGTCAGGTGTTTTGTGGAATAAGGATGAACATCTCATTACTGGTGGGGCGAATGTTAAGTACCTGGTTGGTGGTAGTTCGGGATACTTCGATTTAGATAATATTGAGGTGATGTATGATAAAGAGAAGATTGATTATTTTAAGGTGGATGTATCTTATGGGGTAAATAAAAATCTGGAAGAAACCATCAGTGATGGTAAGTTAGATTTATTTGGAGATGCCGGTTTAGGGATGGATTTTGGCATGACATATTCATATAAACCTGATGACGCTGAGAATATACCTTATAAGTTTAAAGTTGGATTAATGGTTGGTGATGTCGGGTATGTTAAGCATCGAAGTGCGGTTAAACAAGCTACCTATAGGGTGTCGATTGAAGATGTACCTTATTCGCGATTTAATGGTATTGAAACATTAGATGCTTTAATCGATTCATTGGAGAAATCTGTGGATTTTGAAAAGATTAATAACGAGTCGTATAAGATGAATCTTCCTACTTCTGTTCTTTTGACTGGTGATTATAGTATTACACCAACTTGGTATGTATCAGGATTGATTGGATATCAGCCCGGACTTTATAGTCAAAATCTGCACATTATTGATAATGATATTTGGAAATTTAATCTAACGCCGAGGTTTGAAAATACTACATGGGGAGCGTATTTACCAATTTCCTACAACAATCGTATTGATTTTTCTGCCGGTATAGCCATGAGATGGAAATATGTATTCATAGGTTCGAATACAATTATTACCAATGTATTGAATTCTGAAGCAAAGTACGGCGAATTCTATTTTGGAATTAATATTCCAATTGGACGAGTTGAGTAAGAAATTCAATTTGAAAATGTGCCGATTTGTTAATTTTCAATTAAAGCTTTAAGTACTTTGTAATTTACTTTTCCTGTTCCAAGTACAGGTATTTCGTCAATAGTTTCAATCGTTTTTATTTTTGCAATAGCTGCAATGCCATTGGCTAATAAATGCTCGTTAGCTTCCTTTAAGTTGATGTTTTTTGAAGTGAATAAAACAATCTGAGCTGGCGTTGTTTTGTCGCTGCCCTCTACGGCTAATACTTGCTTGTCTTCTTCACCATATTTTTCGAGTAATACTTTCTCAATAAATGGTAAACTAATCATTTCGCCTGCTATTTTAATGAATCGTTTTAAACGACCGGTAATAAATAAAAAGCCTTCATCATCGAAATAACCAAGATCACCTGTTTTGTAAAAACGTTTGCCATTGATGGTTTTGAATGGTTTTAGATCTTCGTTGTTGATGTAACCATCAAATACATTAGGGCCAGATACGTATATCATTCCGGGTTGTCCAACGTCCTTAGGTGCGCTGGTTTCCGGATCCAAAATAATTCCTTCAATGCCAGGTAATAATTTACCAACACTATTTAGTTTCTGTTTTTCTCTTGGATTAAGAGAAAGCACAGGAGCACATTCGGTAATGCCATAACCTTCTAGTATTAGCGCGTTGTTAGTCATCTCTTCAAATTGCTTTTTTAGAGATGCTGGCATTGCTTCGGCTCCAGATATGGCGTAATGAACTGATTTTAAATGATAGGAAGAACTCTCTGAAAGTAGCAACTTTAAGAAACTAGGTGTGCCAATTAATAAATTGGCTTGAACATGCTTGAGAACTCTAATCACTTCACGTGCATCTGTAGGATTGGGCGTGTAGGCCGTTTTTACACCACTTATCAATGGTAAAATGCTGAGTACGGTAAATCCAAAGCTATGGAATGGGGGTAAGAAGGATAAAAATGTTTCGTTATTGCTTAAATCAACAAGGTTGAATACGGCTGCCAAATCGCTCACTATGTTTTTGTGTGATAGCGGAACTGCTTTGGGCATGGTTTCACTTCCAGAGGTAAATAAAACAACCGCCGTATCATCTAACTTAGGGTTTTTGATTAAGAATGGTAGTTTCGATTTGAGAGCACCTTTTAATTTGATGCCAAGTCCAAGTGTAGGCACTTTTTTCTCCAGTAATATAAGTTTAGAGTGTATGGAGTCAGGAAGCAGTTCTTTTACTTTGTCAATAAAAGTGCCAGCCGAAAGTATTTTTGTTATCTGACTCGTTTCGATACAATGTTCCAGTACCTTATTACCAACTGTCCAGTTAAGCATTACGGGTATTTTTCCGGCCAGATAACAGGCTGCAATCAATAGGGTGGTGCTTTGCAAAGCTGGCAACATTATACCCACGTGTTTTTCCTTTATCTCATCTTTTAAGAATTCAGAAACAACGCATGCTTTCAGGAAGAAAGTTTTTCGATTAGTTGACCCTAACATTGCATCGTATACAAACGGATCAGATGTGTTTGAGGACATTACCATTTTTAGTAATTCGGTAATGCTTTTTTTATCATCAATGTATAAGTCGTGAATAGCGGATAAGGGTTGTTGTAAGTTTGAACTTGGTAGATCCATTGCAGTTTTGAATTGTCCCATGGCAGCCAGGCAAACATCTGCAACTGTTTTTATCTCATTGATTTGAGGCGCAGAGAATGTAGGAAAATTATTCTCAATCTCCGATAATATTTCAACCATATTCAATGAGTCTGCCCCTAGATCTAACTGTAAGAAATCACTTTGTTTGATCTCTTCTGAAGTTATCTCGAGCTTTTCTGCAATACACAGCTTTACTAATTTTAGTACATCATTGGGTATGTCTTCAGTTGCCATATCTGATGTCTGGCTTGTTGCATCTTCTTCAGAACCAGCAATGCGTTCAGGCAAGCTTCTTTTTAATTGGGGTGAAAAAAAGTAGTATTTTAAAAAATTAACTGGCTCCGAACCATGTACATTGTATACATTTTCCAGATACTGGTTAAACTCAGTTCTGTCGCCTGTACTTTTCTTTTTAGCCTGTGTTGTTATGTTTTCTATTTCGATCTTAATTTTTCGGCGCGGCGATAATATGATCAGGTTTACTAATATAATGCCCATACACTTCAGAAGTGTTGTTACGAAGTTGGGTGACTTGCCAGCCCACGCACGCGACCAACGACTTCCCCAAAGGCCATTAATTCGAACCGCAATAACTTCCACATTTTCGGGAAGGTCCTTAACTATTTTATAGGCACTCTGCTTATTAAATATTTTCTCATAGCCCTGGCCAGCAATTTGTCCGCTTGGATAAAGTACGATGTTCTTCTTTAATTCAAAACCCTTCTTAACTGAACCTACCACTTGATCTAGTACGTTGGTATTTCTACTGCCTGATTCCAAATCACTAACCCGAACAGTTCCCCATGCCGAGAACATTGTTTTTGCAACTGGCATGTCGTAATAAGTAGCCGTTACAACAGGAACAGCGGTTGTGTATTTATATAAATGTGCAAACAAAAGGACAGGATCCATTATGGCCTGGTGGTTGGGCAATAGAAATTTGACATTGTCTTTACGAAGCTCATCACCACCTTTTACTTCCACCTTGTAGCGAAGACTTAGCAGTACTCTAATGAAGCTAAAGAATATTTTAGCAACTTGTATTATAATGGGGTGATGTTGTTTCATAATCAAATAATTTAATCCAGAATGCGCACATGCTCTATTCGTTTGCCTAAATAATAACAATATTTTACTTAGTTCGTTTATTGGCACCTGGTATTTTCAACCAGGTAATAATTGTTATGGCCCAAATAATAATTGCAATGGTTGCAAAAACCATGAGAGAATCTGTTTTAGTTTCAACATAACCAAAGATACCTGCTGCCACCAAAATGAAAGAAAACAGAACCAGATTATTGTAGGCCAGTATAAGTCCTAACTTTCGTCCTTCTACCTTTGATTGGATAAATGCATTTAACGGGATCTTAAATATTCCTGCGAAAAAAGCAGTGAGAATTATAAGTATGGTAAACCACACTGTTGATGGATTTAGTAGGAATATTAAAGAAACACTAATTCCCATACCGAATCCGCCAATGGGAACAAGGTACATCTTAAGTTTATGGTTTGATATTACACCTGTAACATAACACCCAGCTCCAATGCCAATGGCAACTAATGCCATAATGGTTCCGGTAGCTGTATCCGAAAGATTTAAAACACTTCGGCAATGTGGAATTACATTCATCTGTATTAATGAACCAATGGCCCAAAAGGTTGCCAATCCAAAAATGACTATGTTTAATCCTTTGATTTGCTTGCTCCATATATAGGAATTGCGCATAAAGACAAAGGGATTAAGAGATGTATGCTCTTCTTCATTTGGTGCGGATTCCTTGGGATTAATCTTAAGGCTAGTCAACCAGCCAATCAAGGCAAAAAGTATTATGGTGCTGCAAACGATAATTATTTGGTAGGGTCCCCACTGATCTGAATTTGAAAAGTCAGAAACAACACCTGCTGCAAAGGTCCCAATTAGCACACCTAAGAAAGTCAACATTTCCATGGCACCAGTACCATATGGGATTCCTTCTTTTCCTCCTATGTCGCGAATAATACCATACTTAGCTGGCGAAAATAAAGCACTTTGCAAGCCCATCAGAAATATTCCAATCATGGCAACTGGTATGTTGTGAATAACAAATCCAATGGATGCAATAATCATGATAGGTATCTCATACAATTTAGCCTTTTGAATAATCTTAGCCTTGGAATGATCGCGAGCTAACTTGCCTGCAAGAGGTGAAAACAGAATGTAGGGAATAACAAATAAGCCAGATGCAAGCATAATGATGATGGACTCGTTATCTTTCGATAGCCATGTTGTACCTATAAATAAGATGAGGTATTTCAGGTAATTGTCGTTGAGAACACCTAAGAAGTTGGTGATAAATAATGGTATCCACCTGAATTTTGACTTTTCCATGGCCTATGTTTTATATACTTACCTTATACGTGATTTTAAAACCCCTAAATCCCCTAAAGGGGACCTGAGCCTCCCCTTTAGGGGATTTAGGGGTGAGTATTAAGTTTGTTCAAAAATACTTTTTATAAACTCTTATATACAAATATATAATAACCAATTAAACAAGTACGCTTTTACCACTTAAGTATTGCTTTCTTCAACTGAAGGTGGTGTTTTTAGTGTTTTGTTGCCTTCTTCTTTTTCTAACCACTTCTTATTGATATGTGCTATGGCCAAGGTTAATAAGCCGATTATAACAAGGAAAATCATTTTACTTACATTGGCAGTTCCTGATAAGTCCCAGAAGAATACTTTAATCGAAGTAATCAACAAAACAATGGTTCCCATAATTCGGAATGAAATAGCCTTAGTGTGTGATCCCCATAGGAAAATCAATAAGGCATATACGATGTATGAAATTGAGATGGCCAAAGGTCTGCTGAAATTATTGATGTCGTAGGCTAGCCAGATGTTTTTAATCTGTATGGTAATTAGACCGGCAACAATGATATTGGCCACAATGGCAAATATATTACTCAAAACAGGTAGATCGGTCTGCTCTTTTTTTGCAATGAAAAATCCAAAGCCTGCTAATAACATCCACGTAAGTGCACCTGCGTTTAAGAATGGTACAAACTTTAAACCGAATAATTCGATCCATTGCACATCCCAGGCTACAGTAAACCAATAAATAATTAATAATACCCAGGCACCATAACTCACATATCGTAATTCAAATGATTTTACAAAATGACTTATGGAGTAGGTTCCGCTTACAACTAAGAACCATAGTAATGTGGTTACCACATATTCCATTCCGTTTATCGACATTGGTTTAATGTTGGCAGCAGATATGGCAAATAATACCAGACCCAGACAAACATATATTAAGCCTGGGAAAATATTCTTTCCTGAAAGAAGGTATACAAATACGGATACGATCATAAAGGTGAAGCCAACTATTAGCAGTGGCACTGTAAAAGTGATTGAGAAACTTCCTAATATGAAGATGGACCAAAAGATAAATAACATGGCATTTACCAAACTTAGATAGAGGTTCCAACCAGTAAATTGGTCTTTTTCTTTGTGTGAAGCAAATATGATTCCTGCCATATAGGTAACAAAAAGAGATGCTGCATAGAAAAAAGGTTTTCCCCATGAATCAGGATCGAAATAGATATAGTAAGTTGCGTAAACCAGCACGGTAGCTATAAAGGTCATGATGCGTAGTTCTTGCCATTTCTTTGAAATACTTACATACAAGGCGCCTATGGTAAGGATAAAAACGTATCCAAAAAGAACCATGTCGTGTTCTGGTTTGGCTTTCATTAATATGGGAGAAAGCAAGCCGCCAAGAATACTGATGAAGATAAGGCCACGTAAATTCTGTTTGTAGCTAACCAAGGTTGTTAAGGCTGTCAAGGCAAGTACGGAAATTAACATGACGTTGTAAGGCCAGTTAAGATCGTTACTGAAGGCCACATAACTGAACGTGGCATAAATGGCGCTCATGCCGGTACCGGCCAACACTTGACAGGTGTACAATTTGTCTTTTCGATAATAACTGTATCCTGTAAAAAGCAGGGTGATACCAAGAGCAAACCCGGATAGCACTCTGATTTCGGGAGGGAACCAGCCATTCTCGAAGGCCATTTTTAGGAAATAAGTAAATGCTGAAAACAGAAACAAAATTCCTAAAGATGTAATCCAATGTTTCTTAATTAAGTCAAACATGATTATTTATTTTGGGTTAAATATTAATATTGACAGTGCAAACATAGCTAGTGTTGATAGTTGTTTACAAACCAAGAAGTAGTGTAAACGGACTTTTGAAAATGATTAAATTATCCTATATTGCCATTTTAATAAGAGTTTATTGTAAATCAAACGGACTTTTAATAATGGCTGATACCTTAGTGCAAATCATAAAGACATTCTCTAAAAATGATGTGACAGATTTTTCTGCATTTATCCATCGACTTAAAATGAAAGATGGTAGAAAGGATTTGCAACTTTTCAATTTGTTGTATAAACGAGGCGAGATGAATGGTAATTCAGTGCTTCTTGAGATTTATCCTAATGGCAATAAAGAAGCATACCATGCTTTGCGTAAAAAGTTGATGAAGCATCTAAGCGATTACATCTATCAGAAGCAGATTAAAAGCGATTATACATCAGAGACTCAAATTTCGGCATTGGTAAGTATGGGCAAGTACCTCATGGAATACAATATTATGAAGCCAGCTTGGAAATACTTGTGCAAAGCAGAACAAATGGCGGTGCGTGCCGAGCAGTTTGCATTGGCCAATAACATTGTTGGTTTGCAGCTTGATATGCCTTTACTTGATTTAAAAGTCTCCATTGATGATTTATTGACTCGGAAACAGAACTATTTGAGTTTGGCCGTTGAAGATGAGAACGCCGACACCGCTTATAAGATTATTAAACACCGTATCAAGGAAGCTAAAACGTCTTATCGAGGAGATGCCAACATAAGTCAGGAGCTGGAACGAATATTCGAAGTATACGAATTAAATAAGGCGCTTTCGAACAGACCATCTGTTGTTTATAAAATAATGACGATACTAAGAAGCGCGGCAGCTCGAAATAAAGACTACTATCATTTAGAGCCATTGTTGTTAGGTTATTATAATGAATTGGAAGGGAAGGTGGATCTGACCAAGAATAATCAACTTTATATGGTGCGTTTGCAGTATATGGTTGCCCATACATTATTTCGTAACAAAAAGTTTGCTGACTCTTTTCAATATTTGAAAAAGCTGAGAGAGAACTTGCGAACGCTTGTTAAAACGGAGTATGTGCGACTCTTACCTCGTGTAACCCAATTGTATTGTGCCAATCGATTTTTTACCGGTAATCTGCATGAAGCTATTCGTATTGCCGATGCCACTTTTACGGAGAAACTCAATATTCAACCTGAAGATGTGCTTAACTTAAAGTTGAATCAGGCCATCTACCATTTTTTTAATAAGGATTATAAAGAAGCCGCCAGAGTTTTGTCATCAATTGGCCATTCAAATACTTGGTGCACTAAGGTGGCCGGTGTTGAATGGGTTTTAAAGAAGGATTTATTAGATGTTTACATTCAACATGAGCTTGGACATGACGACATTGCATCGAATCGAGTCAGATCACTATTGCGTCAGAAGGATTTATTTGAAAGTGATGTGCGTTTTCAACGAGTCGCAGTTTTTATTAAGCTGGTTGCCAAAGTGATTGGGGATCCTGAGGTATCCGATCAGAAGATATTCTACGATGAGGTGGAACAGGCTTTTAATTGGCAGCCAATAGAAGAAGAGGATTTACATGCTTCGGTTTATTATGCTTGGTTAAAGTCAAAATTACTCAAAGAGGATGCTTATAACGTGCTACTCGATTTAATATCTATTTACTAAGTTTGTGTCCTTATGGTGATAAATTTAGATGTTCAAAATAGGAATGCAGAAATAGAAGTGCCGCAAGGTGTGAAGTGGATTAAACTAAGTGTTTCGCGTCCTTCTTGTATGGATGTTTTACTCGAAGTGGTTGATATCAATGGTTTGGCAAAGGGAAAGCCACTTCAAAAGTGGCTTTCCGAAATTAAATCCAAGACAGTTTCTAAACTTCGATTTATGATGAACAACAATAGCACTAAGCCTATAACTATCTCAATTGATTTTAAGTAAACATCATTATTAAAATATCGCTAAGAAGCTTTGCACACATTTGTCTTCGCTTGAATTATTTCTTAAATTATTTATAAAAACATGAGCAGGAGACCACACCGTATGGATCATGCCTTTAAAGTGAGGAGCAAGCGTTTTGGATGAATGCTTGCTTAATATATCAAGCATTAATTTTTGTTGAACAGCAATTTCGGGATTATCCCACTGACAAGTGTATACATCAAAACCATTGCTGGCGAAATAAACTGAACTTGGATCTGCATTTTTGTAGTGCCAATCGCAAATAACAATTTCTTTGGGAAGTTTGTCGATTGCTTTATAAATAGAAGAGCCTGCACCTTCAAACTCGTTTAAACCAAAGCTACTTCTGTTCAGAAGACGATCTCCCCACATCCACATTTGGCATTCATTATCTGATAAGAAACTATAAATTCTATTAATTTCATCGGCATATAGATCCTCCTGCTTGTGTTCCTTACAACGTTTGCAATGCTCATCTCCAATATACAATACTAAATCTAGGCCAACGTGAAAACTAGAGGATTTACAAGTTTCTATAAGTTCTTTAATGAGGCTAAATACTATTCTGTGTACCTCTGGATGATTAGTGCAATAGCTCTTACATAATAGATTGTCAGAATTTGGCCAAGTATATTTTTCTGGCATCTTGATGTGTGGAGTCTCGTCAAATTGTGGATATTCTCTAAGAAGGTTGGACACATTTTCAGCCCATGACTGATGCCCTAAAAGATTGAAGTGAGGTATAAGTTCAATGTTATTTTCCCTACAGGTTGTAGCTATTAATTTGAGTTCTTTCTCTGACAATGCATTGTCGTTCGAAAGCTTTGGATAAGATTTAAATTGGTAATTATAATCAATGCTAAGGACGAGCTTGTTAATTGCATGCTTTTTTAAATCTTTGTTGATGAAGTCTATAAAAAGATCAATGTGCTGTGATTCAGGAGCGGCAATAAACAGTCCATTAGTAAGGTTTGATTTCTCTGCACTAATTTCTTTGGCCTGCACAGTAATAAACAAAATAGATAAGACAATGGTTAGCTTAAGTTTCATAGTTGTTTTTTTTAGTTTGAATTGGTTTATTTTATCTGATTCAATTCGAGATTAGTATTAAGATTTGTACATTTTCTTGCAATAAAAATATTATTTCAGTTTGATCTTTTGTTTCAAAAGAGTTTAATTAACAGTGTTTTAATATGTAAGATGTGCATGTTGTAATCATTGTCTCACAATTGTAATTATGATGCATTAAAAAGAGCACCTATCTTTAATGCCGACTTAATATTTAATGAAGAATGTTTAAAGGAATTTTTTTTAAAGCTTTATTTACTCTTTTGGTAATACAATTAATAATGGCTTGTAATGCTCCATCGAATTTAAAAACTGGCGATATTCTATTTCGAGGCAAGCAAAATGGTAGTTTGTCGTCGGCCATTGATGCGGTTACGCAAACCGGATTAGATCATCACTATACACATGTTGGTGTGGTTGAAATGTTAGATGGAGAAGTTATGGTGTGGCATGCAGCACCTAAAAAAGGCGTTGTTTGTGAAACTTTAGCTCAGTTTGTTGATTCGGAAAAAATGGATTCTCTTGTAGTAGGTCAATATCGGGCAAAAACAATTACACAGACATCCATAGTGGAGGCATTAAAAAAAGCAAAGGAATTAGAAGGACAAGCTTACGACTATACCTATATCCTCGAAAGTGAAGGGTATTATTGTTCTGAGTTTGTCTATGAGTTATTTGCACAGGATAGTCTTTTCAAAATGGAGCCAATGACTTTTATTAATCCGGCTACCGATTCCTTTCACGAGGCCTGGCTTACGCATTACGAAGACTTAGGTTTGGACATACCCGAAGGATTACCTGGTTGTAATCCCAATGGAATGGCAGCCAGTGATCAACTTGATTTTATTGGATATTTAAAACTTTAAATTCCGTATGACACCTCTTTCTTAATTGTAAATGAAAGGTGTCATCCATTAGCAAAAGAATAGTAAATGCTGGAGACAAGTAGTATAAGCGTTATAAAGAAGGAACTTCAACAAATGCCTAAGGAGGTGCTGATACAGCATTTTCTGCGTGTGGCCAAATATAAAAAAGAAAGCAAAGAGTTGCTCAATTACCTTTTATTTGAGTCGCACGATGAGGCCAATTATATCCGCCAAGTGAAGGAGGAAGTTGAGGCTGAGTTTAAAACGATTAATCACGCTTCGATATACTACGTTAAGAAAGGAGTTCAACGCATCCATCGCATACTAAATAAGTACATCCGCTATTCGGGTAAGAAAGCAACACAAATAGAGTTACTCATCTTTTTTTGTTATCAAATGAAATTGTGTAAAACCAATTACAAGCGAAGTAAAGTATTGAATAATCTTTACGACAGACAAATTGTGAGTATCTCAAAAGCCCTTGCTGCAGTGCATGAGGATTTGCGATTGGATTTTGAAGAAGACCTAAAACAAATATTATAATTTAAAAATGGGAATACTACGGACAATAAAAAGTGATTATGAGATGTATGAAAACTCTGCATTAGAATGCTTTGTTGCCATACAGCGCGATGATTGCAAAGAAATAAAGGCATTTAATAAAAAGAATAAGGGACAAAAAAACAAACCCAGCCAGAAAATTAAAGGATTCAAATTTGTAATGGATGAGGAATTCGAATCCCTTAAAATTGATTTTACAACTGAGCATCAATTTGAAATACGCGATTTGGCAAAGGTGAAGGGGTAGTTATTCCTAATGTAATATAAATTAGAGATAATAAATAATACATAATGTGGTTTGAGAAATTATTAGGATTTAAAGAAGAATATCCAGATCAGGTTCGTTCAAATATTGAGATTAAAGAGAATAAATTAATTTCTAAAGTAAATGGAAATGAATTCGTTTTTGGCAGTCTTGAAGTACCAACTTTAAACGATTTGAGGATTAAAAACTCAGAGCTAGAAGAATATAAATCCAAAATAAGAGTTTCAGAAGTAGTTGGTAATATTCAAGATTTACATCAGGAATCAACTAATAATGGAGCATTATTTCAAGCAGCCTCTCAATTTAATTTATTAGAAATGGTCGGGCCTCAAGTTATTCCAGAAAAAGGTGTAGGTATTTATGAAAATGATTATACTCAAGGACCCGCTTGCGCAATAGCATGTGGAGCCGGCACAATTTATAGAAATTACTTTGCCAATGTAAATAATCAGATTGGACAAACTTCTTCTAATCAAATTGATTGCTTGAGTGACATCGGGCTTGAGTTCAAGAATGAAAAGTCGAATTTATGGGAAATGACTAATGGGTATGCACTTGCAAATTCGGAGGGACTTTCAAAGATTACAAGACTTATCAAAAACAGGTCGGAACTAGACGTTGAAAAACTAAAAGGAAAATTAAGAATAGGTTTACAAAGAGATACTGAAGTTACAATTAATATGAATAAGAACATTGTTACTCAAGCATATTGTTCTGCTTTACCTGTAGCATATTCACATCTTGACCCGAAACATTGGGAATCTTTCGCTCGATTAATTCTTGAAGCAACGTATGAGGCCACATTGTATGCTGCAGTTGATAATTACAAAAGAACTGGTAATAATAAGGTCTTTTTAACTCTTGTAGGAGGTGGTGCTTTTGGAAATAATATAGAATGGATATTTGACGCACTAGTAAAAGCAGTATATAAATTTGCAAGAACACCTTTAGATGTGCGAATAGTAAGCTATGGAAGCACTGATATGACAGTTAAAAATTTAATAGAATCTATAAAATAAACGTATCGAACATACAGACCTCTATAAGAATGTCTAGCGGAGACAAAATATGGAAGGTTAGCTTACGAGCGAACAAAAGTGAAATTAGGACAGCAATTACTCCACCACTTCCACTCCCCGCCAAAAAGCAATGTAGCCTTTTATATGTTTGGCGAGTTCCTTGGGATCAGGATAAAACCAGGCCGCATCTTCATTTTTCTCTTTATCAACTATGATTGTATAATACGAGGCTTGGCCTTTCCAATGGCAATTGGTATGTTTTATAGATGGCTTGAAGTATTCCATATTAAGTGATGCCGGAGGAAAGTAATGATTGCCTTCAATAATTATGGTTTCCTTACTTTCGGCGATTACTGTATTGTTCCAAATTGCTTTCATACTAATGTTTTTTACTTTACTAAACGTATACCATTAAATTGATAGGCAATATGCGGATGAAAAAAATTGCGATAGGTTTTTCTACTATGTCCTTGCGGCGTGACGACAGATCCTCCACGTAAAACCTTCTGATTCACCATGAATTTACCATTGTATTCGCCAATAGCCCCATTAGGCTTTTTATAATTTGGATAAGGCGAATAGGCACTTTCAGTCCATTCCCAACGTTTGCCCCAATCAAATTTATGGCAGGCAGCTTCCCATTCAAATTCTGTTGGTAATCGATGTCCTTTCCATTGAGCAAAAGCAGCCGCCTCATAATAACTTAGGTGAGTGAGTATATGCTTATCTTGTAAAAGTCTTAAGCCAGCTAAGGTATATTGAAACCACTTCCCATCCTTTTGTAACCAATACATAGGGTGAGAAATATTTTTGTCTTTTAACCAGAATAAGGCTTCATCGTGCCAGAACTCAAACTTGTTGTAGCCTCCATCTTTTAAGAATTCAAGATATTCGCCATTTGTAATTAGTTTGTTGCTGATTTCAAAGTCCTGAAGTAATACTTGGTGAGCGCCTAACTCATTGTCGTAACAAAAACCATCACCTTGATGCCCGATGTCGTATATCCCTTTTTCAATAGCTAGCCATGCCATCGTTTCTGATTCTTCATCTTCGCAAAAAGCTTTGTTATTGTATGCCGGAAAAGTGGGGTTGACACTAAAATTATACTTCAGATCGGTGAAGAAAAGTTCTTGATGTTGCTGTTCGTGATTTATGCCGACGATAAAAATGTCTTCAATGTCTTTTGTTAAGGTTGAGTTCTGCAAGAATTGTTGAATCGCCTTATCTACATGTTTTCGATAGCCCATTACTTCACTTACTAATGGGCGACTTAAGCTGCCTCTATTTGCTCTCGTAACTCTTTCGCCAACTGTGTTGTAGTAGGAATTAAACAGAAATGAATAGGATTCATCAAAAACTTTATAGTCTTGTGAATGTGGTTTTAATATAAATTCTTCGAAAAACCAGGTAGTATGTCCCAAGTTCCATTTGGGTGGACTCGCAAAGGTAGCGGCTTGCGGAACGTAATCTTCAATGTGTAAAGGCTCAACCATTTGTTCTGACGCTAACCGAACTGACTTGTATTTTGTGAGTAGATTCATAGTATGCAGATTATTAAACTTATAACAATAAACTTGAAAGAGGGTTTTGAGATATGTTTAAACGCCTATGAACTTAGCTCAATACTTATTGTTTAAACATTACTTAATTGATTAAAATGAAATAAGTATGAAGCAAGCAGTAATGATTGTTGGCAGTATATATGGTGGTCTTTCTGTGATATTAGGTGCATTGGGTGCGCACGCTTTAAAGAAAGTATTGAGTGAAGTACAATTGGCAAGTTTTGAAGTAGGCGTAAAATACATGATGTACCATGCCATCGTTCTTCTTCTGGTTGGTTTTGTTTTTAATTTTGAAACCAAATTACAAAGAACCATGGCTTGGAGTTTTGCCATTGGAACCTTTTTATTCTCATGCAGTATTTATTTTTTAAGCCTGTCAGATGTATTGGGTATGAATTTTCGATTTTTGGGTCCTGTAACACCCTTGGGAGGCTTGTTTATGATTGTTGGATGGGTGTTGCTCTTAATAAGTGTTATGAAGAAATATGCCAAATAATGATGACTTTTTATGGCATAAAAAAAGTGAGCCATTCGGCTCACTTTATATCTTAATAGCTAAGAAATTCTTAGTCGTTGAAATGGTACAAGAATACAATTTCACCTTCGTAGGCAGGTTTACGTGCACCTTCAATCTCTAACTTAATACCAATGTTTGCTTTACAAACGCCTCTTAAGTTTTTAGCATCAATTACTTTCGCGTGTAATCTTACTTTGTCGTTAACTTTTACTGGTGCATTAAATTTTAGCTTCTCAATACCGTAGTTAACCTGTAGTTTCAGGTTTTGAACATCAACGATCTGATTCCATAAATGTGGAAGGATAGAAATGGTTAAATAGCCATGTGCAATGGTAGTTCCAAATGGAGATTCGTCTTTTGCCTTCTCAACATCGGTATGAATCCATTGGTGATCAAGAGTAGCGTCGGCAAATAAATTGATTTGCTCTTGCGTAAATTCGTGGTATTCCGAAATCCCTAAATCACTTCCAATTAACTTCTCTAGTTCATCGAAACTTTTGATGATAACTTTATTCATATTTGAGTGTTTTGTATTTTCAATTATGAGCGCTAAGATAAAACATTTCGTTTCATTTAATAGAACTTGATGCAAGTTCACAAGGTTTTGTTGTTTTTCGAAAACGGTTTCGATAGCCGAAATTCTACAAAGATGTTTAATTTAAAGATACGAATGAGCATCGTTCTAGATGCGTCTTTAGGAGTTAAGTTAAAGTGTGTTAGTTGTTTATGTTGTGGTGCACGGCTTTTGTGATTGTTCCATTCGTTTTCGCTGATCATATGTAATGTTTCCAATTTGCACGAAGCTTCGTAACTTGCCTATTGAAAATTAAGCATTTAGAACTAAGATAAAAAACTATGTCCACCCCATTGAAATACCTTGTTGTTTTGATTCTAGCTACTTTTTTATGCATTCCAAGTAATGCACAAAAAAATGAGCGACAATTCAAAGCAGCTTCTTATGACAATAATCAGTTAACCATTGAAACTTCCGATGGATTTATGGTTTTTCGACCATACACTGAATCTAGCATGGAAGTTGAGTTCATTATACATGGATCGATAAATGCGCCGTCATATGCCATTGCTCCAAATCAAGGACTAGTAAATAGTACTTTTAAGCAAGATGAAAATGCGGTAGTTTTTTCAACATCGAAATTGACTGTAGAAATTACTAAGCAACCGTTTGATGTTTCATATTCTTATAACGATGCCCATTTATTTTCAGAGGAAAAAGGTTATTTCTCTAATGATTCGCAGGTGGGTTTTCGATTATCACTCGACTCAGAAGAGAAGCTCATGGGTGGAGGCGAACGTGTTTTAGGAATGGATCGACGCGGTCAACGTTTGCAATTATACAATCGGGCAAGTTATGGTTACGAAACACACGCCGACTTAATGTACTATTCGATGCCATTGTATATTTCATCAAAGAAATACATGGTTGCGTTTGATAATGGAGCAAGTGGTTTTTTGGATTTAGGAGCAACAGAAAATGATATAGTGCAGTTCGAAGCTGTTGGTGGGCGAATGAGTTATCTGATTGTGGCCGCTGATGAATGGACTGATTTAATCACGAACTTTACAGAATTGACTGGTCGTCAGCCGATGGTGCCACGATGGGCGCTTGGTAATATTGCTTCTCGTATGGGGTATCACAGTCAAGCCGAAGTTGAGAGTGTTATTGATATGTATCGAGCTGATGATTTTCCTTTGGATGCCATTGTTCTTGATTTGTATTGGTTTGGTAAGGATGTTAAAGGGCATATGGGTAATCTGGAGTGGGAGCTTGATTCATTTCCTGAGCCTGAACAAATGTTGAAGCGTAATCGAGAGAAGGGGGTAAAAACCATCTTAATAACCGAACCTTTTATTTTAAAGGAAAGCGGAAAGTATCAAGAATGTGAGGATCAACAGCTACTAGGTCTGGATTCAAAAGGCCAGCCATACGTATTTGACTTTTATTTTGGAACAACAACATTGTTGGATATTTTCAAAACAGAAACAAAAGATTGGTTTTGGAGTATTTACAAAAAACATACGTTATCTGGCGTAGATGGATGGTGGGGCGACTTGGGCGAACCAGAAGTTCATCCCGATGATCTACTACATATTAATGGTCGTTCTGATGAAGTACATAATCTTTACGGACACGAATGGGCTAAAACAGTTTATGAGGGATTTGGTGCGGATTTTCCAGAGCGCCGTCCGGTTATTTTAATGCGATCAGGTTTTATTGGTTCGCAGCGATATGGACTGGTGCCATGGTCGGGCGATGTTAATCGTACCTGGGGCGGATTAAAACCGCAGGTTGAGATAGCCTTGCAAATGGGTATGCAAGGTATGGCTTATATGCATTCTGATTTGGGTGGTTTTGCTGGTTCTTATGAAGATGCGGAACTATATACACGTTGGTTGCAGTATGGTGTTTTTCAATCGATCTATCGCACACATGCACAGGAAGACGTGCCTGCTGAACCAATTTTCTGGGATGAACAAACACGTGATATTACAAGGCGTTTTATAAAGTTACGATACGAATTGATGCCTTATAATTATACATTGATATATGAGAATGCCATAAGTGGTGTGCCAATGATGCGCCCCTTGTTTTATGTGGATGACACACCGGAATTGTTAGATAATACAAGTAGCTACCTGTGGGGAGATAATTTCTTAGTTTCTCCGGTTGTGGACAAAGGCGTAAAATCACATAGTACTTATTTACCTAAAGGACAAGTATGGTTTAATTACTTTACAGGGGAAAGATATGAAGGAGGTCAAACGATAGACCTTACTGTTGATATTAATACCATTCCTGTATTTGTGAAAGCTGGTAGTTTTATTCCAACAGTGCCAGCTTTTAAAAGCATGGATGATTATACTTCAGAAAAATTGACGTTACACTATTATCATGATTCTTCGGTGACGCAATCAGAGGGCTTGATGTATGAAGATGATGGTGAGACTAAGGAGGCACATCTTAAAATGGCTTTTGAAAAACTGCATTTTTCATCGGCTTTTGATGATGAAGTTTTAAGCATAAAGATTGATAGCGATGGCTATAAATATAAGGGAAAGCCAGAAAACAGAACTGTTGAGTTGTTGGTGCATCATTTTAATAGCGTACCAAAATACATTGTTATCAATGGAGCGAAAATGAAAGTTCATAAAACTGATGTGGCTACATATAATGAAACATCAGGATTGCTCAAAGTAACTATCAAAAATCTACAAAAAACAAATACAATAGAAATCTACTAAATACATTTACATGAGAAATAAATTATTAATTGCTAGTCTGCTTACTATCGTTCTGATTGCCTGTCAGCAGAAACCACAACAGGTTGAAGAATCTCAAGCATACGAAGGAAAAGCCGTCGTTTATCAGGTGTTTACCCGTTTATTTGGTAATACAAATGCCAATAATAAGGCTTGGGGAACCATTGAAGAAAATGGCGTTGGTAAATTCAACGACTTTACCGACAAGGCACTATCAGAGTTAAATGATCTTGGTGTTACACATATGTGGTACACAGGTGTACCTCACCACGCACTTGTTCGCGATTATACAGCTTATGGCATTTCTAACGATGATCCGGATGTCGTTAAAGGTCGAGCGGGTTCGCCATATGCTGTAAAGGATTATTACCAGGTAAATCCTGATTTAGCAGTTGATCCTGCAAATCGCTTAAATGAATTTAAAGCCTTGGTAGAGCGAACTCATAATAATGGCATGAAGGTATTAATTGATATTGTGCCTAATCATGTGGCACGTCATTACGAGGGTAATAATAATCCTGAAGGTGTAAGTGATTTTGGTGCTCAGGATGATACTAATGTTGAATATGCAATCAATAATAACTTCTACTATATTCCAAATACAGCTTTTGAAGTGCCGGCTCCATTAAACGATTATCAGCCATTGGGTGGTGAAGCTCATCCATTAGTTGATTCTAAATTTGACGAAAATCCTGCAAAATGGACTGGTAATGGTTCACGTTTGGCTCAGCCTCATTTTTACGACTGGTACGAAACGGTTAAGATTAATTATGGAGTGCGACCAGATGGAACTCACGATTTTGAATCCTTACCTGCCGAGTATGAAAATAAAGATCACGCAGCCCATTATACTTTTTGGCAAGATAAACAGGTACCAGATTCTTGGGTGAAGTTTCGCGATATTGCATTGTTCTGGATTGAATTTGGCGTAGATGGTTTTCGTTTCGACATGGCCGAAATGGTACCTGTGGAGTTTTGGAGTTACATGAATTCATCCATCAAAAATGCTAATCCTGAGGCTTTTTTATTGGCTGAGGTATACAATCCAGGATTATACCGAGATTACATTCACAAGGGTAAAATGGATTATCTGTATGACAAAGTAGAATTGTACGATACTTTGAAACATGTGATGCAAGGGCATGGTTTAACTGATAATATTCCTGCCATTCAAGAAGGATTGGCCGACATTGAGCACCATATGTTACATTTCTTGGAGAATCACGACGAGCAGCGTATTGCTAGTCCTGAGTTTGTAGGAAGCGCTCTTAAAGGTAAACCAGCAATGGTGGTTTCAACGCTAATTAGCACGGCTCCAACAATGGTTTATTTTGGACAGGAAGTAGGAGAGCCAGGTGCTGAAGATGCTGGTTTTGGTACAAACTCGCGCACAAGTATTTTCGATTACATTGGTGTGCCTCACCATCAGCGATGGATGAACGATGGTGCATTTGATGGCGCACAGTTGTCAAAAGAAGAGAAAGCCTTACGTGATTTTTATAAACGCTTATTGACATTTAGTAGAGAGAGTAAAGCTTTAAATGGAGAGTATCAAGAATTACATACCTTCAATAGGGCTAGTACGGAAAATTATAATCACAAAGTTTTTTCTTTTGCTCGTTGGGCAGGAGAGGAGCAACTTCTTGTATTATCTAATTTTGATGCTGACGAAGCACAAGTTTTCACTTTGCAATTACCAGTTGATTTAATTAAAGCATGGAAGCTGAGCGAAGGTGAATATAGCTTAGTTGATCAATTATACGGCAGTGAAAATAAACTAATAGTTAATGAGGATAGCGCTATTGTTCAAATTGTTCTTAAGCCTCTGGAATCGATGGTTTATGCTTTGAAATAAATAACAATACACAATATAAAATAGAAAGGCTACTCTTATGAGTGGCCTTTCTATTTTTTGTCTAATATCTCTTGATCTATTATCTAATAGTAATTACAAGCTTATCACTCCCGGTATTTCAGCAACTTTTTGAGAAATGTCAATAATGGCATCAGCATTTTTCATACTCACCTTGCAACTTACCGAAACGTGTTTCAGGTTTTTAGTATGCCTGTAGCTAACCTTTCCGTGCTTCGGCAAGAGGCTAACCACCTTTTCAACTTTCCCATCACTATTTGGCACAATAAATTTGAATAGATATAACATTGGCCACTTCTTGTTCTGAAGCAGTAACTCTTTTAACTTATCGTAATCTTGCATCGACATGGTTATTCATTTTTGAGTGTACAAAAGTAGTAATACCGATTATCAATCAAAACGAATGATAAAAATATCATTCTGTGATTGTATATCGGCATTTATTATTTATGTCTAACTTGATTAGAAAATCTGATGTTATTATGGGTATTCTAAATTAGTTGTTAAAATATAAAGGATTAGATTAAAACAAAGGTTCATTGCAAAATAACTTTTTAATATCTTTACTCTTACTAAACACTTAAAACTAAAACCATGAAGAAAATTATTTTTATGCTTGCTTTAATAAGCTTATCAACTACTCTTATTGCTCAATCGAATAAAGACGAGCAAGCTGCCATTAAAAAAGTGATTCAAACTGCTTATGTTGAAGGATTACAAAACGAAGGTGACCTAAGTAAGATTGATGCTGGAATTCATTCCGATTTTAATTTATTGGGCATTGATAAAGACGGCTCAAGCATATGGAAATTACCGATAGCTGAGTGGAAAGAGAAAGTAAAAAAACGCAAGGAAGCAGGTGCCTATCCAAAAACTGGAGATAAACTTGTTAGTATTAAATTTCTTTCGGTTGATGTAACCGGAACTTCTGCAGTAGCCAAGTTTGAGTTTTATGTGGGCAAAGAAAAGAAGTATGTTGATTATATATCTCTTTATAAATTCAAAGATGGATGGAAAATGGTGAGTAAAATTTACTATCAGTTTCCTGAATAAGAAATTACGGATGTCATAAAAATAAGGATCGGATCTTCTTTAAGTTTTGCAAAGAAGATCCGATCCTTATTTTTGGTATATCACTTCAATATCTTGCTCGGCCAAAAGCTTGATAGATTTTGAGCATATATTATCTGTGCAAATAAGGCTGACTTTTAATTCTGAATCTGTGGTTTGAATTTTATCAACCATCTCAATAACTTTCAAGGCATCCTTACGAATAATTCTACTTTTTACAAGCTTAACAATTCCGATGTGCTTGGTGTCAATTTGTTCGAGTTTGGTTCGGGCATTCAAACCATAATGATGTGGTGAGATAGTCATAAGGATGAGTATGTAGGTTCAATTAAAAATGTTCACCATCTTGATAATACCAGCGACCACTTTCTTTCACAAAAACGGAATTTTCATGAATTTCCTGTGGCTCTCCTTCTTCCAGGTAAGAGGCTTTAAACTCAACCCAACCTTTGGTATCGTCTTCTTTACCATGCATGCACGCTAAAATTTCCAATCCTTTCCACTCCATCGATTTTGCCCATTTAAGAATCTTTTTTCGATCCTTGCTTGGTCGAGTACTTGGGTGGTGACTATTTAAAAGGTAATTAATATCGGCAAGTACATAAGCTGTGTAACGCGAGCGCATTAAAGCTTCCGCAGTTTTAGCTTCCTTTTTACCTTCAATTATGGCTTGACAACAAACGGCATAGCTTTCGCCTGTCTGACAAGGGCATTTATCGTTCATATTAATTGGCTCTTAGAACAAGTGGGTTTTTCATAAGGCGTTCTTCGAAGCCCTCAAAACGATCGTCCCATTTTGATGCGAAAATCATTATTTGAGGATTCTTAATGCCATCAGCAATGCGGTAAATAACACTCTGACTCTGCATTGGTACAATGGTTTCTGCATTATCAACAACCAGCATTTTCACTTTAGTCATTGGTACGCCATTGATGTTAACCAACTCGGTTAAACGTTTGGGAGTACAGATAAGTACATCTAAACCATCGTATATTTCATCCTTCTGGTACTGTAGGTTGCCACCATCAAAAGCCACAAAAGTGCGTAGCTTAAGTTCTTTGCTAAGCATTTGTATTTGCTCTTCCATTTCAAAAGCTTTCTCCTTTGAAGAGGTAATAATAATGGAACGCGGTGCTTCCTCAAAAGGTGCTTTCAATTGTTGAATTACACCAATGGCTATGGCAGTGCTTTTACCAGATTGTTCAGGAGCAATGGCAAAAAGGTCGGCACCTGATTTTATTTTAGGAACACTCAGACTTTGAATTTCTTTTGGCTCTGCATCAAAGCCAGCATTAATAATAGCCGAGGCCAGTTCTGGTATTAGTTTTTTTAACTTCATTCATTTGTAATTATAAACCGCAGCGAAGGTAATAATATTAGACCGAATTTCGGTGATTTGGATAGATGGATGAAGTTGTAAATGTTCAATAAAAAAATCATAAATGGATTAATAACTTTTAAGCCATTTATGATTGCAATATTCTAAGTGCAGCAATTTTACTTTTTCTTACAGGTACTTAAACCAAAAGGTAAGTATAGCGGACACCAGTTAATAAGGGCTGTAAATAAAGGGATGATCCCGATCAACCCCAACCACGATTGATAATAATAACCAGCTACCCCTATGGCAATGCCAAGTATAATTCGAAAAGTTTTATCACCACTTCCTACATTCTTTTTCATGACGTGCTTTTTAAGTTATGATTCTTAATAAGAACGGAGAATGATAGGTGATTGTTTGATCTAGACTAGAGGTTTTTAATACAAATCCTCATGTAACCTGCCATTTTCAATAAGCTTTAGTACTTCATTATTGGCTTCTTCTTTTGAAATGCTTTTGTGCTCTATCAATAAATCTGATAAGGTATTTCTGACAGAATGCCCCATCTTTGTATGTCCACATAAATAGATGTGCGCACCATTTTCAATCCAATTAAGTATTTCTGATTTATTCCTGATGAATACATCTTGTACGTAAATCTTTTCTGCCTGATCGCGCGAGAAAGCTGTGTCCAATCTATGTAAGTAGCCTTCTTTTTGATAAGTGTTTAATTCATCCTCGTATAAAAAGTCTTTCTCTTTTTCCTTATCACCCCAAATCAGCCAGGTTTGATCTAGTATATTTTGTGCTTTACGATCATTTAAAAAGGCACGATAAGGAGCTATACCAGTTCCCACACCAATTAGTATTATTGGTGTGTTATTGTCTTCTGGTAAATGAAATGAAGCATTCGGAATATGGCGGAAATTAACTCTGGTATTTTCAGCCAAGCCTTCGTTCATAAAAACCGATCCTGCACCTTCATACTTGCGAGCATTAGCTTCAAATCGAACTGTTTTTATGCAAAGATGTATCTCTTCGGGATAGGCTTTACTACCTGATGCAATGGAATAATAACGTGAGTGTAAAGGTGAAAGAATGCTAGTTAGCTGTTCGCCGTTAATACTAGCTGGGAAGTCTTTAATCAAATCCAACACATCAGCTCGATTAGCATAGGCTTTTAATTCTTCTTTGTTGTTTACGAGCCTTAACAGTTCCTCATGATTCGTTAATGCTTGATACTTCTTTACAAGTGGTCGCGATACTTTGGTTAGTTCGTACTTATACTTTAACAAGTCGCGAATAGCAAAACCACTTCCATTAATATGAATATCAGAATCAATACCAAGTGTTTTTATGATTTGATCGACTAGGGTTTCTGGATTCTCAGGAATGATTTCAATGCAATCGCCAGCTTCGTAGGCAATTTTAGTTTGGCTATTGTCGAGTATTATATGGTAAACAGCACTTCCAGCATCACCTTTACTTACGGCATATCGCTTAAGCAATTTACTTTGAAGCATGTCGTGTGCATCTATCTGAATTTCGGGCAGAGCTTGATCCTTAGCATCTGAGCTTACATCTTCAGAACGTAGGTGAGAAAAAACTTTCTCAATCCAAGATAAAGCTGTTTCACGAAACTCCAAATCACAATCAATACGTGGAATTACAGCTTTTGCACCTAAGGTTTGTAGGCGCTTATCTAATTGTTTACCCGCTCCACAATAATGTTCGTAGCTCGAATCTCCCAGAGCACATATCGAATAATTTAACTGAGCTAAAGCTGGAAATTCAGCATTGCTTAGTTGGCTAAAGAATTTGCGACTGTTGGGTGGGAATTCTCCTTCACCGTCGGTACTCATCACTATTAAAAGTAATTTTTCTGAGAAAAGGCGTGAGATATTATATTTCGAGATATTATAACATTCTGAGTCTATCCCATTTTGCTCAAATGACTTCTGAGTTTGCTGAGCAACCAATTGTGCATTCCCTGTTTTTGTACCGTATAATATTGTAACCGACGGGCAAGCAAAACTTTCGTTAGGGTTAATCTTAAGTGGTTTGGATTCTTTCTTAAAAAGACTTGATAATAATCCCATACTTCTTGTGACTTAGCTGATTTTGTCTGTAATCATTCTCTATAAAATTCCGTATTTTATAAAGGTCAGCAAATCTAATATCAAAGTTTGAATTACGAAAGTGAATTGGACTGTAAAGTCTTAAATTGTTTTTTGTCGACTTATTTATTCAAAACGGCTGAATTATTTGTTGACTCTACAGGATGGTATGGTAGTGTGAAAGTGAAAGTGGTACCTTTCTGTTTTTCTGACTCTAATTTGATGTTACCACCCATTAATTCCACCAGATTACGGCATATCGCCAATCCTAAACCTGTGCCAGGTAGGTTGAACGTTCTTTCGTCTTTTACCTGAACAAAGCGATCGAAAATACTTGCTTGATAATCTTTCGGGATACCGATTCCGCTATCAGAAACCTTGAGTTCAATCATTTCATCGTTAAGTAAATTATACGTGATTGTAATGCTCCCTTTTTCGGTAAACTTCACTGCATTATTTAAGAGGTTTGAAAGTACTTGTCGAATTTTTCCATAATCGGCACGAATTATTGGGTTGATGCCTTCCGAAGGTTTATTAATGCTAACATTAACTAAATCGAGTTTTTCATAACTGCGTAATAATGATTCTGTGTTTAGTTTAACTTCTTCAATTAATTGATTCAAATTAATTTTGTGTAAGGTTACATTTATATGCCCTGCTTCAATCTTCGAGAAATCAACAATGTCATTAATGAGGTTGAGCAGATGCATTCCGTTATTCAATATTATTCGTGCAAATTTATTTATGTCTTCATGTGTTAGTTCGTCATCAAGAAGAATCTCTCCAAATCCCATGATGGCATTCATAGGCGTTCGGATTTCGTGACTCATGTTGGCAAGAAAGGACGATTTTAGTTTATCCGACTCCTCTGCTTTTTCCTTTGCTTTTATTAATGCTTGTTCTGTAAGTTTACGATCGGTAATGTCTCGCGTTATGGATAGGATCACTTTCTTCTTATTAAGGGTGAAATAGTGCGCGTTTATTTCTACCGGAAAGATTGATCCATTTTTATGTTGATGCATCACCTCGAATGTGTGCGTCTTATCCTTAGCTAAGGTTTGTAAAAGATTTTTTTCTTTTTGTTTGAAATTTGGAGCCATTAAGGCATATGGCGACATACGAGATAATTCGTTCGTGTTATAACCTGTCATTTTCATTGCCGCTTCATTTGCTTCGAGGCAGGCGCTCACTTTGTTTTGTTCGTCCAATTCCCATAGGTAAATGGCATCGTTGGCCATCTCAAAAAGTTGCCTGAACTTCTCTTTTTCATCGAGTAATTCAATGTTAGTAACTTCGTTCAATTGTATCTCTTTGAAAAGTAATTCGTTGATGCGGGTTAATTCATTGGTTCTTGTTTTAATCCTTTTTTCAAGTTCTCGGTTTAATTTGCTAATCTTATTATTTAGGTTGAGTCGTTCCCACTTGTCACCAATGATATTTAGTATTTGCTGCATATGAAGCAAATCATTGTCGAAAATGCATGGATCTTGTTTGTCGCTTATAAACACAAAAAAGCCTTTTTTAATGCTGTCGTTATTAAATGGCATTAGGATAACTTCGTGTGCCTGCAGCTTAATGCAAGGTAAGTGAAGTGTGAAATTACCTTTAAGTTGTTCGTAATTTTTTCTGAGTATCGAGGTGTTGTGTAGTTTTTTAATAAATGCTCGTGATAACGAAAATGGAGTAGTACAGTTGTCACAAGAATCCATAGAGCAATAACTACCAAGGTTCTTAATGCTACGTTTTCTAAGTTCGAAACAAGCGCAAAACGGAATACCTTTTAAGATGGCTATTTTCTCAAGGATGGATGCGATAAGCGTTTCTTCCTTAGTTATGTTCTCGAAACTCTCAGAGATTAGTCCAAACAAGAGTGTTTCTTCAACCTGTTCGGAAAGAGAATTATTTTCTTCCTCTAACTGTACAATTCGTTGTTGAAGCTGTTTTATGTGGTCGCTTTGCGTGGGCTTACTCATTAATATTGCTAATAAAGTGATGTATGTTTTGTGCCAATAATTCGGGTTCATCCTCTTGAATAAAATGACCACCTGTACTTATTACCTCATATTGACTATTTGGAATGTCCTTATGTAAACGTTCACTAATTGTCTTCCCCAGAAACACGTCGCAGTCGCCACGAATTATCAAAACAGGTAATTTTAGCTTTGTTAATTCATCTGATATCTCTAATAAGTTTTTGTTGTCAAGGCAATGGGCAAAAAATAGAAAAGCTTTTCGTCCTTCGCTGGTTTTAAGTGGTTTCCAAAATAGTTCCATCAATTCAGTATCTAACTTTTTACGATGAAACAAACCTCGTTTAATAATGAATTTTAATGCACCCATATCGAGTGTAGCCATGGCTAAATGTCGGATAATAGGTGTTCGCATTGAAATAATTGGTTGAACGGGCCAGAAGTCATAACCAACGGAATTAATCAAGGTTAAACTTTTAATACGATGTGGGTAATGAACAGTAATTAACTGTGCAATGCCTCCACCTACATCGTGACTTATTAAATGCAGGTTTTTAAGTAGGAGTTGCTCAATCAATAAATGAAGCATCTTAGCATGATTCTTTATTGATAAGGAATCATCAATATTTTTACTTGAATCGCCACAACCGGCCAAATCAACTAAAATGAGTTCATATTTATCTATTAAAAGGGGTATGAGCTGACGCCAGATGAAAGAATACGTTGTTATACCATGGATAAATAAAAGTGGTTCACCTTTGCCCATCCGATAGTACACCAAGCTTTGGTTTTTTATATCTATTTTATGAGGATTCGTAAAGTAAGACATAGGTTAATAATGTGTCCTATAAATTTAGCATAAATATTTAATAATGTAAATGTCTGAGGAAAAGGAAAAAAATATGGTTTGACAATCGTGTTATTTAGGTTGTAGATTTACTGAATTATTTCCCTAAAAAAGACAAAATGAAACAGTTTGGTATGTTAATTATAATTTTGGTATTGTGCCTATTGAATGGATGCACGCCAAAAGATGAAGCTTATTTGAGTAACAAAGATAAGCAAGCTATTACTATTGAAGTAAATCAGGCTCTTGATGTTTGGATGGATTCACCTAAAGTTGGCTGGATTGAGCACATTCTTTCCGGTATGCAACTTACCGATGATTTTGCGATGGTATCGGATGGAAATATATTGAAAGGAACTAACAGTATCGAACAATATATGAGTGAGTCATCGCAGTATGTTGAATATATTGCAAATGTACAAACACCTGAAAGGTATGTGAATGTTTTATCGCGCGATGTTGCTATGATTTCTCTGACTTTTACGGAAGACGTTCATCTCAAATCGGGCGATGTGCATAAATCTAAAGGTGGTTTTCAATATGTGTTTAAAAAGATAGATAATGATTGGAAGGTTGTTGGAATGGCAGGTACGCATATTAACTAATGCAGTTTTTATCCAGCCATCCATTTTTTAAATTTCGATGTTTCTCGGCTGAGATAATTACATCCGATGGTGATTCGGGAGATAGAACTAATTTAAGTTTACTCTTTGAATATACTACAGCTTCTTTTATGGCCTTAATACTAACGATGAATTTTCGGTTAGCTCTATAGTATATGTTAGGATCTAGTTCCAACTCTAATTGTTCTAAAGTCATACTCAGGTCGTAGGTTTTACCACTGTTTAAGACCATAAATACGGCTCTGTTTTCGGCATAAAAGTAGGCGACTTCAGAAATGTCAACCGTTTTTATTTTACCACGATAATGCACCATGAAGCGTTCACGGTGCTGTGGTGCCTTTTGCTGTGCTAATAACTGACCAAGCTTGTTGTAATCAATTGTTTGATTTGTTTCAGCTTTTTGCTCTAGTGTGCTTCTGAATTTTTCGATGGCAGCGGCCAGCTTTTCAATGCCAATTGGTTTGAGAAGGTAACCAATGCTATTTTGGTCGAAGGCTTGAATGGCGTATTGATCGAAGGCTGTGGTAAAAATAATGGGTGTATTTACCTGCGTGCTTTCAAATATTGAAAAGCTATTACCATCGGCCAAATGAATGTCTAAAAAGATCAATTCAACCTTATTCGAATTTAAATAAAGCACCGTTTGCTCCACCGAGTCAAGTATATCTACTACTTCAAAATCTGGTGCTATCTGAGCCAGAAATGCTTTGAGCTTACGTGCCGAAGGCATTTCGTCTTCTACAATCAGTACTTTAATCATCTTTTGGTTGTATTAGTGGGATGCGTGCAATGTAAGTATTGTTCTCAATTTTAAATTCAGGCGGTGTACTTTCCAATAATAGATATTTTTCTATTAGGTTGCTTTGGCCGGTTGATGTCGACGCAACATCACTTTTAATCTGTAAGTTATTTTGGATGATAAGCGTGTTGTTAAGCATGCTAATTTCGATATTAAGCGGTTCGTTACGCGACATCACATTGTGTTTAATGGCATTCTCAACCAATACCTGAAGTGTTAGTGGAGGTAAACGAAATTTGCTTTTATAGTCGATGTTGTTAAGTTTATAGCTTAAGCCTTCTTCAAATCTGAATTTATATAGATTCAGGTAGGTTGAAATAAAATCTAACTCTTCGCTCACGGTCACCAAATCTTGTTTGTTGATGGATAATACATAGCGATAAATGGCTGCAAAATCTTGAATAAATTTGTCGGCCTTCTCGGTGCTTTCGTATATAAGCGATGAAAGAACACTTAGGTTATTGAATAAGAAATGATGGTCGAGTTGCTCTTTTAGTACGCTGTATTTGGTGTTTAATTGTTCCTTTTCAAGAATGGCCAATTTCATTTCCATGTTATTGCGCTCTTCCATGGCAATAATCATTTCTACAATCACCAAAAATAGGGAGCTAACAAAAAGTGGCATTATATACATGAACTCACGCTTACCCTCATGTGGAATTTCATGTGGAATTAATCCAAATTTAATAGCTAATTGTGCTCCTGATATTACGATGGTTGTGAAGGATAATACTAGCAGCAGATCCAATACGAAACGAATAAACCAGTTTTTTTTCCATGGCATAAAGCCATTAAATTTTCGAACGAAGAAATTGTAAATGTATACCAGTACCAACGTTTCTAAAAAACCAACAAATATTCTATGATATGGTAGTTCTTGAAAGTCGGCAACCGTTCTAAACTCAAACATTATCATGAACAGGATGGAAATAAATGCCAGTAAAAAGGTAATAAATGGCACTAATACGAATTTAATCTTGTTCTTGAAATGGAGCATATAATCTAAATTTAATGGCGATAATGCAAATTACATAAAAATGTTTGATACATACATTAGCCAATCAAACATCTTTATGATTAGCTTACTAATTTATTAATTCACCGGTTAACTGTAGTAAGTAAAACTCTGCTACTTTGGCTGTGAATCTGGCATTGTTAAAGTTAGCGGCTACATCTAACAAGTTTTGTTGGGCGGTACGAAATTCAATGGCTGTTACGCGTCCCAATTGATACATTTCCTGCGTTTGCTCAAAATTTAATTGGGCTTGTTCTACACTTGTTTCTTGCAATTCTACTATACGTCGCTTATACACATAATCGGTGTAGGCATTGGCCGCATCGCGCTCCAGTTCCGATTGTAACTGAAAGCTTCGTTCCTGCTGAGATCGAAAATCTAAGGTGGCGTTTTTCTCCTTGGTGCGCTGTTGTTGTCCATTAAAGATATTGAATTTTAGAGAAACGCCTGCAGAGCTGCCCATCGATTGGTTATAGGCGATTTGGCCAGCATCGTTATCTTGCCGATTATACCCATATTGACCATATGCCGATATAGTTGGATATTTCTGAGCTTTCGTAATTTTTAAATCCAGATTAGAAATGCCTTCTTGTTGTTTTTGGGCAATCATTCCTGCGTTGTTAAGCAAAGCTCCACTTATGACTTTATCAGCTGTGAAATCATCTCTAAATTTAATGGCATCAACTACCTGATATACGTTTTGAACGGGTACACCAAGGACTACATTTAAGTCTTTAACAGAGTTTAAAAAAGCTTGCTCAGTTTGTAGCACTATGGTGCTGTCCGAATTCATATCAACCTCGGCATTTAGTACATCCAATTGGTTGGCTTGCCCATAAGCTTTTTTATCCATCGCTTTTTGAAGGCGCTCACGCGATATGCGCATTGATTCTTTAGCCAGGTGCAGGTTTTGTTGTGCGCGACATACTTCGTAATACCTTTCGGCTACTTGCACAATGGTAAGCTCTGTTTGCTGACGAAAAAGTGTTTCTTGTCGTTCGTTGGCTCCTTGAAGCTTTTTATAGGTGTATACATTACCGAAACCATCGAACAATGTATAATCCATTCGCACATTGCTATTGTAGGTTAAGGATTCGGCATTATCTATTTTTATTATTTCAGAGTTTTGGCCAGTAAACTCCATTTCGGTGTCGTTATGACCATAATCAACACCTCCATTTAAAGTTAGTGATGGCAGTAATCCAGCATTACCAACGGTATTGTTATTGTCAGCTTTTTTAAGTTCGTTGCTGGCAATTTTTAGTTCGTAATTATTTAGCATGGCTATCTCCACAGCTTTCGATAAAGATATTTTTTCGGTGCCAGTGAGTATATCTTGTGCATTTACTTTAGCTATCGAAAGTATTAACACAATGCTAAGTATGTATTTAATTGTCTTCATAGTTGTATTTCATTTCTTTAATTGCTGTCTCAACTTCTTCTTGACTAACTTTTCGTCCTTTAAGCATAGAATTAAATTTCACTTTTATTCCGTTTACAGTCAGCAATAATGCTGGTAGAAGAAACAAGGTTGTGGTGGTAGCCATGGCCATTCCGTAGCATAATGATATGGCCATAGGAATAAGGAATTTAGCCTGCATACTGGTTTCCAATAGCATTGGTGCCATACCTGCCACAGTTGTTAAGGTTGTTAATATAATTGGGCGGAAACGCGACATGCCAGCTTCGAATAAGGCTTTGTGCAGTGGCATTCCTTCTTTTAGATTGATGTTAAAGGCATTGATCAACACCAAACCATCGTTGATCATTACACCCACAAGAGCAATAATTCCCATGCCCGACATTAAACTAAAGCTCATTCCGTGTATCCAGTGCCCTATAACAACTCCAACCAGACTCAAAGGAATCATCAGGTAAATAAGAATAGACTGGCTAACCGAACGAAGCGTAAATATGACGATTGCAAACATTAGCAAGAGAATGATTGGCATTGCCTTGGTAGCTGATTTCATCATTTTATCACTCTCGCGTTTCTGACCATCGTACGACGCCTTTACACCTGGGTATTTCTCATACAGATCACTTAAAATTTCTGTTTCTATTTTATTTAGTATGACAGGCAAGGATGAACTTGGATCGCTTTGATTGGCTTCGAGCTGCACTTCACGATCAAAGTTTAAGTGACGAATGTTAGCAACGCCATTTACAGTTTTTAATGTGGCTAGTTCCGATAGTGGATAAGCAACGCCATTGCTCAAACGGATTTTCATGGTTTCCAGTTGCCCAATTGATTTTCGATTATCGTCGCTGTATTTGACCCACACTTTAACTTCGTCTTTGCCACGTTGCAAGCGTTGCACTTCATTGCCAAAGAAGGCTTCGCGCACTTGCGATATAACATCCTGAACACTTACATCAAGGTGATGTGCTTTTGCCTTTAGTTCGATTTCAATTTCACGATTCCCAATTGGGGCATTGTCGGTTACATCACTTAATTCAGGCATGTTCTGGAGCGACCTTTTGAGTTCCTCCTTGGCTTGTTGAAGCACATCATTGTCATCGCCAAGCAAAGAAATTACTATGGCCTTACCAAAAGGGTTAAAGGCTATGTATTCTAATCCTTCGGCACCAGGTATGTCACCAACTTTTTCTCTAATGCGTGTGATTACTGCCGAGGTTGGCGTGTCGCGTATTTCTGCATCTAAAAGCGTTACTTGAATGGTGGCTGCACTACCGCTTCCCATAAATTGCTGAAAAGTCTGGTCAATGATGTCAGCATTATTGGGTTGTGACGATCGCATTTCATCATTAATAGACCATATGGTATCTGTTATTTTATCAACTTGCTGTTGAGTTACCGATTCGTCAGTGCCAGATGGCATTGTTAGTGCTATGGTAAAATCGTCGCCTTCCACCTCAGGGAAAAAAGTGCTTCGAACCACTCCTGTATTGAGCATGACAATGGATAGTATAAAAAGGCCCGTGAAAATGAGGCTAGTAACGATCTTGTTATGAATGGCTTTTTCTAAAAGTGGTTTAAAAATGACATCTCTGAATTTTAATAATCCACGTTCGGCCCAAGCCATGTATTTTTTCCATTTGCTTCCACTGTTTTTGGTAAGGGCTTTTGAATGTGCCATGTGAGCTGGCAATATGATTAAACCTTCAATAAGGGATACAAAAAGAATTAGAATAACTACAATGGATACTTCCTTGAACATATCACCCATTTTACCATCCAGAAAAATGAAGGTGGAGAAGGCAAGCATGGTGGTTAATATGCCAGATAATACGGCTGGCATTACTTCTAAGGTTCCATCAACCGCTGCTTTAATAGGGTTTTTACCTAACTGCCAATGCCTGTATACATTTTCGGCCACAACTATGGCATCATCAACCAAAATGCCAAGAACCAATATTAAGCCAAACAAGGAAAGCATATTGATGGTAACCGGTGTGCCAGGTAAGAATATAAACATGCCCAGCAAGGAGAATGGAATTCCCGCTGCCACCCAAAATGCTATGCGCGGATTGAGAAATAAGGATAGAAATAGTAATACCAGTAAAATTCCTAATAGTCCGTTGTTGAGTAATAAATCAATCCGTTGATTAAGCGTTTTACTCATGTCGCGTATTACTTCTGCTTCGAGGTAATCCTGACTCGCATTATACTCTTTCAAGTATGCTTTTACGGCCTCAGTTGATTTTAGAATGTCTTCGCTAAAGGTATTGCTGATGGTTATAACAACTGCTTTTTGGTTATTGAAACGCACTTCGGATGGCGTATCGGCCCAGCGATCACTAATGGTGGCAACATCTTTTAAGCGGATAATACCACCATTGTTAGTTTGGCGAATCACTATGTCTTCTATGCCTTCACTTTGATATGCTTTGTTGCGCACCCGTATGAAAAACTCTTCACTGCCGTCTTTGATGCTACCACCAGTCATTATCAGGTTGCTTGATGATACTGCTTGAGCTATTTCTCGGAAGGTCATTTGATAAGCTTCCATGGCATTCTCTTTCAGAAGAATGGCTATTTCTTCATCGGGATAACCACCTATTTCTATTTTCGAGATTCCATCTAATCGCAACAAGTCATGTTCCATCTTACGAGCCGTGGCTTTTAAAGTACGTAGATCAACCGACTTGCCATCGCGCGCAGTAAGCACAAAATTCATTGCGAAGTTAATATCGTCGTGTTTGTAGGTAACTACCGACTCAATGCCTGTTGGAAAGGACGCAATCTTTTCTACCTCGTTTTTTACTTTGATTAAGGCTTCGTCCATATCAGTGCCCTTAAGCATCTCAATGGAAACCGAACCACTGTTTTCGCGTGAAATAGAAGTAATGCGTTCCAGACCTTCTAAACCTTTAACGTTTTCCTCAATTTTAAGCGTGGCGCCTTCTTCAATCTCATCAGGTGAAGCACCTGGGTATAGTACATCAACATAAATAAAGCGTTGCCCAATATTGGGGAAGAAGTTTTTTTGTATCCCATTTAGTGAAAGCAGTCCTAATAACAAGGCCATTACCATAACCATGTTAACTGCCAAAGGGAATTTTATAAAGTAACTAATTAGTTGTTTCATTATTTTATTTTGAACATAGCATGGGTTAACTCATTATTAAAAACGAGTTGAAGAATGCGTGCTATTGAGGTGATTAGCTATTGTTGGTTTATTCTGACTGGCATACCATGGTAGGCACTTTTTACAACGGTTGATAGTACAGCTGTTCCTTCGTTTAAGCCCTTTATAATGGCCAAATCTCCTTGGCGAGAAAGTACTTCAACTTGTAGTTTCTTAAGCTGGTTATTCTCAACCACAAATAATTGATTTTGGTCGTTAATCATTTTGCGAGGCAAACTCATGGTGCCAATAAATGGCGCTTGCTGTATATCGGCAGTTAGATACATACCTTCCTTAAGTTGCTTTCCTTGGGTACGGATAAACAGCTTTACACTTTGCGATTGTTCATCAATGTCGCCACCTACCCGAACTACTTTGCCAGTCCAATTATTAGGTAACTCCGATGAATGTAGTTTAGCTTGCGTGCCAACATCAATTTTACCCATTGAAGCAAGAGGAATGGTGATTTCTAAATCGTAGGCTTCGGTACTTAGCATAGTGCCTAATGCAGCACCCGGACGAACTGCAGTTCCTGCCTCTGCACTCACTGATGTTACCACACCATTAAATGGTGCACGTATGGTATATTTCTGTAGCTTCTCTTCTCCGGAGCGCACATTGTAGTAGCTTTTGTAAATACCTTTACCATACAAGTAAAATTTCTCTTGCTCACTTTTAGGATTAGGAATATCGGCCAATGACTTGTTCACATCTAACTGTAGAACATAATTACGCCATATTGAATAAGAATCTGGATAATCCGATTTGATGTCTGGCAAGATGGATGTGAGAAGTGTAATGAAATCACTTTTCTGAGCCAATAAACTCATGTTGTATTCTTGTTGATCAAGTTCTAAAATCACTTCCCCCTTATTGTAGGTATTACCTTCTTTGAATTGTAGGGCTGAGGGTAATAGTTGACCTTCAACCTGAGCGAAAATCTCAAAACGATTGACAGCTCTGATTTTACCTGTTGCGCTATAGGTGTGTTCGATATTACCAGCCTCAGGATAAATAACATCTACCAATAAACCTTTTTTCTGTTCAGGTTTATTTTTTGATTCATCTTTTGATGGCAAAGCTTTTACTGCAAATACTGCTATCAAGCTTAGCACTATTGCAATTGAAATGAGTATAGTTTTTTTCATGTGTTATATTATAAAGTTTTTAATATCTGCTTTTATGAATGCAAAAATTAAACGCTTTATATAACTGTTCAAGTAAAAGGGAATGAAGCCGGAAAATAGCTGCATGAATCGGGTAAAGTTGTGAAAAGTAAAATATCAATTACTGTGAGAAAAATATAAGGAAACACTGAGGCGCCAAGTCACAGAGGTATTTAATAAAAAGAGTAATTCTATTTATTATTTGTTGAGTGTTATTAAAAACTATACTTCAAGCGCATAAAGCCTGAATTAATGCTTTGCATGGATGTTTCGTTGGTGATTGCATCGGGAAAGTTACCATGGAAAAATTGCCAATAGAGCGATGCTGAGAAATTATCAGCTACACTGTATTGCCACGATGGTCCGATGAAAATGCCTTTGATATCGGGATGAGGATACCAAATAGATGCCAGTGATAAAGTTGAGAGGGGTGAGGCTTGATACATGACACTTCCGAGTAACTGAAAAGGTGATGTTGCCAAATCTTTAACGGATTGGGGAGGAGCATAGGCATCAAAAAAGGCTACTTTTTTTCCTTCCGGTAGTTTAGCAAGCATTACTTCGCCTTGTAAGGTCCATTTTGAATTAAGCGTGAAATCCATTCCCGTTGATAACATCATAACACCTGATGTATCGGCAAAGTTTTCGAGGGGCTGATACCAGGCAAATTCACCACGCCAACTGGAGTTTTTTACATAACCCGACCAGCCAAAACCCAGTGCTACATCTTCTTCTTTAAGCGTACCTCCAATAAACTGGAAATCGTAGTTCCATAGGTTGGCATTCCATTTAAGTGCTGCTGATACATGTGCTGCACTATCGATATTGGCAGCCAATTCAAGCGATGTTGTTGCTCCCGTGTAATACATGGCGCGCAGGGCATCTGTACCTGGTTTTTCTTCGTAGTCGAAATCGAAATAGGAGTAGGTATTAAACATGTCGTTTGGGTTGAACGCAAAAGTTTTACCCCAGTTGATGCGCTGCTTACCAAGTGTGATATCCCAGTTACCCGATGAATACTCTGCATATAAGCGATCAAAAGCCATGTTGAAGATGTAACTATTACCAACTGCCACATTCCACGATGGGTTGAAGTAATTACCCGAGTTTTTATAACTATCCTCGACCTGTCCGTTGAAATCCATTCTTATTTGATCACCTATAGCCAGTCTGTTACGCATTTGTGCGGAAATGGTAAGTTTATCGTTAGCATACCAAAATAGGTTCAGACGATTCTGGAAATAAATATTTGTGCTATATAAATTGTTATCGTCCTTGGTTAGATAACTCAATGAATCGGGCACATCGAAGGGTAACTCCGAGATTGACACCGACTGCATATTTACTAAATAACCATTTAAGACAAACTTTTTATCTGCATCGCCAAATTGCGCCAAAGCAAGTGTTGGAAATAATAAGCAAAGGGCAAGAAGAAACCTAAACATGAGCACTTTCTGTTTTTAAGTTAGTTATTTTCTTTCGTCACTAATTATTTTACCGTCCTCGAGCGTAACTACGCGACGTGCCTTGTTTACCACACGCATATCATGTGTACTAAATATGAATGTAATGTTTTCTTCTTTATTTAGTTTTTCCATGATATCCAATAAAGTCTCGGTTGATTTTGAATCCAGATTGGCTGTAGGCTCATCGGCCAATACAAATTTAGGTTTGGAAGCTAACGCTCTTGCAACTGCTACACGTTGTTGCTGTCCACCCGATAAACGTGAGGGACGACTGTCTATTCGATCACCAAGGCCAACTTCTGTTAGTAGATCGATGGCGCGTTTATCACGTTCTGTTTTATCCCTGCCTTGCAACTGCATGATAAATTCTACATTCTCTTTGGCCGTAAGTACAGGAATCAGATTGTAAGCCTGAAAAACGAAGCCGATGTTATGTAGGCGAAAATCAATCAATTCGCTGGGTTTTAATTCGTGTACCAAAGTGTCGCCAATGCGTATGTCGCCTACGCTTGGTTGATCTAATCCGCCTAGCATGTTAAGAAAGGTTGTTTTACCGCAGCCCGATGGACCTACAATGGCAGTGAATTCACCTTCTTCTATTTCAAGGTTGATGCCTTGAACGGCATGTACTTGTACTTCTGAATCGTTATATGTTTTTTCGAGATTTTTTACTTCAATTACGTTCATCTTTCAACTGTTTTTGTGTAAGGATAATTACATATCAATTCGAATGGCTTCGGCAGGTTTTAGTTTAAGCGCTTTCATGGCTGGGTAAATGGCTGCCAGCATACCCGTTATAAATACCATGATAACTACATCAACGACGTTTTGCACTTTAAGAACTGGATATACAATAGAGTCATATCCCATTGCACCAAAGCCTTCTGCAACTATTGAAATATCAATGCCTGATTTGGCTGTTAGCAGGGTGACAACAATGCCCATAACAATGCCTACAACGCCTCCAATGAGCGAAAGTAACACCGTTTCAACCATTATCATTCTGAAAACCCGTGCTTTGTTCATACCAATGGACATGAGCATACCTAATTCTTTTGTTCGTTCTAATACCGCCATTAGCATGGTATTGATGATGCCAAATATAAGGGCCAATAAAATAATGATCATGAAGATGTACATCGAGATATCGAGACTGGATTCTAACATGGAAACCTGTGGCATTATCTCGCGCCAGTCGCGCACATCGTAGCTGGCATATTTAGTTTTAAGTTTTTGGTTGATGTTGGTCACCATATCAGAGTGATCCAATAGAACTGCAATTTCGTGACCTGCTGTGGCATCAGTTCCGTACAGATTGGTTAAATCTTCGGTTCGGACAAATACATTGCCTCCATCATACATGGTATTTGAGGTTTCGAAAATGCCAGCTACTCTGAAAGAAGCGCCTGAAATATAACCTTCTTTATCAGAAAAAGTAATGACCACCTTGGAGCGCACTTTTATTTTTAGTTTGTCGGCCAGTTTTTTGCCAATTATGACAGGATTACGTTTTATTCCTTCGAAATAGGCGCCATCTATTATTTTTGAATAGAGGTTGGTTACTTCTGCTTCCTTGTCGGGTTGAACGCCAAACACTTTTATGCCCGACGATGTGGATGGCGATTGAATCATACCTTGTACAATAAAGCGCGAACTAGCCGCTTTAACCGAATCTATTTCCGAGATTTGAGCTGCAAGTTGTTCGGCCTTGCTGATGAATTGCTTTTCATCGGGATCTTCGAGGTATCCTTGTGGGTGAATTTGTATGTGCGATGCTTCGGTTGATATGGCGGAATTGATGCGTTGAAGCGCCATGCCATTGTAAAAGGCATAATTAAATACGCCTGTAAAAATACCCAAAGCAATGGCAAACAGAATTACAAAACTCCGGGTTTTGCTTCGCCATACGTTTCGCCATGAAATTGCTAATATCATTGGTTCTGGTTTTTAAGTAATAAAATTATGCGCGTAATGATTGGGTGACTTTCAGCTTCATTATTTTAGTGAATGGATAGGCTGAAACAAGAACGGTAATACCAAATACAATGAGTATTTGCGCTAAAAATACCATGGAGTCGGCACCAAAGTATATGGCTGGTTCCATGCCGAACTCTTCATAAATATCTGCTACTTCTCCGGTGAGTGGAATGGGGTTATGTACCATCCACATGACCAGAGGAACACTCACTGCAAAGCCACTCAATACACCCACCACACCAATTAGTATGGTTTCGTAAAACAGTACTTTAGCCAGTTTAAGTTTTCGCATACCAACAGCAACCATCACCCCCAGCTCTTTTCGTCGTTCAGCAATCATCATTATCACGGTTGAGAAAACACCAAAACCAATTAGGATGTATAGTATACCCTTCATGATGATGCCCTGGCCTTTATCACCTTCGATCATTTGCTTGGTTACCGGATCCATCTCATCCCATGTCATAACCGAATAGTTTTGCCCAAGTTGTTTCTCAAGCGTATGTTTCACTGGATAAACTTCGTCGTAGTCTGTTACTGTTAACACCATGCTGGTTACCATATCAGGTGCTGAGAAAAACTCTCTGGCCCGGTCGAGCGTGATATAGGTTCCAAAATTATTCATGGCGGGAGAGGGGAACTCCAAGATACCCACTACCGGGAATAATCCACTGGCACTGTAACCATGGTATCCTTGACTGATTAAAGCTAATGTGTCGCCCAGTTGTACGTTAAGATTTTTGGCCAGGTTTACTGCCATTATAATGCCATCATCTTTTTCTGTAAGGTAGCGGCCTTTTTTTACCCATTGCTCTAATTTGGTCAATTCATTTTCGGCTTCAGGCTCAATGCCAATTAGCATGCCTCCTTTTGTGGATAAGCCGTATGACATTAGTGCAAATGATTCCATGCGTGGTACAATCAATTCCACCTCCTTATTATCACTAAGCTTGTTCTGAAGCGAGTCGGTAGGTACAAATAAATCATCGATGGATTTACTTTCCCAATAATCGGGGTGGTGGATTTGGATGTAGCCCGAGTAAAAACTGACTACATTATCAATCATCTTACTGTAAGTACCATCCTGCATCGAACTCATTAGTGTGCTTAGGATAACTCCAAAAAAGATGGAGGCTACCGTAATGAGCGTGCGGCGTTTGTTTCGCCATATGTTTCGCCAGGCTAATTTAAATGCTTGCATTTTACTTTTCTTTATTAGATTGAAATGCGTTTTATCTAATGCGTTTCATGTTTTGTTGCGAGAAGAAACTATCTTTTATGGGAACATTAAATTCAATGCTCTCAATGTTAACAATGGTGCGTTGGTTGGGTTTATCCGCAGGGATAATCTCCATTTGCGATGGGATAACTCTTCCGCCCATGGTGGTAATGTTGTGGGCTAGTTCTGTTTTAACCAGGAATTCATCTTCATCGTAATATTCTATTTTCATCTGAATGAATTCATCTTTAGATATCCACATGATTACTTTACCCCACACCACGGCAGCTTCTTCTGTTGGTATCAATTCTATATGATGACAATCTTCATTATCAACAGTTGCTTCGCCCAATAAGGTGTGGTTGTAGTCTTCAACAATGGACGATTTTTTTAAAGCATCGTCGTTGGTGAAGTCAGAGCCCATCCAACCCTGCGACATCATCGATGGTGGAAGTTTAATCATACGTGATATACGTGGGTTCCAGTTCCACATTTCACGATCACGTTTTAAAAAGGTTTGCCCACGTTCTTGCACAGGCTCGGTTACTAAGGTCATTGAGTATTTGGTGCCTTTTGTCCATGCCTTAAAAGCAAGGTTTCGTTCGTATGTTGGTCGCTTTATTATCATCGACATAACGGCTATGCTTGAGGTTTCGCCCTGCATTTTGTCATCGGCCTTTTTTACGATGGCTTTTGCTTCTTGCGCCGATGTTGTAGTATTAAAATTAAAAAGGACTGAGAGTGTAATGATTGAAATACTTAATAATGTTCTCATAATTATTTGTTGTTTTTGTATGAGTCAGTTTATTTAGTTTTAAACAAGTTATGCATTTTCTTCTTAACAGCTTCTATGGGGAAGTTTTCAGGATCGAGTATGAAGTGGAGACCCACACCATCCATCATAGCTGAGAAGAATCGTAGTTCTGCTTCCGGATCTTCATAGCCATGGTTTACGAAATAGGTTAATGCAGTCTGCATAAATGGTCCTAATATTGTTTCGAGTTGAGGTGTGATTAATTTATATACTTCGGGTTGTAGAAGTACCATGAAATACATGCGCCAGAATGGGATGTTTTCTTCAAGTGTTGCAAATGAAGTGTCTATAAAATAGTGCAATTCGTTTTCGGTTAATACGCCATCCCTATCTTTATCAAACGATTCTGTCATTACCCTGAAGCCATCAATCATGATGCTCGTGACTAGTTCTTCTTTACTTTCGAAGTAGTTATAGATGAGTCCTTTTGATATGCCTGCTTTCTGAGCAATTTTAGCGATGGATGTGCTGGAGAAGCCGTTGTCGGCAAATACTTCCAGTGCTACATTAAGTATTTGCTGTTTGCGCTCTTCTCTTATTTTTTCGTTCTGACTATCGTTGCGAGGTGACATTGTTTCGTTTTTTAAATGACTGAACGGTCAGTCAAAAGTATAAACTATTTTTAGATGGGCAAATACATTAGGAAATTTTAACATTAAAAAAGGCCTTACAGATGATCGGAAATAAAAGAGCGGCTCTCTTTTACACTATGTAAATTGAGAGCCGCTTCTTAAAATGCGTTCTTTAACTTTATAAATTAACTCTTTGCCAACTTTACCAATTTGCTTTTGGTTTCAATGTTTGATGGGCGACTCGCATTGGCATCCACTAGGTTTCCTTCCTTGTCGATAATGATAAAACGAGGAATCCCTCTTATGGCATAATCTTTAACAATGCTCGATTCCCAGGCACTAGGAGCAAATAATTGATAACCACCTAATTCTTTTTCGGCCACCATGGTTTCCCAGGCTGCTTTATCTTCATCAACAGATATGCTCACAAAAGCAATGTCTTCGGCGTGTAGTTCTTCTTCTAATTTCTTCAAGTGTGGAATTTCACCTTTACAAGGTCCACACCAGGTAGCCCACACATCTATGTAAATCACTTTGCCTTTGAGCTCTTTCGAATCAATAAGTTTTCCGTTAATGTCGTTGTATGCAAAAGTTGGAGCAGGAGAGCCTGGTTGAAGTTTCTCTAGTTTAGTCAATAATTCTTCAAATGTTGAAGTGTACTTTTCGTTTGTGATAATTTCCTTGTAACGACTCTTCAGAATTGTTTTAATACTATCCTTTTCGTAGGTATATGATCCTAACATGCGATTACCAAGTTCATCCTTTACGAGTTGAGGTATTTCTAATGAAAGAATAGCACTAAACTTGGCGTCAGTAAAAGCTACTGTGCGTGGCTCCAAGTTTTGTTTTTCAAGCTTGGTATCAATGTTACTCATGTGTTTATTTACCACAAATGATTTATAAGCATTAATTTCTTTAAATACTTCGTACTGATCCAAAGGAATAACATCACCGTAAGTTTTAAAGGCTTCTGGTATCGGCACTGTATCCTGAGGCGCTAGTCGCCCGTGGTACATTGTGAAGTATTCATAATCTTGAGCCAACATTACTTTCTCGTTAAGCTTAATTTTTTCAATGAATGCAATGTCATCAGGGTAAGCTACTTCATATGCACTTATTTTATCAGTAATAGCCTTTGCATTGCTTGTTACTACTTCTTCAAATTTAGGCGCTGGATACGATAATAGGGTACGCATGTCCTCAATTGGATTTATTTTAGATAGCTCAAGCAATAATGTCGTACTCTCAATGCCTTCACCAGAAACAACAAGCTTTTCTTTGTTTCCGGTTTTGAGTTCGTTGCCATCAAATTCTATATGCATTGACGTGCCAGGTTTTAAGTTGATTCGGATGGCGGATTTGCCATTGCTCAAGTAGGCTAAACGTTCGTCAACAGTATTAATAGTAGCAGAAAAGGTACCATCATCGATCAAGGTTGCTATAGTGTCAACAGTACTGTTGTAGCTTACCCTAAGCACTACGGCATCACTTTCGGGATTGGTAATTTTTCCAGTAATGGTAACTGTGTTGTTCGTTGTACATGCCGCTAATAGAACAAGGGAGAGGATAAAAAGGATGTTTTTCATAATAAGGTGAGTAATATTTGTAAAACAATGCTGTATATAAAGTTATCACGTAAATATATATTTATTTTATGGTAAATAAATTTTATACGTTTATTTAGAAAGGTTTTTGAAAGATCAACTTTTAGCTAAGGATTGTAACAAAGTAATAATTGATAGATTTTCATTTTTCTGTTTTATATGCCATACAATGCCTTCATGGTAATCGCTATGGTATGCGCCGTTGTAATGGATGAATAAATTACCAGATTCGAAATGTTAAACCGATTGATAAACACATGGTTTAAATTATTGCGAAATGAGTAAACTTATTAGTAAATTCGAATTTCATCTACGCTTGGTCAAAGCGCTTATGGAATTAATGAATGTACGATGAAGAAAATACTGATTTTTTTTATTCTGACTGTATTAATGAGCTTGAGTCCGCAGATGATCCATGCTCAAAAAATGAAGGAATGGTTAAAAGACTCAACTGACAATGCGGTTGATATTAGTGGCTTTCTGAATTCTAATGTTGGGTTTATGCCAGTTCCGATAGTTATTACAGAACCTGCTGTAGGTTTTGGAGGTGGAATGGGCGCGGTGTTTTTTCATAACAAGAAGAATTTCGCAAAAAGTCGAACCAAGGGACAGTTGCCACCAGTTATGACTATGGTGGCAGGTGCGTATACGTCTAATGGTTCCTGGTTAGGAATGCTTGGTCATCAAGGTTCTTACTTTAAAGATCGTTTTAGGTACACAGGGGCATTAGGTTATATGTCGTTTAATCTAACATCTTATGGTACTGGAATTTTTGGTCGCGAACGAAGTTTTAATTTTAATATGAAAGGCTTTCTTACTTTTCATGAAATGGCCATTCGTCCGGTAAGGAAATTACCTTTGTTTGTTGGGCTTAACTACTTGTATTTTAATAATCAGTTGAGTTTAAAAACGGGTATTAATATTCCTGGTTGGGAAGAGATTAAAGCATCAAGTAATATTGGTGGAATGAATGTGTTATTTATGTGGGACACACGCGATAACATGTTTACACCTAATAGTGGAGTGATGACAGCCTGGGAATTTGGCTTGTTTGATAAGGCCTTGGGTGGAGATAATAATTATTGGAACTTTAGTAATCGAACTTATGGCTATGTTCCATTTGTCGAGAATAAATTGATTGGTGGATTTAGAGCCAATTTATTGGCTAAGTGGGGTGATAATGTGCCTTTTTATGAATTACCTTTTATTACAATGCGGGGAATACCAGCTATGCGCTATCAGGATCATTATGTAGGTGTAGGAGAAACTGAGTTTCGTTGGGCGGTCTATCGACGTTGGAGTTTGATTGGCTTTGCAGGAGTGGGTTATACAGCACCGGAAATCAAGCATTTCAATAATAGTGAAGGCAGGGTTGCAGGTGGAGGAGGTTTTAGATATTTTATCGCCAAAGATTATAATATTCACGGAGGCATTGATGTGGCAAAAGGACCGGAGCAATGGGCTTGGTATCTGACCATTGGTAGTAATTGGTTCCGATAAGTAAAAAAGTACATATCTTGATATGGTTCTAGATCAAAAAAGAAGAAAACGTAAAATAATTAGGAGGATCCTCGGACTTTTTCTTGCTCTAATTATATTATTAATAACGAGCGCCACAATATATCTTACTTACAATAAGGATTTAATAGCGAATTATGCTGTTAAAACAGTAAATGAGCGTTATAATGTAAATGTCAGCTACGGTAATATTGAGATTAGTCCATTGGTTCATTTTCCAGATTTATGCTTAAGTATTAATGATTTATTAGTTGCTGAGTTGGATACCTTGGTGCCTGATTCACTTAAAACTATTCTTCAGCTTAAACACTTGTACCTTGGTATCGATATTCAAGAGTTATTTAATCGAAATATTGCATGTAGAAGTTTGACTTTGGAGGAAGGGAAGGTAAATTTTGAGCTTGGAGAAAATGGCGAAATAAAAATAGTAGAATTATTCTCTCAGAGAGAAGATTCGATTGAAGTTGATGATGTACTAAACCCCATAGATACAATTCAAAAAGTAAAAACGGCTATTTCTATAGATATTAAACAGATTGAGTTTCAGAATATCGAATTTGTGTACTCAAATCAAATTAAGGGCAAATCAAGCAAATTGCATATCGACCAGTTAAAGGCTTCGTTTGAATCGAGCAAAAGTAAATTAGCCGGCGAATTATTTACCTCATTAACCATTCTTGAAGCAGGCATGGCTGGTTTACCTTTTAAGGACAAAAAGATTGAATTACGAACAAACCTTAGTTATGCCAATAAAGACTCTCTTTTAAATATTGATTACGGGAATATAAAAATGGAACAAGCTGAGTTTAGTTTGGGAGGTTTAATTGATTTAAAAGCTGAAAAATATGTTGATGTAAATGTGAAACTGAAGGATCAGAACATGGGCTTAACTTCATTGTTTTTATCCGATGTTGGTGTTTCAAATGTTAATTCAGGAAATATCTATTTCAATGCGCATGCTAAGGGATCGTATGTTGATCAACTCCCAAACATTACTTGTCGTTACCTTATTGATGATTTGAATATTGGAATACCCCAAAGTAATAGTGCCATCGATAATCTGACCTTAAAAGGATCGTTTAATTCGGGAAGAGCATCTGATTTTTCGCAAGCAGTTTTAAGTATCGATACGATACATGGCGATCTGCCCAATGGATTTATTAATGGGAGTTATCAAATACGTAATTTCAAGGATCCCTACCTAAAGTATAATTTAAGCATTGATACAGATCTTTTAGGTTTAAACGATGTGTTGCCATTGGGTATTTTTGAGCGTTTGAGTGGTCGAATAAAATTACACGATCATTACGAGGGGCATTCTGCTCTAAAAAAAACGAGGCAAGATGAAAGCAGAACTCCCTTTGAATTAACATTTGAGGATGTAGCTTTTGAAATTCCGGATGCCGTGATTATAAAATCACTGAATGGAAAGGTATCAGGTTTAATTGATTCACTTGTTTTGGATGACCTACATATTACAAATGATTATAACGACTTAACCGTTAATGGGCTTATTAATGGTGCGCAAAACTTTATTAAGGATGAAGGAACACCTCTGGTTGGCGATTTTAAAATAGATGGTAAGCGTTTTGATTTGAGTGGTGCATTAATATTTGATCCTTCAATTGGACAATCTTTTCCATATCCATTCGATAGTATTCAGCTACATGTTAAAACGACAGTGCTTGTTGATGATCTGCTAAATTCGCAGGGGGTGCCAAAGATGGGTTTTGATATTTATTCTTTGAAGGCTCGCACCATCGGTTTTCTGCCATATGCGCATTTGTCGAATGGTTATTTTTTGTTGGACGAAATTGATAATGAGTTGGATTTGACTTTTGACCATTTCGATATTAATGTTGGTAACAGTTTTGTTTCTGCTGATTTTAAATTGAAGCGACCCAAAAATGAGCGCTATATCTATTTGCTCAATATGGATTTGGATCGTTTTATTCCCAAAGACCTGATGGTATCAAATAAGTCGATTGAAGATAGTATTGTTGGTGTTTTTTCGGGAAGCCTGAAGGTCGAAGCAAGAGGCGCTTATTCATCGGGGCAATTAGCTACGGATATTAATATTTGGGGCGACGATGTTTATATGACCACTGAAAACGATACCATGTACACGAGTAGTTTTACAGCTTCAAGTCCAGAATTTGCTATAGCTTCTTCATCTCAAGATATGTTTTATCGCGTAAACACTTCTTTTAATTTATCATTGAAAGAAATACTTACAAATGATTATAGCATACCTGAACTGGTTGGTGATTTTAGTTTAAAAAATGGAAGGTTGGGAGGCCAGAATGTATCCTTATCAAACCTGGGAGAAGTGTGCGACATCACTTTCGCTTATGATATGAGTAATGATCAGCCTGATCTTTATTTTAAGACAGAGATTGAAAAAATGCGACTAAAAAAAATATTTGAATCGGTAAAAGCAGATACTATTTTAAGCGGAGCAGTCGATCTTGAAGTTGATTTACATTGTAAGGGTAACTCGCAAGAGGCGATGCTTGAAACTTTAAACGGAAAAGTATTCATAGGTGGTGAAGAGCTGCGATTAAATGGAGTGGAGGTAGATCCATTGATTGAGCGTTTCAAACGAAGTCAGAGTTTTAACTTGGTTGATCTAGGTGCTGTTGTTATGGCTGGACCTGTTGGTTTGGCTGTGACTAAAGGGAGTGATTATACGCGAATGTTGTTAAGTGATAATGGCGAATCATCGCGCATACCGGGCTTTAATTCCTTGTGGCAGGTGAAAGATGGTGTGTTAATTATGGAGGATGTGGCGTTTTCGAGCGAGGAGAATAGGATAGCGGCCAAAGGCTATTATAATTTAAATAACGACGAACTGAGTGCAGAGATTGCCTTGCTAAACCAGAAAGGATGCAGCATTATTTCGCAGGCAGTTGAAGGAACAGGTGCTAAGCCTGAAGTAGGACAGATTAAAATTATTCATACATTATTGGCGCCAATTCGCAATTTGCTGGAAGATGCTCTGTTTAAGGAATGCGAGCCATTTTATACCGGAAAAGTTCAACATCCCGAAAATGCTAAACATTAAATTTATATTATGAGCACACAAGATTTATTTGATGAATTAAGAGCCTATTGTCAAGCTAATGCAGATGATAAAGTAGTAGAAAAATACGGCCGCTATTTCAAGGAGGGTTTTGATGCCTATGGTTTAACAAGTGAGTTAATGACCGCGAAAGCAGATGAAATACTTGCCAGGGAAGAAGTGAATTTGGGGCAAGTTTTAGAGTTAAGTCCTTTATTAATTGAAACAGGTAAATACGAGGAGACTAGTTTTGCCTATTTATTATGCAAAGGTTTTGAGAAAGAATTTACGAGAGATACTTTTTTATCAATCGAAAAATGGTTTAGCATTGGCATAATTAATTGGGGACATACCGATGTAATAAGCAGTGAGTTAATATCAGATTTTCTCATTAACAATTTAGTAAGAGTAAGTGATTTTGATTCATGGAAAGTAGCTGAGAACAAGTTTCAGCGTAGAGCTGTTCCTGTAAGTTTAATAAAACCCATGAAGAAGGGATTGGATATACCCACCTTGCTTGAATACCTTGACTCGATGATGCTGGATAAGGAGCGCGTTGTTCATCAAGGTTTGGGCTGGTTTATTCGCGAATGTTGGAAAAAGCAGCCGGAAGTAGTTGAGGTTTTTCTGCATAAGTGGAAAGCCACAGCACCCCGTTTGATTTTTCAATACGCCACTGAGAAAATGAGCAAGGAATATCGTGTTCAATTTCGTAAGCCAAAGGGAAAGTAATGTTAACTAATAAAGAGTGTTCTCCACGCGTTCATTATACTTTGTTCAAAAGAAATGACGGACACGATCTTTGTTTTTAAAAACTTCCAAAAGATCGCATCCGTTTTAATATTAAAAAGGGTTTAACTCGACTTGTGATTATTTCTTCTTTTCAAGCATCAAGCTAAAAATAAACCAGAGAATTAATGAGCAAAGGTAAATGAGAATACCGTACAAAGTGGTGATCATAGATACCTTTAGTCCACCATATATCATGGCTGGCGAAATGCTTTCCACTTGTTCAAGTATCGAGAATGCTTCGTAGAACCCTATAAGTTGTCCTAGTATGCCCATGATTAATGCAAACAGCCCAATGGATTTACCGTATTTTAGTTGTTGTAAACTTTCTGCCACGTTGGAGTTGTTGGCTTTTGCAAAGTGATAAATAAGCCAAACCACCATGGTAATAAACAATAAGCTAAGAATACTCATAAAAAGAGAACCACCAGTAATAAATAAATCTTTCATAATGCGAAATTTTTGTGTGATTAATACTAGCATCAAATTAACGATGGTAGCTGAAATTAACCAAGGTCGAATCCGTTTGTTTAGCTGTTGTTTATCGACTAAAGCTAGGTATATTCAAAGTTTTAGCGAAATTTGAAGAAACAATAATTGAATATGCTTAAAAAATCATCGAACCCGCTTTACCACATATCGTATTGGATTTTTGTCGTGCTCATCATTACAATAGTTTTTGGTCGTTCGTGGGGGAATGGCACAGCTGCTTTTTTCTTTATATGCATGTTACTGCCTATCACATTGGGGACCTCTTATTTTTTTAATTACCTACTGGTACCTCGTTTTTACCTTAAGAAACACTACCGACGTTTTGTATTATACTCGGTTTACACCTTAATCGTATCCCTCTATCTGCAGTCAATTGTCATTTTGTTTTCGTTTATCTATTTGGGTAATTTTAGTTTTCGGAATATGGCACCCAATGCCTCTGACACCGTTCTACTGGCCGTTGTTATGTATTTATTAGTTTTTCTGGGTGCATTCTTGCTAATGGCACGCCAGATTAAGGAGAAAGAAAGACTTATACATCAACTAAAGGCCGATCAGGATAAAATGAAGGTGTCTGTTCTCGAAGTATTATCAAATCGAAAAATCGTTAAAATTCCCTTCGAAGAAATTGTATATATCGAGAGTATGGCCGATTACATTAAGGTTCATACAGCAAAAGAGGCCATTGTTAGTAAAGAGAAGATTAGCAAACTAAACGAACGACTGCCTAAACCATTTTTGCGCATACACCGCTCCTTTATCGTTAATGCCAATCACATAAAAACCGTTGCTTACAACGAACTTGTTGTAGATGAGGTCCGTTTAAATATTGGGCGCAGCTTCCAAAAGCAGGTTAAGGAAGTGCTTAAGGGCTTGGGGAGTTAATCGGAATGAATTGTTTTGGAAAATATATTTATGTTATTTACTTTCGTATGAAAGCTTACTCCTATAGACGTTATGACAAAAAAAATAAAGTTAGTATATCTATTTATACTTTTTTCTTCATTTATATCACTTCTGCATGCCCAAGAAGAATTGGTTATAGCTGGACAAATTACTGAAAAAGATAGTTTGCCAATTGCGGGCACCTCGGTTGTATTGAAAGGGGCATCAATTGGAACAGTTTCTAATTTTGATGGCAGATACAATATCTCGATAGATAATAAGATGGACACGATTGTTTTACAGTATTCATTTATTGGATTTAGAGTTAAAGAAGTCACTCTTATAAGAGATCAGAACGATCCTAAAAAGTTTTACATCAAAAAAGAAAAGAATGTCAAGAGGTAAGGCCAATATATACCTATTATTGCTTAAAGTTTGTTACGGTTTTATTTGTGGTCTTGTTAAAATCACCAATAATAAGAGAACATTTATAAGAGCAAAGATCGCCATTGGCACCCTAATACTGTCATTAAATTCTACGCTTTTATTATCCCAAAATAAGAATGATCAATCAAAAGTTGTTTATTCGAAACATGATACGCTGCGGTTGGATGTATGTTTAGAGCCAGATTTGGAAGAGCACGAAGAAGTTATTGTAACGTGTTATATGGGAGTGCCTCGAAAAAATAGAATTCCAATATTTTATGGAGGAGAAAGAGCCCTAAATGAATTTGTTGAAAAGGAGTTGGTTTATCCTAAAAAAGCATTACGAAAGAAAATTTATGGAACTGTAACTCTTTCATATGTAATTGATGAATTGGGAGATGTAATCGAAGTAGTTGTAATAAAAAAACTTGGTTATGGATGCGATAAAGAAGCTATTAGAATAGTTAATTCATTACCAAAGTTTCAACCAGGCATCAAAAATGGCGAACCTGCTAAATTTGAGAAGTCAATTTCTATCGATTTTAACTTACCTGTAAAGTGAAATTAAAAATTCCAAATATTAGTGTTGAAATAACAAGTGAGTGTAATCTAAACTGTAAATATTGTTACAATCATTGGCGACCTCAAGAGAATCGAGAAATTCTAAATTCATATAAAAAGGCAAAAAAGGTAATAAAACAATTGCTGAAACAGGTGGATGTAGAGACGATAACATTTACGGGTGGGGAGCCATTTATTAGCGAACGTTTCGAAGAAATATTATTATTTACACGTTTAAAGAAAAAGAAAGTCAATGTAATAACCAATGGTCAATCGATCAGCGATGAAGTAATCGAAAGCATCGTGAAAATGGGGATTCAGTTATTCGAATTGCCTTTTCACTCAATGTATCCTGTGATACACGATTCTATGACAGGCAAAAATGGATCTTGGAAGAAATCTATGGATTCAATTCATAGATTGGTGAATCGAGGAGGATATGTAGTTCCTGTTATCATTCTTACAAAACTAAATTCTTATCATATTGAAGAAACATTAGAAGCTTTATCCAAGTTGAAATTAAACCGAATTGTGATTAATAGATTCAATATTGGTGGAAATGGAATCAAACATAGTAATGAATTATTGCTTAGCTCAGAAGAATTAAATGAAACCTTTACTAAAATTAATACTTGTGCTACGGAACTTGGGTTGGATATTTCGTCTAATGTTTGTACACCTTTTTGCCTTTTAAACCCTTTGGATTTTGCTAATATTGAATTTAGTTCTTGTCCAACAAATATACTACAACGGCCTTTAACAATAGACCTTAATGGTGATCTTAGAATATGCAATCACTCACCAAAGTGTATTGGTAATATTTTTAAAACTGATATAGAAAAATTATTATCTGAAACATACGTTAAGAGTTGGGAGATAATAAAGCCTGAATATTGCAGTAATTGTGAAAAGTTTGAAGAATGCTTGGGCGGATGCAGAGCAGCTTCTGAACAGTTAGGCAAGGGGCTTCATCATGTCGACCCAATACTTGAATATAAAAACTAAACATTAATGAGATTGCTGTAAATCCAGTTCTCTAAAATGTAGTTTCAATCTGTCTCTTCTTGATTAATGTTAAAGATATACAATACCTACTATATGCTTATTATTTAAATGAAAGAAGAGGGGAGAACCTAATTATACTTCGACTGTTATAAGAGCGTTGGGATACGAATTTTATAATCAAATAACGAATACCGTTCTTTAAACGCTTTTTATGAAGGGAATATTATTAACTAATTTGGGATCACCAGATTCTACGGATACAAAAGATGTCAAAAAATATTTAGGTGAATTTTTAATGGATGAACGTGTAATCGACATTCCTTATTGGAAACGTTGGTTATTGATCAATGGAATTATTTTAAATGTTCGTCCCAAGAAGTCTGCTGCTGCCTACAAAAGAATATGGCGTGAAGATGGTTCTCCATTAGTTGTGTTTTCTGAAATGTTTACAAAAAAGGTGATCAGCAAAGTAGATATTCCTGTTGCTTTGGCCATGCGTTATGGATCTATGTCGATGGAAAAAGGGATTAAGGAATTGGCTGATAAGGGCGTGACAGAAATGTTTTTAGTGCCATTGTATCCACATTATGCCATGTCTTCATACGAAACAGTTGTTACAAAAGCAGAGGAAATTTTAGCAAACAATTATACGAATATCAAACTAGATGTTTTGCCTCCTTTTTATAACAAACCTGGCTACATAAAAGCAATGAGCGATAATATTTCTAATCATCTAAAAGACTTTAATTACGATCATATATTATTTTCTTATCATGGTATTCCTGAACGGCATATATTAAAATCTGATGTAACAAAAAGTCATTGTAAAATAGATGGTTCTTGTTGTGAAAGAAACTCGGTAGCACATCATACCTGTTATCGACATCAGTGCTTTGAAACCACAAAAGAAATTGTAAAGACTTTAAGCTTAAAGGAAGGAACATATAGTAATTCTTTTCAATCCAGACTACTAAAAGATCCTTGGTTAAAACCCTATACCGATTATGAATTGAAGAAGTTGCCTTCAGAAGAAAAGAAAAAATTAGCGGTTGTAACGCCTGCTTTTGTAGCTGATTGTTTAGAAACTTTAGAAGAAATTGCGATGGAAGGAAAAGATGAATTTTTAAAATCGGGAGGATTAGAATTTAAACATGTTCCTTGTATGAATGACAATGATGATTGGGTTGATGTTATGGTTTCTTGGATTGATGAGTGGAAAGTTGGCTCTTAACAAGCACTTAATAATAGCTTATTTCTTTAAAGTGCTGAGCGAAACCCAGTTTTTTACCGATGCGTCACTTATTTGTTAAACCTTCTGAAACCCCTAACAGGACTGGTTACCTATGCCCAGGGACGCTTCACCCTCGTGCAGGGCGACCCACCTTTTTCCAGCACGGCTCCAATCTCTCCCAGCAAGGCTTACCTTTTATCCAGTTCTATAACAAATCCCCACAGGACGGCTCACCTTTCATCCAATTCGTATTCAAACTGCGCTATGGCAACTTCCCTCTTTGCAGGATCAAATTTAAACAATTGTGTTATGAGCTGGTTTGTACACAAGGTTTAAACGTTTAACTTTGCGTAAATTTTTTGCTATGGAATTTAATGTAATGGAAATTGTATCGGCATTTATTGTTTTATTTGCCGTGATCGACATATTAGGCTCTTTGCCTATAATCTTGGATCTGAAAAAGAAAAATGGCCCAATTAAATCATTTCAAGCTACTTCGGTGGCCTTTGTCATAATGATTGTGTTCCTCTTTATAGGAGAAGCCTTACTCGGGCTTTTTGGTGTCGATATTTCTTCCTTCGCCATTGCAGGTTCCTTTGTGCTGCTTATTATGGCCTTCGAAATGATATTAGGCGTGGAGATATTCAAATATGACTCTCCATCTGGAGCCTCTATTGTTCCTATCGCATTTCCTTTAATTGCTGGAGCAGGTTCGTTTACTACTTTATTATCCTTACGTGCTGAATTTGAAACCATCAATATAATTATTGCTCTGTTTTTAAATATTGTTGTTGTGTTTTTTGTATTGCGATCTTCGAACCTCATTGAACGAGTAATTAGTGAAGGTGGCATGTATATCCTAAAAAAGTTCTTTGGTATTATTCTGCTGGCCATCGCCATTAAATTATTTATGACCAATTTTGGTAATGTTGTAATGGAATTTATTAAGTCAGTTAATTTGCAAGGATGATTATTATAGATAAGCCGTATGTTTCTGAATTTTTAATTGGTACCATTAAAAGGAATCAGTTTCCGGTTCTCGAAAATGAGTTCTCGAGAAACTATCAATCGGTTTTAGGATCTCTTCTTTTGGCTGAGGATGATTTTGTAAACGCTTTGCATAAAACAAATAGTCCTCGCCTATACAGTAATTCGGAGAATGCCATTGCATGGATTGCGGATAAATTAAGCACCTCAAATTTGTCCGATCACATTGCTTTCTTCAAGGATAAGTGCAGATTTCGAGAAGGGATTTCATCTATTTATCCAGATTTCTTTTTCAAAGAAATAGAGCTTGATCAATTAGACAGTTTAAACGTTGATGCATTTAAGTTTCCATTCATCATAAAACCGTCAACTGGTTTTTTTAGTATGGGCGTGTATAAGGTAAACAGCGCCGATGAATGGGACAATACCAAGAATGCTATTCGGCTTGAGATTGAGCAAGTAAAACATCTTTATCCCACAGAGGTGTTGGATACCAATAAATGGATTATCGAGGAGTACATAGAAGGAGATGAGTTTGCCTTTGATGCCTATTACGATGCCAACGGTGAGCCTGTTCTGTTGAATAGCTATAAACATTATTTTGCATCGAGTGAGGATGTAAGCGATCGGGTTTATTATACTTCTAAGCAAATCATTATAGAATACCTTGAGCGTTTTACAGATTTTCTAAAGCAAATTGGCGATTTGGAAGGGATTAAAAACTTTCCGGTACATGTGGAAGTGAGAATTAATGAACGAGGTGAGGCTGTACCCATTGAAGTTAACCCAATGCGCTTTGGTGGCTGGTGTACCACGGCCGATTTAACAGAGCAGGCTTTTGGTATCAATCCATATGAGTATTACCTAAATGCCCAAAAACCCAATTGGGATGCTATTTTATCACAACAAAACGACGACTTGTACAGTGTCATTGTGTTGGATAATTCTACCGGAGTGCATGGTAAACAGATTGAGGCCTTCAACTACGACAAATTAACTTCTCAGTTTTCGAAAGTACTAGAATTGCGTAAAGTAGATTATAAGGCATATCCGGTTTTTGGATTTATCTATGCACAGGTCAAACCCAAATGTTTTCATGAATTAGAGCGCATCTGTCAGTCGGATCTTAAGGAGTTTATATAGGTTTCCGTAATGATGCTCGATGAGCGAGCTTAGTTTTTGGACATCCTTTTGCATAAACATAGGAAAAAGAACCCTAAAGTGGGTTCAATTAGTTGCTCGCTTAATAAGTATCCTGAATAGTCCTTATCAACAAATTGTTCTTTAAATTCTCGATATCCGTTTTTGATTCATATACAATGGTACGGCTCTCATTAGGCAGTAAATCAAAATAATTATCGGAGAACCAACCTTCGTCACCATCTAAACTCAAGTACACATTCTTAGCCAACTTCTCGCACGATAAAGTAATCGTATATCCATCTGTATTCGGAACTATCTCCACCTTTACATCAACAGCTGGTAGTTTTAAATCTTTAGCTTCTTTAAAGTAAGATGTTGTTTCGTAAACACTTTCACCATTTTGAATAAGTTTTGTGGATAACACTGCCTGACTCACATCAATATTAGCTAATAAGGATTTCAATTCATGTTTAAATACCACCGTTGAGGTATTGGCTTTGATGTTTACTTCGGTGCTTGATTGCCATAACTCTTTACCATTGAAATCTAGAATACGCAATTGTAAATCAGCGGCTTCATCTTTGAATTTATCCGAAACAGCGTAGATCAATAAATCATCTGTTTTGGTATCGGGTACTGCCATGATAGGCGCAAAAGCTTTACGCGTGAAATATTGCAGTGCTTTCCAGTTGCCAAAATAATCGATGCTCGACCATGATGCTGCAGGCCATACATCGTTCAATTGCCAATACAAGCTACCCATGGTAATTGGCATGTTAATGCGGTGCCCTTCAATACCAGTTCGAATACCTTCAGCTTGCAATACCAAACCCACGTATAAAAAGGATTCGAAATCCTTTGGCTCGCGATAGTAGTTATCCATGTATCGTTTAATGGCATCGTTACCAATGAAGGAACGTTGGTGCGATTTCATTACTTCCGAGTTGATGTCGTAATCCTCTGGTAAGGCGTATTTTTTAACGGTTTTTAATTCAGGGAAGGATTGAAAGCCATATTCGCTGACAAACCTTGCCGCACCATCGTGATAGGTAATGAACGGTACATCCTGAAACCAAATGCGCCAGTCATGCTCGTCGCCATCAATTTTATTGGTGCGTATGGTATCGCCCGCCTGAGGACTCGATGCCCAATAGTATTTATCAGGATCGTGCTTTTCCACTGCTTTGGGTAGTACATCCAGAAATATGTCCTTATAAGCCTTCCACATGGCTTCAGCACCGTGGGGTTGCTCTCGTTCGTTATTCTCTTTCCAGCCCCAGCCAAACCAAGCACCCAGTATTTCGTTGTTACCACACCAAAGCGCAATGCATGGGTGGTTGCGCAAGCGTTTCACATTGTATTGTGCTTCCTGACTAACACTCTCTAAAAACTCAGGATGACCAGGGTACATATTGCAGGCAAACATAAAGTCTTGCCAAACTAGTATGCCATATTTATCGCATAAGTCGTAAAATATTTCTTTTTCGTAAATGCCACCACCCCAAACACGTAACATGTTAAAATTACAATTGGCAGCACTCTTTATGATGTGTTCATATTTTTCAGGAGTCACACGATCTAAGAATACATCGTTAGGAATGTAGTTGGCTCCTTTCATAAATACTGGCTGACCATTAAGTGTAAAATAAAACGAACGGCCTGTTTCATCTTTTTCACGAACCAACTCAATGCTCCTGACACCAAGAGTATGGCTGAAGCTTTCTTTTCCAGCATCCGTTTGAACTTGTCCTTCTAGCTCATATAAATGAGCTTCGCCCAAGCCATTTGTCCACCATAGTTTAGGATTATCAATATCGAAGGCCATTGTGTATTGGTGAAGGCCTTTTTTTAATTCTACAATCTGGTTTTTTATTTCTTCACCATCAAGTAATAGTGAAAGTTTGGCTTGTCCGGCTTGTGTTGCTTCAAGCTCAAAAATCGACTCTAAACGGGCTTGTTTTTCACTGACTTTCATTTGCCTTGTATGTATGTTTTTGAGTTTAGTGTTGTTCCAAGCAATGAGTTCAATGGGTTCCCAAATGCCCGATGTAACCAGACGTGGACCCCAGTCCCAACCAAACTGGTAAGGTGCTTTACGTACATGCGGACTTACCCATTTCCCCCCAGGTACTTTTCCAATTTTCGCCAAATCATTTGAAGATGATTGAACTACATATGGATAGTTGTCGTAAATATCGAGCCCCACTTTAATGGGTGAATGAAAATAGATACGCAGCGAGTTCGTTCCTTCTTTGAGTTGCTTTTTACAATCTATTTCCCAACCGCGAAACATGTTATCGGCCTCTAATATGAGTTTATCGTTTAAGTAAACATCGGCATAAGTATCGAGTCCTTTAAAGTTCAGGAAAATGACATCTTTTGCCAATACATTTTTATCCACATCGAAAGTAGTTCGGTATTCCCAATCTTTTTTGTCGATCCACTGCAGGTCGTGCTCATTGAGTCGGTAAAACGGATCTTTAATTATATCGTGACTTAATAAATCGGTATGCACGCAACCTGGCACTTTTGCCTCTAGCCAATTGTTTTGCTCAGCTTCGCTAAATTCCCAGGCACTGTTAAGTTCGATTACCGTTGATGAAGGAACACTCTGGTTTGAACATGCCAGAGTAGCTCCAAGCATTATCAAGGCTAAAAAATATTGACTAACCGTTTTCATTGTATATGCGTTTTTATTCAACTGTGAAAAATACAAGCAGAATACTATTTTACAAAGCTATAATTGTTAAAAAGATAGAAAGATTATTACACAATAACTAATGTTCACCTAATGTAGCTTAGGTATGTAATTTGTATCTTTATCAAAAGTGAATGTTTGGTAAAAGTGATATGATTTTAAGTTTAACCGAAATACTGGTATTTTCTTTTTTGTTGATGCTTTCGTTTATACTGATTGCAAATCCAATGAAGGTAAATGTTAAAGCCAACCGATGGTTTGGTTTGCTGCTGTTGTTATGGGCTTCGTATTGGTTTGATGAGGTTTATGGTTTGATATCACATAATGAAATTGAAATAAGTTCATACATTTTTGTGGCCTTCATTCAGTTTTTAGCTCCTCCAATTTTTTATATTAGTATTTGTTATTTTGCTGTGCCAGCCTATAAGGTGAGCTCAAACATTTCAAAACTTCTTTTGCTTCCCACTATTTATTTAATGTTTATTCTTGCCAATTGGTATTTCTCCTTGGATATGTATTGGGCGAAACTTGGGCTTATTTTAATCAATGCATTTACATTTATTACATTGTCTTTTTTGAAAATAAGGCGACATCAAAAAAACATACAGCAATTTGCATCATCAACTCAGGAGATTAATCTTAATTGGTTAGAGTATATCATTATTGCGATTGTCGTTTTAGTTGTGGCGGTTAGTGTGTTTAATTTGGTCTTCTTCACATTGCCACTTAATGGTTTTATGAATGTGATGGTATTGTTAGTGGTGCTATTTATCACTTATTACTCCCTTAGGCAAACTGAAATATTTCCTAAAAATAAAGCCGAAGTAAAGGTTGTTGTAGATATTAATGCAGAGGAGCAGAATGAAGAGCCTAAGCGACAAGTTTTATCGGATGATAAGGTAGTGGAAATTAAAGCACAACTCGATTCGTTGATGGAACGGAAGAGTCCTTATCTGGATAGTGAGTTAACCTTAATGAAGCTTGCCCAACTATTAAACATTACATCTCATCAATTATCCTATGTAATAAATAAGGGGTATAGTGAGAATTTTTTTCAGTTCGTAAATCGATTTCGGATAGAAAAAGCGAAGCGGATGCTCGCTGATAAAAAAAATGAGAAGCTTTCAATCTTGGGTGTTGCCTTCGAATCCGGTTTTAGTTCTAAAACCTCTTTTAATACCACTTTTAAAAAGATGACCGAACAAACGCCTTCAGAATACAAGAAAAAATGTTCGGGTTTATAATAATTGACATGTTTGTTGTTTAATGTGCCTATTCCCAGTGTGGTAGCTAGGGGTGCGTTTTTATAAGTTTGAACCTTTATACTACTGTGGCCTTGTATTTTTGTCTTCGTAACATTAAATCTATTGCAGATATGAAGAAAATGAAGTTGTTTGTATTAACCTGTTTATCTATCCTGTTATCAGGAATGGTTAATTTAAATGCGCAAGGGTCTGTTCAAACCTTGAAGGGAAGAGTGGTAGATGCTGATTCAGAAATTAGTATTCCGGGAGTTAATGTGCTTATATTGGAAACAACACCACAACTAGGTACTATCACTGATATGCATGGTTATTTTGTATTGGAAAATGTACCCGTAGGACGATATACCATACAAGTTAGTTTTTTAGGTTACGAACCTGCTATTTTATCGGAAGTACTCCTTGGTTCGGGAAAAGAAGTGGTGCTTACTATCAAACTAAAAGAAGCTTTTAAGGAATTGGGTGAGATTGTGGTTAAACCAAAGCAACGCAAGGATAAAGCTGCGAATAACATGGCTACCTTATCGGCACGTTCATTTTCTGTTGAAGAAGCTGGGCGTTTTGCCGGAGGCTGGAATGATCCTTCGCGTTTGGCTGGATCATTTGCTGGTGTATCTATGGCCGAAGGTGTCAACGACAATGCCATTGTGATACGCGGTAACGCGCCAAAGGGAATTCTCTGGAGGCTTGAGGGTGTTGAAATACCCGCTCCAAATCATTTGAATGGTGTAAATAATGGTGGAGGTATTGAAACGGTCTTTAGTGTTAATATGCTCGATAATTCGGACTTCTTTACGGGTGCTTTCCCTGCTGAATATGGCAATGCCACATCTGGTGTGTTCGATATCAAATTCCGTAATGGCAATCGCGACAAACGAGAATCGGCTTTTCAGATAGGAAGTCAGGGCATTGATATAAGTTCAGAAGGGCCATTTAAGGATGGAGGCAAGGCTTCATACCTTTTTAACTACCGTTATTCAACCATGGGTTTGGTAGGTCAAATTGTTGATATGAATGTTGGCCTACCCAAATATCAGGATTTGAGTTTTAAGGTAAATTTACCAGCTAAAAAGGCTGGAACCTTCTCAGTGTGGGGCATTGGTGGTTTGAGCAATGTGGCTTTCGAACCCGAGGAGGCTGATAAATGGGAAACATCGTGGGATAATAATAAATACGATACTGGTTCTGATATTGCAGCAGGTGGGTTAAATCATCGCATTAATTTATCGCAAAAAGCTTATTTATTTTCGTCAGTAGTAGGGAGTATTGATCGATTTACCAATGTGAGTGATCAGTTGCAACGTGATGGATCGGTTGTGTCTTTGGCCGACCATAACGAAGAAAATTGGCGATTGATCATGAGTTCATATTTGAATTATAAATTTGGCAAGCGCCATACTAATCGCACAGGTTTTACCTACACCAATCTTAACTTCGATTTGGATATTCTCGGAAATCCTGATCCTGGAGTAGAGGATGAATTGATACGAATAGCTGATCAAAAGGGCGATTCATATCTATTACAAGCTTATTCCCAGAGTAAGTTTCGCGTAGGCCCAACCTTCGATATTAATGCCGGAATCAACTTTTCGTACTTTGGTTTAAATGAGGAGTTGATGCCTGAACCTCGTCTGGGATTAACCTGGCGATTTATTCCTAAACATTCATTTGGATTGGCCTATGGAAAGCACAGTCGTTTGGAGCCCTTGCGTTTTTATTTGGCTGAAGATGATAATAATAATTTACTCAATCCTGATTTAAAAGTGAGCAAGGCCGATCATTTCGTGTTTTCATACAATTGGCGTGTGAATAGCAATATGTCGCTAAAGATTGAACCTTATTATCAACGTTTGTATGATGTTCCGGTATTACCGGGTACATCAGAGTCCTTACTTAATTATCAATGGGACATGTATTTTGATGAAGCCTTAAGCAACGATGGTAGCGGAACGAATGTAGGAATAGATATTACACTTGAGCGTTACATGAAAGATGGTTACTACTATATGTTAACGGGTTCGTTTTTTGATTCTAAATACATTGGTGGCGATGGTGTTGAGCGAAATACATCCTACAACCGAAATGTAGTATTAAACCTATTAGCTGGTAAAGAGTGGAAAGTTGGTGAAAACAATCTATTCAGTGTAAATGGTAAGTTGGCCTTTATGGGAGGTAATCGTTTTACACCACCCGATCAGGAAGCCTCGCAAGCCAGCGAAATGGTTGTGTTAGACGAGAGTCGTGCTTTTGATTGGCAGGAGGATAATAAATATTTTCTTGATTTAGCTCTTAATTATCGTATCAATAGAAATAAAGTAGCTCACATTCTAATTCTACAGGGTAAAAATATCTTGATGCAAGAAGAGATGTTTGGTTGGGCTTATGATTTTAAAAAGGGGGAAGCTGTACCACACGGCATGACCATGATTTATCCTTTTTTTAGTTACCGTTTGGAGTTTTAAGGAATAGCTATGATTTTAAACTATGGAGCGGCTCTTTTTTGCAAGCTGCAAATCAAGAGCCGCTCCTTGTATTTTTACAATATGGCTATGTTTATATTAACACCCGGATAAACATTCTTAAAGAAATCGTTGAAATACATTTGTGGCCCAACCGTTACCGATTTGTTTAGGTTGGTATATAAACCCAAACGAAAGGTATTGTTATCAAAGAAGTCGCCTCTTCTCTTTATCAGAAAACCAATGTCAATGCCTGCCCATTTATCTTTACTTGGCGAATCAGAGAAATTAAAGGCATAACCTACATCAATAAATTCATTGATATTTTTCTCAGATGGAGAAGTAAAATTGTATAGCCACTGATAGCCAAAAGTGAATGAGTGTTTGTCAACCATCTTACGCGGTAAAATTAGTGTCATACGCGCATGAAAACTACCCAGCCATACACTCTTAATACTTTGTAAACCCGTTCCGGCCGATAATTGAATCACATCGGTGGGATGCTCTGGTATCTGATTGTATTCTAATGTCGTTTCCGATTTGTCATTCACTTTTATCCACGACGAAAAAGGTTTTCGTTTTAAAAATTTATATTCTTCTTCCTTAAAGCTGGCAGCTAATTCATTGTTGATTTTTTCAAAATCATAGTCTAACAATTTGTTTAACTGGCTCATGTCAGAGAAATGCACACGTGCTTTGTAATGATTATATTTCGAATTATTGCTTAAAACTAGCAAATGAATACGCTGATTAATATGGTGTAAATTGTTCGTATCAACTAAAGTGATTTTTGTTTTGGGTTTATAGTCCTCAAAACTAATAGAGTATTCTTTGGAGGTAAAATGTTTAACAATGTTGTTAAATTCAATGCGCATGGGCTGTTGATCGTTGATTGCATCAGTCTCCAGTTTTTTAAATTGCTCAAGAAAGGTACTCAGGTAAGTTTGAAATTTATCGAATACTTTCACATCACCTGGGGCACGATAATGAACCAATTGTTCAATCATTACGCCATTGGGCATTTTAAGTATAAGGGTATCCTGATGTACCTTGCTGGCATAAGAGTTTTGAAGAATTGCAATCAGACATATTGAGTATATTATTAGTCGTTTCATTGTATTTACTTTACGGTTTTTATTATCTGAATGAAATTGATCGGCGTATAGGAGATGTCGATACTGCCTTTTTACCAAGTTTAAATTTTAGTTTTTCTTCCTTACTAACTTTGTTATTTTTAATTGTTGTGTTTGAAATTGAAGAAGCCAATAGCTCTTCATTTAAATTGACTTTAAATGATTCTTTCTTTTCTAAGCTATTTACAACAATCTGATAATCGTTTTGAATTTCTTCCATATTTGCAAGTAAGATTCGAATGCTGTCGTTAAGGCCAATTGATGCCAGAGTTAATTGATCGAGCGAAGATTGCAGTTTTGCGTTTTCCATTTCTAATTGAGCGATTTGTTCGTAATTAGTGTTTTCCATTGATTGCTTTTGTGCCACCAATACAGGTTTTTCTTTTTCAATGGTAATGTATTCTACTTTTGGATTATTCGAAAGCCGCGCTATTGAATCTCGCAGGTGAGCAATTTGCTTTTGTTGTTTAAGCTGTTCTTGTTGTAAGGCAAGATTTTGATGTTTTACAGTTTTACTCGAATTGAAGCTATACATAGCTAAAGATGATAACAAAACAATTATCACAGCTGCTGCAATACGCTGCCATATTTTTCCATTTTGAGCATCTTCAAGTTGTAGCTTATTAAGCATAGCTGTTTTATTGAAACCAATATGCGCAGGTGATTCTTCCCACTTCTCAATGGCTTCTTTTATATGATCTTCATTGATTGGTTGCATAGTAGTTATCGTTTTTTAGTATTTGATTCTGTAATAATTTTCGAGCCTTGCTCAGTTGTGATTTAGAAGTCCCCACGCTTATGGATAACATTTCGGCAATTTCACTGTGTTTGTAGCCTTCTATTACATATAGGTTGAATACCGTTCGGTAACCATCGGGTAATTTTAGTACCAGATTTACAATGTCTTCTTCGTGTAATTGCTGATCTGTTTGTATTGGCGCCTCTTTCGTATGTTCATTAAGTACAATTGTATCCTGAAACCGTAGATGTTTTCTTATTTCCATTAAGGCTTGGTTAATGGTTATTCTTCGCGCCCAGGCTTTAAAGGCTACCTCCTCTTCAATATCGCTCCGATCAATTTTATTAAAAATATTCATGAAAGCTTGTGATACTGCCTCTTCAGCCAAATGAGTATCTTTTAAATAACGATACGCGATTTTAAACAAGTAACTCGAATACTTGTCGAAGACAATGTACTGTGCCTTGGTGCGTTTCTTTTTTAAATCTTTTATTAGCTTATTCACAGATCAGGTAAAATTGTCGTACGCTAATATAAATGCTAGTTCATAATAAATGGTTGCCCTTGAGCAAAAAAAAAGAGGCTGTCTCAAAAGTGAATTTAAAACCCAGATAACTTATAGATTAAAACTTAACCTTTATTTCTACCCCTCCAAACCTCCCCTAAAGT
>JAFMVD010000129.1 GCA_025499625.1 Carboxylicivirga fragile | reverse complement strand
GCAGGCAAACTTGATGTGGACGAATCACAAAAGTGTTTAGCGCGTCATTGGTTGCCTCATATGGAAGAACTAGATCAAATTCTTACCGATGCTACGTGTTACGAAAGTAGCTTACGCTTTCCTACGGATCAGAAACTATTGTGGGAAGCTACTGACTGGTGTTATAACCAGCTGAAGTTGTTGTGTAAACATGTAAAGCACACTATGCCCCGAACAAAGTATAATAAATGGCAACAACGTTATTGGAACTACAGCCGCAAGCGACGTAAATCTAAAAAAGAAAGAATTGCCATTACCAGAGGTTTATTGGCACTGCTCAAAAAATTACTTGAAGAGCTAACCAAAATAGTCAAACAAACTGGGATGCAAATGCCTACCAAATACTATAAACAATACGATATTATTGAAAAAGTATGGGAGCAACAAAACTATAAATTCACTACTGGTAAAGCACCTGAAAATCGAATAGTTAGTTTATCTAAAAGTTATATCCGCCCAATTATACGTGGCAAAGAAAC
>JAFMVD010000128.1 GCA_025499625.1 Carboxylicivirga fragile | reverse complement strand
GGTCTAATTTGAAATAAAAAACCAAACGCCCAATAAATGGGCGCTGTAGAAGAGAATTTTATGAATCCCGACTTTAGTCGGTTAATAGTGAAAAACAATTGAAACCAATATAGGAAAAGGTTATGCATATCGCACTTTGAAACATTACCGTGTTTCAAGAAAAAAGCTTAGTGAATTCATTAATAAGCAGTTATTTTCTAAAGATTATTCAGTTGCTAATATTGATTATGATTTTTTAAATCGTTTCGATATGTATTTGAAATCTGAATATTCAATTCATCAAAATACGGCTTGGAATTACCATAAACATCTAAAGAGAGTTCTTAATTTGGCCGTGTCCATGGAGCATATTAATAAGAACCCTTACTCAAAATTTAAAGTCAAACTTGAAGAAGCACATCGAGATTTCTTAACTAAGGTCGAGTTGAGAAATCTTGAATTTAAAAATATTGACTTAGATCGCCTTTCGGTAGTGCGTGATATTTTTATTTTTGCATGTTATACTGGGCTTTCTTATGCTGGAATTACAAATAAAAACCGGACGTTTTTTTAAGACCTTAAGCCGCAATTAAAACTTGGTAATAATTTAATTCATATTCAATGGGAGTTACAT
>JAFMVD010000127.1 GCA_025499625.1 Carboxylicivirga fragile | reverse complement strand
TTTGAAGCAGGACAACATTCTATTAGTATTGATGGCTTGAGTAACTTTGATGCAACACGATCTGTTTACCTTGAGGATAAAGAAACAGGTGCAATAATTGACATGCGTAGCACAAATAGTTACACATTTGACACACAAAAGGGAGACTTCAACAATCGTTTAGTACTTCTGTTTGATAATGCAGCAACAGCAACTGATATTGGAGATGTGAACGATGAGGGTGCTAAGGCCTATATCCAGAATACAAGTTTGCTTGTTATTGAATGTGATTGGTTGACCGATGAAAAATCTGTATCTCTATACACTATAGGTGGTCAGTTAATTACTCAAAAGCGATTTAACACTAACATATACGAGATTGATGTTAATGATCTATCATCTGGTTTATACATTGTAAAAATAAATTCTGATGATAAAACGTATACTCAGAAAGTGATAATTGAATAATTTGGACTGGAAAATAAAATACTAAGAAAAGCTTCCGTTTCGACGGGAGCTTTTTTTTTGCCAATATAAATCGGCATATTCTTAAGTGGTATATATCTTTGATAATTAAATAATTATCACTATCTTAATGGTATAATAAAACCCCGAAAACAGGCACTTTTGCCATA
>JAFMVD010000126.1 GCA_025499625.1 Carboxylicivirga fragile | reverse complement strand
GCGTGTGAAGAAAGGCCAAGTGCTGGCTCAGGTTGAGTCCTTTCAATATAAAAAAACATTAAGAGACTGTAGGGATCAGTTCGAGAAAGCACGTATCGATTTAGAAGACCAAATTCTTGGCTATATTATTCAATGAAGGATACCGCTACCATGCCTCCTAATTTGCTTAAAATTGCTAAGATTCGAAGTGGCTATAATCAGGCACTTAATAATTTAAATGAAGCGAAGCATAGTTTTAACATTACAAGTTTAAGGGCTCCTTTTGATAGGATAATCTCAAATTTGAATATATTACCGATCGTTATCAAGGTGAACTGCTGATGAATTACATGAAAATTCCAAGGTCGATTCGCTTTCACCTTCCGATATGTATAGTGTTGACTGTTGTTTGTATTGTAGTTTTTCCTGTTAAGTAGTACACATTGCCAATGTGTTTCGAAGTAACTGCTTGGGTTAAATATGTCCGTATCTTGATTGTGATATAGATATGTATTCATTAAAATTTCATTTGTATGTATGGTTGTTTTGATTATTTTTTACTATAATGAAGCATTGATACAGAGGAGGTTGTGAGTGATGATTGTAGATTTAAGCGAAGTTTTGTAGGGGGAAGGCTTG
>JAFMVD010000125.1 GCA_025499625.1 Carboxylicivirga fragile | reverse complement strand
TTCCAAATGTTTTTTCAGCTTTTTTTGAAGTTTATTTTTGAGTGCTAAAATCGACTCAAATCCTTATTCTTCAATCCGAAAAATCATTCCAAAATATTACTCCTTTTCAGCAGCCATTGCTGCCTCTGTGCCCCTTAATCAACCATGTGTTTCTCTCAAAGCGGGTGCAAAATAACACATAGTTTTTGACAAGTCCAAATTACTTTGAAAGGTTTTTTGAAAGCAAATAGTTAATAAATGTTGCCATCTTGAAAATGTGACATTTACCATCTTAAATTACTTGAGATATTTTCTCATAACTATGAGTTATTATTTGGAACCAGATTTATTCTTGCATTTACTACCCTTATAAAAGTAGCATTTGCAATATTTCCCATATTAAACAAAAGGCCATTAAACTTCGCAAATGATGTTCAAACAAGAAATAAAACAACGCACCTATATTGTTTGCCTTCCTGCAACCTTTAACCCAAACTATGCATTCGAATAATAAAAAAATAGCCTAAATGCATAACGATAAAGCAAATCATCCATTTAGTGAAAATACCAAAATGGTGATTTTCTAAATCGGGGTTAACCTTCATGGATCCATTAGTTCATCATAAAAAAATGATTCCTAATGAATAATTCAG
>JAFMVD010000124.1 GCA_025499625.1 Carboxylicivirga fragile | reverse complement strand
CAAAACTATAAATTCACTACTGGTAAAGCACCTGAAAATCGAATAGTTAGTTTATCTAAAAGTTATATCCGCCCAATTATACGTGGCAAAGAAACTAAAGCCGTTGAGTTTGGAGCTAAGGTTAATAAATTACAAATTAATGGCATCAGCTTTATTGAGCACCTAAGCTTTGATGCTTTCAACGAAGGGACTCATTTTAAATCAACGATCCATCTGGCACAAACCTTAACTCATACAAAAGTGCGTTTGATTGGAGCTGATGCTATTTATGCCACAAATGCTAATCGTAAATATGCCACTTCAAATAATATCAGAACAGACTTTGTTAGAAAAGGGAGGGCTGGTAAACACGAGCTTCAGCGAAAGAAACTGGCAGCAATGATTACAAAAGAGCGGGCAACCAAACTGGAAGGCAGTTTTGGAAAGGATAAACAACATTACTACCTGAATCGCATCAAAGCTCGAACCAAGCAGAATGAAATCCTCTGGATATTCTTTGGTATCCATGTCAGCAATGCACTTGAGATAGGTCGACGCATGCAAGATCACCTATCTTTAGCAGCCTAGGAATTTATGAAAATAACATTGTCCACATGGGATTGGTATGCTCTTTAATAATCGGAACAAAGTCAATTATACACTCATTAATAATTATGAAAAACAAAGAGGCTAACCATAAATGATTAACC
>JAFMVD010000123.1 GCA_025499625.1 Carboxylicivirga fragile | reverse complement strand
TTATCAATTGAAACCGTATAAGTATCCGTGCGCTTATTTTTCACCTTTACCTCAAAGGTATGTGTAGCACCTGGTTTTAAGGGTACAAGGTAGTCACCATATCGATAGGTTGAAGGCACATCCACAATAAAATCTTGTGCAAAGACATTTATGCTTGTACATATAAATAATCCAATAATTGAAAATTGAGTTAGTGTTTTCATTTTAGTTTGGTTTAAATTATTCTTTAATACATCGAATCGAATAGCCATTTATCATAAGGCTAAACCCCTTGTAAGTCTTAGTGCTCCATGCATATAACTGAAGATCAGCCGCAGACGACACTCCATTTTGTCCACTTGTCCACCAGACGCCATAACGAGAGAATGCCTGCATATTGTTCTCAATATGTCTCCACCCACCCGGCTGGGCTGTAAAACCACTGCTATTATCGGCTTCATTGGGTGAGTCCCAATGTAAATCACCGGCTTCTTTAAGTTTACCTCCGGCAATGGCATCGCCACCAAGGTGGTCTATCAGTATGTTCCAGTCATCAGGTGTTGCCACGCGCCAGCCTTTGGGGGCAATATTGCGGTTGTCGCTTACAGTATACCAATTATACAAGCGGCCATAAGTTGCTATGGTGTCTAGGGCTTCGGTATTGTTATAGTTACAATAGGCTCCCATGGCCAATATGCTCCATTCGTCGTTAGCTGTTACATTGGGTAGGGCATCGCCGTTTCGATAGCGGGTGACACGTAGATTCTCGGCCATCCAGGTTTGATCGCCAA
>JAFMVD010000122.1 GCA_025499625.1 Carboxylicivirga fragile | reverse complement strand
TTATCAATTGAAACCGTATAAGTATCCGTGCGCTTATTTTTCACCTTTACCTCAAAGGTATGTGTAGCACCTGGTTTTAAGGGTACAAGGTAGTCGGAATGGTCTTGAGTTTCCTCAACTGTAACTTTGAAATCCTGTGCTAAACTACTTGTGCTTAAATTAATAAGGAATAAAATAATTGAAATCTGTATTATGTTTTTCATTTTATTTGGCTTTAAATTATTCTTTAATACAACGGATTGAGTAGCCGTTGTTCATAAAATTGAATCCTTTAAGAGCATTGGTGCTCCAGCAAAATAACTGTAGGCGTGCAGCGCTAGTTGAGCTATTCTGCCCAGATGTCCAATATATCCCAAAATAGGATAATTCTTCTGTATTTTTATTGATGTGCCGCCACCCACCCGGCTGGGCAGTGAACCCACTGCTATTATCGGCTTCATTGGGCGAGTCCCAATGTAAATCACCGGCTTCTTTAAGTTTACCTCCGGCAATGGCATCGCCACCAAGGTGGTCTATCAGTATGTTCCAGTCATCAGGCGTTGCCACGCGCCAGCCTTTGGGGGCAATATTGCGGTTGTCGCTTACAGTATACCAATTATACAAGCGCCCATAAGTTGCTATGGTGTCTAGGGCTTCGGTATTGTTGTAGTTACAATAGGCTCCCATCGCCAATACGCTCCATTCGTCGTTAGCTGTTACATTGGGTAGGGCATCGCCGTTTCGATAGCGGGTGACACGTAGATTCTCGGCCATCCAGGTTTGATCGCCAA
>JAFMVD010000121.1 GCA_025499625.1 Carboxylicivirga fragile | reverse complement strand
AGTCGATCTTCATTTTATTATCAACCTCAAAAAGATGATAGCGATATTATGGAAGCACTATCCATAAAGGCTAAAGAACACCCAACAGAGGGCTTTTGGAAGGCATACGGTCGTCTTCGTTTAGAAGGTCATGAATGGAACCATAAGCGGGTACATCGTGTGTATTGCTTAATGCAACTCAATATGCGTCGTAAAATAAAAAAGAGGCTTCCAGCGAGGGTTAAAGTACCGTTGGAAGTACCGAATTCATATAATCACACTTGGTCAATTGATTTTATGCATGATGCTTTGGAAAATGGACGTAAGATTAAGTCATTCAATATTATGGATGATTTCAATCGTGAAGCACTTCATATTGAGCTAGATCATTCTATCAAAAGCAATAAAGTTGTATATGTGTTAAATCATCTCATTCGAAAAAGGGGCAAGCCCCAACAGATCAGAATGGATAATGGCCCTGAGTTCATCTCAGAAATCTTGAAAGATTGGAGTGAATTTAATGAGGTTGAGTTGTTGTTTATACAACCAGGCTCACCAACTCAGAATGCATTTATTGAGCGGTTTAATGGAACATACCGCCGATCAATTTTGAATGCCTACCTCTTTCAGTCACTGGATGAAGCACGGGATATAACTGAAAGTTGGGTTCGTGACTATAATAATTATCGACCTCATGATGCTTTAGGAGGCATGAGTCCGATGGCATATTTAAAAAGTATTGATGACCAACCATGTTTAAAAAGCAAAGAAAGTATGCTTCATGAACCTGTCAAGGGTATATAAACGGTGCCGTACCGTCACCGCCCTTGACAGAACCATTCAGCCTTACTAAAAGAGCTTTTGAAAATTGGTTTTGAGAAAAAAGAAAAAAGTCTACTTTTAACATGTCCTAAAAAAGGGA
>JAFMVD010000120.1 GCA_025499625.1 Carboxylicivirga fragile | reverse complement strand
GTTGTAAAATGTTTCGCAAAATCAATTTACAACTTTGAGGGGAAACCTTTAGGGAGTACCCTCATTTTAAAAAATTAGTCGGTCACTAGTGAAATTTTTACATAAAAAAAGAGCTGTTCATCGCGAACAGCTCTCTGTACATTTTTTTGCTTACTTGGTATGAACAATATACTACTTGAAATCTCAGTATAGAAGTTTTTTATTCTATCTTATACATAATTAAATCAGTTGGTACTGTCCAACTTGTATCATATCGCCCAATTCCATCAGGGCCAATATTAGCCATAGCTTTGCTAATGGTATCGGTATTACGAATGAACCATGCAGCTTTATTTACATTCGAGGAATCTATAATAAAACTTGCTTGATCACTTTTGTTGCGAGTAATGTCTTTAAATCTAAAGTTAGTTGTGAAATCATCTTTACTGCATATACCTACTCCACATGTTCTGCTTCCAAGTGATAAATCACCCACTCTATTTAAAGAAGATTCAATAATTATCCCATTAACTTTTACTTCATGCCACCCTATTATGGCATCGTAGTGATAGCCCGCTTTTGCCGCTATTTTTTTTCGAATTTTAAAAATGACAGTAAAAGTTGTGTCGTTTCTGACACCTTGCCATTTACCAACAAATTTATTTAATGCTGGATCTTGAATGTAATCACCTGCTTTGGGATATGTTTCCCACTGAGCAAATACGCTAATCGTTATTATAGATAGAACAATAGTTGTTATACATTTTCTCATAATGGTTCAATTACTTGCAGGTTTTTGTTATTGCATTAAAGAGGCTGTCATTGTAAAAGTGACAGCCTCACTTATTATTCCTATTGCGCGTCATTAATCGCAACAAGATAAACTAACACCAATATTTATAATAAAATATCACTAGTGACCGACTAATTTTTTAAAATGAGGGTACTCCCTAAAGGTTTCCCCTCAAAGTTGTAAATTGATTTTGCGAAACATTTTACA
>JAFMVD010000011.1 GCA_025499625.1 Carboxylicivirga fragile | reverse complement strand
AATTTGTAACTAACTTCAATATTTGTTACCCCTAAATCCCCTGAAGGGGACTTAAGCCTCCACTTTAGGGGAGGTTTGGAGGGGTAGAAATAAAGATTAAGTTTTAATCTTTAAGTTGTCTGGATTTCAAAATCTCTTTTGAGACAGCCCCATCCGTAATTCTTAACTTTTTATTCCAGCATTAATTTCAATGGTGGAATTTCAAAATCCTTCCCTCCTCTTGAAGTTCCTTCTTTCGTAAATGAAGTTGGAAATTCACTTACCTTTTTAGCTTCCAAACCAGCTAATATAGCAGCCCCGGTTGGCGTACACAGTTCCACATCAAGTGGGCCAAGATCTCCAGGCAAATTATTTTTATCGAAGATGATTTTGGTTGCCGGAGCAGGAACTGGCAAATGACCGTGCGAGAATGTAATATGACCTCCTCCTAAACTAACTGGATTAGTTAATCGAGCTTCGGTTGATGCGTTTAACAACTGCAGACCATATACAGCACCTGTAATATCAATCAAAATATCCTGCGCCTCGTGTAAATAAGCGTCTTCCTTTTCATGGTGATGATCATGATCGGCACTTTCGTTATGATGATGATGGTGATGGGCATGAATATGATCCGTTAAAAAAGTATTCTCTTTATGCGCTTTAATCTCCGCCTCAACCAATGCTTTTAAAGCTCTAAAGCCAAATGCCTGATACCGTTCCTCAATCTTCAACTCTGCAAAGATATCTTCGAGCAAATGGTAGGCCTTATGGCCCGATAAATGACCATGATGATGTTCTATTTCGATATGTAAGCGATGAGCACTATCATGCGTTAAAGATGTTTTAATGCTTGCCTTACCAATTTTGTTGGCAGCCAACAGCATTGCTTCCACCATTAATTTTTCATCAGCACCTGCTGATATAAGTGCTGCAGCGAACATATCGCCTGCCATTCCTCCCTTGGGATCTATGTATAATTGCATGTAATAATTTTAAACTAAAAATACGATTTAAACGGCTTAATAAAATTGACCTAGATCAATTACAACGTAATTTCTTCTTCATCGCTGGCAACGCCTCGATTTATAAAATCATTTAATGGGCGCAAGGTTTTAATGGCTTTTGTAAGAATTGATTTCGCTTTCTCCCCAGTCAATTCCTCATCCTTCAATTCTTGCGATACTATGTATGATTTGTATTTCAATAAATCAACATCCTCGAAGTCTTTTGGAAAACCTTTAGGAGCCATCTTCAGCTTATCTTCATATAAACTTGGAAATAGTTTTTTAAACTGCTTATCGTATATAATTTCCTTAAACTCATCGCTAAAGTTATAAACCTCCTTGCGCACTTTCTTCAGTACATCCGAAGGAGGACAGTATATTCCTCCAGCCACAAACGAAGCGCCCGGTTCAATGTGTATGTAGTATCCACCCATTGGACTTTTGCGACCGCCATTTACAACATAAGCTCCCATGTTGGTTTTATATGGCGTTTTATCTTTTGCAAAACGTGTGTCGCGATAAATCCGGAAAACACAATCCTTGGGTGCAGGCAAACCTATCGAAGGATCTTCCTTATGTATCATCTCAATAAATTGCTGAATGGAGTTTTCGAAAGATAATTTTGCAGCTTGAAATCTTGGCTTATGTTCGGCAAACCACTCGCGATTGTTATTCACTTTCAGATCTTTCAGAAAGTCATACACTATTGGTTCTATCATAAAATTGCTTTTTCTGAAAAATACGCAAATGCACAATAGAATCAAAAAAATGGAAAGAATAAACCGAGAGGCTTGGATGCTTACCGCAAGCAATGTAATTTTGATTTATTCAATACTCAAAAAATAGCTAATGCATAGATACGCAATTATAGTGGCAGGTGGCAGTGGAACCAGAATGGGAGGCGAAATCCCAAAACAATTCCTTGAAGTAAAAGGCTTGCCCATACTTATGCATACCCTAAACGCATTTTTCAATTTCGACAGTACCATAAGACTCGTATTGGTTTTACCTGCAAACCAAATGGAGCATTGGCGTAAGCTTTGCGAACAACACAACTTTACCATCAAACATCATCTGACCACGGGAGGAGAGAACCGTTTCAACAGTGTTAAAAATGGGCTAGCTCTGGTTGATACGCCCGCCTTAATTGGCATTCACGACGGCGTTCGTCCACTTGTCTCCGAAGATACATTGAAACGATGTTATGATGAGGCCAATAATAAGGGCAATGCCATTCCTGTGCTTGATGCCTTTGAGTCGGTTCGTTTAACTCAAGATAAAACTAGTAAAGCAATAGACCGCAACACCGTTAAGCTAGTTCAAACACCTCAAGTTTTTCAGTCGGATATTCTGTTAAAAGCATACGAACAAGATTTTGATCCACTCTTTACCGATGACGCTTCGGTAGTGGAATCCATGGGCGAAAGCATTCATTTAGTTGAGGGTAATCGTGAAAACATTAAAATTACAACGCCTTCGGATTTAGTATTGGCTGAGGCTTATATGACTATAGATTGCTAGATTTTAGATAATAGACTTGGCTGTGGGACGCTTAAGTTTTATCTATTTCAACTGACCAACTTTTTTAAATAAAAAAATTCCCGCCTAGAGCTGTCCAGAGCGGGAATTTGTAAAGATTAAAAACCTACTAATAATCTTTATTTGTATTCATCCCAATGTTTGATACTAATCTTTTCCTTGCCCCATTTACATACGGCATAAAGGAAAGCACTTGCTAGTCGCGCATTGGTAATTAATGGAATGTTAAAGTCAATGGCATCACGACGAATCTTGTAGCCATTTTTCAATTCACTTTCTGTTAAATTCTTAGGAATATTTATCACCAAATCAATTTTCTTCTCCCTGATATAATCCAAGGTATTTGGTTTCTTATCCTCATTTGGCCAGTGAAGCAAAGTAGTTTCCACATTATTTTCCGCAAAGAATTTATGCGTACCTCCTGTTGCGAATAAATTAAAACCACGTTGCTTCAACATACGAGCACTGTTCAGCAACTCCAGTTTCGAACGAGCAGGCCCCGATGAGATCAAAATGTTCTTTTCAGGAATTTTGTAACCTACCGATAACATAGCTTGCAACACCGCATCGTAATAATTATCGCCAATACAACCCACTTCACCTGTCGATGACATATCAACCCCCAGTACAGGATCGGCCTTTTGCAAGCGAGCAAATGAGAATTGAGGAGCTTTTATCCCAACGTAATCCAGTTCAAACAAACTCTTGTTTGGCTTCTCAACAGGCAAGCCAAGCATTACACGAGTAGCAATATCAATTAAGTTAACCTTCAGTACTTTTGATACAAATGGGAAACTACGAGATGCGCGCAGATTACACTCAATCACTTTTATATCGTTATCCTTGGCCAACAGCTGCATATTGAAAGGCCCCGAGATATTTAATCCTTTGGCAATTTCTTTTGATATGCGCTTTACACGACGAATCGTCTCAATATATAGCTTCTGAGGTGGAAACACGATGGTAGCATCACCCGAGTGAACTCCAGCAAACTCAATATGCTCACTAATGGCATAAGCTACAACTTCACCTTTGTTAGCTACCGCATCAATTTCAATTTCTTTAGCTTGTTCAATAAACTCAGATACAACCACAGGAAATTCTTTTGACACATTAGCCGCAAGTGTTAAGAAATGCTCTAACTCATCCTTGTTCGAAACCACATTCATGGCAGCTCCTGAAAGCACATAAGATGGGCGAACCAAAACAGGGAAACCAACTTCTTCAACGAATGTGAATATATCTTCAATGGAGGTTAACTCGCTCCAACGCGGCTGATCAACTTCTAACTCATCCAACAAACTCGAAAACTTCTGACGGTTTTCGGCGCGATCAATATCCTCTGGTGAAGTACCCAAAATAGGTACATCCTGACGATGCAACTTCATGGCCAGATTATTTGGAATCTGTCCTCCCACCGAAACAATCACTCCTTTTGGTGTTTCCAGATCAATGATATCCAAAACACGCTCCTGAGTTAATTCATCAAAGTAAAGACGATCACACATATCGTAATCCGTACTCACCGTCTCAGGATTATAATTGATCATTATTGATCGATGGTTTTGCTTATTAATCGTATTTAGGGCATTTACACTGCACCAGTCGAACTCGACCGATGATCCAATGCGATAGGCACCAGAACCCAACACAATAACCGACTTACCATCCTGTTCATAATCGATATCATGAAATTGTCCACTATAAGTAAGATACAGGTAATTGATCTGTGCTGGAAACTCACCCGCCATTGTATCAATCTGTTTAACCACAGGTAATATACCATTGGCTTTACGAAAAGCGCGAACTTGTAGCAGACCTTTCTCCATTTGAGCAGAAGGTGTGTTCAACACCAATCGTGCCACCTGAAAATCAGAGTAACCCATCTTTTTCGCCAACAACAGATCTTCGCGAGGTAATGTCTCCAGTGAATTATGCGACTCCAATACTTTCTGATGATCCGTTATATTCTTTAATTTTTCAAGAAACCACTTATCTATTCGTGTATGCTCATGAATTTCATCAATGCTCATACCTGCTTGCAAAGCCTCCGAAATTGCAAAAACGCGTTGATCAGTCGGCTCTGTCAGCTCCTCAATTATTCCTTCCTGCTTAAACTCTTGGTTGGCCACAAAGCCGTGCATGCCTTGCCCTACCATACGAAGTCCCTTCTGAATGGCTTCTTCAAAATTACGACCGATGGCCATAATCTCTCCAACGGACTTCATACTTGATCCTATCTGTTTAGATACGCCTGAAAACTTCCCTAAATCCCAACGAGGTATCTTACACACAACATAATCTAAAGCTGGCTCAAAAAAGGCTGTAGTTGTTTTCGTTACAGAGTTTTTCAACTCATGCAAACTGTAACCCAAACCAAGTTTAGCCGCAATAAAAGCCAATGGATAACCAGTGGCTTTTGATGCCAAAGCGCTCGAACGAGATAAACGTGCATTCACTTCAATTACACGGTAATCTTCAGAGTTAGGATCTAAAGTATATTGCACATTACACTCACCAACAACTCCAATGTGGCGAATTATTTTAATGGCAAGCTCCCTTAGCTTATGATACTCCGAATTTGATAGTGTTTGCGATGGCGCTACTACAATACTTTCCCCAGTGTGTATACCAAGTGGATCGAAGTTTTCCATATTACAAACAGTAATACAGTTATTGTAAGCATCACGAACCACTTCGTACTCTACCTCTTTCCAACCTTTTAATGATTCTTCAACCAATATCTGATTGGAGTATGAAAAAGCATTTTCAGCTCGCTCAATCAATTCCTCAGTGCTGTGGCAAAAACCAGAGCCCATTCCGCCAAGCGTATAGGCAGCACGAACAATGATTGGAAAACCTATTTCTTTGGATGCTTTTACAGCCTCCTCAACAGAGGTAACCGCTATACTAATAGGAGTTTTTACATCAATCTCCTTTAGCTTGTTGGCAAATATCTCTCTATCTTCAGTATCAATAATAGATTGCACAGGTGTACCAAGCACCTCAACATTGTACTTTTCAAGAATGCCATTTTCATATAATTCAGTACCACAATTTAATGCAGTCTGACCTCCAAACGCCAAAAGAATACCTTCGGGATTCTCCTTCTTCATCACTTCCTCAACAAAATAAGGCGTTACAGGCAAGTAGTAAATCTTATCTGCTATTCCTTCAGAAGTTTGTACAGTTGCAATGTTTGGATTAATTAATACCGTTTCAATTCCCTCTTCCTTTAAAGCCTTCAAAGCTTGTGAGCCAGAATAATCAAATTCACCAGCCTCGCCAATCTTAAGCGCTCCCGAACCTAGTACAATTACCTTTTTGACGTTCTTCTTCATTTTTATATATGATTTATTTTTTCGTATCAATTACTAACAACTCCACCTATGCCTTTTGAATTTTATGCATAAACTTAGCGCACATCTTTACTTCTAGATCATATTTCACCTCAGAATATTCATTTTTTATACAAATACATTCATTTATTGATTCATTTGAAGCAAAAAACAAAGAATAAGAAAAATAAAAAGAACCAATGAATAGATATACTGAGCGGATAATATCTTGCAGAAAGCCTATGTTCAAGCGGAATACAGTCACTAGTCGACCTTAATTTTATTAATTATTGAATCATATTGTCGTACAAAAATACATATTTTTTACAAAAAACAGCTTTGATTTTAATAATTAATGAATAAATTTGCATCGACACCGTATAAATATACAATGGAGAATGAATCAAATCATTCGTTTAAGTATTTATTGAAGAAGGATGCTTAAATGAATAACTTGGTTCAAGTAATAATTTCAATTAGTACTTGGCACATGAAACGAGCCATAATAAATAATTATCACATTCGAGGATAGTTATTTTCAGGCGAGTTCCATCCCGATAGCTATCGGGAGGCAATTGAAAAAACATAGTCATATGAAAATAAAAGCTCAACGATTAATGGCGATAAAGCAATTAATCGGATCACAAAAAATTAGTTCGCAGGAAGAGTTGGTTAGCCTATTAGAAAACGAAGGTTATAAAATAACACAGGCAACACTTTCGCGCGACCTTAAATATTTGAAAGTGGCAAAAGTGCCCGATGCTGAAACGGGATATAAATATGTAATACCTGAATCAGCGCAAAAAAATGAAGAGCCTGGACGATTAGAGGAGTTTCCTGTAAGTGGCGTTGAATCCATTGAATTTTCAGGGCAAATGGCCATCATAAAAACAAGACCTGGTTTTGCAAATGGCATAGCATCGGTAATAGATAGTCATGGTCCATACGAAATATTAGGAACAATAGCTGGCGACGATACCATATTACTTATAAGCCGCGAAGGCGTAAGTAAAACGGATGTAATCAATGCCTTGTCCTTATTTATGCCAGGCCTAAAAGAGAAAATATTATAAATATCAATGAGCGTAACAAGCGCTTAATAATATAAGCCTAATGAAGTTTAACATTTTTGTCGCACAAAAAGAACACAAGAGTTATGTTGATGTAATTCTGAGCACCATTGCTGAAGCAGCAAAGGTTCGCGGGACAGGAATTGCTAAACGTAGTCCTGAATACATTCTTTCAAAGATTGAAGAGGGCAAGGCAATTCTTGCGCTTCAAGATGATGTATTTGCCGGCTTTTGCTACATCGAAACTTGGGGACACGACAAATATGTAGCTAACTCGGGTTTAATTGTAGTGGATGATTATAGAGGCCACGGCTTGGCCAAAGCAATTAAAAGTAAAGCTTTTGATCTATCCAGAGAACGATTTCCTGATGCTAAGATCTTTGGTTTAACCACAGGATTAGCCGTGATGAAAATAAATTCTGATTTAGGTTATCGTCCTGTTACATTTTCGGAATTAACCGACGACGAAAATTTTTGGAAAGGCTGCAAAACGTGCGTTAACTATGATATTCTTTTGCGTACCGAGCGACGTCATTGTTTATGCACAGGCATGTTGTTTGATCCCAGCCGAATAAAACCAGTTAAGGAAGCAAATAACAGTAAATCAAAAAAGGGACTTAAAAGCAAATGGAATACCATAAAGAAATCAGTATTCCAATTAAACAGGAACAATACAATCAATGGCATTAAAAAAGTAACTGCTTTTTTATAGGATATACAAAATGTAGCTAATAATAATAAAGATGAAGGATAAAGTAGTTTTAGCGTATAGCGGCGGATTAGATACCTCATATTGCGTGAAGTATCTTTGCGAAGAAAAGGATTTAGATGTGTATTCAGCCTTAGCTAATACAGGTGGATTTTCTGAAGCAGAATTGGAAGACATCGAAACCAAAGCCTACGAGTTAGGCGTAACAGAGCATACAGCTTTAGATGTTACCAATCGCTATTACGAGCGCTGCATTCGCTATATGATCTACGGTAATGTCTTAAAAAACAATACTTATCCTTTATCAGTAAGTTCTGAACGCATCTTTCAAGCACTTGCCATTGTTGAGTATGCCCGAAAAATAGGTGCCAAATACATTGCTCATGGAAGCACTGGTGCCGGTAACGATCAAATTCGATTTGATTTAACCTTTCAGGTTTTAGCGCCAGAAATAAAAGTGATTGCACCAATTCGAGATTTAAAATTATCGCGTGAGGAAGAAATCGACTTTCTCAAATCACGTGGCGTTGATCGCGATTGGACCAAGATGGAGTACTCCATCAACAAAGGACTTTGGGGAACAAGTGTGGGTGGTAAAGAAACCTTAACTTCAAACCAAACTTTGCCCGAAGATGCCTACCCAAGTCAACTGAAAGCAAAAGATGAGGAGACTTTAACGATAGAATTCACAAAGGGTGAGATTAGTAAAGTGAACGATGAAACATTTGCTACACCCATAGAAGCCATACAGAAAATTGAAGCCTTAGCTACGCCTTATGCCATTGGTCGCGACATGCACGTAGGCGATACTATTATTGGTATTAAAGGCCGCGTTGGTTTCGAAGCTGCTGCTCCGATATTAATTATTAAGGCACACCATATGCTCGAAAAACATGTCTTGAGCAAGTGGCAAATGCATTGGAAAGAGCAATTGGGCAATTGGTACGGCATGTTTTTACACGAGTCGCAATACCTTGAACCAAGCATGCGTGATATTGAGAAATTTCTTGAAAACACGCAGCAAAATGTGACTGGCAAGGTCATCATGAAACTAAAGCCATATCGTTACGAGATGGTTGGTATCGAATCAGATCACGATTTAATGAATAGTACTTTTGGTGAATATGGTGAGATGAATAAAGCCTGGACTGCAAGTGATGTTGAAGGATTTACAACCATCATGGCAACGCCAATGAAAATTTATAATGCCGTAAATAAAGGGCAACTTAACCTTGAAGGGAAAGATGATTAACGTTGGAATTGTTGGTGGCGCAGGTTATACCGCTGGTGAATTAATCAGAATATTGATACACCATCCGCAGGTTAAAATTAGTTTTATTCAAAGCTCAAGTCAGGCTGGCTTGGAAGTATGCAGTACTCATACCGACTTGGTTGGTAATGTTGATATGCTTTTTGCAAAGGATGTTGACTACAATGAGGCAGATGTATTATTTCTATGCATGGGCCATGGTCGATCAAAAAGTTTTGTCGATGCCATTCCAACATCGTTTGAGGGTAATATAATTGACCTAAGTAACGACTTTCGCTTAAACGAAGATGCAGACGGTTTTGTATATGGCCTACCAGAATGTAATAAAGAAGCCATTGCTAAAGCTAATAAGATCGCTAATCCTGGTTGTTTTGCTACAGCCATTCAGCTGGCTTTACTACCGCTTGCTAATGCAGCTTTGTTAAACGAAGTGCATATTCATGCCATTACTGGTTCCACAGGTGCTGGACAAGCACCCTCAGCAACCACACATTTTAGCTGGCGCAATAACAATGCATCGGTTTACAAATCATTTTCTCATCAACATTTAGGAGAGATTGGTGAAACCATGCAACAATTACAGCCAGGTTTTAGGCACGACATTAATTTCGTTCCAATGCGTGGTAATTTTCCACGAGGAATCTTAGCATCAGTTTATCTTGATTGTGATTTAAGTGAAGAAGAAGCTTTGAAGTTATACAATGAGTACTACTCAGATCAACCTTTTACACACATGGTTAAGTCAAGTCCTGATGTAAAACAAGTGGTTAACACAAACAAAGCATTGGTACAAGTTAAAAAACACAATAACAAATTACATATCATCAGCGTGATAGACAACCTTGTAAAAGGAGCATCTGGTCAGGCTGTTCAAAATATGAATATCATTTATGGTTTGGATGAAGCAATGGGTCTTCAACTTAAGTCGGTTGCTTTTTAGCATTGGTTTATTTGGTTTAAATTTTTAGGTGTTCATTCTTCTTTGTATAAGAGGGCTCCTTAGCTTATCAGCACCACAGACTAACGAGTCTGTGGTGCTACATCCTACCACGATTACCGTTTTTACTAGAGTATAATTAATATAAAAACCATGAAACTATTTGAGGTTTATCCACTATTTGACATTACGCCTGTAAAAGGCGAGGATTGTTATGTATGGGACGATATGGGCAATAAATACCTTGACCTTTATGGTGGCCATGCCGTCATTTCCATTGGCCATAGCCACCCTCATTATGTTGATCGCATAAGCAATCAACTGAGCAAACTTGGTTTTTATAGTAATTCTATTCAAAATCCTTTACAGCAAGAGCTTGCTAATAAACTGGGAGAGTTAGCTGAGCTACCTGACTACCAATTGTTTTTATGTAACTCAGGTGCCGAAGCAAATGAAAATGCTTTAAAACTAGCTTCGTTTAAAACAGGTCGTAAAAAGATAGTTGCGTTCGAAAAAGGCTTTCATGGCCGTACTTCCGGCGCAGTTGCCATTACGGACAATGCGAATATCATTGCGCCCTTCAATGCCAATCATGTGGTAGAAATTCTTCCTCTGAATGACTTGGAAAAAATTGAAGCTTGTTTATCCAAACAAGATGTTGCTGCCGTGATTATAGAAGGCATCCAAGGAATTGGTGGCATCATTGTTCCTGACCCGAAATTTCTAGAAAAATTAGAAACGCTCTGCAAAAAATATGGCACGCTTTTAATACTTGATGAAATTCAATCGGGCTACGGACGAAGCGGAAAGTTTTTTGCCTTTCAGTATACCAATGTGAAACCCGACTTGATTACAATAGCTAAAGGAATGGGTAATGGTTTCCCCATCGGTGGAGTTTTAATTGCGCTACATCTGGAAGCAAGTTATGGATTACTTGGAACAACTTTTGGGGGCAACCACTTGGCGTGCTCCGCAGCCTTGGCTGTATTAGAAACTATCGAGAACCAAAAATTAATCAACAATAGTTTAGAAACAGGTAATTATCTACTGTCGAAACTATCAGAAATAAGCAACATAAAGGCAGTTAGGGGTCAAGGACTAATGATTGGAATCGATCTAAATAAGCCTATTAAACCTATAAGAATGGAATTATTAAGAAAAAATTATATTTTTACTGGCGTTTCCGGCACAAGTACTATGAGGTTATTACCTCCACTGACTCTCAAAAAGAGTCATGTGGACTATTTTATCGACTGCTTAAGCGAAGCTGTAGAGAGCGGTTAAACAATTTATTATTAGAATAATGGTTAGGTCACACTGGAACGAAGAATGGAAAGAATTAAAATTTGAAGAAGGCGCCTTAAAAAAACGTTATGCTATTTCAAATTATGGGAGAATAATCAGTTTTACTGATTCAAGAGAGAAAGGCACCTATATCAGAGGCGGAAAATTACGTGGCTATCCCACCCTGCCTCTAAGACCTTTTGGGAAATCAAAAACCTATTACGTTCATAAGTTAGTTGCAGAACTTTTCTTAACAAATAAGTCAGATGACCAGACCTTTGTAATACATAAGGATTTTAATAAATCAAATAACTACATTGAAAACCTCGTATGGGCCAATAAGGATGAGATGTTTGAACATCAACAAAAAAATCCAATGGTTCTTGAGGCAAGAGAGAAACAAAAAGGGCGCAAAACACAACAAGGTCATAAGCTTACTGCCACACAAGTAATGCGATTAAAGATGAAGATCATGGATCCGAATCGCAAAACACGTTTAAAACTAATAGCAAAACAGTTTGGCATCAGCGAAATGCAACTCTACAGAATTAAATCTGGCGAAAACTGGGCACACGTTAAAGTCGATTCGAACGAACCAGCGGAAGAAAGCAAATAACTTTCTAACGATTTTTTGGGAGTTTTGTGTAAATTTATAAGCGCATTGGGTTTCTCAATGATAAAATGACACATTTATTTTCCAAAAAATCGAATTATGAAAGCAGATAAATTAGTTATCATAGGTGGTGGAAATTTAGGTTCTGCAATAGCTGCAGGTATACTTGATAAAGGTTTATTCAAACCCTCTCAGCTCACTATTACACGCCGACGCACCAATTTATTATCTGATTTTAAAGAAAAAGGTGTAGTTATTACCAAGAACAATTTAGAAGCTTCGCAGAATGCTGACATCATTCTTCTTGCTGTTAAACCCTATCAGTTAGAAGCCATTGTACAAGAAATCAAACCAGCTTTAAAAGCAGATACGATTGTTGTTTCGCTCGCTACAGGTGTTGATTCAGAACAAATTCATTCATTCTGTGGAATTCAACTGCCTATATTCAGAGCAATGCCAAATACAGCTGTTGAAATTGGCGAATCAATGACATGTATTTCTTCATATAATGCCAAAGAAGAGCAAGACGAAATTGTATTGGAACTATTTCGTCAAATGGGGCAGGCACTCATTGTTCCTGAAGAATTAATGGCAGCCTCAACGGTACTAGCTGCTTGTGGAATAGCCTATGCCATGCGTTTCATTCGCGCGGCTACCCAAGGAGGTATCGAAATTGGCTTTGGCTCTAGATTAGCTCTTCAAATTGCGGCACAAACAGTTAAAGGTGCCGCCGATCTACTCATCCAGAAAGGCAATCATCCCGAAGATGAAATTGACAAAGTAACTACTCCACGAGGCGTTACCATTTCTGGATTAAATGAAATGGAGCACCAAGGTTTTAGTTCGTCCTTGATCAAAGGTTTATTAACCTCATTTAATAAAATAGAAAACGGCAAATAATACTATGTACAACAAATTGACCATAAAAATTGGTTCAAATGTGTTGGCTAACTCCGAAGGCGGATTAAATCGTCAACGGGTAAACCAGCTTGTTGAACAAATCGCTCAGTTGCATAACTCGGGTAAGAAAGTAGTATTGGTTTCATCCGGAGCTGTTGCTTCAGCGCGTGGATTAATATCTATTGATAAAAAGCTGGATCGCGTTTCGCAACGTCAACTATTAAGTTCCATTGGCCAGGTAAAACTTATTAACCTTTATGCCGAACTCTTTGCAAAACACAATATTCAAGTGGCGCAGGTGCTTGTAACAAAGGAAGATTTTAGAACGCGTGAGCATTACTTAAACATGAAGAATTGTGTAAATGCGCTGTGGCAGAACAATGTCATCCCAATTGTTAATGAAAACGATGCTGTTTCGGTTACCGCACTCATGTTCACCGATAATGATGAATTGAGTGGCATGATGGCTTCGATGATGGCCTGTCAGGGGCTAATTATTCTATCTAATATTAACGGCATTTACAATGGACATCCTGATTTAGCTGAATCAAAGGTCATTGAAAATATAAACCATAAGGATACAGATTTAGCCAAATATATCTCAACCAATAAATCAGACTTTGGGCGAGGTGGTATGCTAACCAAGTGCAACATAGCTAAGAAAACAGCCGCATCAGGAATTAATGTGCACATTGCCAATGGCACCATTGACAATATTCTATTGAGCCTATTGGATCAATCTGAAAAGGTTGTCCATACCCACTTCGAAGCAAGTGAGCCAAGCCCGGCCATAAAACAATGGATTGCCTATTCCGAAGGTTTTACCAAAGCTGAAATCACAATTAATGAGGGCGCACTACAAGCTCTGTATTCGCCCAAAGCTACCAGCCTACTTTTAGCAGGAATCACAGCCATTAATGGCGGTTTCAAAAAAGGTGATTTGGTACGCATATTAAATACAGAAAAACAAACCATTGGCATTGGAAAAGCTGCATACGACATCGACAAAGCAGAAAAACATAAACACGATAAAAAGTATAAACCCCTCGTTCATTACGACTACCTATACCTCTATCCTGAACTAATTACTGAGCCTTAATACAAACAATATGTACGACAATTATTTTCAAAAAGTAAAACAGGCTTCACGTAGCATGCCAAAACTTGACGCAGAGCAAACCGAAATGATTCTTAAATCGTTGAGTAAGGCTATCCTGGTTGAGAAGTCCAAAATACTTGAGGCTAATCTGCTTGATTTAAATAAAATGGATAAAAGCGATCCACGATATGATCGTTTAAAGCTATCGCGCGAGCGCTTGGAATTAATATCACACGACCTAGTTTCTATTTCAGAATTGCCCGTACCTGTTGGCGAGAGCCTTGAAAAAAGAACTCTCGCAAATGGTCTCAATCTCGAAAAAGTACGCGTACCTCTTGGCGTAATTGGTATCATATACGAAGCTCGCCCTAATGTTACCATTGATGTATTTGCCTTGTGCCTGCGCTCAGGTAATGCCTGTGTACTAAAGGGTGGAAGCGATGCAGAAAACAGTAACACAGAACTGGTTCGAATCATCAAAAACGTTCTTAAAAGCCTTGGCGTTGATCCTGATATCATTCAACTTCTACCAAGCGATCGACTTGCAAGCACAGAGTTGATGAATGCAGTTGGCAAAGTTGATGTACTCATTCCAAGAGGTTCACAAAGTCTAATTAATTCAGTTCGCGATAACGCGAAAATTCCTGTAATTGAAACTGGTGCAGGGATTGTGCACACTTATTTCGATAAATCTGCCGATCTGGATACGGGAAAAAAAATCGTACTCAATGCCAAGACAAGGCGCGTGAGCGTTTGTAATGCGCTTGACTGTTTACTTATACACAGCAACAGAATTAACGATCTGCCAATTTTGGTTCACGAGTTGGCAAAAAAACAAGTCCAAATCTATGCAGACGAGAGAGCCTATAATAAACTTGATTCTCTGTACCCGAAAAATCTCTTAGAAAAAGCTAAACCTGAAGATTTTGGCACTGAATTTTTGGATTACAAAATGTCGATTAAAACCATTGATACCTTAACCGAAGCTCTCGATCATATATACAAATATAGCTCAAAACATAGCGAGGCTATTATTGCCACTGACGCAGATAGAATTGAACGCTACTTAAATGAAGTAGATGCAGCGGCCTTGTATGTCAACTCCAGCACAGCCTTTACCGATGGGGCTCAGTTTGGTCTTGGGGCTGAAATAGGCATTAGCACCCAAAAATTGCACGCTCGCGGTCCAATGGGATTAAACGAACTTTGCAGTTATAAATGGATCGTTCGTGGAGAGGGACAAATTAGAGATTAAACCACAAAAGTAAAACATACCATCATGAAGAGATATTTAACCGTTGACGATATAGGCGATTTAAGTCAAGCTTTACAAGAGGCCAAAGAAGTTAAACGCACACCATATGCCTGGGACACTCTTGGTAAGAATAAAACCATTATTCTGATCTTTTTTAATTCAAGCCTGCGTACCAGATTAAGCACTCAAAAAGCAGCTATGAACCTTGGCATGAATGTCATCGTTCTGGATGTCAATAAGGATGGTTGGAAGTTGGAAAGTGAGTTCGGCGTGATAATGGATGGCGACAAACCTGAGCATTTGCGTGAAGCTGTACCAGTCATTGGTCGTTATTGCGATATCATTGCGGTTCGCTCATTTGCAACATTCGAAGATAAAAAAGCTGATTATGAAGAAAACATTCTAAACCAGTTTATCGAATTTGCAGGTGTACCGGTTATCAGCATGGAAAGTGCTACACGCCATCCTTTGCAAGCCTTTGCCGATTTATTTACCATTGAAGAATACAAAACCAAGGCACGCCCAAAAGTCGTACTAACCTGGGCACCACACCCACGAGCACTGCCACAGGCTGTACCAAATTCATTTGCTGAGTGGATGAAGAAAGCCGATGTTGAGTTCGTAATTACGCACCCCAAGGGTTATGAGTTGGCTCCTGAATTTAGCAATGGTGCTACAATCGAGTATGATCAGAATAAAGCTTTTGAAAATGCAGACTTCATCTATGCTAAAAACTGGGCATCCTATTCCGAATATGGACAGATTTTAAGCAAAGATCGCTCCTGGACAGTTGATGAAGAAAAAATGAAATTAACAAACAATGCCAAATTCATGCACTGCCTGCCTGTTCGACGAAACATGATTGTAAGCGACGAAGTGATTGATAGTGAAAACAGCATTGTAATTGATGAAGCAGCTAACAGAGAAGTATCAGCTCAGGTTGTGATTAAACGAATGCTCGAAAATTTAAATCAAGACTAATGCAAGAACGTCTTACGATAATCAAAGTTGGAGGTAAAGTGGTTGAAAACGCCGAAAGCCTCGAAACCTTCATCCAGGACTTTTCAAAAATAGCCGGGCACAAAATTCTTGTACATGGAGGTGGGCGCTCAGCAACCGCCATAGCCGAAAAATTAGGCATTGAGACTAAGATGGTAGATGGCCGACGCATTACAGATACCGACACTCTTAACGTAGTGGTAATGGTTTATGGCGGCTTAGTAAATAAAAATATTGTGGCTCAACTACAGACCCTTAACAAATCGGCCATTGGCCTTTGCGGAGCTGATCTTGATTTAATTAGAGCCAAGAAACGCGAAGTTAAAGATGTGGATTATGGTTATGTGGGTGATGTTACATCAGTTAACACAGAACAGCTTAACGACTTAATCAAAAATGAGGTAATTCCAGTAATTGCACCACTCACCCATGATGGCAAGGGCCAACTATTAAATACCAATGCTGACACCATAGCCGCCGAATTGGCAAAAGCATTTGCCATGGACTTTAGTGTTCAGTTGGCCTATTGTTTTGAGAAAAGTGGCGTACTAACTGATCCGAACAATGATAACTCAGTCATTACAAATTTGAATACAGAACTTTACCAAACTTATAAAGATGACGGCACTATTTCTGATGGCATGATTCCGAAACTCGACAATGGGTTTTCAGCTTTGAAACATGGTGTTAAGCAAGTTCTGATTTCCAATTCTGAAGGCCTCAAGAATGGCTTTTCTAAAGGCACACAACTCGAATTATAATTACCACAACCAATAAGAATGCTAAATATAGAGCAATATACAGATGAAGCCATTGAGCTTCTAAAGCAACTCATCACAACCGAATCATTCAGTAGAAATGAAGATAAGGTGCTTGAATTAATGTCAAGGTATTTAAGCTCTAAAGGCCTAAATGTAAATCGCAGCAATAATAACATCTGGTGCTGGGCTAAAAAACCAAACCCTGAATTACCAAGCATACTACTCAATTCTCACCTCGATACAGTTAAACCCTCTTCAAAGTGGACCTACGACCCTTTTGCTGCAACTCTTGAAGGTGATAAACTTACAGGACTTGGGAGCAATGATGCAGGTGGGCCATTAGTTGCATTAATGGCTACTTTTTTGTGCCTCAAAGACACTGAACAGGATTACAATCTGGTTTTTGCAGCAACTGCTGAGGAAGAAATTTCAGGTGTCAACGGCGTAGCTTCCATTCTTGACCAACTAGGCAAAATTGACCTGGGCATTGTAGGCGAACCCACACAAATGGAAATGGCTGTTGCCGAAAAGGGCTTACTCGTACTTGATTGTGAAGCACATGGCAAAACTGGCCATGCCGCTCGCGATGAAGGTGAAAACGCGCTTTACAAAGCAATGTCAGATATCGCTTGGTTTCAAACCTATGAATTCCCAAAAGTATCGCCTCATCTTGGTAAAGTAAAAATGACCGTCACCCAAATATCGGCTGGTAATCAACACAATGTTGTACCTGATAGCTGCAAATTTGTCGTAGATGTTCGCCTAAACGAATGTTACTCCAACAAGGAGTTACATCAATTAATAGCTAAGGAAGTTGATTGTGATGTTAAAGCTCGTTCCTATCGTATCAATAGTTCGTCCATTCCCATTGACCACCCTCTTGTAGAAAGAGGTATTGAGCTTGGGCGTAATCATTACGGATCTCCTACCACATCCGATCAGGCAGTGATGGACTTCACAACTTTAAAAATGGGTCCCGGCGACTCGGCTCGTTCGCACACGCCTGATGAATACATTTATTTAAATGAGATAAGAGAAGGCGTGGCTATCTATGTAAAAATGTTAGACAAACTAGAAATAAAGTAGTTTATAAACATTACAAATTAATGACATAAGTCATAAATATACATCAGTAAATTTTAATTTATTACTAAAAGTGAATATATTTGTCGAATTGAAATAAATACCCTTTAAATATTTACAATTAGGAATATTTATTCAATCATCTTCACTTTTTATCTACTCTATAAAGTAATTCGTTATGAAATTATGGGATAAAGGAACATCGGTAAATAAAAAGATTGAAGAATTCACGGTGGGACGCGATCGTGAATTGGATGTTTATCTGGCACCCTTCGATATTATGGGTACCATGGCACACATCACAATGCTTGAAAATGTTGGCCTCTTAAATAAAGCAGATTTAGATGCTCTATTAAAAGAACTAAAGGATTTATATAAAAAAGCACAGGCTGGCGATTTCACCATTGAGGATGGAGTGGAAGATGTGCATTCGCAAGTTGAACTTTTATTGACACAAAAACTTGGTGACACTGGTAAAAAGGTACACAGTGGGCGATCACGAAACGATCAGGTATTACTCGATTTAAAACTTTTTTCTCGCCATCGCATTCATGATGTGGTTGAAGCAGTAAACAAGTTGTTTAAGGTATTGCAACAAAAGAGCGAACAACACAAAGATGTGCTCATTCCGGGCTATACGCATTTGCAAGTTGCTATGCCATCGTCCTTTGGTTTGTGGTTTGGTGCTTTTGCTGAAAGTTTGGTTGATGACTTACACATGGTATTGGCAGCCTGGAAAACGGCTAATCAAAATCCTTTGGGAGCTGCGGCTGGTTATGGATCATCCTTTCCGCTTGATCGTACGCTAACTACAAAGTTGCTTGGTTTCGACGATTTAAACTACAATGTGGTTTATGCCCAAATGGGTCGTGGGAAAATGGAACGAACTATTGCCTATGCTTTATCATCCATTGCACAAACGGTTGGAAAACTAGCCATTGATGGATGCTTGTACACGAGTCAGAATTTTGCTTTTCTGAAGTTACCAGATGAGTTAACAACTGGTTCGAGCATAATGCCGCACAAAAAGAATCCGGATGTATTTGAATTGCTACGCGCACGATGCAACCGAATTCAGGCTTTGCCCGAAAGCATTAGCATGATTACTGCCAACTTGCCAACTGGCTACTTTCGTGATTTGCAATTGATAAAGGAGCAGTTTATACCAGCTTTTGAAGAAATCATTAGTTGTTTGGAGATTGCCACCTTTGCCATCGAAAACATCGAAGTGAAGGATGAGATAATGAACGATGAACGCTATCGCCTGGCATTTAGTGTAGAGGAAGTGAATAAATTAGTTTTACAAGGTGTACCATTCAGAGATGCCTATAAACAGATTGGTGAACAGATTAATAATGATCTCTTCAAGACGGATTGCCAGGTAAAGCATACACACGAAGGATCGATAGGTAATTTGTGCACCAAAGAGATTAGTAAAAAGAAAGACAAAGTAATTAACGAATTCAGTTTTAACCAAGTGGCCGATGCCATTGACAAACTAATTCGATAACCATAAAACTTAAATTGAATGACATTATTTGAAAAATTAGCACAAAACGCAGAAACATCAAGCAACATCGATAAAACCTTATTTGACACCTATAGTGTAAAACGAGGCTTGCGTAATGCCGATTTTTCAGGAGTGCTTGTTGGTTTAACCACCATTGGCGACGTTGAAGGTTACGATAAAGCAGATGGAAAGATAACTCCAAAAGAAGGAAAACTATTCTACAGAGGAGTTGAGCTAAAGGATTTAGTACAAGGTTTTCAAGACAATAAGCGTCATGGTTTCGAAGAAACAGCTTACCTCTTACTATCGGGACAACTTCCTGACGATACAGAGCTAAAAGAATTTGATGACATATTATCAGCAGAGCGCGAACTACCACCATTCTTTTCCAAAAACATGATTCTATCCTTACGAGGTCGCGATATCATGAATATGCTGGCTCGTTCTGTTCTTGGTTTATACACAGCCGACGATAAAGCGGAGGATCTTTCTCCTGAAAACCTCATTAAGCAGTCAATCAGTTTAATTGCGAAATTCCCAGTAATTGTAGCCTACTCCTATTTTGGAATGCGTCACTCCTACCAACGTAAGTCATTGGTAATACGCCACCCACAACCGGGATTAAGTGCAGCAGAGAACTTTCTTTACATGCTTAAGGGCGATAACTACACCAAGTTAGAAGCTGATTTACTTGATTTATCATTGGTAATACATGCCGAACATGGTGGTGGGAATAACTCATCCTTTACAACAAGGGTTGTAAGCTCAGCACAAACCGACACTTATTCAGCTATTGCGGCTGCATTGGGTTCACTAAAAGGTGGCCTACACGGTGGCGCCAATCTAAAGGTAATGGACATGATTGAAAACATTAAAACAAATGTTTCCGATTGGTCTGACGAGAAAGAAGTAAGTGACTATTTATTGAAGATATTGAATAAAAAGGCTTTTGATAATACCGGTAAGATATACGGTATTGGCCATGCCATCTACACATACTCCGATCCTCGCGCTGTATTATTAAAGGAAAAAGCGAAGGCATTGGCCATCGAAAAGGGGCGATTGGATGAGTTTAATCTTTATGCTTCCATTGAGAAGTTGGCACCAGAAGTATTTTATCAATTTAAGGGTGAAAATGCCAAGGTAATTTGTCCGAATGTCGATTTCTACAGCGGCTTTGTTTACGATTGTTTACAAATACCTAAGGAGATTTACACACCAATTTTTGCAGTTTCACGCATTGCGGGATGGTGTGCTCACCGCATCGAAGAAGTGTGTGGTTCGAGCAAACGAATTATCAGACCAGCATATAAAAACGTACACGACCATATTCCATACATGGAAATGGAGAATAGATAAGAATTTTGTTGATTGGGTATGAGGGGCTGTTTCAAGGGGGAGATTGAACGGCCCCTCATTTTTTATTGCATATATATTCATAAATATTTCATTTAAATTATAAATATGCGCTTATTCATGAAAAATTAGCCAATTAAGCAAATAATTATTACCTTTGAAGCGCATAATAAAAGTCGATATGCATGCATTTATCCGCAAATTAGATAAATGCATTTTTTCTGTTTAATTGAATACGAAAGACTTAATTATCAGTAGGTATGCCAGATTTACAAAAGATTAAATTAGTGTTGGAAGACGGTACGGTCTTCGAGGGAAAATCATTCGGATATCACAAATCCATTGCAGGTGAAGTTGTTTTCAATACAGCCATGACGGGATATCCTGAGAGTTTAACAGATCCATCGTACGAAGGACAAATATTGGTAGCTACCTATCCTTTGATTGGAAACTACGGTGTTCCAAAAGATGAAAAGGAGAATGGCATCCCTAAGTTTTATGAATCAGATCGCATTCATATTTCAGGATTAATTATATCGGATTATTCTTTTGAATACAGCCATTGGAATGCAGAAAACAGCCTTCGCGAATGGTTAATTCAAAATAAAGTTCCAGGTATTTTTGACATCGACACACGCGCCCTAACCAAAGTACTTCGTGAGAAAGGTTCGATGTTAGGCAAGATCGAGATTGAAGGAGAAAGTATTGACTTTGATGATCCTAATAAGGAAAACCTTGTTGCTAAGGTAAGTGTGAAAGAAAAGCAAGTTTATGGCAATGGGAAACACAAAGTCGTTTTAGTGGATACAGGTGCCAAGAACAACATCCTACGCTGCTTACTTAAGCGCGATACAACCGTTATTCGTGTACCTTGGGATTACGACTTCACTCAGGAAGATTACGATGGCATCATGCTTTCGAATGGCCCTGGCGATCCGCAAATGTGTGCTGCTACAGTTAAACACATTCAGAAAGCAATGGAGATTGGCAAACCAATATTTGGTATTTGCCTGGGTAATCAACTTTTAGGTATTGCATCAGGTGCGAGCACGTACAAACTAAAGTATGGTCACAGAGCTCACAATCACCCTGTAATAAAAGTTGGTACTGACACTTGCTATATTACGAGCCAGAATCATGGTTTTGCCATTGATAATGATAGCCTAAGTGATGATTGGGAACCATTGTACCTCAATGTGAATGACAAAACCAACGAAGGTATAAAACACAAGAGCAAACCATTTTTCTCAACACAATTTCACCCCGAAGCCTCTAGTGGACCAACGGACACTGAATTCTTGTTCGATGAATTTATTGGCTTGATCGAAAAAAGTAAGTAATTAACTCAACATATTTTTTTTTCAAGGAGCAATCATAACTGGTTGCTCCTTTTTAATTACAAACAATACGGGGGCGCGACTTGTAATACCGCTTACAAACCAAAACGATTGATAAAAAAATCAACCTGTGCTTTTGTATCGGCATTAACTCCCGATAATTATCGGGATAATTAGCAAAATGATTTATCAATCATTTTGGAATACAATTGGTATAACCTGATGTCAATTGTCGCATCCCGAATTATTTCTTTCTCGGTTAATTTGACTATATTGTAAGAACACAAACCTTTTAATCTATATAGTTATGAACGACAATAGCAGCATATTACATGTATTCTCAGGGACAGAAATAACGGTTAATCACCTCAAAAACATTCTTGAAGAAAACAATGTTCCTTCCTTGATCAAAAACGATTATGCAGCCGGACAATCAGCAGGTTTTATGGGCGGAACACCTTTTGCAATTGATTTATATATTCAGGAAGTTGATAAGGATAAGGCTGAACCTATCATCGAAAAATTTAAAGCAACCATTCAAGATTAACACATGCTGAAATTACCATGTGCACAAGATATTATCGAAGCACACAATCGAATTAATACGCAGATTCATAAAACACCTGTTTTAACATCTGAGTCAATCAATTCAATTTGTGGGACTAATATCTTCTTCAAGTGTGAAAATTTTCAGAAAGTGGGCGCCTTTAAATACAGAGGTGCTTGCAATGCTATCCTATCTCTTTCTGATGCAGAAAAGCAAATTGGCGTTGCCACACACTCATCCGGAAATCATGCAGCGGCATTGGCTTTGGCCGCTGCTAAAAACGGTGTTAAGGCGCACATTGTAATGCCTGAGAATGCACCAGAAATTAAAAAGAAAGCAGTAGCTGGTTACGGCGCCGAAATTACGTTTTGCGAGGGAACGTTATCAGCCAGAGAAAGCACATTGGAACAAGTCATTTCAAAAACCGGTGCTAAACTCATACATCCCTACAATCAATTTGAAGTCATCTGCGGACAAGGTACAGCAAGCCTCGAATTGGTAAAACAAGTGCCACAGTTATCCACCATAATGACTCCTGTTGGCGGTGGTGGTTTATTGAGTGGTACAGCAAGCTACACTAAGGAAATACACCCTCATATCAAAGTAATTGCAGGCGAACCAGCCATGGCCGATGATGCCTATCGCTCATTCAAGAGTGGTCATCTTATTCCGGTTTCGAATCCACAAACCATTGCCGATGGACTACGAACCTCACTTGGTGAATTAACCTATAGTATCATCAGAGATAAAGTTGACGACATTATTTGTGTATCGGAAAAATCAATAATAGATGCAATGCGCCTGATTTGGGAACGCATGAAAATTATAATTGAACCATCGTCAGCCGTTCCATTGGCTGCCATATTAGAAAATCCAACTTTATTTAAAGATCAAAATATTGGCATTATTCTGTCCGGTGGAAATGTAGATTTAGGGAAATTACCGTTTTAATAAATAAAATGGTTTGCCTAGCGACAAACCATTTCTTGGGGGGGGGGATAATAAGCAAAGTAATTAGATTGCTTTGCATACTTTATCTAAAAAAGATTTCACTGAATAAAAGCAATACGCATGCCACATGCTCCTTTGGATCTATTACTTAAGGAAATTTAAAAATCATGAACAACTTTTAAGCATTAAAAAAAAGAACAAACTAGATAGCTCTATTACATAGACTTATTGCGATAGAGTCTTTCCCTTATCTATTAAGTATTTCAAGTGCTTTCTCCAATTGCGGATCTTCTCCCGTCTGCCAATGTTCATTTTTCCAAAACTCATACGGACGCGTTACTTCTATATCAGGCTCTATGCCATCTTCAATCCATTTCTTATTAACATCTAAACTTCTTGAAAAGGTATAATTTAATACCCAACCTCCTGTTAAATGCACAGCCAAAACAGAACCACCCCCACCGCCTGTATTTTCACCTAATAGCTGACAGTCTCTTAAATCATTTAAAGCTGAGACTATATGATTACCCATGCTATAGGCATTACGATTTATAATAACGACCATCTTAATATCTTCATTCACTATTTGATCTCCTATTGAATATACGGGATAGAAGTCTGTAAAGTCACAATGACCAGTACCATTTTTAAATTGTCTATAACACAATACTTTTTTACCCTTATGAAAATACTTGCAAAACTCTAATCCATCAAAACTTCCACCCATACAATCGCGCATATCAACTATAAGCCCTTTGCTCATATTGTATTCGCTCATTACTGACTTAAAATAATCAGCATTAACAAAGTCAGTTGAAATTCTAAGATAAGTAATCTCATCTGTTGCCTGAGCAAAAGTAATGTTGGGTTCAAATCGTATATCCGCAAATTGATAATGAAATTGCATTAAATTATAATGCAGTGTAATAATGCTTGTATCAGAAAAGTTAGAAATTACTTCTTTACCTTTATAACTTAACCATACATGTCCATCATTGATCTTATAAATCAATTCTTGAAATAAAGTAGCAACTTCATTGTGACTCTGAGCAGATGCAAATTTAGGACTGTACTCTTTTCGAATTTGACTCCAATCAAGCTCTTTCAATTCAAAGTACACATAATTCTTGTCCATTATATCCCAGAAAGCTTCAAATACACCAAGGTTTGAATCATCTTCATTTACCAACTTAGTGCAACTACTAATTAGTACAGCCAAACTAAAAATCAGAAAAATTAAGTTGCCAAGAAAGTGTCTTTTTGTCATAATATAAGGCCTAGATGAAAGGTATTTTGAATATACTGCTGTTTATAATGGATCACATTCTGTTTCTGATATTGTATACCATAGGATAGTAAAAATGGCACTTTCTTTATTTTTAAAAAAACACTAAACCTGTTATTAAGATGAACAATATTAAAAAGATGTGAAACAGTATTGGGTTTAGTGTAATAACTATTGGACGTATCAGATAAATCAAGTGAATAGTATGGTGGTTTAGGGTAATAGCCAAAACCAATGAGGTGGTAACTAAACACATTGGCTAACTTGATTTTGCCTATTTGAGAATTAAAAGAAATAAAATTACGAATACCAATATCGTACCTCCCATACATAGACGGATTGATAGCAACTGATATATTATAAGTACTTGGGTCAATGTATTCACCTGTTAACAGCCCTTCAAAACCAATGGACAAATCGGTTTTAGCTTTATCCAGCACATACCACCTATAACCCCCACCCAGTTCAGCTTGCCAAAATCGATATAGCGTTTGATTGTTAAACCAAGAAGAATAGAGATTGGACTGTCTGGCTTCTATGCGATAATGTGTTCTGATCTTATCGTTTTTGCCTCTTTGATATTGAAAGCCAAACAAAATAGTTTTACCCTTCATCCCCATGGGGATGATCATGTCATTTTTCAATTGGAGAACACCAGTTCCAATGTATGGTATATATTCATGCTTTTGGGCAGTCAGCTTCTGTGAAATAAATATGAACAAAAACTGAAATAGGCCTATGTAAAATATAAGGCGCCATGATTTTATAATTGTTAGGAACATGGTAACGGATAAGGTTAAATTGGCATTATCGCTAAACTAGCGGTTTGCACTTTCCACAATCAGCTTACAGTTGTTAAGCTCAAAATCTTTTTTTGTGGGATTATGTTGGTTGTTGTAAATGATAACCTTATCATAGTCAATAGTGCTGATAGCTTGATATAGGCCACATAAATCACTTAAAGTAACATTATTTACCACCATTAATCGATTCTTGATTTCAATTATACTAGCAAGACCGTCAAGAGAAGTGAGAAGAGGATTATTGTTTATACTAAGACCTTCCATATTCTTCAATGCAGCATTGATGATTATTTCTTCCAAATGATTCAAATCAGCAATCGCTAAGTGTTGTATTCGATTAATAGACGACGGAACACTCAATGTTTTAAAAGATTTAAGAGAGGTTAAACTTAAATAATTCAAATGTGATGTTTTACCAAGATCAGGTAGGTCGGTCTGTTTATCATTATGAGATAGGCTAATACTGCTTCGATCCAATATTCCATTGAAAGATATAGATTCAAGTTCAGGATTTAAGAAAATTATAATATCCCCTTCATATGTAAAATTAGTACTGCTAAAATTAATCTCAACAAGGTTATCATTATGACTTATATGAATTGACTTATCGATAAAACATAGAGCGTCAAGATCATCAACACTTTGCAAAGCATAGTTTTCATATATTAGCAAACTACTATCAATTTTTCCCAGGTTTTTTAACCCCTCAAGCTTAGTTAATTGGTAGGTATTTCGAATATAAAAATGTCCTTTAATGTGTTTTAAGCTTTTTAGCGCATCAAGGTTGGTAATTTCAGGTCCGGTAATGGTTAAATCGCCATCAACAGTTGATGCAGTAAATTGATCAACTTGCTCCTGGGTTGACAAGGTGATATCAGTTGGAAGAATTTCATCTTCAGAGCAAGCTACCACACAAAGTAGCATTAGAAAGGTTCCAATAATTTTCATACAGTTAGGTTTAGTAATGCAAATATAAACCTAAAGTTTACAACTATAACACTTCATCCTAACTATTTATAATAATTTCTATGAAACCTAGAAACGCCAACCTTAAACAGCTCGCTTACTGCAACAAAACACCAGATACTTCCTAACTAACTTGAATAAATACTCATATATAGTAATATTCTATTCAATACTCAAATGCTCCAACTTAGCCCTAACATTATCTTTATATAAACGACCAAGGGGAATAATTTGCTTGTTAATTTTAAAACTTCCTGAAGTGTAACTATCGATTTTATCAATAGCAATAACAAACGATCGGTGCACCCTCAAAAACTGGGTTTCAGGTAACTTTTCTTCAATATTAGTAATGGTATTCATGGTCTTGATAACCTTACCATCTTTCAAGAATATGGATACATAATTTCGAAGGCTCTCGATGTAGCATATTTCACTCAAGACAACTTTCACCATCATCTTTTCTGATTTCACAAAAATGAAGGCATCGCTTGTCGATTTATTGGTTTCCGCTTCGGGTAATTGAATTTGCGATTGTCGTATCTTAAAAAAACGATTAATAGCTTTAATGAAACGTTCAAAAGAAATTGGTTTAATTAAATAATCCAGAGCCTGCAGTTCGTATCCTTCCAGTGCATACTCTGAATAGGCCGTTGTTAAGATCACTTCAGGGCGATCGCTTAGGTTTCGCAACATTTGTAAACCGGTTAATCCGGGCATTTGTATATCTAAAAAAAGAAGATCAACCTTATGCTGATTCAACAATGCCATCGCATCTACAGCATTATTACTTGAACCTACCAATTCAAGATAATCTATTCGTTTCACATATTCGGCTATCACATCAATGGCCAACTCCTCATCATCTACTATCAAACATTTTATCTTCATCATAAAATTCTATTGATCGTTTCCGTCCTTTAAATTGATCTTTAATATAACTAAAAACGAATCATCATTTGATTCAATTTTCAACTGATGCTCATTCGCATACAAAAGATCCAAGCGTCGTTTCACATTCTGAAGGCCTAAACCACCAACAATATCCACATCATTAGGCAAGGATAATGGAATACTATTCTCCACTTTCAAAATTAGCTTATCTTCCTTAGCTCCCATTTCAATCGAAATCATAGCAGTTTCATTTAAGCCCTTGGTACTGTGCTTAAAACTATTTTCGATAAAGGGAAGTATTAACATTGGAGCAATTCGTTTGCCCTCAAAATCGCCCCATGCATTAAAACTAAGCTCTACCCGGCTACCATAACGTATCTTCTCTAAATCCAGATAACTCCGAATACTTCCAAGCTCCTTGCTTAAATCCACTTGTGGCGCATTGGTTTCATAGAGCATGTAGCGTAACAAGTCCGATAATTTCAGAATTACTTCTAGAGATCTTTCTGATTTAGTTAATATGAGCGAATACAAGCTATTTAAGGTATTAAATAAAAAATGAGGCTGCACCTGATTCTTTAAAAACATCAACTCAGCTTCCAACTTATCTTTAGCCAAATTTTGCTGGCGCTGTTTCACATCATTCAGATGCTCCATTATTTTAACGGTCATAGGAACGGCCAAGACAGCGCCAAAATTAACACTGGCTCGAACCAATTGAACAATGCTTAAACTGGATTCCTTATTCCACTCAGGAAAGAAATTATCAATTATTAAATAGTTATCCGTCAGTCGTTGAAGGATAGAAGCAAAGAGCAAACTATGAAGGAGTAAAAAAATAAACAACCATACGTTTCCCTTATACAAAAACCTCGGAAATAATAAATAGATAACCGTGTAAACCAAAATGATTTTGGCAGGTAAGTTAATTAACTCTATCCAAATGGTTTTTTTATAATTATCATCGTGCGTGCCCCACGCAAATGCAAAGAAAAACACAAAAACCACCCAGTAAGTCAGATGCTGGAATAAGCGGTTATTAAGAATCCTGTTGAGAAATGTCTTATCCGTTTTAAAAATCTGCATGGCATTATCAATAGTAAGAAGGCAAATTACAAAGATAAAAGTAATCCCCCATTTAATAGGGGACGAAAGTTTAATTCATCAGGACAAAAAGCATAAAGCCATAAGGTATCGGTCTTTAGCCAACATTTTGCTGTTGATGCATCAATATTGGTCATTTGTCCTACTAACTTGCAATCAAGTAAATACTTCATTTTATTTGACTTTATCAAATATCAGTCAGAAATTAAACTTAGCAAATCAAATATTAGTGCTATGAAAAACCTAAGCCTATTAATTTTCAGCCTCATCGCATTCAACTCAATAAATGCACAACTTCCACAAGTAGCAAGCGGGGAACTTATACGTCATGCTAATTTTGAATCAACATTTGTTGATAACCGAAACATTGATGTCTGGCTTCCAAACAATTACTCTGACGAGAAGCAATACGCAGTCGTCTACATGCACGATGGACAAATGCTTTTTGACGCCAATACCACCTGGAATAAACAAGAATGGGGTGTTGACGAAGTATTTGGTAAATTAATTAGTGAAAATAGAATCAAAGATTGCATCGTTATAGGCATCTGGAATAACGATCAATATCGATTTGCGGAATATTTCCCTCAACGAGCATGGGATAATATCAGTCCTCAAAAACAGAAAGAAATTATTAATGGTGATGCTTATACCAAGCAATCGTTCTCATCTAAAGAACTGCTTGCCGATAATTATCTACGTTTTATTGTTCAAGAACTCAAGCCTTTTATTGATAAAACATACAGTACCCTACCGTGTAAGGCAAATACATTCATTATGGGTTCAAGCATGGGCGGACTGATCAGTTATTATGCCATATCGGAATATCCTGGAGTTTTCGGAGGGGCGGCTTGCCTTTCAACCCATTGGCCAGCTGCATCGGGTATTACGCTTAGCTATGTGGATAAGAACTATCCGAATCCTGAAACACACAAAATTTACTTTGACTACGGAACAGCAACACTCGATTCCTTGTACGAACCATATCAATTAAAAGTAGATGCCATGATGATTCGTAACGAATTTATAAAAGGTAAACATTTCGAAACTCACAAGTTTGAAGGAGAAGCACACACTGAGATTGCGTGGAATAAAAGACTCCACATCCCTATAGAATTTCTACTAAAAAAATAAACATACAAACACATTCAATATGAAGAAGATAATAAGTATTCTCATTATGACACTGGCATTAAATGCAACGATTGATGCCAAATACAAAATTGATCGATTGGAACCCGCTTTTTGGTGGGCAGGAATGGAGAATTCAGAACTTCAAATCATGGCTTATGGCCCAAATATCTCTGACCTTCGCCCGAGCATAGATTACCCAGGTGTTAGTATCGAAAGAAGCACTCTGGTTGAATCGCCAAACTACCTTTTCCTTTATTTAAACATTGATAAATCTGTAAAACCTGGCACTTTCGACATTACTTTTAACAGAAAAGGAAAAAAGGTACTTTCATACACCTATGAACTAAAAGCACGTAAAGAAGGATCGGCGGCCCGTCAAGGTTATGATGCTTCGGATGTGATGTGCCTTATTACACCTGATCGTTTTGCCAATGGCAACCCTGATAACGACAACGTAGCTGGCATGACCGAGCAGTCTAATAGAGCTGATCTTAATGGGCGACACGGTGGCGATTTAGATGGAATTATCAACAATCTGGATTATTTGGATGACATGGGCTACACAGCACTTTGGCTCAATCCTGTTATGGAAAATAACATGACAAGCACATCGTATCACGGATATGCCATTACTGACTTTTACGAAACTGATGCTCGCTACGGGAGCAACGAAGATTATCTGAGATTATCAGAAAAAGCAGAGGAACGAGGCATCAAATTAATCATCGACATGATTTTGAATCATTGTGGTTCAGAACATTGGTGGATGGAAGATTTGCCTTGCAACGACTGGTTGAATTTTCAGGATGGATGGCAGCCCACAACACATGTTCGTGAAACAAATATGGATCCTTACGCATCTGACTACGATAAAAAAATGCACAGCGATGGTTGGTTCGTCGAAACCATGCCTGACTTAAATCAACGCAATCCATTATTAGCCGACTATTTAATTTACAATACTATTTGGTGGGTTGAATACGCCAATCTGGGCGGAATAAGAATGGATACCTATCCTTATCCTGATAAAGAATTTATGTCGGAATGGACGCGTCGTGTAATGAAGGAGTATCCTAATTTCAATATTGTTGGAGAAGAGTGGTCAACAAATCCATCCATCGTATCATATTGGCAAAAAGGGAAAATTAACCATGATGGATACATCTCGTACATGCCAGGCATTTTTGATTTCCCACTTCAGGAAGCATTGATTAAAGGGCTTAATGAAGATGATAGTCATTGGGGACAAGGTCTTATAAAACTATACGGAACTCTGGCCAACGATCATTTGTATGCTGACCCGATGCAACTGGTTACCTTTCCCGACAATCACGACATGAGTCGCTTCTATACTCAAATAAATGAGGATTTTGACTTATTTAAAATGGGAATGGCCTACCTAACAGTTACCCGTGGAATACCTCAAATATACTATGGTACCGAGATTCTAATGACTAACCCTAATAGTGATTCTCATGGTGAAATACGTGGTGATTTTCCTGGAGGCTGGGAAGGTGATGAAATAAATGCCTTTACTGGTGAGGGCTTAAGTGCTGATCAAAAAGAAGCACAAGCTTTGCTTAAGAAGTTATTCAACTGGCGCAAAAGCAATACAGCCATTCACAATGGTGAACTAAAACATTTTGCACCAGCAAAACAATCAGGCATCTACACTTTGTTTAGATATAACGACGACAGCATTGTAATGTTGGTAATGAATAAGAATTCTGAGGCAAAAAATCTGTCATTAAGCAATTTTAAAAATGAAGTACTTGGTGATGCTACAGAAGCCATAAATGTAATGACCGACAAAACTATTAATCTTAAACAAGATGAACTTAGCATTGATGCACGTTCATTCCTTTTACTTGAGATAAAGAAATAATAGTATGATATCGATACACAACCATTGTAATTAATAAAATGATTTAACAATCATTTGGGAATACAATTGGTATTATATGGTATTAATGGTGAAGTAGTATGCAGTGTTGACAGAGCTGTATGTTTCAATGTCGGTTCGCAATGTAAGGTAGGAAGCTAAGTATGTAAGGCGGATAGAAGGGTATGTAAAGGTGTGTGCGGTGTATGTTTCAATGTCAGCCGACTAAGTAAGGCAGTCAGCATGGTATGTAATCGTAACAGAGGAGTATGCAAAAGTGCCAGCATTGTATGTATTAATACCAGCAGGCTATGTAAGTCAGGCAGCATTATATGTAAGTCTGACAGACGCGTTTGTAAGATGGTTGCCGTTGTATGTAATTAGCAAAATACTTTATCAATCATTTTGGAATACAAATGGTATAAACACAAAAATCCCGATTGGATACTTGCCCTCGATCCAATCGGGATTTCTTCATTCAAATATAAGAATTACTAACTTTTTAATACCTACTAACTAACCAAACAACTGAAATTAACAAGACGATCAACTGATAGGTAAGTATAATCAATGGAAATTCAACTCGTCTTATCCGGTTCCAGATAAAAGTCATTCGCTTACTTTCCATTAAATACTTTCTCATTACAATTTAGTTTTAGGTAGTTGGTATAAAGCAAAAGTGATGCCAAAATAAAAGTCAAGCACAAAAAAACAGACATCTAAATCCTTTCAGGATTCCTTCATAAAAAACCACGAATGTGGTTTAATTTGAATAGCCTCGAATGAAATTCGGGGTTCATTAATGATGTGGATAATGAATCCTAAAGGGATTCAACTTTTTATTAAAAACCAATTTCCCCGGCCATTCACTATCTAATTGGTATTACTTACTCCTTTTTCCTATTTTTGTTGAAAATTAAAAGGTGAAGGTTCATTCAGATTTATCAACATTCAAAGCTCATAACCCTGCTGTAACAATAGGCATGTTTGATGGTGTGCATTCAGGTCATCGCGAATTGTTAAAACAACTTATTGGTAAAGCTCAGCAACTCAATGGCGAATCTGTTGTCATCACCTTTTGGCCACATCCTCGCATGGTGCTGAATCAAGATAAGGAAGCACTACGTTTTCTGACGTCACCCGAAGAACGCACCATTTTGTTCAGCCAATTGGGCATCGACCATTTACTACTCATTCCTTTCACTAAAGAATTAGCCAACCTTACATCCGAAGAGTTTATCACTGACTTCTTGGTCAAACAAATAAATATCAAACACCTACTAGTCGGATTTAATCATCGCTTTGGGAAAGGTCGTCAACACAGTTTCAGCGAATATGAAGATTTCGCAAAAACATACAACTTTTCCATTTCACAAGTTGAAGCAGTTCTAACCAATGGGCTTAAAACTAGTTCTTCCGACATCCGTAATTATTTAAGTAATGGAGATATTACAAACGCAAACACCATTCTTGGTTATCATTTTTTGGTAAGCGGAAGAGTTGTAGGCGGGCAGCAATTGGGGAGGCGAATAGGTTACCCAACAGCTAATATCGAAGTAAATGAATCGCATAAATTAATCCCTCCTGATGGTGTATATGCCTGTTTAGTTCGGGTTGAAGGCAAACTTTTTGGAGGCATGTTAAACATTGGTTATCGCCCCACTGTTAATCACAATGTAGATCACCGCTCACTCGAAGTGCATATTTTTGACTTCAACCGCGATATATACTCCGAAGAAGTACAAGTGGAATTCATTGAGAGAGTGAGAGAAGAAATGAAATTTGAAAACGTAGACGCTTTAATGCAACAATTGCAAAAAGATGAGCGTATGATACGGTCGGTTGTTTGTAATTATTTGCCTAAGGGTGAATAGTTTCATCCTTCATAATAATTAACTATTTTTGCAGTCCAAAATAAAAAATAACAATGGCAGATTTATTGAATAATACAGCAGACTACAAGGTTGCAGACCTTAGTCAGGCCGATTACGGTAGAAAAGAGATTGATATTGCGGAAAAAGAGATGCCAGGTTTAATGGCGCTTCGTGAAAAGCATGGACAGAATAAGCCATTGAAAGGTGCTCGCGTTATGGGATCGCTTCACATGACTATTCAAACCGCTGTTTTGATCGAGACATTAGTTGACCTGGGCGCTGATGTGCGTTGGTGTAGTTGTAATATTTACAGTACGCAAGATCATGCTGCTGCTGCCATTGCAAAAGCCGGAGTTCCTGTATTTGCATGGAAAGGTGAAACACTGGCTGAATACTGGTGGTGTACCGAACGCGCACTTGACTTTGGTAATGGTTTAGGACCTGATTTGATTGTAGATGATGGTGGCGACGCTACCTTAATGATACATAAAGGAGCAGAGGCTCTAAAAGATGCATCTTTTCTGGATGATGATTACAGTGCTGAGGGCGAAGATTTCCGCGAATTAATTGCTTTGGTTAAGCGTACTTTCGAAGCAGACCCAAACCGCTGGGCAAATGTTGCCAAAGGAATTAAAGGGGTTAGTGAAGAGACGACAACCGGTGTTCACCGTTTATACCAAATGATGGAAAAGGGTGAATTATTATTCCCTGCTATCAATGTTAACGACTCCGTAACAAAATCGAAATTTGATAACTTATACGGATGCCGCGAAAGTTTGGCCGATGGTATCAAGCGTGGCACTGACGTAATGGTTGCTGGTAAAACAGCGCTTATCTGTGGTTATGGTGATGTGGGTAAAGGATGTGCGCAAAGTATGCGTGGTTTTGGTGCTCGTGTTATCGTTACCGAAATTGATCCTATCTGTGCACTTCAAGCGGCTATGGAAGGTTATGAAGTTAGCACCGTGGAAGATGCTTTGTGTGAAGCTGATATTGTGGTTACCACTACAGGTAATAAAGATGTGATCACTATTGAACACATGGAAGCCATGAAAGATCAAACCATTGTTTGTAACATTGGTCATTTCGACAATGAAATTCAAGTTGAGAAACTAGAAACATTCCCTGGCATACAGGAAATCAACATTAAACCACAAGTTGATCAATTCCGTTTTCCTAATGGCAACAGCATTATTTTATTATCAAGAGGTCGTTTAGTTAACCTTGGAAATGCAACTGGTCACCCAAGTTTTGTAATGAGTAACTCATTTACTAACCAAACTTTGGCTCAACTTGAGTTATGGAACAACGATTACAAAGTTGGGGTATATACACTTCCTAAGCATTTAGATGAAGAAGTAGCTCGCTTGCATTTGGGTAAGCTAGGTGTGAAATTGACACGCTTAACTGACGAACAAGCTGAATACATTGGCATTAATGCCGATGGTCCATATAAGCCAGAACATTATAGGTACTAACAGTAAAAATAAATAAGAAAGAGCCGTTCAAAAAAAATGAACGGCTCTTATTTTTTGTATCAAATTGATTCTTTTAAAAACACCAACCAACTCTTACCCCCCCTGAAATGGCCAGAGGAAAATCATCTACTCCACCCAGAAAGGCTTTATGGGAAGTAAAGTCATCATTACTATTTCCAAAACCATAACCCACACCAACGAAAGTATCAACAACAAATCCATTATCAATCACCCATTGCTTACCAAAGTTTAACAGGATACCAAACATTGCATTGGTCTTTCGTTCCTTTGAATAGGAGTAGCTATAGTAATAATAAGATTCGTAATCATATGAATAATACGAAAATGCAAGCTCTGGCCTAATATAAGCACCTTTAAGAATGTGTGCGTAACGTTGACCACGCAAATAATAATCAGGACTCTTGATGAACTTGTAGCCAAGCTTAATAAAAGCTCCTTGTTCGTCCGCATCATAAGCGTCATTACCTACACCTATTATTCCTACAGTTGCTTCTATACTTCCCCCAGGTTTAATACTCCGTTCATAGGTAAACTTCACGCTATTAAATAACGGCGATAAGAAATTGGTTTTAATAATGTTTTTGTGATTATCCACATAATTCTCCGGATTAAGTATGGCCTTTGAAAATGTCAATATATTTCCATTGGCAAGTATTACCTCAGAAACATCAGCCTTATCAATGCCGAAAATAATGGTATCACTAATCTTTGGGTCACTGTACTTAATCTCTAAATCGCCAATCTCTTTAATTAAACACTGAATAGTGTCATTATTACTTTTTATTAATTTGTCTTGTGCTGAGACAATAGAAGTAAAGAATGATAATGCTATAACGGTGAATAGACAAAAATTAAAATATTTCATAAGTTAGGTTTGTGTTGGTTAATCTACAACACTAAGACAATTAAATATATATTAACACTTACAAGTGTAATGTTTTTTCAATGAATCAAATAATCTTATGAAAAGAATTTTAGTTTTTCCACCTATAGTCTTTCTAACAAAGATACGCTCCTTACTAGCACTCTAAGCTTAAACTGTAACCGTTCTAATTCCAGATTCGCAAAGTAGATCCTCGCACATCCGTCTGATAACGTTTCAAAGCCCATTTAGCTGGCCCTTGTATCACACTTCCATATTCAGCTGCAACACTAAATTCCGATTCGCACTCAGGACATTTCATAACGATACTACCAGGTTCAGTCATCTCAACATAAAAAAATCCAGCTTTTTCATGTTCATGAGTACATAGAAGGTCAAAAGCATAAAATTCAGAGTTTGTTACACCAAAAACAACAACGCCATTGATTCCAACAATTCTGTTCAAACCACCCGGTCGAACAATAAAGGGATTTTTGCCATTGTATTGCGGATTATCCAAATCAACTTCCGCACTAAAACGAACCTCAGGAATAATCTCATCATTATCCTTATTGCACGCAAAGCTAATAAACACAAGGAAAGCAAACCCTATTATTCTTCTCATACCTACTCCTATTTATCTTTACCTAATGGATATATAACGGCCAAAGATATTTTTTATGCGCATAATGAAGAAATAATTACTGTTAATCCTCAAAAAAACCGCAATTAATTTTGAGTTTCATTTCTCCTCCACTAAATTTAGAAACTGAAATAAAAACACCATGGAAGACATAGGAGATATTATATACGTTGTGGCAATGATAATCGCAGTTGCATATAGTGCTTTTCGAAAAGCGCAAAAGAACAAGCGTACATCACCATTGCCAAACGAAAATATGCACCCTTTGGATGATCCAATGGATGAAGAAGAGCCCTTTATTGATGACTTGAGGGAACTTTTTAAACCACAGGCTCCAAAACCTGTACCAGAGCCAGTTAAAGAAAAACCCAAGACTCAGCCTCTATTTCAACAGGCTCAACGAGAAAAAGTGGTTCGTCAACCAATTAAAGTGGTTGACATAGAAACAAAGGAAGAAGAAGAACAGGAATTCGATCAAGATCAAATAGACTTACGACAAGCGGTTATTTATTCAGAAATTCTAAATCGACCGTACCAATAAGTAATAGACTTAATAACAAACACTTAAAATCATTTCACGATTAACGTAGTTTGCAGTTGATGTAATCTTTCGTATATTTGCACGAAAGAGTTCTGAGTTAATCGGGATTCTTTTATTTTTTTAGGTGATACTAGAAATATAAAATTAGGAGGAAAAATAAAATGTCAGACATTCAATATATAACCGAATCAGGTTTAAAGAAATTAAAAGAAGAAATTCACCAGTTGGAAACTTTCGAACGTCCATCAATTTCAAAACAAATTGCGGAGGCAAGAGACAAAGGTGATTTATCGGAAAATGCAGAATATGATGCTGCAAAAGAAGCACAGGGATTGTTAGAGATGCGTATTTCTAAACTTAAAAACACCCTTGCCAATAGTCGAATCCTTGACGAGTCAAAAATTGACACATCTAAGGTACAGTTATTAAACAAGGTGCAAATCAAAAACCTCAACAATGGAGCTTCAATGACTTACACCATTGTACCTGAAAGCGAAGCTAACTTAAAAGAAATGAAGCTTTCGGTATCAACGCCTATTGCCAAAGGTTTACTTGGCAAGAAAGTTGGTGAAAAGGTTGAGATTAATGTACCAAATGGTGTAATGACATTTGAAATAATCGATATTTCAATTTAATACATTCAATTATGCCTAGCATTTTTACACGTATCATCAATGGTGAAATCCCTTGTTACAAAATAGCCGAAGACGATCGTTTTTTCGCTTTTTTGGATATCAATCCATTGTCAGAAGGCCATACATTGGTTATTCCTAAATTAGAAGAAGATTATCTTTTTGATTTAGAAGATACATTATTGGCTGATATGATGGTTTTTTCTAAGAAAATTGCGGTAGCTCAAAAAAAGGTAATTGATTGCAAAAGAGTAGGCATAGCAGTATTAGGACTTGAAGTACCTCATGCACACATTCATTTAATCCCGCTTCAAAACGAAACCGACATCAACTTTTCAAAACCGAAGTTGAAGTTTTCGCAAGAGGAATTTATTGCAATTGCGGATAAGATTAAGGTTCAGCTATAAGTTGGTGATTACATAATATACAAAAGGCAAACTCACTTGAGTTTGCCTTTTTTGCTTTATAAATTTCAATATTAGTAATCCTTTGAGTATGGCATTGACTTAACATCAATAGCCCATTTTTTATTCGGACGACTACTCATTATAAATACTAATTCGCCTCCTTCAGCAATATCCTTGTGATTGATAAAGTTCTTATCCCAAGGCTGCCCGTTTAAGGTTACAGACTTGATGTAGATATTTTTCTTAGAAGCATTTTTAGCTAGGATAGAAAATTTCTTGCCATTTTCAAGATTGATTACAGCTTGATTTACTGATGGTGACCCTATTACATATTGGCCCGACCCAGGACAAACAGGATAAAATCCCATCGATGAGAAAATATACCATGCCGACATTTGCCCACAATCGTCATTTCCACAAAGTCCATCAGGTTTATTCAAATATTTAGTTTCCATAATCTCATGGATTCGTTCAGCCGTTTTCCATGGTTTACCAGCCCAATTATACATGTACGCTACATGATGACTTGGCTCATTTCCATGAACATATCCACCCATAATACCTTCACGGGTAATATCCTCGGTATGTGCAAAATATTCATCCGGTATGTGCATCGTAAATAGTGAATCTAAATGCATGGAAAAACGTTCTTTTCCTCCCATCTCAGAAATTAATCCGCCAACATTTTGAGGTACATACAAGGAGTAATTCCATGAGTTCCCTTCAATAAAACCAGCTCCATGCGTATCTAAAGGATCAAAATTTGCAAGCATCTTGCCATCCTTTGTCTTCGCTCGAACATAAGCTGTGTTGGCATCAAACAAATTTCGCCAGTTTTCAGAACGTGATAAATATAGATTAACTAAGGACTCCTTACCCATAGCCCTTGCTAGCTGAGCAATGGTATAATCATCATAGGCATATTCCAATGTGATGGATGCACCATAATGACTCGTTTCATGGGGAACGTAACCGTACTTTTTGTACTCACCAATACCTTCGTAACGGTCATAATTAGCACTTGCTACACAAGCTTCCAAAGCTTTATCCGCATCAAAACCTCTGACTCCATTTACGTAGGCATCTGCAATAACTGGTACCGCATGATAGCCAATCATACACCAATTTTCATTTCCAAAATGACTCCAAATTGGCAAGATATTGTGAACACTCTGCTCGTAATGTGCCAACATTGAATTAATCATATCAGACGAACGCGTGGGCTGAACCAATGTCAAAAAAGGATGTTGCGCACGATAAGTATCCCATAAGGAAAACACCGTATAATTGGTAAAGCCATCGGCCTGATGAATATTGTGATCTATGCCGCGATACTTTCCATCCACATCCATGTATTCGCTCGGATGAATAAACGAATGGTACATAGAAGTATAGAAAGTCACCTTTTTTTCTTCAGGTGCATCAATCCGAATTCGACTTAGTTCTTTTTGCCATTCAGCCTTAACTTCTTTTCGTGTACGTTCAAAATCAAAATGTGGCACTTCTGCCTCCAGATTCTTAAGAGCGCCTTCTGTACTAACCGCCGACAAAGCAAATTTAACCTTAATCTCCTCGCCTTCTTCTGTTGAAAAGTCAAAGTTGGCCGTTAAGGCTTTCCCTGCCATCTCCGGGAAATTATCCCCTTGGTCGAACTTGCGCCAAAAACCATTGTATTTCACTTCTTCATCATTACTACAACCGTAGTTTTTGATGGGCTTAGAAAAACTCATGGCAAAATACTGATAGTTGGTACGTGCCCAACCTCGAGTAATTCGATAACCTGTTACCAATGTGTCATTCTCAACACGAATAGTTGACCAAAGCACCTTACCATTGTAATTATAGATTCCATGTGTTAAGTCTAGAATTATATGGGCATCATCCGCTTCAGGAAAAGTATACTGATGAAAACCAACTCGTTGGGTAGCTGTTAACTCAGCCTTAATTTTATAATCGTCGAGCTCAACTGAGTAATAACCTGGTTCGGCATGCTCTGTCTCTTTCCGGAATAATGATCGATACCCCAAAGATGTATCATCGATAGTTCCAGGATTATGCTGTACTTGACCCACAGTCGGCATCACCAAAAAATCGCCTAAATCAGAATGACCGGTACCACTTAAATGGGTATGACTAAAACCAACAATCGACTTGTCGGTATATTGATAGCCGGCACAATAACGGTAAACATCCTTATTATATTTGCCATCGTTAAAAAACAGAACACTATCGGTATCCGGGCTTAACTGTACCATACCAAATGGTGAACAAGCTCCGGGAAACACATGTCCCATCTCTTGAGTACCAATAAAGGGATCGACATACTCTGTTAGATCTTCAGTTTGAGCAAGTGCTAAATGGAAATTCAGTAATATTAGACAGCTAATAAAAACGCCTTTGACTTTCATAAAATTGGGTTTAAGTTTAAATCTCACCCAAAAGCTAAGCCTATTTCAACTTTTCACAAAATCATCAAGTATTTAATATTAACAAATTGATAAGAATCAATATTTACGGTCTGCCTATATTAAGTATTGAAACAAATCAGGTCGTTCATTGAGGTACTCAACCACAAAACCATTCGCTTCCATTCGCTCAATAAGGCCATCGAAATCTTCTTTCTTCTGCAATTCAACGCCAATTAAAGCGGGTCCTTTTTCGCGACTTGTTTTTTTACGGTATTCAAAGTGGGTTATGTCATCCCCAGGCCCGAGTACTTGATCCACAAAATCGCGCAAAGCACCGGCACGTTGCGGAAATCGTACTATGAAATAATGTTTTAAACCTTCATAAAGAAGCGAGCGCTCCTTAATTTCTTCGGTTCGCGTAATGTCATTATTACTACCGCTAAGGATGCAAACTACATTCTTACCTTTTATCTCATCAGCATATAAATCCAAAGCTGCTATACTGAGTGCTCCGGCTGGCTCCACAACGATAGCGTCAAAATTATATAACTCTAATATTTTGGTACAAACCTTACCTTCTGGTACCAATAGCATTTTATCAATCACCTTTTGGCAAATATCAAAGGTATAAGAGCCAACTTTTTGCACCGAAGCACCATCCACAAATTTATCAATCTCTTCCAGTTCTATAACTTCACCAGCACGTAAAGACCAATCCATGGCCGGAGCTCCTTCCGGCTCTACTCCTATTATTTTTGTATCGGGGCTCATGTTTTTGAAATAACTTCCCAAACCTGAGATCAGTCCCCCACCTCCAATAGGTGCAAATATATAATCTATTTTTTCCTTACTCTGTTCTAATATTTCTAAACCTACTGTGGCTTGTCCCTCAATAATTTTGGGATCGTCAAAGGGATGAATAAAGGTACGTCCACGTTGCTGACAATCTTCCATTGCCGCATCATAGGCATCATCATAGGTATCGCCAATTAACACCACCTGAACATTATCCTGCCCGAACATCTTAACCTGATTCACCTTCTGTTTAGGCGTTGTACTGGGCATGTAAATAATACCATCAATTCCTAAGGTCTGACATGAATAAGCCACACCTTGAGCATGATTACCTGCACTTGCACACACAATACCTACATTCAACTCAGCCTCACTCAAGCTTTTAATTTTGTTGTAAGCTCCACGAATTTTATACGATCGTACATTCTGTAAATCTTCGCGCTTAAGCATAATATTAGCATTGTACTTATTCGAAAGATTTAAATTTCGATTGAGCGGAGTTGTCTCCAATATTTTATTGAGCGTTTGTTTTGCTGCAATAATATCTTCAACCTTGGGATAATACGATTGGGCATTATCTGCTTTTGTGGTCTTTGAGCGTGGTTTCATTAATTTGTTTTGTTGTTGGGATAAAAAACGCCGATCATCAGGAAGACTAATCGGCGTTACAATTCTTTATTTTATAGCATTAGCGAGCCAATCACCTACTTCCGATGTTTTGTAAGCTTTGCCATCTTTAACAATATCTTCGGTAACAATGCCTGCTTCAAGTGATTTATTAACCGCATCTCTTACCGCCTGAGCTTCGTCTAATAAATCTAATGATTCTAAAAGCATTGCTGCAGAAAGAACTGTTGCAATAGGGTTTGCAATATCTTTACCTGCTGCCTGTGGATACGATCCATGAATAGGCTCAAATACTGAAGTATGTACACCAACCGACGCGGAAGGCAATAAACCTAATGAACCTGTAATTACAGAAGCCTCATCGCTAATGATATCACCAAACATATTCTCGGTCACCATCACATCAAATTTCTTAGGCCATTGAATCAACTGCATTGCTGCATTATCCACAAACATATAGTCTACTTCAATATCCTTATGATCGGCTTCCATTGCCTGAGCAGTTTCTCTCCAAAGACGAGACGTTGCCAATACATTAGCTTTATCAATTACTGTTAATCGCTTATCGCGTTTACCTGCGTATGAGAATGCTAATTTCAGGATACGCTCAATTTCTTCCGTTGTATAAGTACAGGTATCAAAGGCCTTTTTCAGATCTTCCGAACGTCCTTTTTCACCAAAATAAATACCACCAGTTAACTCTCGTACTACAACAAAATCGGCACCTTCAACAATATCCAAACGCAATGGACTCTTGTCTAACAAAGATGGGAAAGTTGTAACCGGACGAATATTCGCATACAAGCCCAATTTTTTACGCATACCTAACAATCCTTGCTCAGGTCGCACCTTTGCTTTTGGATCATTATCGTACTTCGGATCTCCGATAGCACCAAATAAAACAGCATCAGAATTCATACATACTTCGTGCGTTTCGTCCGGATAAGGATTCCCAACCTGATCAATCGCTGTGGCTCCAACCAATGCATTTGTATAAACTACTTCGTGGTTAAACTTTACAGCAACTGCATCAATTACTTTCTGCGCTTGTTCAACTATTTCCGGTCCAATGCCATCTCCTGGCAAAACTCCAATATTCAATTTCATATAAAAAGCTTCTAGCTTCTAGCTGCTAGAGGCTAGCAGCTATTGACTTGTTTATAATTTTAAATTTCCGTTCTCAATCAAGTTAAGCATTTTTACGGTCGCTTTAATGGCAGCTTCCGTTTGATCGGCATCCAGCCCTCTGGTCTTAAATAACTTCCCATTGTAATCCCAGGATATAACCGTTTCTACCAAGGCATCTGTTTTTCCTCCAGGGGGAATGGTTACCCAGTAATCGGCCAATAATGGATGAGGCTTTTTCAACTCATCATATATTTTCCAAAGCGCCTTCATAAAAGCGTCGTACTGACCATCTCCCGTGGAAGACGCCTGATAGTCTATATCTTCAATCCGAATACTTACCGATGCTGTTGGTTTCATCCCACGAGTTAAGGATAAGCTATAGTTATTCATCTTAATATACTCGCCTATGGAAGCACTTTTTAGCACATCAGAAATAATATAAGGCAGATCTTCGGTCGTAACCATCTCCTTTTTATCACCTAACTCAATTACCTCTTGCGTTACGCGCTTCATTTCTTCTGGACTTAGACTAATACCCAGCTCTTCAAGGTTCTTTAGAATATTCGCCTTTCCTGATGTCTTACCTAATGCATATTTACGTACACGTCCAAAACGCTCAGGCATCAAATTATTGAAATACAAATTATCCTTGTTATCACCATCAGCGTGCACACCACTGCATTGGGTAAACACATATTCACCTGTCAATGGTTTATTTCCAGGAATACGAATTCCACTAAAACTCTCAACCATCTGACTCATGCGTGTTAGTTTTGACTCATCCAAGTTGGTGCTAACATTTAAGTGATCATTCAATATACCAGTAATACTTGCCAACGGTGCATTGCCTGCTCGTTCGCCTAATCCATTAATGGTGGTGTGTATTCCTTGTACACCAGCTTTCACTGCAGCAAATACGTTGGCAACCGCCAAATCGTAATCGTTATGCGCATGAAAATCGAAATGCAAATCTGGATAACGTGTTATGGTTGATGAGCAAAAGTCCAGCACCTGTTCAGGATTAAGCACCCCAAGCGTATCAGGCAACATATAGCGTTTTATCGATTCATCTTTTAACTGATCCAATAAATAGAATACATAATCAGGAGAATCCAACATGCCATTTGACCAATCTTCGAGATAGATATTAACATCAATATCCATAGAATCAGCCTGTGCTATTAGCTCTTTAATATCATTAACGTGTTGTTCAGGAGTTTTTCGCAACTGACTTGTGACATGCTTCAACGATCCTTTAGTTAATAAATTGACAACACGTCCTCCAGCATCTTTTATCCACTGTAAGGAAATGCCCTTATCAACAAAACCAAGCACTTCAACCTTATCGTGATAACCATTCTGAGAGGCCCATTCACATATTTTTTGTGCCGCCTTGAATTCACCTTCACTCACACGAGCGGATGCAACTTCAATTCGATCTACTTTTAATTCTTCGAGTAAAATACGCGCCATAGCGAGCTTTTCGGCGTCGTTGAACGACACGCCTGTGGTCTGCTCGCCATCCCTAAGGGTTGTATCCATTAGCTCAACTGTCATTCCTTTGTAATTTTAGGTTAATGTTAAAATACTTACATCATAAAGTGGTGCGATGTAAGTATTTTTTAAAACCTTACCAGCAATGAACTAAAACACCACTGGTAAGACACTATTAAAATTTTACAGCTTGCTTTTCGTAGGCTGCAATTTCTTTTTCAAGACTCAACAAATAATCAATATCATCGTAGCCATTCATCAAACAACTTTTCTTGTAGGAATTGATTTCAAAACCTTCTGATGCACTAGTAGCAACATTAGTGATTGTCTGATTCGCTAAATCAATTTTAACTTCAGTCTTATTATCTGCATCAACAGATGCAAACAAACCAGCTAAAAACTCCTCCGACACTTGCACCGGTAATACACCATTGTTCAACGAGTTTCCGCGAAATATATCGGCAAAGAAACTTGACACAACAGCTTTGAATCCATATCCTGCAATGGCCCAAGCAGCATGCTCGCGGCTTGATCCACTTCCAAAGTTTTTACCGGCAACTAAAACCGTTCCATCGTAAGATGGCTTATTCAATACAAAATCAGCCTTAGGCTGACCAGCCTTATCATATCTCCAGTCGAAGAATAAGTTATCTCCAAAACCTTCTTTAGTTGTGGCTTTTAAAAATCGAGCAGGAATAATTTGATCAGTATCCACATTTTCGATTGGCATTGGTACAAAGCTTGTTTGCACCGTTACAAATTTTTCTATTGGCATATTCTTTCCTCCTGATTTCTAATTAAAAATGGTACGTGGATCTGTAACAACACCAGTTACTGCAGCAGCAGCAGCCGTTAAGGGACTAGCTAGCAGCGTACGCGAACCTGGTCCCTGACGACCTTCGAAGTTTCGGTTTGATGTAGAAACAGCATACATGCCTTCAGGAATTTTATCATCATTCATTGCTAAACAAGCCGAACAACCCGGTTGACGCAACTCAAAACCTGCAGCTTCTAATTGCTCTTTCAAACCTTCTTCAATAGCCTGTTTTTCAACTTGCTTACTTCCGGGAACAATCCAGGCAGTCACACTATCTGCTTTCTTCCTTCCTTTTACAGCCTCGCAGAAAGAACGTAAGTCTTCGATACGTCCATTGGTACAACTACCAACAAAAACGTAATCTACTTTTTTACCTTCCAGCTTATCGCCAGCAGCAAAACCCATATACTCCATCGATTTCTGGAAAGAATTTTTTGAGCTATCTTCGATAGAATCAAGCGTTGGAATATTACCACAAACCTTAGCCCCCATACCTGGGTTAGTTCCATAAGTAATCATTGGCTCAATGTCAGCAGCCTCATAGTTTAATTCCTTATGAAACACAGCATCGGCATCGGTACAAAGTGATTTCCAATAAGCAACAGCCTCGTCCCATTTAGCACCTTTAGGTGCTTGCTCACGCCCTTTGATGTATTCAAAAGTTGTTTCGTCAGGTGCAATCATACCGCCACGAGCACCCATTTCGATACTCATGTTACAAATGGTCATACGTGCTTCCATTGACAAACTGCGGATAGCAGATCCTGCAAATTCAACAAAGTAACCAGTTCCTCCACCAGTTGTCAACTTCGAAATGATATAAAGGATAATATCTTTTGATGTCACTCCTTTATGAAGCTCACCCTCGATATTAATGCGCATGCTTTTAGGTTTTGGCTGCATAATACACTGTGTTGCCAAAGCCATTTCAACCTCACTGGTGCCAATTCCAAAGGCAATGCTACCAAAGGCTCCGTGTGTTGAAGTATGACTATCACCACAAACAATGGTCATTCCTGGCTGCGTTATTCCAAGCTCAGGCCCAACCACGTGAACAATACCATTGTAGGGATGATTTAAACCATACATGGTAATGCCATTTTCTTCACAATTTTGCTTTAAAGTCTCAACCTGTACGCGCGACAATTCGTCTTGTATGGTCAGGTGTTGATTTATTGTCGGAATATTGTGATCGGGTGTTGCAATAACCTGATCTGGTCGTGCTACTTTACCCCCACGTGCTTTTATTCCTCCGAATGCTTGCGGACTTGTCACCTCATGTATAAAATGACGATCGATATAAAGAACGTTTGGCCCGTCATCAATTGTCTTGACGACGTGGCTGTCCCATATTTTATCAAATAATGTTTTTCCCATTTTTAAAGCTATTAGCTGCTAGCCCCGATAGCTATCGGGGTTGCTAGCGTATTTTAAGGTTTCGGAGATATTTTCTGCCTACTGCCTTTTTTCTACTGACTACTATCTATTTATCCTATTTTCGAAATTGCATCTAAGAAAGCTTCCACTGATGCAGTTATAATATCTACGTTAGCAGCAAATCCATAATAAGTTTGCCCCTTATGTTCTACCTGAACATGCACCTTACCAAGATCATCGCTTCCGCGTGTGATTGCCTGAATCAAGAACTCTTCCAAATGAACCTTACGTTTTACCAAATTCTTAACAGCAGAAAAAGCAGCATCAATAGGGCCATTACCTGAAGCAGTGTCGGTAAACACATCACCATCGAAGCTTACAGCTACAGTAGCGGTTGGAATAGTTGAACTACCAGATATTACCTGTAAAGATTCTAACTTGATGGAGCGATCTTGCTTTTCTTTTTCAGTACCAGCTAATGCTTCCAAATCTTCATCAGCCACATCTTTTTTCTTATCGGCCAAATCAAGGAACTGATTGTAGATTTCATCCAACTCAGGCCCTTCAAATTCGTAACCCAATACATGTAAGCGGTGTTTCAAGGCAGCTCGTCCACTACGAGCTGTTAATACGATGCTTGATTCTTTTACACCAACATCAGCCGGGTCAATAATTTCATAATTCTCACGGTTCTTCAACACACCATCCTGATGAATTCCAGAAGAGTGAGCAAAGGCATTACGTCCAACAATGGCTTTATTAGCCTGAACTGGCATACGCATCAAGGTAGAAACCAACTTACTTGACTTCATTAACTGCTTTGAATCGATTCCGGTTTGGTAATCCAAATCGTGGTGCGATTTCATTGCCATTACTACCTCTTCTAATGAAGTATTACCAGCACGTTCGCCTAAACCATTAATAGTAACCTCAACCTGACGAGCTCCATTTACAACACCTGCTAAAGTATTGGCAGTTGCCATACCCAAATCGTTATGACAGTGTGTTGATAAGATAGCCTTATCTACATTCGGCACATTATTTACCAAATAGGCTATTTTCTCACCATACTCTTTTGGTAAACAATAGCCAGTAGTATCCGGTATATTAATAACTGTTGCACCAGCCTTAATAACCGCTTCGACTACACGAGCCAGGTACTCATTATCTGAACGACCTGCATCTTCAGCATAAAACTCCACATCTTCAACAAATCGTTTGGCGTATTTTACTGCTTCAACAGCACGCTCAACAATCTCGTCTTCGTTAGAGTTTAATTTATATTTTATATGGTATGGTGAAGTACCAATACCTGTATGTATACGACCGCGTTTTGCAAATTTCAAGGCATCGGCAGCTACTTCAATATCTTTTTTTACCGCACGCGTTAAAGCACAGATGGTTGGGTTCTGAACTGCTTTCGAAATTTCAACCACCGAATTAAAATCTCCGGGACTTGAAATAGGAAATCCAGCTTCGATCACATCCACGCCGAGCTTCTCGAGCTGACGGGCTACTTCTATCTTTTCAATAGTGTTTAACTGGCATCCCGGTACTTGCTCACCGTCTCTTAATGTTGTATCGAATATATGAACTTTGTTATCCATGGTTAATGTTTTAAGAATGAATATTCCGAATTTCAATCCCTTTAAAAAAGCTAATAGCTGATAGCTGTCAGCCAATAGCTAATTCATCGGATGACTTAATATTTCTTTCTAGTCATCCGATGAATTGTCAATTATTATTGGTTTTCTGGTCTCAATTTGCGAACAGCAGCACCTGCTTGCCACATTTCTGAATCATTCAGTTCCTTAAGCTCGGCATCTAACTTTACACGGTAATCGCTCTGACTGTTAGAGTCAATTGAACGTTGTGCTTCGTTTCCGGCAGCAACTTCTTTATAAAGCTTTTCAAAGACCGGTTTGGTAGCATCGCGGAAAGGCTTCCACCAATCTAATGCACCACGCTGAGCTGTAGTAGAGGTATTGGCATACATCCAATCCATACCGTTTTCAGCAACTAAAGGCATCAAACTCTGAGTTAATTCTTCAACTGTTTCGTTAAATGCTTCTGATGGTGAGTGACCATTTGCACGCAATACATCGTACTGAGCAGCAAATATTCCCTGGATACATCCCATAAGCGTTCCGCGCTCACCAGTTAAATCAGAGTATACTTCGCGTTTGAAGTCTGTTTCGAAAAGGTAACCCGAACCTACGCCAATACCCAAGGCAACAACACGATCAAATGCTTTTCCTGTTGCATCCTGGAAGATAGCGTATGAAGAATTCAATCCACGTCCTTCAAGAAACATACGACGAAGACTTGTACCTGAACCTTTTGGAGCCACCAAAATTACATCAACATCAGCTGGAGGTACAATACCTGTGCGCTCTTTGTAAGTAATTCCAAATCCGTGTGAGAAATAAAGTGCTTTCCCAGGAGTTAAGTGCTTCTTAACCGTATCCCACATTTGAATTTGTCCTGCATCTGACAATAAGTATTGAATAACAGTTGCTCTTTCAAGTGCTTCTTCAATTTCAAATAATGTTTCACCAGGAACCCATCCATCAGCAATAGCTTTGTCCCAAGTCTTTGACTCCTTACGCTGACCAATGATCACGTTGAATCCGTTGTCTTTAAGGTTGAGTGATTGTCCCGGACCTTGCACACCATAACCAATTACAGCAATGGTTTCATCTTTTAATACTTCGCGTGCTTTCTCCAATGGGAACTCTTCCCTTGTAACAACACTTTCTTCGGTTCCTCCGAAATTAATTCTAGCCATGATTTATTTAATTAATGTTTGTTTTTTAGCTTCTGGCTATTAGCCGATAGCTACTAGCTTTTTGTACTTCTTAATTATATTCTCATCTTCTGATTAATCCAGAAGCGACTTTTGTTTTTCGAGTTTCTTCAAATAATTAGAGAGCAACTCTTCTTTAAGTTTGGTTACCGCAATTCTACCAGAGCGAACAAACTGAGATACGCCAAAATTATCGAGCTTATCAAATAGTTCTTGGGTATCTGCCTTATGACCAGTCTTCTCTATAACTGTATAGTCCGATGTTACTTCCAAAATGCGAGCACCATACTGACGCACCAAACGCTCAATCTCGTTACTGTTTAACAACGATTCGGTTTTTACCTTATATAAAGCAACTTCTTCATGAATGATTTCATCTGTTGTAAAAACATAAGCTTTAATCACGTCGATGATCTTTTCAATTTGCCCCAACAATTTATTTACCTGATCGCGTGATGTGAACACCACAATGGTAAATTTATGAATACCCGGGATGGCCGACTCAGAAGTATTTAAACTTTCGATGTTAATGTGTCGACGAGTGAAAACCGTTGTGATTTGATTTAACAAACCAACATGGTTCTCGGAATATATTGATAATGTGAATTCTTGTTTCATGTGTTGTTTTTTAGATGTTGAGATTTGTAGACAATAGACTTTTAGAAATTCCTCTTTTCTTATAGTCTATCGTCTCTAAGTCTAGGTTTCTAATATTTTACTCAAGTCGAATTTCAGATACCGAAGCGCCAGTTGGTACCATAGGAAATACATTACCTTCTTTCTCAACTTTCACTTCTAATAAGAATGGCCCGTCGTGACTCACCATTTGTTGAACAGCAGCATCTAAGTTATCACGGTCATCAACTATTGCGCCTGCAACTCCATATCCTTTTGCTATCATTTGGAAATCAGGATTAACCAATTCAGTTGATGCATAGCGCTTATCGAAAAACATTTCTTGCCATTGGCGAACCATACCCAAGAAATTATTATTTAACAAGATAATTTTAACAGGTGCATTGGTTTGGAAAATGGTTCCTAACTCTTGTATTGTCATCTGAAAACCACCATCACCAACAAATAAACATACCGGACGCTCTGGCTGCCCCATTTGAGCTCCTAAAGCGGCAGGTAAACCGAACCCCATGGTTCCCAATCCACCAGAAGTTACAACGCTTCGTGTATTCTTAAACTTAAAATAACGCGAAGCCATCATCTGATGCTGTCCTACATCGGTTACCATAATCGCATCATCACCATATGAATCTGTTACTCTTCGAATCACCTCACCCATGGTCATTCCTTTTTTAGAAGGAAATAACTCTTCGTTGATTATTTTTTGATTCTCAACCTTATCACACACTCTGAATTCGTTCAACCAATCGGTATGCTCATTCTCCGAAACCATTGCTGTTAGCATTGGTAAAGATTCTTTCACATTACCAACCACTGGCACATCAGCGTATATAATTTTATTTATCTCAGCCGGATCAATCTCTAAATGAACCACCTTGGCATTAGTCGCATATTTCTGAACATTACCCGTTACACGATCATCGAAACGCATACCGATGGCAATGATCAAATCACTCTCATTTGTCTTAACGTTAGGTCCATAATTTCCATGCATACCTAACATACCAACGTTCAACTCATGTTCAGTTGGTAAAGCGGATAATCCTAACAAAGTCCAAGCAGCTGGTATTCCTGATTTCTCAAGAAACGTTTTTAACTCCTTTTCAGCATTACCTAGTACTACACCTTGCCCAACTAAAGCTAAAGGTTTCTTAGCCAAATTTATTAATCGTGCAGCTTCTGCTACCTTATCCTTCTTGGTTGGTGTTGCCGGTGTATAGGACCTAACCTTTTCTACTGGTTTATATTCATAATCAATCTGAGCGAACTGAGCATCTTTAGTTATATCGATTAACACAGGCCCAGGACGACCGCTACGTGCAATATAAAATGCTTTTGCTATGGCTTCAGGAATTTCCTCAGCACGTTTCACCTGATAATTCCACTTTGTTATTGGTTGCGTAATACCTACTACATCCGTTTCCTGAAAGGCATCGGTACCTAATAATGGAGAAGCCACCTGACCGCTTATTACAACCATTGGCGTGGAATCAACCATGGCATCAGCAATACCGGTAACAGCATTGGTGGCACCTGGTCCGCTTGTCACCATACATACACCTACTTTACCCGTAACACGTGCAAAACCTTGAGCTGCATGAACAGCCCCCTGCTCGTGACGAACCAAAACATGATTCAATTTATCTTGATAATGGTAAAGCGCATCATAAATCGGCATAATGGCGCCACCCGGATAGCCAAATAATAAATCAACACCTTCGTGTAATAATGATTGCATTACAGCCTCGGAGCCTGTCATTCTTTGCTTTTTCATCGGATTAGCCTCCTTTGTTTGTGGTTGTGTTTTTGTTTCCATGTTAATGGACTTTTTATAGTTGTTTAGATATTAGACTAATAGATTATAGATTTTTTCAGCTTGTTACAGATAAATTGCATAAACCTCTATTATCTTATTGTCTATTATCTATATATCTCATGTTTAATCAATTAATCTAACTGCGCCTTTATCAGCTGAACTTACAATGCTGGCGTAGGCTTTTAATGCTTTGGACACATTCCTGACTCGATCACCAGGTTGAAAAGCAAATTTACCCTTGGCTACTTCTGCACTTCGTCTTTCAGCTAGCTCATCTGCAGATATCTGAAGTTCTATTTTACGATTTGGAATATCAATTAAGATCGGGTCGCCATTCTGAACCAAAGCAATATTACCTCCTGCTCCTGCTTCGGGTGAGGCATGACCAATGGATAAGCCAGAAGTTCCTCCAGAGAAACGGCCATCGGTTAACAAGGCACATTCTTTACCCAAATGTTTCGACTTAAGATAAGAGGTTGGGTATAACATTTCTTGCATACCTGGTCCGCCTTTAGGTCCTTCGTAACGAATAATAACCACATCACCAGCTTTTACCTCATCGGACAAAATACCATCACAAGCATCATCTTGCGATTCGTAAACACGGGCTGTTCCATTAAACACCCAGATAGATTCGTCAACACCAGCCGTTTTTACAATGCAACCTTTCTCGGCCAAATTGCCAAACAACACAGCCAATCCACCATCCTTCGAATAAGCGCCTTCAATGCTACGAACACATCCCTTTTCACGATCCAAATCCAACTCAGCATAAGTGGTTTTCTGCGAACCCATTGTCAAATTGAATAAACCTGCAGGTGCACTTTTATATATCTCTTTTGCAGCATCAATGGCCGTTCCGCCAGCTACATCATAATCTTTCAAGGCCGCTTCCAAAGTTGAATAGTCAACACGACTTACATCGGCATGCAACAAACCACCTCGGTTTAATTCTGCCAAAATACCCATGATACCTCCGGCACGATTTACATCTTCGATGTGATAATGTGAGTTTGGTGCTACTTTTGATAAAACAGGCGTACGTCGCGAAATCTGATCGATGTCATCCATAGTGAAATCAACACCAGCCTCGTGGGCAATTGCCAAAATATGCAATACTGTGTTGGTAGAACCTCCCATAGCCACATCTAAAGTCATGGCATTTTCAAAAGCTTTTTTACTGGCTATTGAACGTGGTAAAACCGACGCATCACCATCGCGGTAATACCTCTCGGTCATTTCAACAATCAAATCGGCCGCTCTTTCAAACAACTTAAAACGATTTTGATGTGTTGCTACAATCGTTCCATTACCCGGCAAAGCCAAACCGATAGCTTCATTCAAACAGTTCATTGAGTTAGCCGTGAACATACCCGAACACGATCCACATGTAGGGCAGGCATTACGTTCCACCTCATTTACTTCTTCATCCGATACGGTATCATCAGCAGCCATTACCATGGCATCAACTAAGTCTAACGCTTTGCCTCCGGCCTTTCCAGCTTCCATTGGTCCACCTGACACAAACACTGCAGGAATATTCAAACGCATGGCAGCCATCAACATACCTGGGGTAATTTTATCACAATTGCTAATGCAAACTAAAGCATCAACCTTGTGTGCATTAGCCATATACTCAACACTATCAGCGATTATATCGCGCGATGGCAAGGAATATAACATACCATCGTGCCCCATGGCTATTCCATCATCGATGGCAATGGTGTTGAATTCGGCAGCAAAACAGCCATTAGCTTCAATCTGCTTCTTTACCTTTTGACCTATGTCGTGTAAATGAACATGACCAGGAACAAATTGTGTAAATGAATTGACCACTGCAATAACAGGTTTGCCAAAATGATTCTCCTTCATTCCATTGGCGCGCCAAAGACTTCTGGCTCCTGCCATTCGTCTCCCTTCTGTTGTTGTTGCACTTCTTAATTTAAATTTCATCGAATATGGTTGTTTTGCTAAAAAAAAAGCCTTTCTCATGTTTGTGAGAAAGGCTCTATATATTTTGTTAGTATCTTAACTATACAGCATTCTCACTTCCCTCAGGTAATAATGACCACGAGAATAATAATAATATCGAGAATGAGTGATAGATTGAATTTCATCTTTTATCTGCTTTTTACGTGAGCAAATGTAGGATTGATTTTTAAAACACCAAAGGAATAGTCAAAAAAATATTGAAAAAATTTACCATTTGTTAGTTTAGAGCCTTTATATCTTACTATTTAAACCCGCTTTTACACTTATATAGTATATTCGAAATACACAGAGCTTATTTAAGATATCAGCATCCGAATAATCAAGGCTGATTTATAACACATTATAGTAGTCATGTTAAAATTATAACAACAAGCTCTGTCGCGTTAAAACTGTAAGTTCAGAAATTTTTCTTTAATGGTGCTTCTCTGGAAATATTGAGCTATGCAATTAAACTCATAAAACAGCTCATTTAAACACTCGGGAAACTATAGTAATTCAAATCTAAAAAACTGTTAAACTTTAATTTACACAAGCATCACCCCCATTCGCATGAGGCACAAAACCATTAGCGAATAAATTCTCTAATTGAATATTATTAACCGAATTTAAAAAAATATTAACAAGCCTGCTAATTTGCTATGGTATCAGTCTGAAGAGCGAGAAATTCCTCATAAACTAAATTAATGGCTTCCATCATTTCGTAATCAGGCAACTTAGGATCAATATTATGTTTCGATCGCAAAAAGACGATGAACGAATCTAACTTACCACCTTGGAACTTTGTAAAAACCTGAAGGTTTTCACGGCTAGCCAAACGGTTGAAATTACTGTACAAACTTTCGTAAGCTAATAATTTGGCATATTGTTTTTCTTCTTTCGTTCTATAAGTTCCCATTGAAATTCCTCCGCCAAACATACCACTTTCGGCCTTCGCAATTGCATTCAACTCCTTCATATCAATATGAATGGGCATATGCATTTTTGTGGGCATCATATCCATATTGGCAATTTTATGTCGGAAGGTAGCATACGATCTGAACCACAATACATCAACTGCCTCAAGCGCATATTGCTTGGGCTGAACTTCTAAGATGATGATGGTTTGATCTAAATCCAATTCAGCCACAGGCCAAACGCCATCTTCATAACCCATACATCGAAACAGAATGGTATCACTTAAACAAACCTGTATTTTAAAAAGGCCTTTATCGTTCGTCTCTTTTCCTATTCCTGTTGCACTATTGGCTATAAATGCAAAGGGTACCTCCTCTTCAGTATTACTAACTTCGACCTTACCGTAAATATGAATGGTTTCGTTCTCCTGAGCTTGAACGTTTCCAAACATCAAAATTAATAACACTACACTGTATATCTTTTTCTTCATAGAATTTCCTCTTGCAGCCTACAAGCTAACTATTCATTTATATATTGCGCAAATAAATCCATTACTTTAACCCTTACGGTCTCAGTTGTATCGTATTTGTTGAGCTCAACGTTTACATTACAATAGACGATAAAACTTTCCAATTCCTTCCCTTCTAAACTAGAAACTTCACGCATCATTTCAACCGTCAACAATTCTCTAATAATGGTTTCTTCCATTAATTTCAGCACCTTAATTTTTGACTTTTCGAGCTTACTTGTATGATAATAAATGTAATTAATGGGCTGAAAAAAAGCGGCTAAAACTGGAGGTTTACTTCGATACAATGGTCGCAAATCGGGCGGAACATCACTGCCTTTTCCCAGCTTAATTTCGGGAGGCAAAAACAAGTCTAATTCAGCTTGTTTGGCTCGCATCTTTTTTAAATAATCCTGGTACTCGCTAAATTTTTTATAATAATTAATATCAACCTGACCAATCATGTATGACGTTCTCCTAAGAGCTATGGTTGTTTTACCCGCAATGCTATCGATTAAGTCATCAACCAACACACTTTTTGCCTCGAAGCCCAATGCCATAAATTTTAGACTATCACCCTTTGGCACTTGAATAAAAAATTCACCTAAGGAATCGGCTGCAAAAATCTGAACCAACTTATAACTCGCAATCTGAGTCAGAGGCAGACGTGAGCTATCGGCTTGATTAATCACTAGACCATCAAGCCATACGTGATCCACACCTTGTGCCACAGTTCGCTTAGACACAGAGCACAAACTAACAATTAGTAAAACTGAAAAATATATACGCATGCAAGCCAGGCTTAAGTATGATCAAGATAGTTTCTTTTCAATCTGATAACTATATTTTTAACATCATTTAATACAATTAACAGGAATTAACGGAATCAATCACTGCAATGAGACAAAGCACGTGCCATTACTATTATTTAAATAAATGATCTTTCTTGGTAAAAGGTTGCCTGGGGCGAGTAAAAAATCTAGTCTTTGAATAGCGGCATAACACTTTAAAAATTTAACACCACTGAACTAAATAGTTAAAATAAGAGTAAGTCGTCTTTTTAATGCTTGAAAACTTATTAATTACATATATTTTTGCAGCAAACAAAAAAATCATCACAAATGAGCGATTTAAAAATTCAAATTGAAAAAGCTTGGGACGATAGAAGCTTATTAAAAAATGCCGACACGGTTGAGGCCATTAAAACAGTAGTTAAAAAACTGGATAAAGGCGAATTACGAGTAGCAGAACCACAGGGTGACGAATGGATTGTCAACGAATGGGTAAAAAAAGCTGTTATCATGTATTTCCCTACTCAAAAAATGGAAACCATTGAGGTAGGCCCTTTTGAATTTCATGATAAAATTGCTTTGAAAACCAATTACAAAGAATTGGGTGTACGTGTTGTTCCGCACGCTGTTGCTCGCTATGGCGCCTTCATCGAAAGTGGTGTTGTTATGATGCCATCATACGTTAATATTGGTGCGTATGTTGAAAGTGGAACCATGGTAGACACATGGGCTACAGTGGGAAGCTGTGCACAAATTGGTAAAAACGTTCACTTAAGTGGTGGTGTTGGTATTGGTGGCGTATTGGAACCAATTCAGGCTGCTCCGGTAATTATTGAAGACGATGCTTTTATCGGTTCACGTTGCATTGTTGTAGAAGGGTGTCGCGTTGGTAAAGAAGCTGTTCTGGGTGCTAATGTGGTATTAACCGGATCAACTAAAATTATTGATGTGACCGGTTTTGAACCAGTAATTTACAATGGTTATGTACCTCCTCGTTCAGTTGTAATTCCAGGGTCTTATACTAAATCGTTCCCTGCCGGAGAATATCAGGTACCTGCTGCCTTAATTATAGGTAAACGTAAAGAATCGACAGATAAGAAAACATCGCTTAACGATGCTTTGCGTGAAAATAATGTGGCTGTTTAATGAGATAAGAGATTATTAGATATTAGACTGTGAGACTACTTGCAGAATAAATAAACGAAAGCCCTTGAATTAATTTTCAAGGGCTTTTATTGTATGTCGAGTTTATTTATTAAAAGCATAACCCAAAGTAAAATTAACCGAGCTAACATTAATATACTCTAAAATATACCGAGTATTAACAAGTGGTTGACGATACTCATACTCGCAATTCAGATAAAAGTAGTTTTTATTAGCCAGGGCTTTCCGAACTCCTCCTCCAATTACAATTCCACCATGATATGGTTGAAATTTTGTTTCCATGGCTGGCCCAACCATTGGTGGTTCATTCCAAACTTTCCTAGCTTCATATTCAGAACCTAGTAAAAAAGTATTGGTATATCCTATCGACAAGTACGGTTGAAATGACTCTATCGGTAAATAATACTCTACTTTTAATGGAATACTAATAACTGCATATTTTGCATCTATGCGATAGGTCGTTAGCTTTTCGTTATAGATTGCAGCCTTGAAATCCCCACTAAAATTGTTGGTTGACAATTTTAAACCGGTTACAAAATTCCACAAATAATGTACTCTTGATGAAGCAAATCTGAAGTTAACTCCAACCAGCGGATCAACACTTTGTGCTTTATCACTTGAATTCTCCAGACCTAACCACGATAAGGAAACGCCACCATAAGGCTCAATGAACCAATTTGATTTCATCGACTTTGTGTAATCATAACACTCTTCCCCTTCACAAACCTCATAGTGATACTTTTTTGCAACCTCAATCAAAGGTTTATGATCCAGTTTAATGGTCTGAACATCCTTTACCAAATCCGGATATTCCTTAAATAAATAGGCAAGCACATTCCGATGCCTGTTAGAATCGTAAGCATACTTTCCTCCATATTCATCGTAACCTATAATCTCCTCATTGCTTAATGCAATCATCCTACCATCCGTTTCCAAAAAGTAGCGATCAACATTAGGTTCCTTTAAATAATATAGGTTAATAATACCACTCAAGAGAAACTCCAAAAAAACAGTTTGCTTTATACTGTCAATGCTAACTTCCTTACTTATATAAAGCTTAGAGTTCTCAATACGAAAAGCTGTAATTTCTCCAGGATGAAAAACCTCTGCTGATCCATCCGCTGATTGATAAAACCGACACGCTTTTGAATTTTTGAAGTTTGACCCCAAATCAATAAAACCATTTATGGTATCAACATGATTCTTAATAATAAAACCAGGCTTTAAATCTTTTTGGGCCATAGAAGGTAAAGCACCCAAATACAATAACGACATTGCAAGCAGCAATCGAAATTTAATCATACTAATAAGGTTATCACAAACGCCACAGAGCAACATTTGCTTCGGTTAAAGTTATTTCTCAGTGATACAAAGATATTATTTAACAAGAAACCTCCAAAGTGACATAAATATCTAATTGATTAAAAAGGAGCTTCTTCATCAGTTGTGAAATCACTATCTTGCAGGCGCAAATTATAGAATACAATTACCATGCACGACGATTTAAAGAAAGCACTTGAAGTACTGCGCGATGGCGGTATTATATTATACCCTACCGATACCATATGGGGACTTGGCTGCGACGCCACTAATGCGGATGCTGTAAAACGCATTTATGATTTGAAACAACGTGCTGACTCGAAAAGCATGTTGGTACTACTAGATAACACAGCTAAGTTGGCTGGTTATGTCAATGATATTCCTGAAGTAGCTTTTGACATGGCTGAATTGACTAACAAACCGCTAACAATTATATACGATGATGCCAAAAACATAGCTTCAAACCTAATTGCAGAGGATGGCAGTGTGGGCATTCGTATTACAGAAGAAGAATTCTCGAATCAATTATGCGCTCGCTTTAAAAAAGCCATTGTTTCAACATCAGCGAATGTGAGTGGCCAACCATCGCCCCAGCACTTTGGCGAAATTAGTGATGTTATAAAAGAAGGGGTTGATTACATTGTTGGACACCGACAAGAAGAAACCAAAAATCCCGCCCCATCGAGCATTGTAAAAATTGGCAAAGGTGGCGAAGTGGTTATTATTAGGGAATAGATCAGAGATTATTAGATAAGAGACAAATAGACTATTAGATCATAGACCTAGCAAATAATGGAAATTCAAGATATATTATTTCATAACGAGAGTCCTGTTCAGATACGTTTTAACGACATAGACTTACTGGGGCACGTTAACAATGCCACGTTGCAAGAATACTTCGACCTTGGCCGAATGCATTACATTCAAAAAGCCTTTGGAGATGATTTATTCAAAGGCACTAAGGCATTGATCATCGCTTCGGTTCATACCGATTTTATGATGCCCACCTTCTTACAAGAAGATATTGTTGTGAAAACGGCTATTTTAAGTATTGGTGGTAAAAGTCTTCAGATGGAACAACACATTATTGAAACCAATAAAAATCAAGTGAAGGTTGTCTGTAAATCAGTAATGGTAGGCATAGATACATCTTTGCACCAAAGTATTGAGATACCACAAGAATGGCGAGATATAATTGGTAAAATGGAAAACAGAGAATTCTAATCCAAATCAACCAAACCTTCAGGCAGTTTAAAGACAATTATTTGCTTTTCATCATCAATCTTCACAATAAAATCTTCTACTATTGGGATTAATAATTCACGCCCTTGATAGTCTATTTCGAAAAGTGGATTTTTGGCGATGTCTTTAATGGCAACTATTTCACCTAACTGCCCCAAGCCAACAGCCTCGGTTTGATAACCCACCAACTGATAAGCCGAAAAAGGTTCTTCAACTTCTTCTTCATCATTTGATGTATCCTTCATTTTAACATACACAGGCATATCGATGAGTTGTTCGGTTGATTTATCGTTGTCAACCAAGGCAAGCTTAATTAAAACATCAGCTTGCTTTTTCTCACGCGCTTCTTCCAGGTAGTAGGGAACCAATCCCCCATCCATATCAATGAATAGAAACTCCACATCAACGTGATCGATACTAAACTCTTCGAATAAACGCAAAACTAATTCCCCATTTACGCCATGTGCTTTTACCAATACACCTACCTGACGACACTCGTGTTTTTCAATCATTGCTATTCAATTTTTCAAAGCTCAAAGATAGCAATAGTTAATTAGTCCCGATAAAAATCGGGAATAGTCAGAAGGCAGTAGTCTAAAATAAATTGAATCAAAAAGAATATTAAACCTATTTTTCCTCGCGGTTATATAAAAAGGCTTTCCAACGCTCTTCAGGCATGTTAGCTTCTTCTAAGGCTGCTCGCGACAAACTGAAAAACAAATCGGATAAACGATTAATAAAAAACAGTATACTGCGCTCAACTGGATACTCTCTGTGAAGAGCAATTAATTTTCGCTCACCACGTCGAAGCTGACTACGCACCACATGACATAAAGCTGAAACTTCATTTCCTCCTGGCAGTATAAAATAATCTGATTTACTACTCAAACCTGCTTCAACTTCATCAATCCACTTCTCACAAAACTCAGCCATAGTCTCAGGCAAAGGCATGGTGTTTTTGTCTTTTTGATCAGCAGGTGTTGCCAAATGCGACATGGTATTCATCAACTCCACCTGTATTAAATGTAATTTATCTTGCCATGCATGATCAGGATCAAGCTTCGTTCTTAATAATCCAAGAAAAGAATTGACTTCGTCGAATGTGCCGTAACAATCTACACGTATGTCATCTTTGTTAACGCGGCTTCCACCCAATAATCCGGTTTGACCTCTATCGCCTGTTTTTGTATATATCTTCATCTGTTGTTTTTTATCGTATTTAACCAAAACAAGAAGTTGACATAAAGGTTGAGTTATATCCCAATTTTGTTCAACAAAAAATTGAAATCCTTGTTATGCTATCAACAAAACATGGACAATGAAGAAACTATCTGACATAAGAGAACACTACAATAAAGGTAATTTATTACGCAGTGAATTACTAGACGACCCCTATTTGCAATTTGATCTTTGGATGAAACAAGCCATCGATTCAGAATGTCTTCACCCAACGGCAGTCAATTTGGCAACCGTTGACTCACAACTTCGCCCTAGTACTCGCATTGTATTACTTAAAGAAGTGAGCGATGAAGGTTTTGTGTATTTCACCAATTACAAGAGCCAGAAAGGTAGCGAGCTGGAGCAAAGTAGTTTTGCTTGTTTAAATTTTTTCTGGGCAGAGCTAGAACGTCAAGTTCGAATTAGCGGCGAAGTTAAAAAAGTAGAGCCTGCAAAATCAGATGAATATTTTCAATCGCGTCCCCGTGAAAGTCAATTGGGCGCCTGGGCCTCAGAACAAAGTAGTTTGGTTAAAACAAGTGAGGATCTTCAGGCCAGATACAATGAGCTGGAAAAACAATACGAAGGCAAAAACATTCCTCGCCCCGAACACTGGGGAGGATATGTACTTATGCCTAATAAAATCGAATTCTGGCAAGGCCGTAGCAATCGCATGCACGACCGATACCTATATACTTTAGAGGCTAACACATGGAAGATTGAACAACTGGCTCCCTAATTGTTAGACTTGGTTAATTCATGGAATAAGCCCTCTAAACCAAGTTCAACTTGCGACAGAGCCAATATGATTAATTGCTGATCAACTGCTAATTTAAACAATAATGGTCGGATATCTTTTGAAGACTCCGACTTTACTCGGTAACTGGCTTTTCCATTTTTCTCACAGCTCAACACGCCATCTAGCTCGTTTATCAAGTTTATATCAATGGCCTTATCAAATTCAATGTTGACGATTGTTTCTTTTTCACCTTTGAGTTGATTCAAGTTATTAGATGGGGAATCAGCTATTAACTCACCTTGATTTAAAATAATAACACGCTCACAAATGGCCTCCACCTCCTGCATAATGTGCGTACTCAACATCACTGTCTTTTCTTTCCCCACGGTTCTTATCAAATCACGAATCTCTATAATCTGATTGGGATCCAAACCTGTTGTTGGCTCATCTAAAATCAAAACCTCTGGATCGTGAATTAAAGCTTGCGCCAAGCCAACACGCTGACGATAGCCTTTGGAAAGCATGCCTATTTGCTTGTGTTGCTCCAACTGCAAACCGGTTAATTCGATCACCTCTTGTACCTTATCTTTTGGCTTGGGTAACTTATAAATTCCAACTACCATCTCAAGGTACTCCTTTATATACATATCGAGATAAAGCGGATTATGCTCTGGCAAGTAGCCAATCTTTCGTCGATAATGGTTGCTTACTAGTTCGTTATTTAAACCACACACTTCAACGCTGCCTTCCGTTTGGCTTAATAAACCGGATATAATTTTCATCATGGTTGATTTACCAGCCCCATTTGGCCCTAAAAAACCAACAACTTCACCACTTGAAATTGAGAAGCTAACATCATCAAGCGCTTTCTGATTTCCAAATTTCTTCTGAATTCCTTTAACTACTATCGACATACTTTGTTATTCTTAATGGCAATAAAGTTATTAAAAAAGTAACAAGCATCTCAAAGTAAAGATGAATGCTTTGTATTACATTTGTCAATTGCCACATTTAAAATGTTGTAAACAAATAAAAGTCATGCAAGAACAAGCACTATACTGCGAAGATTTATTCAATTATCATCGCAACCCAACACGTAAGGTAAAAGTAGGTAACACAAGTATTGGCGGTGATGCTGAGATACAAATACAGTCGATGACCACCACCAACACAATGGATACGGATGCAACCTGCAATCAGGTTAAATCCATTGTTGATGCTGGGGCTGATATTGTTCGCATTACAACACAAGGTAGAAGCGAAGCCAAAAATCTGGTAAACATTAAATCAATTCTGAGCAAAGATAATTATACCACACCTATTGTAGCTGACATCCATTTCAACCCTAATGCTGCGGAGATTGCTGCAGCCAATGTGGAAAAAGTTCGTATCAACCCAGGTAACTTTGCTGGTGGCGCTAAAAAATTTAAGCTCATCGATTATACCGATGAAGCTTATGCCGAAGAATTGGAAGTGGCCAAAAGTAAGTTGAAACCATTTATACAGATATGTAAGGACAATAACACCGCCATCCGTATTGGTACAAATCACGGTTCTCTTTCTGATCGAATTATGAGTCGCTATGGCGATACGCCCCAAGGTATGGTTGAATCGTGCCTCGAATATTTGCGCCTATGTGAAGAACTCGAATTTCGCGACATCGTATTAAGTATCAAAGCGAGTAATACACGCATCATGGTGCACACCGTTCGTTTGTTGGTTGCATCGATGAAAAAAGAAAACATGAACTACCCGCTTCACCTAGGTGTTACCGAAGCTGGTAGCGAAGATGAAGGGCGCATCAAATCGGCCGTTGGCTCAGGTGCACTTTTAGCCGACGGGCTGGGCGATACCATTCGTGTTTCACTAACAGAAGATCCTGAGAAAGAAGTACCTGTTGCCACTAAACTGGTTGACTATATTAATAAACGTGCAAATCACGAGTCCATAGATCCAATTCCTGTAAAATCATTTACTCCTTTTGAATATAACCGACGTAAAACTAAAGCTGTATTAAATATTGGAGGTGATAATGTTCCTGTTGTCTTAAGCAAATTTATTGAAAGTGCTCAACAAGCCGATTACAATGTGGTTCATTCCATTCAGGAAATGACTAATCCTGAACTAAAATACATTATCCCTTATTCACTTTGGGATAATGAACGAGAGAATGTTTACCCATGTTTTTCTTCCGATCAGTTTTTAAGCGAACCCAAATTACCAAAGGTCATCTTTCTTAGTTTATCCCTACCTGAGCTTAATGAGGATGTTATTAAGAAGTTAAAGGAAAACACCAATGTGGTAATCGTTTTGAGTTCCAATCATATAAATAAACCAATTGAGCAACGTGCTTTCATCTTTAAGATGGATGAACTTGGTTTAGAACATCCTGTTGTTTTAAATAACACTTACAAAGAGGATAATACAGAAGATCTGCAAATTAAAGCGGCTGCAGATGCCGGTATATTATTTCTGGATGGATTAGTTGATGGCTTGTTGTTAAAGAACGAAGGTTCAATAAGTCTGGAAACCATAAACGAGACGAACTTTGGTATTTTACAAGCATCAAGAGTTCGATTTACAAAAACAGAATTCATTTCTTGTCCGGGGTGTGGACGAACCTTATTCGATCTGCAAGACACAACTAAACAAATTAAAGCTAAAACATCGCATCTTAAAGGTTTAAAAGTTGGCGTGATGGGTTGTATCGTAAATGGTGTTGGCGAAATGGCCGATGCCGACTATGGTTACATTGGATCAGGGCCTGGAACTGTCAGCTTATTTAAGAATAGGGAGATGGTAAAACGCAATCTTCCTAAAGCAGAAGCTGTAAATGAGTTGATAAATTTGATAAAAGAACACGGCGATTGGTTCGATCCCGAAGGGTAAAACGGGCTGTTTATCAAGAAAAGTTACTTAATCGTGGATTTTTTAGCTGTCAGGTAATTAAAATTTTGCAATGGTGCGGATGTTTTTTTAAATTGCATCACCCAAAAAATAACATTGAATCAGGCCTACATGAAAAAAATATTATTTGCATGTCTTGTTGCAGTTGTTTCTTTTAGCAGTTTAAGTGCTGGAGAGATGACCTTAAAGGGTTCCTTTCAAGGGGAAAACCTCTATGTTAAAAATCCTTTTGCAGCATCTGGTGTTGGTTTTTGCGTGTACGAAGTTACCGTGAACGGGCAAACAACTACAGACGAAATAAACTCAAGTGCATTTGAAGTGGATCTTTCCGTTTTTCAATTTGCCATTGGACAAGCCATTAGTGTTGGCATTAAATACAAAGATGATTGTGCTCCTAAGGTACTTAATCCTGAAGTATTAAATGCTCGCGCCACATTTGAAATTACTAATATGAATGTGACGGATGGTGAATTAACTTGGTCATCAAAAGGTGAATCAGGTGAGTTACCATACATCATAGAGCAGTTCAGATGGAATAAGTGGGTGCGTGTAGGTGAAATTAATGGTACAGGAAATAGTGCTGGCAGTGATTACAAAGCATCTGTTCGTCAGCATGTAGGTGAAAACAGATTCCGCCTTAAGCAAGTTGATTACCGAAAAAAACCACGTTATTCAGAAGAAGTTAAATTTATTTCGACCAAGGCTGAAGTAACTTTCTCACCAACTAGAGTTGATGACATCATTAACTTTTCAGCACCTACATTGTATGAGATTTACGACGAATACGGTGGCATTGTATTTAAGGGTTATGCTGAAGAAGTAAAAGTAGGTTCTCTCGAAAAGGGAAAATACTACATTAATTACGATAATAAAATGGAGATGTTCTCTAAAAAATAAACTGATTCAATCAGTCTGAAAAGGTGACCATTTTACATGAGTCACCTTTTTTTATGCAAAATTATCAGATATTACCACTATTAAGCTTGCATTTAATAATCAAATTAAGCTACAATAAAAACAAATCATTAATTTTGCAGTCCTGAAAATATATAAGATTTACAATTATGGAACAGAAACGTCGGACGAGAATTGTTGATTTACTTAAAACAAGTGAAATTGGTCAACAAACAAATGTTAAAGGTTGGGTTAGAACCAAACGTGGGAATAAACATGTTAATTTTATAGCATTAAATGACGGCTCATGCATCCATAATCTTCAAATAGTTGTTGACGTACCTAATTTTGACGAGGAACTATTGAAACGTATCACGACTGGTGCTTCGGTTTCCATCATCGGTGAAATTTGCGAATCGACAGGAAGCGGGCAGAAAGTTGAAATACAAGCTAAAGAAATAGAAATACTTGGCGATTGTGATGTTGACAAGTATCCTTTGCAGCCTAAAAAGCATAGTTTAGAATTCTTACGCGAGATTGCTCACCTTCGTTTTCGCACGAATACCTTTGGAGCGATTGCACGCGTTCGTCACTCAATGATTTTTGCCGTGCATGAATTCTTCACTAAAAAAGGCTTCCTAAACATTCACACACCAATCATTACCGCATCGGATGCTGAAGGAGCTGGTGAGATGTTTAAGGTAACAACCTTGGATCTTGATAACACGCCTAAAACAGAGGAAGGTCAGATTGATTATTCTAAAGATTTCTTTGGTAAGGCCACAAACCTAACGGTATCAGGTCAGTTAGAAGGCGAGTTAGCAGCCTTGGCAATGGGTGAGATTTACACCTTTGGCCCTACTTTCCGTGCCGAGAATTCAAATACAACACGTCACTTATCTGAGTTTTGGATGATTGAGCCTGAGATGGCTTTCTACAACCTGGACGATAACATGGATTTGGCTGAGGAATTCCTGAAATACCTCATCAAATATGCGCTAGACAATTGCTCGGATGATCTTAAATTCTTGAGCCAACGCTTACAAGAAGAAGAGAAAAACAAAAAAGCAGATGAACGCTCGATGGAATTGATCGAGAAGTTGGAGTTTGTTTTAGCTCACGACTTTATACGTTTGACATATAGCGAAGCCATTGATATTTTGAAGAATTCAAAACCTAATAAGAAAGGTAAATTTAAATATCCTATCACTGGTTTTGGAAGTGATCTTCAATCGGAACACGAACGCTTCTTAGTTGAGAAGCACTTTAAGAAACCAGTTATCTTAACTGATTATCCGAAAGATATTAAGGCATTCTACATGAAACTTAATGACGATGGAAATACAGTTAGAGCAATGGATGTTCTTTTCCCTCAAATTGGTGAAATCATTGGCGGATCGCAACGTGAGGATAGCCTCGAAAAGCTTACTGGCCGAATGAAAGAGATGGATATTCCAGAAGAAGAAATGTGGTGGTATTTAGATACGCGTCGTTTTGGATCGGTTGAGCACAGTGGCTTTGGTTTAGGATTTGAACGCATGATGTTATTTGTAACTGGTATGGGTAACATCCGCGACGTGATACCATTCCCTAGAGCACCTAAAACAGCTGAATTTTAGAATATTATTCACAATTGATATACAAGGGAATCCAACAATGGGTTCCCTTTTTTTTGTTGAATAAAATAAAAAAGTGATATTGTAATAAAATAAGGATGCTTGAATGACCGAACTTAAAGGCATACATCATACATACAAGCTAGATTTATCAGAAAAAAATAAACGAGATTTTATCGCTTATCGCGCACATGATGAGCATAAAGTATTACTTTATAAATGCAGCGATACCTTTTCCAAGCCATCAGCCTACAATACACTACTTTCTATAGTTCACCCTAATATTAATAATCCCATTGATATTATTCGTATTGGAGGTGTTACTTATATGGTTAGTGAATTGCTTGAAGGAACGAGCTTAAAAACAATACTTGAAACTCGTAAACTCTACCATAAGCTCCCTGAATCCTTTTTTATTTCGCTTGCAATTAAAATACTTGAAGCACTGGCGGAACTTCATAAGCATAAGGTGCTTCATCTCGACATTAAACCATCCAATATCCTAATCAGAGACACTATTGACCTTCATCCTTCAAAATGGAATGCTGACAAAGTACTTATCACTAAGCTTGAAAAAGCAGCGCATTACCCAATAAGCAATAATCACAATCGCTTTTCGTTAGCCTATAGCCCACCCGAACAGTTAACAAACAAGATGCAATTGGTATCACCATCAAGCGACCTCTATGCGCTTGCAATAATGCTATATGAGATGATCGCAGGAAGTCCGCCTTTTGTCGATTGTGAGGTCGACATGTTGCTTCAACTACAACTATCTTACCCCATTAAAAAACGTCCTTCAATGCGACAAGAGTTTTTTGATATTATAAATAAGGCAACGCAAAAACCAGCATCGGTAAAAGTAAGAGATAACACCTATGATCAGGTACTTGGTAAAGATTTAATTGACAATATCAACCATCGCTATCAGCTTGCAGAGGAAATGATTGCTGACTTAGAACAATACAAGCACCTCATTAAAGAGAAAAGAAACATTTCATTGTGGAATCGATTCCTAAGGCTAATTGGGCAATAGGTTATAGCAGAATGCCGTAAAAAACGATGATGGCGCCTAAAAAATAACCAGCGTGGACTTGCAATGGCGAATGCGCTTTTAAATAGAGTCGAGCGGAACCAAGCAGACCTGAAAAGATGACAATCAGTGAAAAAACAATCCATACATCCAAACCAAAACGCATTGAAAGAGCTAATATAGCACCTGTCAGCCCACCAATTCCGATCATGTGCATGCTTATTTTCCAAAATAAATTAATGAGCATAGCCACCGAAATAGCAATGATTGTTGCCAACATAAATCCCTTAATAAATGATGGGACTACAGAAATGCGCAGTAGGAAAAAGTAACCAAGTAAGTAGAACAAACCCGTAAAAATTAGAGGCAGTATACGTTCCTTCCGCTCCTTCATATACATACTTTTTATTACACCAAGCAAAAGAAAGAGTGGCATAATGCTAAGTGGCAATATGCATGTGCTTAAAAACACAATCAGATAAACAATGCGTTGATGATCGGCTGGCATGTATGAGAAATGACCTCCCACATTAAATATTAGAAATAAACCTAATATTGGAATAACCAAAGGGTGAAGGATGGTTGAGATGATTTTTGAGAAATAACTCATAAATAATGAAAGGGCTTTATAATTCTTTACGCAAACGCGCCACAGGAATTCCTAATTGTTCACGGTATTTAGCTACTGTTCGTCGAGCAATATTATAAGATTTTTCCTTCAGAATACTAGCCAACTTATCATCTGTAAGCGGTTTTCGCTTGTTTTCATTACTAATACATTCCTCCAATATTTTCTTGATCTCTCTCGTACTAACTTCCTCTCCCGTGTCTGTCTGCATTCCTTCAGAGAAGAAATATTTTAGAGAAAAAATACCAAAATGTGTTTGAATGTATTTACTGTTCGATACGCGTGATATTGTTGAAATATCCAGATTGGTAATTTCGGCAATATCTTTCAAAATCATGGGCCTTAATTTTGTTTCGTCGCCCTCGGCAAAATAAGCCTTCTGATAATCGATAATAGCTTCCATAACTACCATTAAAGTATTCTGACGTTGTTTAATGGCATCAATAAACCATTTCGCAGAATCCAACTTCTGCTTAACAAACATCACCGCATCTTTCTTATCCTTCGTTTGATTTTTCTTATTGGCACTGTAATCCTCCAACATATCAGCATAAGTATTGCTAATACGTAGTTCTGGCACATTCCGATTGTTTAAGCTTAGCTGGAATTTCTCATCCTCAATCTCTAAGATAAAATCAGGAATAATGTGCTGAACCGTTTTTGCCATGGTATTACTGTACGAACTACCAGGTTTAGGATTCAGTTTTAATACCTCAGCTAAAGCATCTTTTAACTCATCTTCGTCGATGTGTAAGCGCTTAGTTATTTTATCGTAGTGCTTGCGAGTGAATTCATCAAAATGATACTTCAGCACTTGAAAAGCATTTTCCACATCCGGGAAAGTACGATCCTTGCGTTGAATCTGAAGCAACAAACACTCTTGTAAATCACGAGCAGCCACACCAGCCGGATCAAAATCCTGAATAACTTCAAGTACATCTAGGGTTTCACGCTCATCCACTTCAATATTTTGCGCAAATGCCAAATCATCTATAATCTCATCAATTTCACGACGCAGGTAGCCATCTTCATCAATGTTACCAATGATGTATTCAGCTATGTCTCTTTGTCTGTCGTTTAATCTACGTAAGCCCAATTGCGCCACAAGGTGCTCATGAAAAGTAGCTCCTGTTGAAAAAGGAATATCTTCATGTTTATCATCCTTCGAAAAATTACGCGATTGCAACTTGTATGCAGGAATATCTTCATTGTTGATGTATTCATCAATCGACAACTCATCCTTTTCTGATTCTTTTTCACGAACTTCAGGCTCATCCTTATCCGGATCAGATTGCTCTCGTTCCAATTCTAAAATCGGATTTTCTTCAATTTCTTTTTTAATACGTTGCTCTAATTGAGCTGTTGGTATCTCAAGTAATTTTATCACCTGAATTTGAAGAGGTGATAATTTTTGAAGAAGCTTTTGTTGTAAATTCTGTTTTAACATCCCTAATAATCTTTTCTCATAACATACCGTCCACCGACAGAATCAGATTTTATTTCTTCATTCGCAAGACAAGCGGTTTGCCTTTCAACAAAATTAAGATTAATTCGTCAAAACCGACAATTTAGGTACAGTTTTTGATGAATGACAATAAAAAAGGCAGTCAATTTTGACTGCCTTTTTACATATAATGCTTGTATTCTACTATTTCTTAACAAAACGGTAGTGCGATCCAAAGCGCTCAAATGCTGCTTTGTCAAGCATTTCCTGGTGATCAGGATGAGCAACCGAAATAATTGCTTTGGCTCTCTCTTGCATTGTTTTAGCATACAAGTTAACCGCTCCATACTCAGTTACAAACCAGTGCATATTGGCACGAGTTGTTACTACACCTGAACCTTCAAGTAATGTTGGGGCGATTTTTGACATGCCTTTAGCCGTTACAGAAGGCATTGCAATAATTGGTAAACCACCTTTTGAATAACCCGCTCCACGAATAAAGTCAATCTGACCACCAACACCTGAATAGTGAGTTGTACCAATTGAATCGGCACATACCTGACCAGTAATATCAACCGCTAATGCAGAGTTAATTGCTGTTACTTTATCGTTCTGACGAATTACATTCACACTGTTTGTGTGACGAACATCCATCATGGCAACCATTGGGTTGTCATCAATAAAGTCATAAAGCTCCTGCGATCCCATTAGAAAAGATGCTACCATCTTACCTGGATCAATTTGTTTACGACGTCCATTAACAACTCCTGATTCAACCAAAGGAAGAATTCCATCAGCAAACATCTCAGTGTGTACACCTAAATCTTTGTGATTTCCAAGCTGAGCTAAAACGGCATTTGGAATACCACCAATACCCATTTGCAAACAAGCTCCATCCTCAATTAATTCTGCAACATTCTTACCAATGGCAATGTCTGTTTCAGTTAAGTTACCCATGTCATGTGTGTACAATGGGCTATCATCTTCAACAAAATAATCAATCTCACTTTTGTGAAAAATAGCATCACCCCATGCACGCGGCACATTTGGATTAACAGCAGCAATTACAACATCAGCGCACTCGATAGCAGCTTTTGTAGCATCTACCGAAGTTCCCAACGAAACAAATCCATGCTTATCAGGCTTCGAACACATGATCATCGCCACATTAACCTTTAGGTATCCTTCGCGCATTAACTTCTGTGTTTCACTCAAGAATACCGGAATATAATCGGCATAACCAGCTTGTGTTTGCTTACGAAGGTTGCCTCCCACAAAAAATTGCTCCGACACAAAGATTCCTTCAAACTCAGGATCAGCGAAATCAACTTTATCTTCAATATGAATATGTTGAATTTTTACATCCACAAATTCCTTATTGCGGCCACGATCAACCATGGCTTGAATAAGTTTATGAGGTGTAACAGCGACACTACTCAAATGAATTCTATCTCCAGACTTAATTACTTTAACAGCTTCCGCTGCTGACACGGCTTTATAACTCATGTATTTATATTTATAGAATTATTTCTTTAATTGGAGGTGCAAAAATATAAAAATATGATCGGATGCTACGATTTATTTACAATTTTTAGCATTAAAGTCCATATTTAAAACAATTCTGAAATGAAACACTTTTTAAGATTTTGAATTGTAAGACAAACCATAAGGAGCTGTTAATTAATCTTTACAAATGAATGAGAATTTACTACCTTTAATTAAGCTTTAAACAACCGACTTATGAAGTATTTATTCCAAATATTATTTCTATTACTTTTGTTTGTTTCGTGTCAGAGTGCAAAGCACAGTAGTAATAGTGAAAATGACAAACATGAAATTAGTATTGCTCAGAATGACTCAGTTGAGTACGAACTCATTGTTTTTGACTCACGTTTTGAAACCTATTTAGTAACTCAACCACATCCTCAATGGTTTTATTCGGATGAGTATTACAAACAATGGAATAACAGATACACCATAGAGTGGAACATCAGGCATGGTAATCCTCTTCACTATGGCGACTTTTACGAAACTCACATACCGTATGATTTAAATACGGATTACGGTATTGAATTTAACTTTCGACTGTATCATTATTTTCAATTCATTGAAAAAGAATATAACATTGTATTAATAAGCCGGCGAGGAACTACTTAGCTTTCCCCTTTATTCCAACCGCTAGAATTGCTCCAACTAAAACTAGTGCTGCCCCAACATAGGCCATAAAAGGTACTTCTTTGATAGGGAACCATTGCGTATCCATCAATAAAAGCACCTCGAGCAATAAGAATGTAATAATTGGGTTCATGGTAATAACAATGCTAATCCGGTTTGCTTCAGCATATTTAAAAGAGGCGGACAATGTGCCATAAGCAACAACAGTATTAAGCCCTAGTGCAACCATCAACAACCAAACCCAAGGTTCATGGGGCATAGCAAACTGTGAAAAATTCACCAACGGTAAAAACAACAAAACAGGTAAGCCAAAAACAATAAGGTTGATTTGGTGTGGAGGCCATTTAGTGACCAAACGTTTATTGACAACCGCATACCCTGTCCATGAGCAAGCAGCAAATAGTATCCAAGCTACACCTTTTATAAGTTCATCTTTATCAGCAATAGCTGCGTTTAATTGATAAACATAGAATAGGATGAAACCAATAGCTGCAATTCCAAAACCCAATGCGCGCAAAGCATTTATTGATTCCTTAAAAAATAAGAAACCAATTAAACCTAATAGTACCGGCCCAGCTTGAATCACCACTTGGGTTACCGCAGGGCCAGCATAATTGACGCCTTGCATGTAACCAATATAATTACCACCAAGTAGCACTGCTGCTAATAGCATCATCCAAGGTGGTTTCTTATAAATCTTTAAAAGTTCAGGTTGTTTAATCGCAAAATATCCTGCTAAAATTATACTTGCAACAAAAAAACGAAACCATACCACGGTATAGGCATCGAAATGTTTTAAAGATACTTTTAAAGCAATGGCCAATACTCCCCATAAAATAGCTGTTGTTCCAGCTAATAAAACTCCTTTGGTTTGATTTTGCATTTTCTAAAACGAATTAAGTCCTCCCAATTAACAACAAATAGTGAAAAAAGATGTGGAAATTACAGAAATATGATAAAATGATAAGAAATTGAAATAAAAATAAAACCTCACGAAACAAATTATTTTCAAATTCAGTTATATTTGTGGAAATTAAAAAGACCTAAAGAAATGAGACGTACTTTTTCAATCGCATCAATAATAATTGCAACAATAGTCGTATTGGCTTCTTGCAACATGGGTAATAAAAAATCGTCAGAACAAAAAGCCCCAGAAATTAAAAAGGAAATCGTAGAGAAAGAAGTGAGAGAATTTGTTTATCCGCTTCCTACTTCATTTGAAGTAACTGAAATGTTAAATCGCATTGAAGCATCTTACATACTTTCTTTATCCAACCCGGTAAGTAATGTTGATAAGTATTTCACTGAAAAAAATCAAGCCTTGAACCTGGGTATTTATAGTGCTGATTTAAGTTATGCCAGCACCTACAACCAAAAGCAAGAAACAGTTGACTTTATGAATGCTTCAAAAAAGCTAATTGACAAACTGGATATTTCTGCTGCTTTGGATAAAGACTTATTAACTACCATTGAAAACAACCTTGACAACAAGGATCAAATGGTAGATGTTATCACCAATTCATTCTACGATACCTATGAGTATTTAAATAAGAATGATCGTAGCTCTGTTTCAATGTTGGTAATTGCAGGTAGTTGGGTTGAAGCTTTGTACATTTCAACACACATATCAGAGGATACATTCAACAATCGTGAAATGGTTTCAATAATTATGGAACAAAAAGAGCCGTTGAATAAGTTGATGACAATCTTAAAAGAACATGCAACAAACGAAGATGTAAAAGCTACCATTGAGGATCTAAAAATCTTAAACGAGATTTATAACAGCATCGACAGTGGAAGTATAACGCAAGATCAACTAAAAGCCATTGAAGACAACGTAGCTGTAGTGCGCGAGAAGTTTGTATCGTAATTTATAGCACATATGACAATATACTAGGGAAACCGTATGGTTTCCCTTTTTTATTTCAGCAAGTCAATGAAAAATTATTATCTTGACTGACCAAAGTAAAACCCGATTGCATGAGTGAATTGCTACTAGAGGCCTTAATGCAAATTTTCGCCTTACTAACCGACCAAAGAGAAGAACAGGAAACTGGTCAGGGGGTAGTAGAGGTGAAAAATTTCCTTTCGCGTAACCTAAATAGTGAGTTTGTTGACCAAGCCATAGAACGCTACGATTTTTATGTTGAGAAATATCATGAGAACTCGTACAGTAAGGATCAGGCCAAGCGCGAAAAGCAGGTATCATCTAACATGCATCTGCTTAAAACCATTTGCGATCAATTAAATCAAGAACTAGAGCAAAGCACCAAATTCCTATTGGTTACCAACATGCTTAATTTCATCATGCGCGACGAACACGTATCTGATGAAGAGGGGCTGTTTACCGATGCACTAGCAGTACATTTAAAACTCGAAGAAGATGAATATAAAAACCTTCGAGATTTTATTGTGGGTTATCCTTTAGACGTAGAATCAAAAGATCGACTTCTTTTAATTAGTGGTCAGCAAGAAAAGCCTGAAGAAGATATAAAGCACATCTACAATCCTAAACAGCAAATTTTTGTTTGGGTTCTACACATTAAAGCCACCAATCAATTTGTGTTCCGTTATTCAGGTAGCCGAAATTTATATCTGAATGGTCATATTATTGAGCAAAATCGAGCAGCAGCTTTATCGCCTGGATCAGTAATTAAAACATCGCGTATTTCGCCGGTATATTACGGAACCATTTCAGAAAAATTTATTGCTCGCCCCGATCGGGCACGTATTGTTTATCGAGCCATCGACATTGAATACAAATTTAATTCAAGTACCATTGGCATTCATCCATTTAGCTTTACCGGAAGGTCGGGACAACTGGTGAGTATCATGGGAGGTAGTGGAACAGGTAAATCAACCTTGCTCAATGTTCTGAATGGTAATTTAAAATTAGATAATGGACAAATAACCATAAATGGTTACGATGTCAATAGTGAAGATGAATCTCTTCAAGGTGTTATCGGATATGTACCTCAGGATGATTTATTAAAGGAAGAGTTAACGGTATTTGAGAATTTATACTACAATGCCCGCTTGTGCTTCAGTCATTTATCCAAAGAAGAAATTAATGAGTTGGTTGAAAAAGGACTTCACGATTTTGATTTGGTTGAAGCTCGTGATTTAGTTGTAGGTTCTCCTTTGAATAAAATTTTAAGCGGAGGCCAACGTAAACGACTTAATATTGCCCTTGAACTAATTCGCGAACCTTCTATACTATTTGTTGATGAACCAACATCGGGTTTATCCTCAATGGATTCGGAAAAAGTTATGGTATTATTGAAACGTCAAACTTTAAAAGGGCGTTTGGTTATCATTAATATACATCAACCAAGTAGCGATTTATACAAACTCATTGACAAACTACTGATCATTGATAAAGGCGGGCGCATCATTTATAACGGGAATCCTACCGATGCCATCACTTACTTTAAAAAGATGGCTAATTACGTCAACCCTGATGAGAGCGAGTGTTACATCTGTGGTAATGTGCAAACCGAACAACCACTTCGTATTATTGAGTCGCGTATGGTAAATCCGTACGGAAAGTTTATTCGTCAACGGAAAGTTTCACCAGAAGAGTGGTATGATCACTACATTGAAAAGTTTGAAAGCAAATTTGAGTGGAAGCAAAAAGGCCAAAATCAGAAGAAAGAAAGACTTCCGCATAACCTTTATAATATCCCAGGGCGTTTAGAGCAGTTCAAAATTTATTTTCAACGTGATTTTTTATCGAAAATAAAGAACAAGCAATACATTCTGATTAACATGCTTGAAGCGCCTATTTTGGCATTAATACTTGGCTTTTTTACAAAGTTTATTAGTGGCGATGGCGGCAATGAATCAACTTACGTTTTCAGCAATAACGTTAATTTACCAGCCTATTTATTTATGTCGGTTGTGGTTTCTCTTTTTCTTGGACTAACAGTGAGTGCCGAAGAGATATTTAAAGACAAAAGACTGCTACAACGTGAATCCTTTCTGAACCTGAGCCGATCTAGTTTTCTTAATGCCAAGGTGGTTATCATGTTCATCATCTCAGCTATACAGACATTAAGTTTTGTTTTAATCGGCAATTACATACTTGAGGTACAGGGGCTAACACTAAGCTATTGGTTGATCTTATTAAGTACCGCTTGTTTTGCCAATATGATTGGTTTAAATATTAGTAGTGGTTTAAATTCAGTCGTAACAATTTACATACTAATACCTCTGATACTAGTTCCTCAACTCTTGTTTAGTGGTGTAATTGTTGGGTTTGACAAACTGCATCGTACCATTGCATCCGAAGAGTATGTTCCTCGCATTGGTGATTGCATGACCTCAAGATGGTCGTACGAAGCACTGGCTGTTAACCAATTCTGCAACAATAAATACGAACGATTATTTTTTGATGTTGAGAAAAGGATAAGTACATCATCGTATAAAAGCACTTTACTTATTCCGGAATTAATAACCCTAAATAAGGTCTGTAAAAAATTACGTAGCCAGGGTGAAACTGAGGAATTACAATCTCAATCCCAATTGCTAATCAATGAGATCCAGAAGTTACTGGATGTAAAAACAACACATTACCCTGCTTTATCATTCTTTTTAAGTGGTCGAGCTAATTTTTCGGAAGATACTTATAACAGACTTGATAAATTCTTGAAAACAGAAAGGGTTGTTCAACAGACAGAATATAGAGAAGCCAAGAAAGAGAAGGATCAATTATTTAGTCAACTAATTAATGAGTTTGGCTCAAAAGAAGCATTTCTTGAATTCAAAAAGACTTATCAGAATGAAGCTATTGAGGAACTGGTATTAAACAAACGGGAACTTCAACAAATAGAAACTAGCTCCAACTCCATCATCCAAAAGAAACATCCTATTTTTAAAGATCCAGTTTCTCATTTGGGAAGAGCACATTTTTATTCACCATCAAAAAACGTACTCGGTCTATCCATACCAACAGCCTTGTTTAATACTTTAATCATTTGGCTCTGGATTGCTTTCTTTTACATCACTCTTTATTTTGATGTGCTAAGGAAAATAATTAGATACTTCGAGACCTTTAAATTGAGACGATTAAACAAGCGACTTCAATCAATACGACCATAAAACAAAAGGATGCTCACAAAGCATCCTTTCTTAGTTTAAATAACTACAAAGGTTTTACTGGCACACAAATATCAACAGTAAAAATACCATTCTTAGGTTCTTCATTGTACATTTCAAAACATGGTTTGTCATCGGGTTGGTAACCACTGGCTGGCATCCAACTAGAATAAACCCATTGCCATGCTTCGGCAAACTGTGTTGCATCAACTTCGAATCGGGCTACCATGTACTGACCACCTTCGATTCTCATTTTACCAACCTCACCATCGACTTTGGTATCTTCTGGGGCACTGATACAAATGCTGGTGCGCAATTTCATTTCCTCTGTAATGTTAGGGTCATCGTGATAAACAGCCATGGAAACCATATTAGGATTGCCAACCAAACCTCTTGGGCCTGCCCATGCAAAAAGCTTGTTCCATAAACCTTTAAATAATTCTTCGTTACCTTTGTATGGTCCAATGTGACGCACATAAACAACTGTTCTTTCCGGAAGTGTTTTCACTTCAACTCCTTTGTTTAATTCCATATTAGTCTTCCATTTAATAGTGTTAGTACTTGCACAAATGTACATGGAAAGACTATCATCAGCTTGTTGGAGCTTGCTATTGACTTGACTGATCTTGCTATTTTCTTTAGCTGTTCGAAATTGCGTTGCACTTTGCTTAAACTGTTGCTTAAACTTACGTGAGAAAACGGATGCATCGGAGTAACCACAGCGAAAAGCAACTTCGGTAATGGGCAAATCAACATTACTTTTCAGCAAATTAGCAGCTCGTTCAAGGCGTACTCTGGTAATAAAATTAAAAGGTGTTTCGCCAACAACACCCTGGAAAATACGATGGAAATGAAACTTAGAAAAATTAGCAACCGCGGCTAATTCGTCAAGCGTAAATTGCTTTGAGAAATTGGCATCGATATAGTCGATGGTTTTATTTATACGATGTCTGTATTCATTTTTTATTTGAACATTTTCGAATTTCATGCGGTCTAGGCTTTCTTTATCTATATTTTACGAGCTACAATTATATCCCTTTTTATAGATTTATCAACCATGTGTTCAAAATTTGCATATGGGTCTTCCGAAAGAACTTCAAAACCATGGCTTGATAAAATCTGTTCCAGTTTCACCTTCGCTGCCACAAATACATTCCAGGCTAGCACAATAACACCACCTTTTTTCAAAACCTTAAACCAACCATCAGCACATTGCTCTATCATTTCGGATGGGTTACGTGTAATTGAAGCAGATCGATGTGTTGAACTGTTGCCATGGGCAATACCATAGGGTAAATCACCAACTATCAAATGAAAGGTATTCGCCTTGAAATAGCTCTCTACATTTTGTGAAGATCCGTTTACGTAGGCTAGCTTTCGTTTTAACTCCTCTATTTTAAACATTTCTTTTGTGGGCGCAAACTCAAATTCCTGAACGTAAATTGCTTCCTTCTTGTTGTTTCCCGAAATTTGCCTTTTATCATTTTGGTGTTTATATCGTTCAGTTTGAATAAACTTCTTAAAGAAAACAGTGGCTTCATGCACCGATTTACTTTCAATCTCTATTCCCGTAGCATTAAAACCATAAACACTCGCTTCGAATAAAGTTGTGCCACGTCCAGCTACAGGATCGAGTAATTGAATATTTGTATCATAGTTGAAGTTACTTGATAACAAAGCCACATTCACCATCATTTTTGTAAACAGTTCATTTGTTTTACCGGGATACTTTAATAAAGAGCTTATTTTAGCATCAACATAAGCATAATCTTTTATTGCTATAGGCTTCAAACATTCTTCGCCATCAATATTAAGTACTTTATAAATTGCGAATACAAATGATAGGCGAGACAGTACACCTATATCATTCGAGGATAGTTCACTTTCAACTTCAAATGATAAATATCGAATCTCAGCTATTTCAATAAGCCTAACAGCTCTGCATGGTGTTTCAAATTTAGAGCCAGCAATTTGAAGTTCAGCCAAAGCCAACTCGCCTGCTACATTATAATAAACTCGATTATGCCCTGGGTGTTGAAGTATTAAGTATTGAGTCATTTTTATCATATATTCGAAGTACTAACGATCTCTAGTATCTCTAATTAATGGTATAAAGTTATGGATATATTTTTACAGATTGTAATTGGAATGATTTTTGTTAAATTAAAAACCCTATAACTTAAATCAAAAATTATGAAAATTAAATCAACTGTACTATTAATGATTTTGGTATTCGGCTCATTTTTCAACAATGGTATAATCGGTCAACACACAGGAGGTCTACCTGCGCTATTCGATGAATATGATAAACTTCAAATAATTGAAGGCGAAACTGAGGAACAATATGAAGGCTCACCATATCTTACGAACGATCAGTATGATCACCAATTGACGTTTGATGATCAGATATATACAGATCTACACTTACGCTTTAATATTTACAGTGAAGACATGGAAATCGAGATCGACGAGAAATATCGAGTAATTCCCAAAAATAAGCTGTTTACCCACTTTTCAATAGGTAATCATGATTTTCTCTATATTGACAATTTTAAAAACAAAAAACAAAAAAGATGCTATCTCGAGCGTCTTGCAACTACAGATCATATTTCCTTCTATAAAAAACATCGAATTAATTTGATAAAAGCAAAAAGCCCAGAACCATATCAAGAAGCTAAAAAGGCAAAATTTGTATCTATCAGTCCTATTTACTTCATTTCAATTGATAATAATACTCTGCAATCATTTACTTCTAAAAAAGACCTTCTTGACTTATTTCCAAATATAAAACCAGAAATAAAATCCTATATCAAAAAAAACAAAGTGAAATTTAATAATGAAGATGATCTTATTGAAACCTTAGCGTTTACGGATACATTATTAAACTAATCTTTTCGAGACAAAATAAGTTCTTTGGTCTTGAATGAATCAAGACCAAAGAACTCAATATAGATTAAAACGGAAAATCATCCTCAACAGGAACCGATAAACTTTCTTCCTCTTTGGGTTTATCAGCCACTTGATGAACAGCATTACCATTTACGTAGATAGCTTTATAAGGAGCATCTACCGGGCAAGGATATTCACAAGCGCCACAACCAATACAAATATCCTGATCAACCTCTGGAATTAACAATTTTCCTTCATAAGGAATCATATTAACTGCCTTTGTCGGACAATGTTCTGAACATGCTCCGCAGTCAGTTCCATCGGTGTAAACCACACAGTTTTCTTTGACAAACACAGCTTTACCCAATTGCGTCTGCTGTTTCTCTTCAATGGGAATACTTAAAATAGCACCTGTTGGACAAACATTTCCACAACCACGACAATCAAAATTACAATAACCAGAAAGGTAATCCATATGCGGTTGCATAAATCCTTTTAAGCCATACTGCATCGTAGCTGACTGAAGAACTTGAGTAGGACAAGCTGCCACACACAGGCCGCATCCTGTACAAATTTCATTAAACCGGTTAATTCCAATTGCTCCTGGAGGTGCCACGGGGTAGTCCTTTTCATTTATCAGAAGTTTAGAAGTATCAATTGGTTTCTTAAGCTCTGCTAATACTTTTGAACCAACTAACAAACTAAGACCCGTAGCTATTGCAACCCTTCTTCCCTTATCCTCACTTGTTGAATTGATGGTGTTTTTCTTCTCTTTTTTTGATGTTAAATCTAAAGCCAATTCAGGACATACATCTAAACAATTAAAACAATCGACACAGCGAGAATGATCAACCTTCATGTTTTTTACATCAATGCATTCACTTTTACAAACACCAATGCAACTGCCACATTTAGTGCATTTGTCGGTATCAAACTTAATTTTCAGGAAGGATACCTTAGACATTAAACCTAGGAGTGAACCAACAGGACAAAGGGTATTACAAAATAATCGCCCCCGCTTATACGACATGTATGCTATTGTAATAAGTAAGGCCAATGATAAGGTAATTACGAACCAGGGAGCTGCTACTAATTTCACCGGATTGAGGTTATATACTTCAAATTTGTGCAGAGCCAATGCTGATAAATTATTTATACCAACAATTATAGGCCGAATTAAATAGGTAACAATCCGCCCAAAGTTACTATAAGGATCAAGAAGAGTTATAAACAAATTGAAGCCGGCAAACATACTAACAACAGTAATTCCAAGAATAGAATAGCGAAGTGCGGGATAACCCTTTTTCTTTTTATAAAATAGCTTACGACTTGAACGTTTTCGAGCAATGTAACTAAATATATCTTGCAAAATCCCAAGAGGACAGACCGTACTACAGTACGCTCGACCAATCAGCAAAGTGATTAATAGAACTATAAAAAATCCAATAGCTCCCCAAGCTAAGGTTTGGATAAATTTCAGCAAAGAAGGAACCATCTGCAGAAATAATATCTCCTCAACCGTTTCATTTGCATACTTCTCATAGATATCCAAAAACAGGGACAGAGTCAAAATAAAAAACAAGAGTGAAAGCACCACTCTTGTTCTTTTTAAAGTCTTATAAGTCATTATTGCGATTTTAAAAACGACACTATGGTTACGCCATCTTTTGCTTACTAATACTTAGTTCTTCCAAATTCATATTACCCAAGTTCATGTCATGAGCAATTTGAATATGTCCTATATCGGCAGGTTCTAAGCTAAACATTTTTGCAGCAGCAGCGTCGGCAGCTACAATATCAGTTGATGCAATTAATGCCTTTAGGTTCGTAACATCAGCAACAGATACACCACGTGGCCCATTCTTGGTCATCATGTTATAACCATCAATGATATTTAAATCAGGTTTAACCGCCGTATAAAAATCAGCTATACACTGGTGTAAATCGTTTGAATGATAGAATTTACGATCCCATACTACGCCCATCAGATTCTTAAGAGCTAAAGAAATACGTGTGCTACTATGATGCTTCATCACGGGAACATTAATGAAAACATCCGATTCGAGAATCAATTTGTGCACCTTGGCTTTTTTCAGCTTAACGCCATTGGGTATATCTATCTCCTTATAAAATGTCTCCGTATTACCTGGCACCATTTTACCTCCTGCAGCTTCCACTTCTGCTTTAATGCCGCTATTTCGATAACATCTATCCCACTTATTACAAGTATTATCAAACACATACACTTCGGAAGCACCTGCCTCAACACAACGTTTAACAATGTGCCCAACAAGCTCAGGGTTAGTGTTAGCAGCTCTTTCGGGTGGCGCGTCCCAACCAATATTAGGTTTAACTACCACTTTCTGACCCGATTTTACATAGTTCGAAATTCCACCAATCGCCTCAATAGCTCTGTCGAACATATCTGGTCCATTTCCACCTCGCACAGCTGCTAAGTCGTAATTAGCCGTTGCTGGCTTACCATAAACCTGATCTAAACCTCCAAATAAAGGGAATGCTCCGCTTAATAAACCTGCTCCAACACCTGTTCTTATAAAATCTCTTCGCTTCATGATGTATTTTTTAAGTACTGAAATTTACTAAAAAATGTGCTAGGTCGGTTTGAGCATCAACTATTTGAATTGGATATAAATAAAAAAGGCGGACCCCAACGATCCGCCAATTCTATTATATTACGAGAGTTTAATAATCTTTTTGTGCAATCAATTCACCGGTTTCGTTCCAAATTTTCCACGATCCTACCTTCTCTCCCTTAGCATATAACATCTCATAACGCATAATGCCTTTCTCATCCCAGATAAACCACTTTCCATCTTTTAAGCCATCTTTATAGTTAGCTTCACCGGTTTTGGTTCCATTTTCATCATAGGTAAACCAAGTTCCATCCATCTTATTATTTTTGAATGAACGTACTTCATTTACTTGTTTGTTATCAAAGTAAAGAGTTGTAACTCCATTTTTTTCACCATTGACAACATTCATCTCAACTTTCTTATTTCCTGATTCGAAATATTCGATATAAACGCCTGTGTAAAGCTTATTATCTTGATCATAAAACATACCCTCCTTTTCGATTAATTGAGCATTAACCAAAGAAGATATTCCAACTAGAAGTGCGAATAAAATAACTAACTTATTCATATGATTTCATTTTATAGTTAATATTAATCTCCCAAAAGCCCTGTGTGTATTAGCTCTATGCGTATCAATAATACGTAATGAAATCCATAAAGATTAACACAAAGTTAACATTAAATTTACAATTGCTAAAGATTGTACTGATTTTTCAATGTTAAGTTTTACTTCTTACTGATTTACTGACAAATACAAGCAAAAAAAATAGCGACCCAAACTGAGTCGCTATTTTTTATTAAAATATTTTTGCTTACAAACTAGCCTTTAGTTTTATCGCCACATCACTAGTTTTCTTAGTATCTATCGATTGTGCTTTATCTTTGTATGACACATAATCAACTGACATGGTATAAACACCGTTTGAAATTCCTTCAAATTTAAACATGCCATCAAAATCAGTATAAGCAACTTTGTCAGTTCCTTCAAGAACGATTTTAACGCCCACTAAACTTTCTCCGCTTACTTCATCAGTAATTGTACCCGAAATAGATGTGATGGCATTAGCGGCACTTACTTTTTCTTTTACATCGTTCTTGTCATTTGCAAGTGTACTTGATGCGAATAAAAATAATGCGGCTATTAATAATATCTGTGCTTTCATAATTGTCTTGTTTTATTTGATGACAAACATATAGCTCTAATGTTACCTGATTATTAACACCAATTTACGAGATGGTTAATTGATTGTTAAGAAAGCTAAAGGCACATCGTTCTTGATTATACACGAAGCTTTTTGTAAATTACGTATAAAGCTAATAAACATGGTATTAAACACTAAACTTAGGCATGTCGTCAATTGCTTTAGCGAATTATTTTACCCTAAGATATGTATTAACTGCGGACAGCATTTATTTGAAAACGAAGTTGAAATATGTCAACTATGCATGCAGCGGCTTCCGAAAACCTACTTTGAAATGAAACCAGATGATAATGCCATTTCGGCTATGATGTGGGGACGATGTCAAATAAAACATGCCTATTCATTGTACTTTTATCGTAAAGGGGAGCGTGTGCAGCAATTGCTACATGGCATCAAATACCGTGGCAATAAGGTATTGGGAACGGAACTTGGAAAGCAAGTAGGGCATACAATTAAAAACAATGCACCAATAGCATACGACCTAATAATACCTATTCCCCTTCATCCAAATAAAAAGGCCAAACGTGGCTTTAACCAAAGTGAGGTAATAGCCAACGGCATAAGTGAAGTGTTGCAAATCCCCGTTGATTCTGAATGTATTTACCGAAATACCTTTACTTCTTCACAAACTAAGAAAACCAGATTTGAGCGTTGGCAGAATGTGGAAAATATTTTCTCTCTATCAAATACAACCAAGTTAGATCAACTAAACCTACTAATTATTGACGATGTAATTACTACAGGTTCAACCATGGAGGCATGTGTCAATACCTTATCTCAATCCTCGTGTGCAAGCATAAGCATTGCCACAATAGCCTGCGCCGCCATATAATTAAATGGCATAATACATCGAGAACACAATGTTATTATTGTACTGCCCTGGTTTACGACTTAACCAATGGGGCTTTGGATCATAAATTGGAATCTCACCATTATAAGGTATACGTATACGATTTAGGGAATACAACATCCGTGCATTTACCCACAAACGCTCCGAGAAATGATAATTAACTCCAAATACCGTTGAATATTCTATGGTTTGAAAAGGAGGTACTCCATCGTTTCCCTTAATGGATTGTCCATTCTGAATTTCATCATCAGCGAATAACACAGCAATAGCTAATCCCCCCTCGAAAGAAAACTGCTTATACTGATATCGAGCCACCAACGGAAAATTAATATAATGCAAATCAATTTCATATTCATCGTATTTGCCTTTTTCTACATCAGGTGTAACCTTACTTCCCTTTTGAATATAGGCAATGTCAAGTTGCAGATCCCAATCTTTAGCAATTGATCGACTAACAAAGCCTCCAATGTTTAAGCCAATTTTCTGATAGCCTGCAAAAGCGTCACCATCAACTTGAGAGAAACCAATTCCAGCTAAAGGCCCAGCTCTAAATTCTTGTGCTTCGCATGTAATTACGGTAATCAACAAAGAAGCTATAATTACTAATAGTTTATTCATAGTTTATTGGCTAAGTAGATTAATCAATTTTTGCACCCCCGTAGATGCCTTTTCATTTATAAACGTAATATTTGGTGCCGGAGTATATAAAGGTTGTCCAGGATCAATTAAATAAATTGGTGTGCGTTTCGAAACGTAGTTTATTAGACCTGCCGCAGGGTACACGTTTAAAGAGGTTCCTACTACCACCAAAATATCTGCAGCTCGTGTTAATTCAATGGCCGGTTCAATGGCCGGAACTGCTTCACCAAACCATACAATATGCGGACGCAACTGTGCTCCTTTCTCACACTTATCGCCCCACTTCAATTCCCATCCGTCCAGGTCATAAACCAAATTCTTATCCTTGGTGCTTTCAACCTTTGTTAATTCGCCATGTAAATGTAGTATCTTAGAACTTCCAGCGCGTTCGTGCAGGTTGTCTACATTCTGAGTTATTACATGCACATCAAAATTCTTTTCTAATTCAACAATACCCTTATGTCCGGCGTTAGGTTCGCACTCGAGTAATTGCTTTCGTCGCTGATTATAGAAATCCAAAACTAAATGCGGATCGCGCTCCCATCCCTCAGGACTAGCAACATCAGTCACCTCATGATTCTCCCATAAACCATTACTCTCGCGAAAGGTTTTAATACCACTTTCGGCACTAATACCTGCTCCACTTAGCACCACCAACTTCTTCATTTCTTTATTGAATTAAGTTTTCAGATTAAAAGTAAGTAATTGTTTTCATTTCATGCTAATTTTTATTTGCCTATGCACGTTTTCACCCAAGGCATGAACCTATTTTTTCTATCTTTGCATTCGGCTTAAAAAATTCCGACGAATGATTGATCAGATTACCGTAGATAAAGTACTAGAAACTGCCAATAGCCAGATTATTGAGGTGGTATCTGACTATGTTACCCTACGTCGTCGGGGCATTAACTACTTGGGTAATTGCCCTTTTCACAACGAGAAAACACCCTCGTTTACAGTATCGCCACACAAAGGCATATTTAAGTGTTTTGGATGTGGTGAAGGTGGCAATGCGCTCAACTTCATTATGAAGCACGATCAATTATCGTTTGTTGAAGCCATTAAAGCGCTTGGGAGTAAATTCAATATTCATATTGAAGAGGAAGAATATTCGCCAGAACAGCTGAAGCAAAAGAATGAGCGCGAAAGCATGATGGTAATCAGCGATTTTGCTGGTAAATACTTTGCGCGCAATCTTAACGAAACGGACGAAGGTAAATCTGTTGGTTTAAGTTATTTCCGTGAGCGTGGTTTCCGTGATGATATTATTAGCAAATTTGAATTGGGTTATTCACCCGAAAAACGTGATGCGCTCACTAGCGAAGCTGTTAAACAGGGTTACAAACTTGAATACCTCGAAAAGACAGGTCTGTCCATTGTTCGCGACGATTATAAGGCGGATCGCTTCAGGGGACGAGTTATCTTTCCCATCCACAGTTTGGCCGGTAAGGTCATTGCCTTTGGTGGACGTATCCTGAAAACGGATAAAAAAACAGCCAAATACCTCAATTCGCCCGAATCAGAAATATACCATAAAAGTAGGGTGCTCTATGGTATTTATCAGGCCAAGCAGGAAATTACACGGCAAGATCGTTGTTACCTGGTGGAAGGTTATACCGATGTACTGTCTTTTCATCAAGCTGGCATTAGTAATGTGGTTGCTTCATCCGGAACAGCATTAACACCTGATCAGATCAGGTTGATCGCTCGTTTTACCAAAGACATCACCATTATTTATGACGGTGACCCTGCGGGTATAAAAGCATCGCTTCGAGGAATTGATTTGATTTTGGCAGAAGCCATGAATGTTAAAGTTCTGCTATTGCCCGATGGTGAAGATCCGGATACTTTTGCCAAGGAACGAAACGCGGAACAACTTAAAGAATACATCGAAGCTAATCAAAAGGATTTTATCAAATTTAAAACATCCTTGTTGCTAGAGGATGCGAAGAATGATCCTATCAAAAAGGCTCAACTCATTCAAGATATTGTACGCAGTATTTCTACCATACCTGATTCGATTGTACGCTCAGTATACGTCAAGGAGTGTAGTACACTTTTGAAGGTTGATGAGAAAATATTGGTTCAGGAAACGGGTAAACTACAGCGAAAGAAAATAGAAGAAAATTTCCGTAGAAGTACCACAAGTAATGAACGTCCGGTAAACTATCCGCAGAATAATAGTGCACCTAAGACAGCAACAGTAAACAATCCCTTTGAGTTAGAAGAACGAGCTGTTCTCTTATTCTTATTAAAATATGGTGAAAAACCATTACATGGTCTTTTGGAAAATGATGAAGAAATTGCAGTTGGTGCCTACATCATTCATGAATTAAAGCAAGATGATTTGCTAAGCGTAAATCCCATCTACAATAAGATGATGGAAGCCTATGAAACTGCCAGCAACGATAAAAAGATTGTGGCGCAAAAGTTCTTTGTTAATAATTCAGATACCGACCTAAGCAAGTTGGCTTCTGACTTAATTGGAAAAGAACACATCCTTAGTCGCATTCACGAAAAATTTGGCATTGTGACCAAAGAGGAGGAAATATACCAGGATTTGGTATTGCGTGTAGTTGCCGAGTTAAAGTGGAAAAAAGTGAAGATGGTTCTGAAAGAAAAACGTGTTCAATTGCAACAAATGGAAGCATCGGGCAACGTTGATGGCTTAATGGAATTATTACAAGACATAAATAACTGGCAGCAGGTACTATCGATTATTTCCAAGGAACTGGGCGGACGAACCATTGTATAACTAATAAACAACACACATAAAAACAGATTATCATGCAAACAATAAACCATACCGATATTGAAGTTATTGAAGGCATCATTCGCAAATGTGATTTATGCTTTGTTGGCGTTGTCGATCAAAATAACATGCCCTATGTGTTACCAATGAATTTTGGATATCAGGATAAAGTTATTTACCTGCACTCTGCTCCGGAAGGTAGAGTCATCGATATCCTCAATAACAACAATAATATCTGTGTGACCTTTTCTGCCGATAATGAATTGGTGTTTCAACACCCTGAAGTTGCTTGTAGCTACCGCATGAAATCGAAAAGTGTAATTGCCATGGGTAAGGTTGAATTTGTTGAAGACATGGATGCCAAGCGCGATGCGTTAAACATACTTATGGGAACTTATATTGAAAAGGAATTTAAATACAGTGATCCAGCCGTGAGAAATGTAAAAATCTGGAAAATACCTGTCGATAGTATTTCATGTAAGGAATTTGGCGCGCCTCACGATGAGTATAAAATTAAACGCTCCAACGATGAGTTAAGAAATAACAAATAATCGAATCGAACACACATATTTGCAAAGCAATAGCCTACAAAGTATATTTGAAGGAAATCTAATCTATTTGAAGATCAATCGTAAATGAAAAGTACGCACTTCTTAATCATTCTTTTTGCCATTATTAGCCATTCGCTAGTATCGCAAACGACCCTATCAAAAGACTACAAGACAGTTTATTCACAAAGCTTCAGCAGCAATAAATCACCAAGGGAATTCGAATTCTCCGACGCATCAAAATGGCTGATAAGTAAAAATGGAGAAAGTGGGAAAGCACTTAAATGTTTGGGTGAAGGCAGCTATAAAAATGCGCATGGAGGCCCAAGGGTTGTTGCAATAGTAAAAAACTATGAGCTGGAAGATTTTGTGATGGAAATGGATGTGATGCAACAAGGTAAAAACTTTGAGTTACTCGACTTTTGTATCTTTTTCGGAATTGAAGATCAGGAGCATTACAGCTACGCACAATTAGCATCCAAGGCCGACAAGAATACGCACAATGTATTTACCATCAATGGCGACCAACCGCAACGTATCGGTAAAAAGCAAGAAAAAGGAATATGGTGGGGCTTGAATAAATGGAACCACGTTAAGATAGAACGATTTGAAGCTGATAAAATTTTAAAGGTTTATTTCAACGACGAGTTGGTTTTAGACATTAAGGACAACGATGAGTTGTTTAATAATGGTCTGGTTGGCTTTGGTTCTTCGAGCAGTGCACTCAAAATTGACAATCTCAAAATTATTGCTTCTGAATACAAGGAATCGGACAAAGCAATTTTTCCAAAAACTGAATAAATGGCACTCAATTATCTCTGGATAGCATTTTTTCTAATTGCCTTTGTGGTAGGCTTGGTACGCCTAATCTTCTTTGGCGACTTAGATGTTTTTCCGGAAATGATGAATGCCACTTTCGACAGTGCAAAAACAGGCTTTAACATCTCGCTAGGTTTAACTGGAGCACTAACCCTTTGGATGGGTTTAATGCGGGTTGGCGAAAAAGGAGGAATGGTCAACCTGATGTCTCGTGCCATCGGGCCTTTTTTTAGTCGCCTCTTTCCTGAATTGCCAAAGAACCATCCTGCCTACGGTAGCATGATGATGAATATTGCGGCCAATATGTTGGGGCTCGACAATGCTGCTACACCGGTTGGCCTCAAGGCGATGAAAGAGTTGCAAGCTTCCAACCCAGATAAGGAAAGAGCTTCGAATGCTCAAATCATGTTTTTGGTGCTTAACACTAGCGGACTTACCATTATTCCCATCAGCGTAATGGTAATTCGTGCTGAACGCTTGGCAGCCAATCCATCTGATATTTTCCTGCCCATCTTATTAGCCACATTTTTCAGTACACTAGTTGGTATTGTTACGGTTTCCATTGTACAAGGCATCAAACTTTGGGATAAGGTAATCATGGCCTATTTAGGAGGCTTCACGGCATTCATCGGAGGTTTTATCTATTGGTTAACATGCATTCCAAAAGAGCAAGTTAATACGGTTTCTTTGGTAGGCGCAAACGTCTTACTTTTCTCAGTCATCATTTCTTTTATACTAATGGCATTGCGCAAAAAAGTAAATGTGTACGATGCCTTTATTGATGGAGCCAAGGAAGGTTTTAACATTGCAGTAAAAATCATTCCATTTTTGGTAGCCATATTAGTAGCCATTGCCGTATTTCGCGTATCTGGCACAATGGATTTTTTAGTTGATGGCATAGGTGTATTTTTCTCAACTTTAGGGCTTGACACACGTTTTGTAGAAGCTTTACCTACTGCCTTTATGAAACCATTAAGTGGAGGAGCAGCTCGTGGCATGATGGTAGACGCCATTACCACCCATGGTGTAGATTCGTTTGTGGGGCAAATGGCCAGCACCATACAAGGTTCAACGGATACAACTTTTTATGTATTGGCAGTTTATTTTGGTTCGGTAGGTATTAAACGCACTCGCCATGCTGTTGCCTGTGGTTTAATTGCTGATTTTGCTGGAATTGTTGCTTCCATTTTATTGGCCTATTTGTTTTTTGGGTAAGCACATTAGTCGATTTTTTACCACTTATTGCATAACCGTTGTTAATTAATCCCTTAAAATGTCATCTTACATTACTATCTTTAAATTCAAGTTGAATTAAAAAAACGTAATGTATAGATTAGTACTGTTTTTATTTCTACCCTTCTTAATAGCATGTAATCAATTTAAATTGCCAAAATCGTATCACAATGACGTGCTACCTAAACGCAAACATATAGAATACATTAAACTGAAAATCACAGATAAGGATATCTATCTGAACAAGGAAAGAATATCTAATCTATCCGTCATTCCTGATTTCATATCAAAGACACGGGATGAGGCAAAAGAAGATATTCATTTAGATGCAATCATTTACGTTGATAAAAATTGCATATATTCAAAAGTGGACACCATTATTCAGAAATTTAGAGAAGCATCTATCCATAGGTTTTATTTTAAAACAAATTCTTTAAAAGAATCATCATATGTGCGCTTTTTCTTCGCTTCTGTTGGCGAATATCAAGATAGTTTGGATAATGACATTCTTAACAAAACAAAAATGCAGGGCGATTCTCTTAATATTTTAGTGGTTAATAAACATTCTTTTAATTCTTACATTGTGAATGACTCTTTACTAAATAAAAAAGAACTATCACAAAAGCTAGAAAATACAATAAGAGATACCATAAAATGTATTTATATAATTAATCCTGGAGTTGAAAGTAGTATAGCTGATGTTATCGAAATGGCAGACCTATATAATATCGCATTAAGCGAAAAAAGAGAACATTCCGCAAAGGTTAATTACGGACAAACGTATTCTGAATTAGATGATTCATTAAAGTGGGAAATTAATAGAATTAGATTCCGAAAAATCCTAAATGTTATCCCTGAAAATTAAGATAAACCATATAATATCTATCCAATGAGAAATTTACTATTCATTGTTATTGCATCGTTACTAAGTCATTTTAGCATGGCACAAACTGGCAAAGTATACGACGACTTAAGTATGACCAGCGAAATACTAAAGGGAGAAAGAAAATACGCCATCTACCTACCGCCGGACTATGAAACATCCGAACGTAGTTATCCAGTTTTATATTTACTACATGGATCAGGTGATGATCAAACAGGTTGGGTGCAGTTTGGTGAGGTTTTACATATAACTGATAAGGCGATAAAAGCAGGCAAATGCACACCCATGATTATTGTTATGCCCGATGCGAACACTGGTCAAAAAGGTTATTTTAACGATATAAATGGCAAGTGGGATTATGAAGATTTCTTTTTCGAGGAGTTAATGCCACATGTTGAAAGCACATACCGCATAAAAGGTGAAAAACGTTTTCGTGCCATCGCCGGTTTATCGATGGGTGGCGGCGGATCATTTATGTATGCACTGCATCGTCCTGAACTATTCTCATCGGCTTGCCCGCTTAGTGCCTATGTAGGTCCATTAAGTATAGAGGAATTTAAAGATCGTTTTGTTAATGCCTACGAAAAACATAGTGAAGCTCAAATCAAAAATTATTACGAGAAACACAATGCACTTTCGCTCATAGACCAACTTCCAGTTGATGATATTAAAAGTGTACGCTGGTTTATCGACTGTGGCGATGATGATTTCTTATTTGAAGGTAATAGCCTGGCACATATTGCCATGACAAAAAAGAAAATACCCCACGAATACCGTGTACGCGATGGAGCCCACAATTGGACCTATTGGCGGGAGTCATTACCTGTAGTGCTGCATTTTGTATCTCAGGCTTTTCATCAGTATTAAAAGTAGTTTTAGCCCAGCTGAGTTAGATGAATTGAACCATTTTAATAGGGTTTTACTTGATGTCCATCGTAAGTTAAATGGGAAATATCCTCCCTTATCCGAATTTATGATAACTGAATATTGGAGTAGAATACAGGATATAGCAGGAGCAATAAGTAGAGAAATGGAGAACTAAATACACAGATATTTTGGATTATCTTTTGGTTTCTTAGACGAGAAAATCATTTCATCGATTCAAATTCATGTATGATACTCCGAATCGAAACAACGTTTCGAAGCTCGGCTTTTCAGGAATAACTAATCTGTGTCTTTGCATTGAAAAAACACACATCTTAAAAACAATAAGATTATCGATTTTTTCATCATTCAGATAGGGGTAAAAACGATTAAACCTGTCCTTAGCATGAGATATAAAACCCGAACCAATGAATAAGTTACTTCTTGTCCTTTTATCGATTACCATTTCAAGCCATACTGCTAGCGCTCAATTTTCTAAAATATGGTCGTTTAAAACCGAAGGTCAGATATTTGCAAGTGTAATCACCGACGATACTAATGCCTATGCAGGTAGTGCTGATGGCGATTTTTATGCCTTGGATAAAAACAATGGCAAGTTGCAATGGAAACAAACTTTGGGAGGATCTAAATTCTCAACAGCAAGCTTGCACAAGCAAAACTTGTTTGTAGGCTCAAATTTGGGCAAACTTTATAGCCTCTCAACAAAAACAGGAGATATCAATTGGGAGTTTGCCTCAAAGGGAGAGCAAGACAAGGATATTTGGGACTATTACTTATCACAGCCAAGTATAAACAAGAACACAATCTATTGGGGAAGTGGCGACTCGTGCCTGTATGCCATTGATGCCCTGTCGGGTAAAGAACTTTGGCACTTCAGAAGCAAAGGTATTATCCATGCCAATCCATTGATTGCAGAAGGTATTATTTACATTTCTGGTTTCGATGGTCACCTTTATGCCTTAAATGCTGAAGACGGTACGCTCATCTGGAAATTTAAAACACTAGGTGCGCAGTACTTCCCCCATGGAGCCATCCCAAAGGCTCCAATCTTGCATAACAACATATTATATTTCGGCACCCGAGATTACAATCTCTATGCTTTAAATGCCGAAACGGGTCAATGCTTATGGAACTATCGCGAACCACACGGCTGGATTATTGCGAGTCCTCTCTTTTATAAGCATCATTTATACTTTGGCCTTTCCGATGGTCATAAAATGATATGCATGAATGCCCAAAGCGGAATTATTAAGTGGGAACATGCTATCAATATGCGCGTGTTTGGCGAGGCAATTATTCACAAAGGAGCTTTGGTATTTGGTTCACACAATGGCAAATTGTATGCACTAAATCCAGATAATGGTGAGCTAATATCTGAATTCAGCACTGAGGGCAGCAAGGCTAATTATCACAAAATATTTGATGCCAAAGGTAACTTTCAACCCGGCTTTACTTTATACGGTGCCGACTATGAGGCTAGCGAGAAAAAGATACTTGAAATGGGCTCCATCCTTTCCACACCTCATGTTGATGGCAATATCATTTATTTTGGAAGTGCCGATGGTCACATTTACGCAATCGAATTAAAAATCCTTAAATCAATTGAGTAACAACGGTTACTTAACTTTCCTAACAGATAAAAACCCGCTTCCTTGGCGGGTTTTTTATTGCTTCATCATTACGATCATCGCGCAAGGCCCAAACTGTTCTTGTACAATACTTGCCCATATGCAATGTATTATACACCTTTAACCAAGAATAAGGCTAAAAAAATTGTACCAAGCCAGAATTGACAACTTCAATATATGCAAGCAAACCAATATGTATATACCTTTACTTATGATGATTCAGAGTTTGAATTATGCCAACTCGAATCGAGGCATATATTTAAAAAGAAAGTAAAGCATAAACTGCTTTTTAGTGATGTAAAAATAGAACCTTCGAGCAGTGCTTTTATTAAAAATCGCTTAGACATTATTACGTATGCCACAGATTACTCGGAACTAATAGGTAAAGTAAAAGAAGAAAACATACATAGCGAGGGTTTCAAAGCTGAATACCTGGTTCTTGATGGAGATACGACAAACTATGCTGATCGACTTAGTAAATTAAAAGACGTCGGCTGGAGCATTGAAGGGGATCCCGATTATTACAATCCAAGCATCACTTATGGTTTATGTTATTATAAGGGTGTTTGGTACTTTGGTCTTTTAATCAAAGACACTTTTGATTGGTACAAACACAGTAAAAAGCCCTACTCATTCAGTAACTCAATTGGTGTAAACATAGCCAAAGCCCTCGTTAATATTGCTACCGGGGGTGATGAGGAGAAACGGTTAATAGATGCCTGTTGTGGTGTGGGCACAATTCTATTGGAAGCTTGCTTTGCCGGGATTGAAATTGATGGCTGCGATATTAACTGGAAGGCATGTAGGGATGCGCGCAAGAACCTAAGCCACTTCGATTATCCATCAACTGTATTTCGCTCAGACATAAAAGATATTAATAAGCAATATGATGCGGCCATTCTTGACCTGCCCTACAATTTGTACAGCCGCTCCAGCGATGAAGATGTACTGCACATTATTAAATCTTCGGCAGAACTCACCAATCGACTTGTGATTGTATCCACCTCAGATATTACTGACTTTATCGAAAGTATAGGATTTGAGATTGCAGATAGTTGCAGTGTAAGTAAAAAAGGCAAGAATAATTTTGCCAGAAAAATATGGGTTTGTGATAAGAGGCTAACTTGATTGAAACCCAAACATCAGTCCTTAAAAAAATGAAAATGGAAACATTCAACAAAGTAATTAAAGGGAAAGATAGAAAAGTAATTCTATCAACACTATGGATATTTGTGACTTTAAACTATCTGTATTGTGATGTTCTGAGTTTGATGGATATAAAACACCAATGGTGAAAACCATTAGGGCTTTTGTTAGTTATATTTATCTAAGTTAAAATAACCGAAACCTAAATAAGGTGCGACACCTCATTGCCATATCTCTACTATTGGTTTTTCTGCTACCCGAAATGGCTAGGGTATGGATTGTTGCGGATTTTAAAATCAATCAGGACTATATAGCAAAGGTCTTATGTATCAATAAAGATGAGCCAATTAAAAAATGTAATGGTAAATGCCATCTTAAAAAGCAGCTTAACAAGGTTAATACAGCGGACGAAAAAAACATACCTGCCAACAGAAGTAACAAGTTAGATTTCCAAACTCTTTTTGTTCAAGTCAATATCAAACTAAAAATGCCACTTGGCATACATCTTAATAAGATTGACCGTAGCAAAGCTGTTCTGCTCAGCTATAACCAACACTTAAATCAGATTTTCCGCCCTCCAAAGCTTATTATCATTTAATCACATTTTATTAATAAACTCTACCAATCTGCAAATGCTTTGGTTTGAGTTGGTGCGTGTATGCCTATGCATTATATTGTATAAATAGAATAAACATGGGTGCATAATATTCCTTTAAAAAGAACAGTAATGAGCTTAAAACACATACTAATAACATTGCTATGCTTAATCATGGCCAATAATGTTGTAGCACAAATAAACCCGACAGTGAACGGGTCAAGCATTATACTAATTGATGCGAACACTAAGCTTCCAATAATCGGGGTCAACTTTATTTATGGTGATCAGCATGGTGCTTCAGATAAAGATGGCCTAATCAGCTTCCAAATGAGCGACCAAGCAACCATGAAACTCTCACATCTTAATTATGGTAAGTGGGAATGGAATGCTGAAGAATTAAAACAAATTGTGGAACAAGGCAGCTACTCGCGCATGCCGATGAATCAACATTTATTCCCTGTAATGGTCATTGCCATGAAACCTGGTCAAAAACCTGACGCGGGCATCGGAATCGACTATCAAGAACGATTGGAACATGATGGAGCCAAAATTTTAAATCAAATGCCAGCTTTTAACAGTATCCGAAAAAGTGGAAACTATGGTTTCGATCCCGTGTTTCGAGGTTTTAAATACGATCAGTTAAATCTGGTTATAGATGGTGCACAAAGCGCAACAGCCGCCTGCCCTAACCGTATGGACCCACCTTCGAGTCAGATTTCAACTAACCTGATGGATCGGGTTGAAGTGTACAAGGGGCCACATGCCTTACGCTACGGAACGGGTTTTGGTGGAACCATCAATTTCATCCCGTCTCAACCGCGCTTTAGTGAGCAAGGCAATACCTATGGACGATTATCGACCGCCTACGAAACAAACGGCAACATTAAACGTGGTGAAGGGCAGCTTGGGTTTAGCGACAGCAAATACGATTTAAGTTTATTCGGAGCCTGGTCGCAAGGTAGGGATTACACAGCAGGCAATGGCGAGAAAGTTAAAGCCGGTTTTTTACGAAGTAGTTTTGGAACTAGGCTTGGACTAAAAATTAGCAAACTCCAACAACTAAGCATTTCAGCCACGTACAATAGGGCTCGCGACGTTGATTTCCCAGCATTGGCAATGGATTTACGTAACGACGACACCTGGCTATTTAATGCCAGACACGAGATTCAGATTCTGGATAAGGATTTAAAATCGTGGAACACAACATTATTTGCCTCCTTTGTCGACCATTTTATGGACAACCGCCTCAAACAACTTGACCCACGCATGCTCAATGCCGAAACAGCCGCTAGTACCTACAACTATGGTGGCCGAACCGAAGGTATTTGGGAGTTTAGCAGGTCCAAATTATTTGCTGGAGCCGATCTAAGAATTGAAGGAGCCGAAGGTACACGTGTAAGAACGTTTATAATGGGGCCTAATAATGGCAAGGTTTTTAACGATAATGCCTGGCAAGATGCGAACATCAGTAAGAGCGGCCTCTTTGCCGAGTACCAATTAAACACCAATGCCTTGAATTATGTTTTCTCGGGTAGACTGGAGCGTAACTATGCAAAAATAAATGATCCTAGCCCTGATTTTACAAGTGTATATCCCGAAACAGATATCACTCAAATAAACCCGAACCTCAGCATTGGTATCCAAAAGCATTTTGGACAAAATACATCATCAGGGTTGTATCTGGGAAGAGCGCAACGTAGCGGAAGTTTAACCGAGCGTTTCATCAATTATTTCCCTGTTGGGCAAGATCCTTACGAGATGTTGGGTAATCCTAAGCTTGATCCTGAAGTGAATAATCAGGTGGATCTTACATTTGAATGGAAGAATAAATCCACAGCCGTTAACATCGATCTGTTTGCTGCTTACTTGCAAGACTATATCTCATCCGTAATCGACCCAGAATTAAGGCAACGACTACCCAATAGTCCGGGTGTACGTCGCTACATCAATATTGATGACGCATTAAAAACTGGTTTCGAAATGAACTGGACACAAGCATTACCCATGGGTCTAAAGCATCAATTGGGCATTGCTTATACCTATGCCAAGGATTTGGAACGTAAACAGCCTCTTCCCGAAATCGCTCCCTTGGACTTTCGCTATGCGCTTATGGGAACTTATCTTAATGGGAAACTAATTCCTGAGCTTACTTTTCGTTATGTGACAAAGCAAGATCGTATTTCGGAGGAATATGGTGAGACTGCAACGCCTGATTTTTCCTTACTCGATTTAAAGTTAGGCTATGCCATCAGCGAGAAACTTAAAGTAAATGCCATGGTCAATAACTTATTGGACGAAACCTATTACGAACATCTCAACCGCTCGGTGCGTGGCACGGAAAACCCTATTTATGCACCCGGAAGAAATTTCTTCATCGGACTAACGCTGAACTTTTAGAGTATACATTTAAAAAGAAATCCAATCTCCGTATTACATGAGAGATTGGATTTTTTGTGATTATAAAGTAATTTGACTCAATCTAAATAATTTTATTTCTATGAATTTATTAGACTAATCATTATGTTAGTAATTTCAAATAAACTAACCAAACTCGATGAAAAAGCTAAACCTATTATTTTTATTCGCCTTCACATTTCTTATAGCTCATTCTCAAATTTCTTTTGAAAAAGGTTTTTTCATTAATAACGAAAATGATAAAATAGAATGTTTGATTAAGAATTTGGATTGGAAAAACAATCCAACAAATTTTGAATACAAAACATCCTTGGATGGTAATGCACAAGAAATAGATATAAATGCAGTACGAGAGTTTGGTGTTTATGATGTGTCTCGGTATATACGAAGTACGGTAGAAATTGATCAATCTAGCAATGATATCAATAGTTTTAGTGATGTTAGGAAACCTGTATTTAAAGAAGAAACAGTATTCTTAAAGGTGCTTATCGAAGGGAAAGCTAATCTGTATTTTTATGAAAATAACAAGGGACTAAAGCGCTTCTTTTACAAACTAGATAATTCAACAATAGAGCCTTTAGTATATAAACAATACTTTAATTCGGAACATCGGATTCGTGAAAACAATGCTTACAAGCAACAGCTAGTTAACCACCTAAGCCATCCATCACTTACCTCTGTTAAAGCCAAAAACATCAGATATAACAAAAAAGACTTAGTTGCTGTATTTGTTGACTACAATAAATACAATGGACAAGAAATAGCGAATTTTGAAACCAAAAAGAAGAAAGAATTATTCAACTTAAATATCCGACCAGGAATCAATTTTTCATCTCTAAGTATAAAAAATGATGAAGCGCCAACACGTAATGCAGACTTTGGGAGTGCTACCAACTTTAGGTTTGGACTAGAAGCGGAATTTATATTACCCTATAATAAAAACAAATGGGCGATTATACTTGAACCAACCTATCAATATTTTAAAAGTGATAAGGTTGAAACGGCCTATCAATATTCTTCATATACTACTCAATATGCCAAGGTTGATTACAAATCAATTGAGGTTCCTATAGGCCTTAGGTATTATTTCTTTTTAAATGAAACTTCAAAGATATTCATAAATGGAGCCATCGTAATTGACTTCAGTTTAAATTCAAAAGTTAATTTCGCATCTGGATCGGAATTAGAAATAAAAACTCTTGATAATTATGCATTTGGAGCCGGATATGTCTTTAAAAATAAATACTCCTTTGAGCTAAGAGGACACACCAAGCGCGATTTATTCCGCGATTACCTACTCTGGATATCTGATTACAAGACATTTTCTGTCATTTTTGGCTACACAATTTTTTAGATTTATAAAGCAATACCAAAACTAACTAACCCTTAATTCCACTTTGTAATCAGATTAATATTACACTTTTAAAGAATACAACTTTCTAGCACAAAGATCAGTTTTTTTTGTGATTGACTATTCTTAAATTCAATCAACCCTAAAAAATATCATTTTTTGGGTCTGAAGTAATCCGTATGTTTGCCATTAGATATAAACACGATATTTAAAAGTATGAAAAAAGTAAGTTCAATAATTGCACCATTGATTCTTATCTTATTATTCAGCTCATGCCATAAAGACTCAGGCGAGCAAAAAGAATCAAATACGATCATTGGAGAGTGGGAGTTAATTGATTTGATTAATAGCTCTGATGAGGATGAATACCTGGATAACATTACAGAATTTGGCTACCATGTTTATAGAACAATGGAATCAGATGGCGAAATTATTGTAGAGAGCAGATGGGGACTAGATGCAGAAGAGGCGATGCTTATCTTACACAATGGCATCTATGGCGGTGACGAAGCCATCGAGTACAGGATTATGGAATTAAGCGATAATTCCTTAAAGCTAGAACGAGGGTACACTGTGGATGATGAAGAAATCTATGTGGAATACCATTTTACACGCTTAAGATAGTTTGAAGAAGTTAGTTTTACTGTTCAACCACAAGGGTTGATTCGCTTAACGCACAATGCCCCGCACTGCGTACAGGGTTAATTTGTTTGTCTCTTCGAGACAGATTTTACGAATTCTTACTTATCAGGGTCAAGCTATCTTTTTTAAGAATACGAATATGGCGGCCATCGAGTTGAATAACGCCGTCTTTCTCAAACTCCTTTAAAAACTTAATGGCACTCTCGTTAGTGATAGAAGCAAAATCCGCAATATCCTGACGTGTCATATACTTGTAAACTTCCTCACCACTTTCTTCAAATCCGGATAAATAGATGAGTGTTGAAGCCAGTTTGCCGCGCATCTGCTTATAAGATATGTTGCTGATGATCTCTAGGTAGCGTTGCTCACTATTATAGTTTCGCGATGTAATTTGTAATCCAAACTGTGGATTTTTGATCAACAGTTGCTGCAAAGCCATTTTATCAACCATGCAAACAGTAGTATCAGTCAGGGCAATGGCCGAATAAGGGTATTCCTCTTCTCCAAAAACCGCAGAAAAAGCCATAAACTCGCCTTGTTTCATTAAACGCAGATTAATCTGTTTCTGAGTGGTGGTTTGCAGGTACACGCGAACCAAACCTTCGATGACATAAATAACATGGGTGGCAAATGCCCCTTGCTTCATTACATTCTCACCTTGCAGGTAAGTGATGCGCTTTTTTTTATCGAGTAATAGCTCAAGTTCATCGGCACTTAAATGCTTAAAACACTCCGAACTTGACTGCAAGCTTTTTTGCTCTTCCATAGTAAGCCTTGTTTAAAACCTTACAAAAATAACGCAAATTCTCATTATCCAATTAAGACGCCATCCAAAGAACCAATAGTATAACTATCGTATGATAGGAAATCAACTATAAATTTTCAGATTAAGAGCCCACATACACAAGCCGCATTCTATTGGGAGGCCCACTTCGCTAAAATACATTTGTGTCATCAAAATTGATGAAGACATGAAAAAGAATTATTACACATTATTAATCCTGCTAATGGGCTTTATTTCTAGCTCTTATGCCCAGTTATCCATCGAAGGCGAATTCAGGCCTCGCGCCATCGTTGAGAATGGCTTTAAGATACCTGCTTTAAAGAATGATGACCATCGTTTGTCTTTCGATCAGCGATCAAGGATTATTTTTAAATACAGTAGCGAGAAATACAGTACCAAGTTAAGTCTGCAAGACGCACGAATATGGGGGTCGGATGACATGGTTAATAAAACCGGACCTGAAGCTAACTCATACGGTTTAGGCGTGTATGAGGCATGGGTTGATCTTAAGCTGACTGTTAAATCAGGATTAAAAATTGGACGTCAGGAATGGAACTATGATGATATGCGAATTTTGTCGCCACGTAATTTCTGGACCTCAGGTCAAAGCTATGATGGTTTGTTGTATCACTTCTCAGAAGTAGATAAGAAGCTTAAAATCGATTTTGGTTTCTCATACAATAACAATGGCTCACCCATGGGAATTGTTGTGGATAATACGGAATGGGAATCGGATAAGTTAAAATCGATGAGCTTCGTTCACATAAATAAAGTTTTCAGCCCTAAGTTTAATGCTTCGCTAATGTTTACCCTGGCCGGCAAAACGGATGTGAGTAATGATGCAGTGCTAGGCACAGGAACACACGGCATTAATCTATCCTATAACAGAGGCAAGGGAGCCGATAATGGTTTGTTTGCCATGGCATCAGCCTATTATCAACACGGTACAGACATGAAGCGAGGAAGTGATGGAGCCTATAAATCCATTTCGGCTTATTTGCTTACTGCACAAGTGGGTTTAAGAACCAATGATAAGAAACTCGAGCTTTCTGCAGGAATGGAATTAATCTCAGGACATGATTATTCTGAGACTGATGAAGACTACAACAACACCCGTCATTCATTTGATTTATTACAAAGTGCACGTGTTCCCTATTATGGGGGATACATGAACCACTTCATTATTCAGGATAGTTATTTGGTAGGTACCAAAGGAGGCGGATATTTCGATCCTTATGTAAAGGCCAAATACATCATTAACAAAAAGAATAGTCTCGAAACAGCCTTTTATTTACCAAGCTTAACAACTAAAGTGGCGGCGCATACCGGTATAAATCCGGATACAAATAAGCCCATGGGCGCTGAAGTAGATGGCAATGGTAATCAGGTTTACTGGAAAGGTGGGCTAGGCCACTACCTTGATATCTTATACACCCATAAGGCAAGTAAGGAAATTATTCTTAAGGCTGGTTTGAGCTATGGCCAAATCTCTGATATTAAAAATCAAATGGCTCATGGGTATGAAGATGCTGCATCAAAAACACTACACGAGCTTGATCCAAATTATTTTGGCTGGGTAATGCTTATTGTCAAACCACAATTTTTTAGTTCATCGAAATAAATACATTAAAATATAAATCAATGAAAAATTTTAATCCACTTTCTTTTTTAGCCTCGGTAGGTTCCGGAGGAATTGCCGTCGCACCTTTTGTCTATTTTCAATACATACTGCCGCATGGCAAGGGTTTAATCACCTTCAATCAGGTGATGGAAATAGCAAATACCACAGGCAGCAAGTTTGCTTTTGGACTAATGATGGCCATCATGGTGGTATTTAGTCTACTTCACATTGTACTCACTGTTTCGTTGGTAAGTAAGCTTATTGGCTTTTCAAAAACCAAGGAGTACAAAAGTTACATTTCCGACCCACAACGCAATACCAGTATATTGGCCATGTACACCAGTCTGGGTATGACCTTTAATGTTTTTATCGGTGTCATTCGCTTCTTTACGCCTGCATTGCAAAGTAACTTCCAGGCTTTGATGTTGCCTGCACTTATCATGTGGTCCATCCTATGGTTATTCTTGATGAGAAGTGAAATCAGAATTCTTAAGAGTGCATTTGAGAAAGATTTCGATTTATCTAAATTGAGCTTTGGCTGGTTACTTCATCCCTTCGCATTAGGAATGGTAACCGTTGCTGGTACGGGTATTGCTGCGATGGCTAACGATCCTACTATTGCACATACAGCTGCTTTCATGACCTTTACTTCAGGTTCGATGGGGCTATTCCTACTGTTCGTTAAGCTGGTCTCAATTTTCAAGAGTCACTTTGGTATGAATGGAATGCCAGAGAGACAGTTTCTACCAAGTTTCTTAATTGTGATTCCAATAACAACTTTATATGCCATCACTTTTTTCAGATTAGGGCACTATTTTGAACATCAGTTCGGAGCACATTTCGATATTTACTTTAAACTGGTTGTAGCAGTTCCTTTTGCCTTTCAAACCTGGTACTTTGCCTTTGGAATAAGCATGCTTAAGAACTATTTCAAGAAAGACTTTTTTAGAAAAGAATACTATGTGACGCTTTGGGCTTTTATATGTCCTTTTGTTGGCTACGCCGTGTTAGGTTCATTTGTGCATAAGTTGTTTATCCCATCTGTTGGTCTGCAAGCCGTCATCATGACCTCAATTCTTACGGCTATTGCCTTTTTCGTATTTGTTGGCATGCGCTATTTTAAGTACACCTATCCTGTTTCAAAAACAGCAATCGCCAAATAATCACCACTATTAATTTAACCTTTAGTCAAGAGGCCATTTCGAAAGAATGGCCTCTTTTTAATTATAAAAACAACAAAGGCTGCTTAAACCCTGCGATACACTTAGCTCGTTTTTTCTAAAAGTTAATTTCGTTACTAACATATCAAAATAAATGCAACTGGTTGGTGCCAATTCCTTCTGTCGTTTATTATTCAACCGCAAGGATTGATTCCCTTGACGCTTAATGCCCCGCACTACGTACGGGTTATTTTTTTTGTCTCTTGAGACAGTTTTCGAGTAGGCGCCCTGTCCGCAAGGCCGAACTATATAAGTCTCAGAGGAACTGAGTTAGTTGAAATGTAGATAAAGCCGACAAACATCAACCCTTGTGGTTGAACTATTCTTAGCTAATAATAAAATCAGAAGCAATGAGTTACCGAAAGATATACTAATTGAAATTAATTATCTAAATTAGAATAATTGTTAACTGCCTGAATGCTTAGCTAGTTTAATGCATTTTCAAAAAGTAAATCTGGTAGTGAATTAAATGATTACAAATAAATTAATGACTAATGAAATTTTATATCCCGATAGGTAATTATAGTTTTTCCATTATCCATTATCAAAGCATTATTGATGGGTTGAATGCTGCGAGCTTGTTTACATTAATTGATGATAGGCGAAAGTGTTTTACTACTAAAATCCGTTTAAACTTTGCCTCAATTTCAATTTTAGTAAAATTAAATGTGGTCAAAGAGAATAATCATTCGGTGGTTAAGTGTTACGCGAATATATTCAAATTACTATTTCTTTTCGTCATTGCCACTGGTTTAGCCACCTATGTATTTGTGTCGATTTATAATATTAACAATGTGGTTACATTATTGGTATTTGCACCAATTGCATGTTATGGCCTAATTAGTTATATCATGAGTGTACGAAAACAAATGAAGAAGAAATTACTATCGGTACTACAATAACAAAGATTGATTGTTAATTGCAGAAAAATCTAATACAACTATTTAAAAGGTTATTGCCCACAGGGCATAACTACAATAACCCTCAGTGAACCTGTGGGTATCGTAATGTGAGATTAGACTGACAACAACCAACTCTTTTCGTATTCTAGATAAAAACACCTATTAGAACACTAGGCATAAAACACTTCATACACCATCGATTTAGTTACTATTAATCTTTGAATCTGTAGGGATTTTTAGTTTCTTGCGCCCTCAATTTTTTAACTGTTCACAGTAAAAAAAATTTATTGCACACACTAAGTTTTCCTCCCCCCAGCTTAATAACAAATTATACTCAGCTTGAGTTATAGCTGTTTGTGTAATCGTTTGTTGAAATCAACAATAAGTAATAAGAGATAACAATTATGAAAGTGAGATTTTTAGTCATTTTGAGCCTAGTGTTAGCTACAATAACAGTGCATGCGCAGGAAAGTGTATTTGTGGTGAATGGACAATACACTGTACCCGCTGGCGTAAGTAGTGTTTACATTGAGCTAGTCGGTGCTGGTGGTAACGGCAAAGGCAATGGATTATCTGGTGGTGGTGGCGGTGGATACGCTGCTGGAATTTATGCTGTAACGCCAGGTCAAGTCTTAGATGTTAGTGTGGCACAAGCAGGAACAAGCGAAATATCACAGGTAGATGCACTAATCCAGGCCACATCAGGTACAAATGCTACATACGATAGAGATAGCGATGGATATGGTGTAGTAGGCCTTGGCGGTATTGGAACGGGCGGTACAATCTGTAATTTTAGAGGTGGCAATGGGGGTAAAGGTTTTTGGACGTATTACGGCGGTGGCGGCGGTGGAGCAGCCGGTGCTAATGGAAATGGATTTTCAGGTGGCGACACTCATCCATACGATTCAAATGGATGTTCGCATCTAGGAGGCAGTGCTGGTAAATCGGGTGGTTTCCCTGGAGGAGAAGGAAGTAAAGGTGCCGGTTACCTGAACTGTGGCCATGGATCAGCCAATTGGAATCCTGCAACACCTGCTGTCAATTATGGTGGCGGCGGAGGTGGAGGCAATGGCTCCAGTTCACCAAGTACCAACGGAGCAAGTGGCTACGTTCGTATTTCACCAAATTTAATTCACGGTGGAGTTAATCAGATTGGCTTAACGCTTCACGCTATTGAATTGGCTGCTACTTACCAATGGATAGACGAAAATAGTCAGCCCATTACAGGTGCTACTGATAAAGCATATAAAGTAACACAGCCGGGTACATATGCCGTTATTATCACAAAGAATGGACAAGAGAGAACATCAAATTCTATAGAAATAAGCACATCTGATTTAGCAGATTATTCACGTGAGTTTGGTTCATTTACTTATGAGGCCAATTCTACTTTCTACCATGATCAACTAGTAACGAATACTGTTTTTATCGAAACGGTTGGTGCCGGCGGTAATGGGCGAAGCAATGGATTATCCGGCGGAGGAGGCGGTGGATACGCAGCTGGTGTTTATTCCCTATCACAAGCTCAAGCTTTAACTATTACTGTGGCACAAACAAGTGCCGACGATCTATCGAAAGTAGATGCGCTTATTCAGGCTACATCTGGAACGGATGCCTCTTATAGTAGAGATGCGGAAGGCTATGGCATTGTAGGTGTTGGCGGAATTGGTTCAGGAGGAACAATCAGCAATTACACTGGTGGTAATGGTGGTAAAGGCTTTTGGACGTATTACGGCGGTGGAGGTGGCGGTGCTGCTGGCCCAAAGGGGAATGGATCAAATGGTGGCGACACTCAGCCTTATGATTCAAATGGTTGTTCGCATCTAGGAGGTAGTCCTGGTGTATCTGGTGGTTTTCCTGGCGGAGATGGAAGTAAGGGAGCAGGTTACTTGAATTGCGGACATGGATCAGCTAACTGGAATCCTGCAACGCCTGCTATTAATTATGGTGGCGGTGGTGGCGGCGGCAATGGCTCAAGTTCTCCAAGTACAAACGGTGCTAGTGGGTTCGTTAAGGTGAGTTATTGCCAGATATATTTAGATATTACAAGGGACGGTAATAGTTTAACTCTTAATAATCCAACTGGAATCGATTTCCAATGGGTGCGCATTGATGAAAATAATGAAATTGAATTTCTTAGTGGAGAGCATAACCCAACTTTTGTAATGCCGACTAATACCGATCAGTATGCATTGTATGCCTACGATGATTTATGCTCAATCATTTCGGAACCTTATCAACCGAATGTGCCTACTAATATTGGTTTCACTAAACCATCCTCGTCAGTATTAGGAACGGTTAAGGTTTATCCAAACCCAGCCCAAGATGTTATTTTTTTGTGGAAGCGGATAAAGCTTTCGATAAAATACAACTCTTATCGTTGAATGGTAAGCTTATTCAAGAAGTAAAAGGTGAATCAATAAACGTTGGTAATGTACCAAGTGGTGTTTACTTAATCCAGTTGATTGGTCAATCGGGAAGTGCGATTCAAAAAGTGATTATCCAATAAGTAAGATATATAAACTGAATTAATAACAACAAAGGCTGCCCAATTGAGCAGCCTTTGAAATATATCAACAATACTACTTTCTAAAACAAAGAATAAATAACTGTTAATCCCGACATCACAACAGATACCATAGTCATTAACTTGATTAAGATATTTAGTGATGGGCCTGAAGTATCCTTAAATGGATCACCAACCGTATCACCCACTACACCTGCGTGATGCGCTTCACTACCTTTTCCACCATGGTGTCCTTTCTCGATGTACTTCTTGGCATTATCCCAAGCACCACCTGAGTTGTTTAACATTACGGCTAATGTAAATCCTGTTACCAAACCACCCATCAATAAACCGATAACACCGGCTACACCAAGCAATAAACCAACAATAATAGGTACTGCGATGGCTAAAATTGATGGCACTAACATTTCGCGCTGAGCACCCTTGGTTGAGATAGCAACACATTTAGCATATTCTGGTGTTCCTGTTCCTTCTAGTATACCAGGTATTTCGCGGAACTGACGACGAACCTCATCTACCATTGCACCAGCGGCACGTCCAACAGCTTTCATTGTCATGGCACAAAATACAAAGGCCATCATGGCACCTATGAATAAACCAGCCAGCAACATTGGGTTAAATACATTAAGGTTGTAGTAATCGATGAAGTGATCCATGGTTGCTTTAGTTAAGCTTTCAGCTCCAGTAACTTCAATAAACTTCGCGCCTAATTCAGGTACTTTCTTCAACCATATACGCACTTCTTCCATGTAAGCAACCATCAGTGCCATAGCAGTTAAAGCAGCCGAACCAATGGCAAAGCCTTTTCCTGTTGCAGCTGTTGTATTTCCTAACATATCTAAAGCATCGGTACGCTCACGTACTTCTTCAGGTAAATTTGCCATTTCAGCATTACCACCAGCATTATCAGCAATAGGACCAAAGGCATCAGTTGCCAATGTAATACCTAAAGTAGATAACATACCCACAGCAGCAAATCCAATACCGTAAACACCTTCACCAAAATTGGTGAAACCGCCAGCAAAACCGAAAGCAGCAATAATACCTGCTACGATTGTTACAACTGGAATCCATGTTGAATACATACCAACTGCGATACCATCAATAATTGTAGTTGCTGGCCCTTGCATGGCTTGCTTAGCAATGCCTTGTGTTGGTTTGTATCCATCAGATGTATAGTACTCAGTACCCTGACCGATGATGATACCTGCTAATAAACCAGCCACTACCGAACCAAAGATTCCCCAGCCAAACCAGCCTAAATACGCCATAACAGCAATAGCAATTAATATAAACACCGAACTACCTGCTGTTCCAACAAGTAAGGAATTTAATAAACTCTTCGCATTCGCATCCTCTTTGGTACGTACCATATAGATACCTAGAATAGAGAAAATGATACCAATGGCTGCAACAATCATAGGTGCGATAATCGCTTTTTCATTAAATGATCCACCATTCATAGAGATGGCAGCACCAAGCGCCGCGGTAGCTAATATGGAACCACAATACGACTCATAAAGGTCAGCACCCATTCCAGCGACATCACCCACATTATCACCTACATTATCAGCAATAGTTGCCGGATTACGAGGATCATCCTCAGGAATACCAGCTTCAACTTTACCAACAAGGTCAGCCCCTACATCGGCAGCTTTTGTATAGATACCGCCACCAACACGTGCAAATAAGGCTTGAGTTGAAGCACCCATACCGAAGGTTAACATTGTAGTTGTAATATGTACCATCTTAGCATGTGTCCACTCGCCATTAAATATCATATCGGGTGACCATGCTCCACTAAGACCTACCTCTTGAGCAACTGACATACCTAAGCCCCAAACATTATTATCGTAAATATAGTTAAGCAACCAATACCACAAAGCAATATCAATCAATCCAAAACCTACAACGATAAGACCCATTACAGCACCGCTTCGAAACGCAACTTTCAAACCTTGGTTAAGCGATTTGGAAGCACCATGAGCTGTTCTCGCCGAAGCGAATGTGGCTGTTTTCATTCCAAGAAAACCACATAAGCCAGAGAAGAAACCTCCCGTAAGGAAAGCGATAGGAACAAACGGATTTTGAACACCTATAATTGCTAAAATGGTCAAAATCACAAATAAAACTGCAAACACGATTCCAACCACTTTATATTGGCGGGTTAAGTATGCCATCGCACCATCACGAACGTGTTGTGCTATTTCTTTCATTTTATCGGTCCCTTCGGACTCCTTCATCATGGATTTAAAAAATATCCAGGCAAAAACCAAGGCCAAAACAGATGCCAATGGGATAAACCAGAAAACTGAACTCATCATAGATATGGTATTTAAGTTAATAAATGAAAATTCTTAATTGCTAAAAAAGGACGATAATAAAAGCATGTTAACAGCCAACAAGAAGGAGGAGCTTCTTGAAAATTCAATAGTAAATAAGTCGGCAAAATCCGGCCTTGATGCATTGTGATGATTGTTAAAAAATGACCTATCCAATCACATATTTATCTGCCCCGCAAAGACAAGATAGTAATTTTGAAAGCAAGAACAACGACATGAGCTCTATTTGTAGTTGGTTTAAATTATTGACCTTAGAGCAAATATCATCTTTTTACAAGATGGAATAATATATAGGTATGGAAAATACTTTTTACCAGCCAGCAAATATATTTAAGCCAAAATGACCTTTTTTAAACTGGTTCTGATGAAAAGGGAAAGAGTAAAATGGTTCAATTACCATTGCTCCAAATAGGTTTATTCGATAAGCTAATCCTCCGCTGAACACGGGTATTCGTTTCTCTCGACTATTCGTTCTTAAGCTAAACACGGGTTGACTTTGCTTGTTCCAGCTCAAACCACCGTCGACAAATAGAGCCAACTCACTAAATAAAAATCCAGATTGAAATACGGCGATTTCGCGAGGGCCTGTAAATGGAATTCGCCACTCCAGGTTAGTCACTACCATACGCGAACCAATTAACTGATTCATACTAATCGTGTTCCCATTTTCCGTTTCGTCACCATACACCTCTCCACCATCATATCCACGCACATACCAAGGCGACCCTAAAAACAGCTCTGTCATACGGTCATTATCAGCATCAGACCCATATCGTCCATAGTGATATATTCTGAAAGCAAAACTGTAGGGCTTAACAAAGAAGTAACGTCTAAAGTCAATCAATAAAGTCTGCATCTTAAGGTGATGCAAATAATGCTCAAACTGAATTCTAAGACGTTTACCTTCTACGGGTGAGGCCAGACCCATTTTAGCATTATCAATTACGAATGATGCGTCTAGTATACCCGTTCCAAATCCGGAAGGAGCTGCCATTCGCTCCCGATCGCGCGAATAAACCTGATTGTAGGAGTTAATATTCCGAACTTTCTCGATGCGATAGTTGTAGATAGCATAAGCTGCTCCTAGCTCAAAACGTTTGGTTTTACTAATTGGGATAAATGTAAACAAGGATAGTTTATCCTCGTAGGTTCGACGAAACAAATAACTCATCGACTCTTCTGTTGAGCCATCTTCGAGCGTCTCAGTATCGTACACATAACTTCCGGTTCGATAAGGAATGTGCGACAGGCCAACGCCCACTTTCACACGTTTTTGCTGACTCAAGTATGCAACCTGACCACCAAAATCATAAATCTCACCATTTACGCTTAAAGCTGTGTACAACATGTTACGGCCCAATATATCACTAAACATTGCCTCCACACTTCCAGCCATGCCTGCACCAAAGCGACCAGCCATAACACCTGCCTGAACATTTCCCAGATAGTCGAGTTTAAATTTACGTTCGATCTTATCGTTGAAAAAACTATCCGGCTTTAAGGCATAAGGCTGCCGATTAAAATACAGGTTTGTCTCTACCTGAGAGGGAATGTGGGAGTAGGGCACAATGCGCGAAGCCGATAAATTAACCAAACGCTCATCAACCGTTTCCAAGTGCTTGGCCATGTAATCCAAAGTAGTTCGATACACCGAAAATTCACCGTCCCACAGCATGGTGTAGCACAAAGTATCGCCAGTTATGGTTAATGCCGGAGAATACTCGGTCATGCCAATGATGCCCGTTGGATAATCGGTAGCTCGTTGAATACTTGCGTCGTCCCGATTATAGACATATAAATTTCGTCGCCCATCATAATCCGACAAAAATAAAACACCATTTTGATGACCCGCATCAATTGGATTAAGGTTTTTTGCCCCTTCAAATGTTTCGAACACCTCGTTTTCTTGAGTGTTTTTATCTATTTGAGCAATGTTATAATAGGCTCGATGTAATTGCTTATGAAGGTTAGCCTGCTCATCGGTTACGTAAAGAATATGCTTGCCATCGTTTGTCCAAGCTGGCTGCATGCAAGCATATTTACTATTAGTAAGATTCCTTAACTGATCAGTCTCAATATGGTAAAGATAAATATCTGACTGCCCTTCTTTGAGTCCGGCAAAGGCTAACTCTTGACCACCAGGTGACCATGCAGGCCAACTTATTTCATCTACATCTTCAAAAACCACTTCCTTTACAATTTGTCGCTTTTGAATATCAAACACCATACAGGCCGACTTGCCCTGCAGAAAAGCAATAAAAGCAAAGTATCGACTATCTGGCGACCAGGAACCAGCCGTTTCCAGATAATTAAGTGCATCAATCTCATCATGACTAGTGGCGGTATACAGACGAGAAACCAAATCTCCAGTATGCGCATCTGCTAAAAACAAGTCAATGCCGTATAAGTCGCGCTCTGAGAGATAAACCAAATGTTTTCCATCGGGACTAATGGATGGATTTAGGTTGTAGCGGCCACTATTCTTTTTTGACAATATGCGTTCTCCAATAATATTAAAAGTAGAATCGGTGGATGAACTCAATAAATGATCACGAAGTGTTTGCTCCCACATAACAGATAGTGAATCGGTCGACAACATAAGCACATCGCCAATGGCTTGCTCATAACCCGTTCGAGCGGCAGCTTTAAACAAACGAAGAATATATTGCTCTCCATACTTATGCGCAATGAAGGCCCAAAAGGCATGCCCAAAGCGATATGGTGAATAGCGATAATTGTAGGTCATGTCCTTGAGCGTAGGAAAATGATCGTTAATTAAAGCATCGCGCATCCACAGGTTTGTATTACTATTAATACTGCCGATTGATAAGTACTCCGCCATTCCTTCAATCATCCACAAGGGGATATTATTTATCGCCATCAGACTCACCTCTTCATCCATGGTAAGAATGTTGTATTGAAAGGCATGGACTAACTCGTGTCCTAATACATGATCTGTTTGGTGATGGCTAAAGGTAATTGGTAAGATCACACGTTTTTTGAGGCCTTCGGTCACACCACCCGTTCCCACATCAATTCTACTACTAACGGCTGTGGTTTGCTGAAAGTCCGCATGGTTTGAGTAGAAAATGATGGGATTACGAACGTAAAAAGTATCGTTTAGTACCTGTTGGTGATAGTAATACCACTTTTCGCTTAAGTCGGCCAATTCCTTGGCTAGTTCGGGATTTTTGAAATAATGGTATAATTCGAAGTGAGGTGTTTTGTATAGTTTAAAATCAATTTCTTTATAGGAGGGCTTATTTTGTCCAAAGTACTGCGCATTCAAGCATAATGTATTCCATAGTATCAGGGACATTATGATGATGAATCGTAGCATATAATTCGTATTCAAATGAGGATAACACCTTTGTCAAAATGGTATAACTCATAATATACGAACAAAATCAAAAAATAGTTCGTCAATCATCAATAATTCCGAAAGTTATAGATACAAAAAATCCCGCTTCAGCGGGATTTATATCTTGTAATTAAAAACTATAATCAACTTGCTTTTAAACGGGCAACATTCATGTGTTCAATCTTTTTACGCGCGTAATCCAAGGTAATTTCTAATTCCTTTTCTTCACCCGATGGCGCATTAAACATCGAATCAATCATGATGGTTTCACAGATTGAACGTAAACCACGTGCACCTAATTTAAATTCAACGGCCTTATCAACAATGTAATCAAGCACTTCGTCATTAAAGATTAACTTGATGTTATCAATTTCAAACAACTTCTCGTATTGCTTGATAATTGAGTTTTTAGGCTCTGTAAGTATACGGCGAAGAATCTCGCGATCAAGCGGCTGCAAATAGGTTAAGACTGGTAAACGTCCAATAATCTCTGGAATTAATCCAAACGATTTCAAATCCTGAGGAGCAATGTATTGTAACAAGTTCTCAACATCTAATTTCTCTTTAGATTTGCTAGCCATGTAACCAACTACCTTAGTATTTAAACGCTGTCCTATCTTGCGCTCAATGCCATCAAAGGCACCACCGCAAACAAATAGAATGTTTTTGGTATTAACCGGTATCATTTTCTGCTCTGGATGCTTACGTCCACCTTGAGGTGGTACATTAACGATTGAGCCTTCTAACAATTTCAATAAACCTTGCTGAACACCTTCACCAGAAACATCGCGTGTAATAGATGGGTTATCACTTTTACGAGCAATCTTATCTATTTCATCGATGAAAACAATTCCTTTCTCGGCTGCTTCCACATTGTAATCGGCTGACTGTAATAAACGCGTCAAGATACTTTCGATATCTTCTCCCACATAACCTGCTTCGGTCAAAACGGTAGCATCAACGATAGTAAAAGGTACATGTAACATCTTAGCGATGGTACGAGCCAATAATGTTTTACCAGTTCCTGTTTCGCCAACTAATATGATGTTTGATTTTTCAATCTCCACCTCATCGTTTGAGTTTTTCTGAAGCAAACGTTTGTAGTGATTATAAACAGCTACCGACAAGTATTTCTTTGCTTCATCCTGACCAATGACATATAGATCGAGAAACTTTTTAATTTCAAGAGGCTTTAAAAGCGTGATATCATCCACATCGAATGAATTCTTCTTTTTAAACTCTTCATCCAAAATAGAATGCGCCTGCTCAATACAGTTGTCACAAATATGACCTGAGATACCAGCTATTAAAAGGTTGGTATCTTTTCTTTCTCTACCACAAAAGGAACACTTATCCATAAACTATTTTCTATATAACACGAATGCAGAGCCAAGCTATAAGCTTGATTCTGCATCGCAATATTTTTATCAAAAATTATTTTGAATTACGCACTAATACCTCATCAATCATACCATAATCTTTGGCTTCTTGCGCGGTCATCCAATAATCACGATCAGAATCTTTCTCTACTTTTTTATATGTATTGCCCGAATGTTCAGCAATGATGTTATAAAGTTCTTTCTTCAACTTCATAATCTCACGTGCTGTAATTTCAATATCCGACGCTTGTCCTTGAGCACCACCCATTGGCTGGTGAATCATCACACGCGAATGTTTTAAGGCCGTACGTTTACCCTTTGTACCTGCTGTTAAAAGAACGGCTCCCATCGAAGCGGCCATACCTGTACAAATAGTTGCCACATCAGACGAAATATACTGCATGGTATCATAAATACCCAAACCTGCATGTACAGATCCACCTGGTGAATTAAAATAAATAGATATATCCTTTGATGGATCAGCTGACTCTAAATAAAGTAACTGTGCCTGTATAACATTGGCTACATAATCATCAATTGGCAAGCCTAAAAAGATGATACGGTCCATCATCAAACGTGAAAACACATCCATGCTTGCTACATTTAACTGACGCTCCTCAATAATTGTAGGCGATATATAGCTATTGGTAACGGATGTATATTGGTCAAGAACCAAGCTGTTTATGCCTAAATGTTTGGTTGCGTATTTTTGGAAATCCTTTGGATCAATCATTTTCAAAAATTTTAATTTGCCTTGCTAAATTAGTAATTAAACAGCCTGATCGGTGACTCTGTTCTAATTATTTTCGAATAATTTATTGAAATCATCTCTCGAGATTTCTTTTTCTTCGATTTTAACAGCACCTCTGATGTGTTCCATTACCTTGTCATTAATAGCTCCTTCAGCCATTTGACGACGTTGGTCTTCTTTCTGAACCATTTCTTTAGCGTAGTTCTCTAAATGCTCATCAGGAACATTGTTCAAACCATATTGCATGAACTGCATACGAGCTGCTTTTTTAGCATACTCAATAACATCAGTTTCTTCAATTTTAATTTCGTTGGCTTTAATTAAATTGTTTTTAATCAACTGCCATTTTAAATCTTCTAAGAAACGAGGCATTTCAGCATCAATGGTTGTTTCGTCTAACTTTTCGTTATCACGATTTGTAGCTAGTAACCATCTTTTCAAGAATGGCTCTGGGAAATCAACATTAACCTTACCCATCAACTTATCTTTAGCGTCGATAGTAAAACGGTAATCCGTTTCCATTGTTAAGCTATTAGCTAAGTCAGCCTTTACTTTTTCTTTAAATTCTTCTTCTGATTTAACTTCACCTTCGCCAAATGCTTTGTCGAAAAGCTCTTGGTTCATTTCAGGCTGTTTAAATTCAGTAATTTCTGCAATCGTAAATTGGAAATCGCTAGTTAATGTTTCAGCTACTTCCTTTTCGATTTTAAGCATATGTGTTAGCTCAGTCTCATTTGGGAAAGCTTTCTTAGGGTTGAATACAACCACGTCGCCAACTTTCGAATCCATCAACTTAGCTTTTTCAGCATCGTCTTTAACAACGTTAATCGAAATAAGAGCATCTTCTACAGCAATGCCATCTTCCAATAATTCAGCTTTATCGTTTAACTGAGCAAAATGACCTTTCACCATTGCTTTCTCACCAACTGCTTCAACTGGCTCAGTTGTTCCGAAACGACCAGCAATTGAATCAACTTGCTGAGAAGCCATTTCTTCGGTGATTTCAATAGAGTACACAGGTAATTTCTCACGTTTACTCAACTTAATCTCCAATTCAGGAGCAAGAGCTACGTCAAAAACAAAATCAAATGCTTCTGTTGTATCAAAGTCAATTACTTCTTGTGTTTCCGATGGAAGAGGCTCACCTAATAGGTCAAGCTCATTCTCGGTGATATATTGGTGGAGTTGCTCCGATACTATCTTGTTAATCTCTTCGGCCAACACCGCTTTACCATACATTTTTTTAACCACGCCAGTTGGTACTTTACCAGGGCGGAAACCAGGCATATTCACACGCTTACGATAATCATTCAAGACATCGTTCACTCTTTTTGTGTAGTCCTCTTTCTCAACAGTTAATTTGATAACCGCGTTTAACGCGTCAGTGTTTTCCTTTGAAATGTTCATCTGCTTAGATTTAAAGTGAACCTATCCTCTTCTATAAAGCGAATTTGTATCCGAGGGAAGAAATTAATATTTAACGTTACTATTTTATAAATTTAAAAAACCGCCTCAACAACGATATAAATCGAAAGTTGAGGCGGTTTTTGTGTGCGGATGAAGGGACTCGAACCCCCACGCCTCTCGGCACTAGATCCTAAGTCTAGCGCGGCTACCAATTACGCCACATCCGCATTTCCGTGTTTCGCGGTGCAAAGATAAAATCTTTTTTATTAGTGCGAAACTTTTTTTGAAAAAATTTTTATTGAGCGAAATCTCTTCGCTTTAATTCGAAATCATCGCCAAGGTATAGACGCTTCACATCTTCGTCCATAGCAAGCTCTTCGGCAGTTCCTGCCTTTAGTATTTTACCTTCAAACAAAAGGTATGCACGATCGCAAATAGCTAAAGTTTCGTGCACATTATGGTCGGTAATTAATATACCAATGTTTTTAAACTTCAATTTGGCCACAATTTCCTGAATATCTCTCACCGCAATCGGGTCAACACCAGCAAAGGGCTCATCCAATAAAATAAACTTTGGATTGATGGCCAAAGCTCTGGCAATTTCAGTTCGTCGACGCTCACCTCCCGACAGTTGAATTCCCAAACTTTTTCGAATGTGATTTAAACTAAACTCATTCAGCAGCTCTTCCAAGCGTTCTTTCTGATACTCTTTTGAAAACTTAGTCATTTCTAGCACCGAGCGAATATTATCCTCAACACTTAATTGGCGAAACACACTTGCTTCCTGAGCCAAGTAACCCACGCCCTTTTGTGCACGACGATATACCGGGTCATTGGTAATTTCCTCATCGTCCAGGAAAATGCGTCCACTATTAGGGGTTATTAAGCCTACAGTCATATAGAATGTAGTGGTTTTTCCTGCGCCATTAGGACCTAGCAAACCAACAATTTCGCCCTGTTGTACTCCTACCGAAACACCTTTAACAACCGTTCGGCTTTTATATTTCTTAATTAAATTGTCTGTATGTAGCCTTAATCGTTTCTCTTCCATAATAAACAAGTATTATTCTGCCATTTCTTTTTCACGCTTTGCTTCAATTCGTCTCGCTATCACAATTCCTGATTCGTATAAAATAACCAAAGGAAAGCACACCAGAAGCTGACTGATAACATCAGGAGGTGTAATTACGGCCGCCAATAACAAGGCAACAACGATTGAATGCTTTCGATATTTTCGTAAGAAACCGGAGGATACCAAGCCAACTTTAGCCAAAAAGTAGATGAATATTGGCAATTCAAATATGATACCACCCGCCAAAACGATTGATGTGATCGTACTTATATAGGATCCCAAATTAACAATGTTCTCAACTTCTTCACTCACCTGATAGGTGCCTAAAAAATGAATCGACAATGGACAAATGACATAATAAGCAAATAATATACCCACCGTAAATAAGGTTGATGCAAAAAAGATGGCTCCACGTGAATGATTGACCTCTTTAGAATACAAGGCCGGCTTTACAAAACGCCAGAATTCCCAGAATATATAGGGAAATGCCACAACAATTCCTGCCACAAACGAAACCCAAATGTGCGTAGTAAACTGCCCCGACATATTAATATTTTGAACACTCAAAGGAATTTGGTTAATGCAAAGCAGTGGCATATCCAAGCGACTTGCTAAATCGCACAAAAGTCGATTTGTGAAGAAATCCTTACCTGAAGGCCCCAATATAACAGTGTCAAACACAAATCCCTTAAATACAAAAGCCAGGATGGCAAACACAAAAACACTTGCAAAAGCCCGAACCAAATGCCACCTTAATATTTCGAGGTGATCTAAAAAAGACATTTCATTTGTTGTATCTTCTCCCATAAAATCAAAATCAATCTATGAACGAACAAAAGTAGAGTATTGGAAAAAAACTAAATGTTAAAAATAATTAAACCATGCTCCTCCAAGCTTTGCTCCCAGTATTATGCGAATATAACATACACAATCTGTTTTACAAACTTCTTGGTTATGACAAAGATATTGTATAACTTCATAAAGTAATGGATTGAGAAACTCATTTTTTGAGAATTATTTCAACCATTCGTAAACTAATTGCTGAATAGTTTTAATTTCACAATTAAGTAGCTGAATGGCGAATAAGTTGATTATTTAACACATTTGACTCAGCATACAGGCAATTAGTACTGTATACAAGCACGATTATTTAATAATGCTTGAATACAATTTTTAACATTGAAATTCGGTTGAATTTTTCATATACATGACAAGAGTCAGGTTTTTTCGTCAGATATGAATTATTTTTGTTGAATTCATGAATTGAGGATAACAACAGCTTTGATGCATTAAGAGATAAATGCATTAAATCTTGAAATTGGGAAATTGTTATGGCAAAGCAGGTTGATCTAAATGCTCATCTAAAAAAGCATTTTGGGTTTGATACCTTCAAGGGGAATCAAGAGGAAGTCATTAACAATGTATTAAACGGGAACGATACATTTGTTTTGATGCCAACAGGAGGAGGCAAATCTTTATGCTACCAGTTACCAGCACTAATACTGCCGGGGACTGCTATTGTAATATCTCCACTTATTGCATTAATGAAAAATCAAGTAGATGCCATGCGCAACTTTAGCGAAGATAATGGCATTGCTCATTTTTTAAATTCATCATTAACCAAAACAGCAATAGCTCAGGTTAAAGAGGATATACTGGCAGGTAAGACAAAGCTCTTATATGTGGCTCCTGAATCTTTGACTAAGGAAGAAAATATTGAGTTTCTTAAGCAAATCGAAGTTTCATTTTATGCAGTAGATGAAGCCCATTGTATATCGGAATGGGGGCATGATTTCAGACCTGAATATCGCCGCATAAGACCTATTATAAACGACATTGGCGAATCGCCATTGATTGCTTTGACTGCCACTGCAACTCCGAAAGTACAGCACGACATTCAGAAAAACCTTGGTATGTTGAACGCCATGGTATTTAAAGCCTCGTTTAACAGACCCAATCTATTCTACGAAATTCGTCCGAAGCAGAATCCTTCAAAAGAGATAATTAAGATATTAAAGAACTACGTAGGCAAATCGGCAATTATTTATTGTCTGAGTCGAAAAAAGGTTGAAGAGCTAGCTGAAACATTAGTGGTCAACGGCTTAAAAGCATTGCCTTATCATGCCGGCATGGATGCTAGTACACGAGCAAAAAATCAGGATGCATTCTTGATGGAAGAAACGGATGTTATTGTTGCTACCATTGCATTTGGAATGGGTATTGACAAGCCCGATGTACGTGTGGTGATGCATTATGATATACCAAAAAGCCTCGAAGGTTATTATCAGGAAACTGGCCGCGCTGGCCGTGATGGAGGAGAAGGAAGATGCATAGCATTCTATAGTTATAAAGACATACAGAAACTTGAAAAATTTATGCAGGGTAAACCCCTTGCCGAACAAGAAATAGGGAAACAACTATTGCTTGAGACAGTTTCGTATGCCGAATCTTCGGTTTGTCGACGAAAAACACTGCTTCATTACTTTGGTGAAAAGTATACCGTAAAAGATTGTGAAACATGTGATAACTGTGTCAATCCGAAAGAGGAATTTGAAGCCAAAGAAAGCGTATTAAAAATACTCAACACTATTCTTGAATTTAAGGAACGTTTTAAGTCTGATCACATTATTAATATTTTAATTGGCAATAAAAACACTGCCATTAAAGCCTACAAACATAACGATCATAAGTTATTCGGATCGGGCGATGAATATGATGAAAAACACTGGAATGCAGTTGTTCGTCAATCTTTGGTTCGAGGCCTTATTATTAAAGATATTGAAACCTATGGCTTGCTTCATATAAGTACCAAAGGTCACGAGTTCATAAAAAGTCCGGAATCAATCATGATGTCGAAAGATCATGATTTTGATACCATAGAGGAAGAAACCTCCAATGGAGGAACGGCAGCTGTTGATACGGCTCTTTTCTCAATGCTTAAGGATTTAAGAAAGAACATTTCAAAGAAACTTAACTTACCACCATTTGTTATTTTCCAGGATCCGTCTCTTGAAGCTATGTCGACCTACTACCCAATTACAATTGATGAATTACAAAACATACCGGGAGTAGGAACAGGTAAAGCAAATCGTTTTGGTAAGGATTTTATCAAGCTCATTAATCGTCATGTTGAAGAAAATGAGATTGATCGTCCGATGGACATGGTTGTTAAATCAATTGCTAATAAGTCAAAACTGAAAATTAGCATTATTCAGAGCATTGACAGACAGATGCCACTTAATGAGGTTGCCGATTCCAAAGGTATCGAGATGTTTGACCTAATTAAAGAACTTGAATCAATCGTTTATTCTGGCACACGTGTCAATATCGATTACTACATCGATCAGGTCATTGATGAAGATATTAGAGATGATATTTTCTACTATTTCAAAGAAGAGGCCGAAACAGATGATATATCGGCTGCATTGGAAGAGCTGGGTGAGGACACGTATTCTGAGGAAGACATCAGATTGGTTCGAATCAAGTTTATTTCTGAAGTAGGTAACTAATAACTGAGGAGTCGTCATTGGCTCCTTCAGTACCTCATTTTACTATTTGATTATCAAATCGACACTATTTAAGCCTTTATTTATTAAATCGTAAATAAAATACTTGTTTTTATATTAATTTGATTGTTGTGTTTTCTTCAATTAAGCTTCAATTAGATCTAAAGCAGTGAGGCATATCACTAATCTTCTTTTCACTATTCGCTTTCTAACAAGTATTTAGTTTTTATATTTTTAGAATCGATGCATTCACCTTTCCTCATATTCGAATTCGCAACTTGATTATTTCTGCCAATTATTATGTTATAATTTTGTTATTTATTGAAATAATTTAGAATTATTAACACACAAAAACTATTAAAATGTTATTAAATGGTGATGTAATTGTATAAATTTGTCGCTCATTCATAACTTAAATGTGTGCCAAAATGAAAAATGACATACTTAAAAAGCAAAAGCTTAAGAAGAAGGATCGAAAAGACATGATCCAGTACATCAACCTACAACTTGCGTCTATCGGCCAACCGTTGTATTATGATGCTAGTGATGCTGACACAAAATACTCTAACTCTAAATTTCTTTCTTTAACAGAAGGATTAATTAATAGTTTCAAAGAGAAGTCTCGTTTACTTTCCGATCACCTATCTCCAGCTGATACGCGAATCCAGAACTTTTTGAATGACTATCTAAGTGATGTTGACTATGACCAGTCCAACTTTCGCTTACCAAATAAAACATTTGTACTTAATCAAAAAGGTTTAGCTCGTGAGGTAAGTTTACCACCTGATGCTAATGAATTCAAGAGCGATCTTGTAAGTTCATACCGTTTGCAACAAGGTATATTAAACAACCCGCTTCATGATAAGCGTACAACAAAGGGAACATTTCATATTGTAGAAGGTGGATTACCTGTACCTCTTGATAAAAAAGAAGTACCGAAAATTGCCTTTGCTCACATGTTAAAAGCAGCTGTTAATCCAGCTGAGAGCATGAATATTTTGCCTTTCACTTCTACACAAGAAGAGAAAGCTAAAACAATGGTTTCTTTATTACTTCGCCCAGTTGTTTGCCCAGAAGTTCCTGGTGTAATCTCTGAGAAAAGCATGGAGATTCGTTTCTTTGCTCCAGGTAGCCTTGTAAGTAACCTTGATTTTGTTGAAAATATTTTTGGCAATGCAGGCGACCACAACTTAGCTAAAAATGATGCTGCTCTTGATATTGAGCATTGGACCGGAACAACTGGTTGTATCATTCTTGCTCCGCAATTAATACATCTTAAGAAAAAAGACATTGGCCTTCCTCATTATGATGATGCAACAGAGCGTCAACGTAAAGATGGCATGTGCTGGAAAGATGCTAACGAACTTTATAACGACGGAGGTGCTTTCAAAATCACTTGTCGTAACGAAAACGGAGTTGTTGTTACTTTAATTGGTGATAACTACTACGGTTACTCTAAGAAAGAGATCAAAACACAAATTAGCTACTCGGCTAACATGGTTGGTTTGGTTGAAGAAGAGCATGCAGGTGGCGCTATTGCATACCCACGTGGTATCATGAGTGACAATGTATTTGGTGAGATTTTCTCAGCAAAATTAGACCAAAAATATACTTTTGATGAGGCTGTTAGCTTATTAGGGGATAGAGTAACTGTGTATCCAGAAGGATATGCGATAGATAAAAAATATCCTAATATCACCTACATACAGGAGCACGCTGATATCGACATCGATAATAGTCGTGTAAAATGGACGATTGATGGTAAGGATCATGAATTGAAGTTATCTCCGGAAACAATTTATATTCATCCATCAGGTCACAAGTTCCAGTTGGCGAAACACCCAACTCAACCAATGTGGCGTATTGTAAATACACAACCTGAAGGAACATTCTGTCACAAACCATGTACTGTTTCGGGAGGTGGTAAGTCTGAGATTTCAAAATCAATGCAAAATGCCATTAACTATGGTACGTTCCAGATTGTGAATCTCGAAGAAGACTTCAAAGCTGCTGATGAAATCATTAACCATGATTTTTCGAATCGTTGGAAGCAAGTGCGCCCGGATGCTGAGCCATCTCGTCCGTTCCTAAGCCCACAACGTACGCTTGGTTCTGCGGTTAAGTTATTAACACCTTCTGAAACATATAGCGACGAGTACAATACTTTCCTAAAAGGTATTCCAGCTCATATCCGTTCTTTGGTTCTTTTCGTGAAGCGCTTATATCGCAACGAAAACGAAAAAGGAAACTGGAAAGACTACATGTCAGTTGAATTTATCAACGGTCGTGAAGGAACTACACTTCAATACAAAAACAATAAAGTAACTGCAAGTTACGTGCGTATTGGATTTAACGAAGATGGAAACTGGTTAATGCACAAGTTACGTTCTGATTTCCTTCCAAGTCAGAAGATTCAGATGGAAGATGATATTTCAGCTTCGATTGTATTGCCGGCAAGTCAGCTTAGTAATTTAAATACTGAGTACAAGAATAAGAGTTTCAAAGTAGTAACTAACTGCGAGAGTCACTTATTCCAACGCCCTGATGAAGCAATTATTCGTGGATATGATAAAGGTGCAGAGAAAGATCTTGTTACTGACGGTACTTTCTTAACAAACTATGAGCCTTTAACGAAGCAGGATGCAATTGAGTTATACGAAGATGCTATCAACTTCGATAAATACACGCAGCCAGTTAAGGATCTTATAAACAAGGTAATTAGTAGCGAAAACGATGGTTATTTTGCGGCTCCATCACACACTCGTGTTGTAGATGGTACTCCAACAAATAATCCACGTTACCTTGAGCGTAATATCTTCAAAGAAGAAATTCTTGAAAGTTACGTTGGTAAAATAGGAACACGCCTTCACCGTAAGATCAAGAGCGATGAGCCAGTAATTGATGTGGTAAATGCTGTATTGCCAGGACGTAGAAACAACCCTGCTGATCGCAAAGCTGGTATTCGTCCATTAGCTGTTTACAACCCAATTCATTACCAAGAGCTTCCTGAGTTATTCATGGACTTTATTTGTAGCTTAACAGGTAAATCGCCATCAACAACAGGTGCTGGTTCTGAGGGTGCATTAACAAAAGGGCCTTTTAACATGTTGGTTCCAACAACTGACTTAAACAATGCTCTTTTATCATATATCATTACCGAATACCAAGGCTTTAGTTCTGCTGCAGGTTATGTAGGTGGTGAGAATCGTTTCGACCACGATATCTCGATTCTTATTCCTGAAATTTGGTCACGTCTTGTTCCAGAAGATAGAGATCCTAAGTTATTGATCGAAAATGGATCGCTTGAGAAGTTAGAAGACTTTGAGCACAATGGAGAAAAAGTATTGGCTAGTCGTTTGGGTTACCGTATCACTGAAAACTTCGCATTCCGTTGTATGAATCGTTTATTTGATGAGCCTTTGGCTGTATTTAATGAGCGCATGTTGAAGCCTGAGCTTCAGAACATGGAAGACTACGTGGATGGTATTGCTAATATTGTTGAGGCGCAGAAGAAAGTGGCACTAAGCTATTTTGAAGATAATAGTGTGGATGGAGCTATTCCTCCATTGAAAATATTACTTCACATCATGGCTTACGGCCAATACGAAGGAAAAGACATTAGTCACCCTGATTTGCGTAAATATTTCGAGCGTGATTATGTAATCAATAGCGATTGGTACAAAGTACGTTTGAAGTTGAAGCAGCAGAAAGACGTGAAGTTCCACAGTGAGCAGATTGCTTATTTAGAAAACTTCATCTCTAACCCTGATAATGCTCAATTAATGGTTGAACTTGATATTCAAAAGCGTTTGGATAGAGCTAAAGAACTATTGAAATATGCTTCGTCAGATGCTTATCTTACTGATTTGGTAGGAACCATTGGTGCTGATGTTGTATATACAAAATAAGATTACAATTGTTGAAAGAAAGAGGGTTGCTGTTTGGCAACCCTTTTTTTGTATCTTAATTTCAGATTCGGATGATTAATCCAGTTCATGTTTAATTCCCGTATGACAATATTCAACTCTGTTGGGAAAGGCATTGATAAATACTTCCACCGCTTTTTCTCCTGTACAGTGATTAATGGCCCATTTCTCCACAGAAAAAGGTTTTAATTCGTCGATTACCTTCTGAATTGTCTCCTCGCTTTGCCCATTGAGATGCAAACCTCCTGCTATTAACTGGTAATGATCAAAACCTAATTGTGCTTTTACTTCATTGAGAATATTAATAATACCGTGGTGCGCACAACCATTCAAAACAACGGGTAAATCCTTATCTTTTGCAACAATCACTATTTCATCTTCAAACTGATCGCACTCGTTTACATTGTTTTTTCTTACAATCAACTTTTTATTTGTTAATCGCATACCTTTGCTCTTTCCAATATTGGTTAATAGCCATAAACCTGGCACCAATTCCAATGGCTCATCAACAAATATGAATCGATTGCTATAAAGAGCAACATCATCTCGCCAGGCAATGTGATTGGGTTTAATCATTTGTGTCGACCATGAAAAACGCTCTTTTAAAGCTTCGCGATGCAAGTAAACCTTTGCCTTTATATTGATTTCAAAAAAAGCTGGTAGCCCACCGGTATGATCATAGTGTCCATGGCTTAAAACAACATAATCCACCTTTGTTAAATCAATACCCAACTGTTCAGCATTGGCAATAAACTTGCCTGACTGACCAAGGTCAAACAAAATTATAACATCCTTAAACTTTAAATAAAAAGAGAGTCCGTGCTCACATTTCAAATGATTAACGCTGGTTTTATTCTCTATTAAAGTTATTAGCTCCAAAATATTTGCGTTTAGTTCCTTACATTTACTACCAATAAAAAACCTAAATTATGAAGAAATTAGTACTATCCAGCTTTTTAATGCTTTTTATAAGCTTGAGTTTTGCACAAAACTCCTTATTGTGGAAAATCTCAGGGAATAGCCTCGAAACACCGTCTTATCTTTTTGGAACCATCCATGTAATTTGTCCCGATGATTTCTTCTTGCCAGAGACCCTACAGCCAAAGCTAGAGCATTGCCAACAAGTATTGCTAGAGATAGACATGACAGATCCTACTTTAATGCAGAAAATGCAGGCGGGTATGATGAATCCAAATATGAAAAATATTAAAGGTGATCTGTCAGTAGAAGACTTGAAAGCTGTTGATGAAGCATTAAAACAAACCATGGGAGTAGGCATTGATCAGATGGGCATACTAAAACCATGGGCGCTATCAACTATATTATCAATTCAATTATGCCTTGAGTGTAAGCAGCCAGCGCAATACGAAGCTAAAATAATGGAGCTGGCCAAAGCAAAACAATTGCCTATTGCTGGTTTGGAAACTGTAGAAGAGCAGTTGGCGATGTTTGACAATGTTAGCTATGAAGAACAGCTCGAACTATTAACAGAAACTATTAATAGTATTGAGAAGAATAAAGCTCTATTCACAAAAATGGTTGAGACCTATAAAGAACAAGACACAGATAAGCTTTACGAATTTATCATGCAGCAAGATGATATGGAAGAGTTTGCCGAATTCTTGTTGGATAACAGAAATATCAAATGGATTCCGGTTCTAGAATCACACATGACGAAGCAAGCTTGTTTTATCGCTGTTGGCGCAGGACATCTAGGTGGCGAAAAAGGACTAATCAAGCTTCTTAAGAAAGAAGGTTATACGGTTGAAGCAGTAAAATAAGAAGATATAAAGAAGGGAGGGGCGCCCC
>JAFMVD010000119.1 GCA_025499625.1 Carboxylicivirga fragile | reverse complement strand
CCATGTGCCTGAAGGAATGTGGAACTGCCGTGAGGAAGACCGAAGGAACTGCAAAGGGCATGACAGGCTCACTTCGACGATGCTCAGTAACCGCAACTCGACTTCGCTCGATGACCGCAGCCCGGTACCAATGAATTAAAAAAACAAATACCGGGTATAGTCGGTTATGAGCGAGGAGAGTGACCGCACTTCGGTTAACTCAGTGACCGAAGGTGAGCAGCTTTATTTGAATCCTTTAAAAATCAACACTGAAAATAAGGCTGCGATAGCCTGGCATGATCTTTTGCTGACGAGGGATGACGAACACATATGGACCAGTTAAATACTGGATTTAGCAAGAGTTTGGATTTGAAACTAACCATTGCAGATAGACTGCACACATCGTGCACACCTTTGCAGTGTACGATAAAACAAATTCAAAAAACATGAAAATTACAATTAAACAAGTAGGCATTACAGAGTTTCAGCAAAGAACCTGGGGAAGAGTGTATATTAATTTTGTTGTTGATGGAATTGAAGGTTATGCCTCAAAGGAATGGCAATTTTTTAAAGAACGTAATTTTGCAGGCAAGGGGCAGTTTCAAGAGGAGCCATCTTATGCCTGGTTTAATGAGACTTGTATTGCAGATGCAGATAAGGTATTGGATGGTCAATATGATCATTTAAATTTAACTCCGGATAAATATAAAACAGCATACGGGACTCCTTCAAAAATATTAGCGAAGCTAATTACTGATGTTGAAGATGAGAACATTGAAGATGTTGATAAGAGACGAGGCTGGTATAGTAACTAATTATATAAGTTACCGCGCTAGCTGATAAGATTGAATAATAAATTTGAACAGTATACATATGCAAGTGATTTTTCATCTTCTTATTGTTTTGGCTATTGTTATATTAAGGTCAAAGCACATTATTCGCAAAAAACGCTACATCGTTTTAATGTTGGTAGTTTATATCGGGATATTGACTATTAAGCCGATTAAGGATTTTAGTTGGGAGAATCCCGGAGTGTATTCCTTGTATTTTGAAGATGATAAAAAGGTAAGCTGTCCTTACTGGAGTTGCTAAATTTACACGGACGATTTTTTAGAGATATTAAGACCAAAATAATATCTTAGAAAAATGAGTACACAGAAAAAGTATTA
>JAFMVD010000118.1 GCA_025499625.1 Carboxylicivirga fragile | reverse complement strand
GCTCGTGTTTACCAGCCCTCCCTTTTCTAACAAAGTCAGTTCTGATATTATTTGAAGTGGCATATTTACGATTAGCATTTGTGGCATAAATAGCATCAGCTCCAATCAAACGCACTTTAGTATGAGTTAAGGTTTGTGCCAGATGAATCGTTGATTTAAAATGAGTCCCTTCGTTGAAAGCATCAAAGCTTAGATGCTCAATGAAACTGATACCATTGATTTGTAATTTATTAACCTTGGCACCAAACTCAACTGCTTTGGTTTCTTTGCCTCTTACAATTGGTCGGATATAACTTTTAGATAAACTAACGATTCGGTTCTCAGGAGCTTTGCCAGTAGTGAATTTATAGTTTTGCTGTTCCCATACTTTTTCAATAATACTGTATTGTTTATAGTATTTGGCAGGCATTTTCACCACAGTTTGTTTGGCTATTTTGGTTAGCTCTTCAAGTAATTTTTTGAGCAGTGCCAATAAACCTCTGGTAATGGCAATTCTTTCTTTTTTAAATTTACGTCGCTTGCGGCTGTAGTTCCAATAACGTTGATGCCATTTATTATACTTTGTTCGGGGCATTGTGTGCTTTACATGTTTACACAACAACTTCAGCTGGTTATAACACCAATCAGTAGCTTCCCACAATAGTTTCTGATCCGTAGGAAAGCGTAAGCTACTTTCGTAACACGTAGCATCGGTTAGAATTTGATCGAGCTCTTCCATATGAGGCAACCAATGACGAGCTAAACACTTTTGCGTTTCGTCCACATCTAGTTTGGCTGCCAACTCGCATCTGATTTGACTGACAATTTTGAAATTATTGAGTTGCTCGCCCATGCCGAGCAATAATCGGCAAAACAGTTGGTAATGAATATTAGAGTTGAATTGCTCTACTAGCCGCTCATCTGAACAACAGGCATAGTTCTTTAAAAACATTAACGCCAACTTGCCTTGTGGACTAAAAATACAATCTGGCCCCATCTTACTGTCAGTTAAATCAAAAACTTTAACTAGTTCATCCCATGGTATGGCCTGATAAATTTTGCCTAAGGAGCTAGAAAGAAATTGATTATAAACAACCTGAAAATTATCCTCAATAGAAAAAAGAGGAAGATGAGTTTGAAATTCTGGAATACTTTGTAATTTTATCACTATTCGAAAAAT
>JAFMVD010000117.1 GCA_025499625.1 Carboxylicivirga fragile | reverse complement strand
TGTTTTCTTGCTTAAAACCTTGGCATTCAGTATCTTACAAAGGATTTCTGAAGTCTTTTGTAATGAATACGAATACCAAGGTAGATACCAAAAATACGAAATTATTTGAGTTGTTCAAGACAACGACTAATTGGCACAAGGCAAGGATTAAATGTTTGCTTATAATCATTAATAGCATGGTTAAGTTCCATACGGTTTCATATGTGAAAATAGCTCAGGGCTTTAGCGGTTCTGTCGAACATGAATCAAGTCTTAGACGGGTGCAAAGGTTCTTTGCCGAGTTTTCATTCGATCCGTTGATATTTACAAGGCTTATCTATAGTTTCTTACCAGAAGAGCCACCCTATATGCTTAGTATGGATAGAACCAATTGGAAGTTTGGTAAAATGGATATTAATATTCTGATGTTGAGTGTTTGCTATAAAGGAGTTTCCATCCCATTGATTTGGAAGCTTCTTCCTAAACGAGGAAATTCCAATGCTAAAGAAAGAAAAGAGGTTCTGGATACATACATCCAATTCTTCGGTACTGATAGTATAAAAGCATTCATGGCTGATAGGGAATTTATTGGAGAAGAATGGTTTGAAGATCTAATCCGTCAAAAAATTCCCTTTTACATTCGTATACGGAACAATATGATGGTACATCGCCATGGTACACCTCCAATTAAAGCATTTTGGCTGTTCAACAATATCAAGGCTGGGTCTTACAAACATTGTGGTAAGCTCTATTATCTTGGCAAGAATCTGGTGTATCTTTCAGGAGCAAAGTTATTTAACAAAACCACTGGAAAGGTGGAGTTTACCATTATTGCTTCGTTCAACCAACACGATCAAGCTTTAATTAACTACAAAGAAAGATGGCAAATTGAAACCATGTTTAAAGCTATGAAATCTAGTGGTTTTAACCTTGAAGATACTCACTTGACGGATCTAGAACGCATATCTAAACTATTAGCGGTAGTAGCTATTGCTTTTGTTTGGGCTTACCTAGCAGGAATTGATAAGCATATGAACATCAAACCCATAAAGATTAAGAAGCATGGTAGAAGAGCATATAGCTTTTTTAAGTATGGTTTTATCAGAATTGCTTGTGCTCTAAATAACCCAATAAACAACAATGACTTAGATAAATGTTTTAAACTTTTGTCATGTACTTAG
>JAFMVD010000116.1 GCA_025499625.1 Carboxylicivirga fragile | reverse complement strand
CACTAGTGACCGACTAATTTTTTAAAATGAGGGTACTCCCTAAAGGTTTCCCCTCAAAGTTGTAAATTGATTTTGCGAAACATTTTACAACATGAGTAAAAATAAAGAAATAAATTTTGTCGGTCAGCCGATATTTAAACAGATAATAGATTTGCTTAAAGTTGCAGACATACCAACCTTAATCAAGAACCATGATAGTGACCGCTATTACAAGGCTTTTAAGACGAGAACACATATTATAACTATGCTGTTTGGGATTTTCAGCCGTTGCGATTCAATGACTGAAACTTGTGAAGGGCTGCGAGCTTTAGGCGGAAAGTTAAATCACTTGGGGCTTGATAAGGCACCTGCAAAAAGCACAGCTGGAGATGGTTTGCGTAATCGTGACAATCGTTTTTTTGAATCCTTATATTTTGAGTTAGTGAAGAAATATCAATCATTTTTGTCGGACAGCCGAACTTATGGATTGACTTTCAAAGAAGTTCTTTTGATTGATTCTACAACTATTCGATTATTTAGCGATGTGCTTAAAGGAGTAGGTCGTAACCCCAAAGGAGACGGTAAAAAGAAGGGCGGACTTAAAGTACATATGCTTATTGATGCCGTACAATCAGTTGGTAGATTTGTGAAGGTTACAGCAGCTAAAGTACATGATCAAAATTTTCTTAAAAGCTTAGAATTAATATCGCATAGCATGATAGTTTTTGATAAAGCATACAACTACTACCACCAGTTTGCCTTGTGGACTAATCAGCAAGTATACTTTGTCACTCGTCTAAAAAAGAATGCAGTTTTTACGGTAATCGAAACTCATAAAACAGGCTATCGAAAGAAAGGTGTCGCTAAAGTTCTAAAGGATGAGACTATAGAATTGGAATACTATCCGGAGAATGAAAATGGAGGAAAACAATATAAGATTAAGAAGTTATTGAGACTAAGAAAAGTAGCCTATCAAGATGAGAAGAACCGTTACTTTGAATTTCTAACAAACAATTTTGAAATCACAGCTGAAGAAGTGGCATTTCTATACAAGAAGCGCTGGGGCATTGAACTACTGTTCAAAAAGATGAAGCAAAACTTCCAGCTTCACTACTTCTACGGTGAAAATGAGAATGCCATACGCACGCAAGTTTGGTGTACGCTAATAGCCCAGCTTTTAATGACTGTTATTCAAAAGAA
>JAFMVD010000115.1 GCA_025499625.1 Carboxylicivirga fragile | reverse complement strand
GCAATTAAAACTTGGTAATAATTTAATTCATATTCAATGGGAGTTACATATCCCAATGAAGAGTGTAATCTCTTGCTATTATACCACCCCTCAATATATTCAAAAACAGAAAGCTTAGCCTGTTCAATGGTTTCATATCTACAATGATAGACCAATTCGGACTTTAATGTTTTGAAGAAGCTTTCAGCAACAGCATTATCCCAACAATTTCCTTTTCTACTCATGCTTTGTTTAACCTTCGAGTGTTTATTCAGTATCGTTGTAAATTCTTTGCATGCATATTGGACGCCTCTGTCTGAATGAAAAATTAATTCCTGTGTTATTTGTCGTTTCCTGGCTGCCATGTTCCACGCGGGGATTACGGTTTCTGCTGTATGCATAGTTTTACTTAAAGACCAACCAATCACTTGTCGATCAAATAAATCAATTACTGTTGTTAGGTACAACCAACCTTGTAAGGTTCTGATGTATGTGATATCTGATACCCATGTTTGACCGATTCTCTCAGGTTTGAAATTCCGCTTAATAATATTTGGAGCAACTGGAAAATGATGATTTGAATCAGTGGTTGTTTTGTACTTCTTTTTCACTTTGCTTTTAAGTCCTAACTGTGCCATTAACTTTGCCACTTTAGGCTTAGAACAACTATATCCTCTACGTTTTAGCTCCTCTGTGACTCTCGGGCTTCCATAGGTTTGTTTGCTCATTTTAAAGATTTCTGTTATTTCTTTTTTTAATACCTTGTCATGTGCCGCTCTTGCTGATATGCCGCCATTGAGCCATTTGTAAAAACTACTCTTACTTACATTAAAAACCTTACACATCTTTTCAATAGGAAATATCGCTCTATTTTCAGCTATAAACTGGTAGAATTCCCATCGCTCTTGGAAAAGATGTGAACGGCTTTTTTTAATATTGCTAGCTCTAATTGAGCTTCTTTGAGCTCTTTTTTTAATCGCTTGATTTCTGAAGCACTGCCAGAGTCAGCAGCGGTACCGCTGCTGACTCTGGCAGTGCTTTTAGTACCTATACCATTTCTCCACTTATAAATACGTTGCACATCAATCCCTAACTCATCAGCCAACTCCTTGATGTTGGTTCTTTCGTAACTCAATTTAACCGTATTCTCTTTGAACTCGGTACTGTAATACTTTTTCTGTGTACTCATTTTTCTAAGATATTATTTTGGTCTTAATATCTCTAAAAAATCGTCCGTGTAAATTTAGCAACTCCA
>JAFMVD010000114.1 GCA_025499625.1 Carboxylicivirga fragile | reverse complement strand
GAGCATTCTAAGATAAAAACAAGTTTTTAGCAAGATAATTTCACAAATGGCTCTTCTCTATATGCTACGGCAAATATTCGAAGAACTATTTTGTTTGCTACTGCATTTAATACACTTAGTTTATGCTTTCCTTCATTAACCTTTCTGTTAAAATAGTTTTTTAATTGCGGATCATGTTGTATAGCAGTACTAGCAGCTTTATATAGTATGGATTTTAGCTCTTTGTTGCTGATTTTACTGGTTCTTGTTTTGCCTCTTACACTTTTTCCCGAACGGTATTCAAATGGAGCTAAACCGCAGTGGCAGCTAAACTTTCTGCCATTTGAAAATTTCACAAAATTGTCTGTTTCGGCAATGCACTTTATTGCTGTAATTGGGCCAACGCCAATAACCTGAGTGATTTTCGAAAAACTTTCATTCAAATCATCATTTGATTTGATTATTGCTCTAAGTTGATTTTCTTGTTTTAAGATATTAGCCTCTTGTTTCTTAATTGAGGCTTGTATAGTTTTTATTTGATCTTTCATTGGCAAAGATTGATCTAGTACCAGAAGCGATTTTAATGTATTCTTAAGTTGTACTTTAATTTTTACAAACAAGTCTCTGACACTCATTATGGCTTTTAGCTTTTGTAACTCTTTAGAGGGAAGTTTAAAAGCTTCAAGTTTGTGTTGGTTAGTTACTCCGTAAGATGCAATTCTATAGGCGTCGATAGCATCGGTTTTGCCTCTTGTAATTCCTATGGAGAGTTTTATTTCAAGGGGATTAATTACGCTAAACGTTAATCCTCTCTTTGTAAATTCAGAACACAATAAAGCTCCATATCTACCTGTATGCTCCATGCAAATCCATACCTGATACTCCTTAAATTTAGTAATGTGTTTACAAAACTCATTTATCCCAGCATTATCATTCTGTTGAACATTCTTTGAAGATAAAACTTCATGATTCTGATCAGTCAGGCAATAATCAAAAACATCCTTCGATACGTCAATTCCAATAAATAATTTTTTCATAACTTTATATTTGGGAAAAACTGAAGACCAAATGGGTTGAACTATCGCTATTAATAAGCCTTTAAGCTTAGCATTCTAAATGGTTCTTAACCCAGGAAGAGATGAGGACTGATGCTCGATTTAAATCCGATGATTTGATTGTCGAGATAGTTCACCTCAACTCTTCTGGTTTTCAGAAATTAATCTAAAATTTAAGAATAATATTAGAATTGCTAATCTAATAGC
>JAFMVD010000113.1 GCA_025499625.1 Carboxylicivirga fragile | reverse complement strand
TTACTAGTGATGCGTTAATTTTTAAAAACAATTTGCAATAAATTATATTTCAACAACATACAAACGTTCTTTGATTTTTTGATTTGATTTGACTTTTAGCTTTGCACTTTTAATGCGAAGCTATGAATTCTGGTAAATACGTTTTTGCTCAGCTATTACAGTTTATTAATCGGTACGAGTTTGATAAACTTGTAATAAAATTCAATGGTGATTATCGAACAAGGGATTTCAACTGCTGGAATCAGTTTATTCAATTGTTCTTTGGTCAACTAACAGCGAGAAACTCTTTGAGAGATATCTGTACATGTTTAAAAGCTCATCGAAATAAACTTTATCATCTAGGAATAAAGCAATATGTGAATCAATCCACATTATCAAGAGCCAACGAGAACAGAGACTCAAGGATCTTTGCCGATTTTGGTAATTACCTAATCCAAGAAGTAAGACCGCTGTATTCAGGCTCTTCTATTCCTGATGTAGACATCAATAATGAAGTGTTCGCTTTGGATTCGACAACGGTTTCACTTAGCCTTAAACTATTCAGTTGGGCTCCGGGCAAATATTCTAGAGGAGCAATAAAGATTCATACGCTGCTGGATTTAAGAGGAAGTATTCCTTCATATATCCTTATTACCGATGGCAAATACCATGACAGCAATGTTCTTGATGTTATTACTCCTGAAGTAAATGCAATTTATGTCATGGATAAGGCTTATATCGATTTCAAAGCATTATATCGCATGCACGAATCAGGAGCATTTTTTATATCCAGGGCAAAAACAACAATGGATTTTACTGTCATTGAGACCAATTATAATATTGATGAAACCACTGGATTAAGAAGCGATAAAGTCATCATGCTCAATGGTTACAAATCCAAGAAGTTGTATCCTGAACCATTAAGACTGGTTGAGTTTTATGATGATAAAAAAGATACCGTCTTAACTTTTATAACAAATAACACATTCGCTTCAGCACTTGAGATTGCTCGTTTATACAGGAATCGTTGGCAGATAGAAATCTTTTTCAAGTGGATAAAACAGAATCTAACCATCAAGAAACTATGGGGGCACTCTGAAAATGCCGTCAATATCCATATATGGGTAGCAATTTGTACTTATCTCATTGTTGCCAAAGTCAAGCATTCATTGAAAAGTGAACTTTCAATTTATGAGATCATGCAAATTTTAGGCATTTCTGTGTTTGATAAAACACCAATACAAGAACTGCTTACAGAATATCAAATCAATCAAGATGTCAAAGAACAACTAAAATTATTTGGTGACTAATTTTAACGCATCAGCAGTA
>JAFMVD010000112.1 GCA_025499625.1 Carboxylicivirga fragile | reverse complement strand
TAATACTTTTTCTGTGTACTCATTTTTCTAAGATATTATTTTGGTCTTAATATCTCTAAAAAATCGTCCGTGTAAATTTAGCAACTCCAGTAAGGCAAACCCTGAAAAAGATGTACTTAAACGCTATCAATTTTTGCAGCAGTTTAAAAAGGAGAGTAAACAGTTTGGCTCTCAACGACAGGCAAGTGAAGGTGTTGCTGTGAAAGTTGCTATGGAGAACCTAGCTCGAACAGCTGGCTATCCAGATCCAATACGACTACAGTGGGCAATGGAAACAAAGGAAGCACAGGAAATAATGCAAAAAGCTGGAACCATTGAGTTTACTGATACCCAAATAAGGCTTGAGATTGATGAACAGGGTAAGTCTTCAATTATTGCGATTAAAGATGGTAAGAAATTAAAATCAATCCCTGCTAAATACAGAAAAGAGCCGTCTTTAGTTAAACTGAAGGAGTATAATAAAACACTTCGAGAGCAGTACAGACGAACACGCAAGAGTCTCGAAAATGCTATGATTAATGGGGATGTTTTTTCTTCCAAAGAAATAGAAACCTTAACGCAACATCCAGTTGTGGCGCCAATGATTAACAAATTGGTCTTAGCTTCAAATGGTGATGTTGGTTTCTGGCAGGATAATAAGCTTTTAAAACCTGATGGTGAATTAGCTACTCTTTCAGATGAGATCAGATTGGCGCATTGCGTGGATTTATATGAATCAAAAACATGGGCTTCTTTTCAGAAGTATTGCTTCACTAATAAATTGACACAACCTTTTAAGCAAATATTCAGAGAGTTGTATGTTCCTACAAGTGATGAATTAAAAGAGAAGGCTGTATCACGAAGGTATGCAGGTCATCAGGTTCAACCAAAGAAAACAGTGGCTCTTCTTAAAAGTCAACACTGGACAGTTGATTATGAAGAAGGCCTTCAGAAGGTGAATCATAAACAAAATACCATTGCCAGAATGTTTGCTATGGCTGATTGGTTTTCGCCAGCTGATACAGAAGCACCAACACTGGAAACGGTTGAGTTCTTTAGTCGGAAAGATGGTAAGCGTCTACCTTTTGAGAAGGTTGATAAACTCATTTTCTCGGAAACAATGCGGGACATCGATTTGGTTGTTAGTGTAGCTCATGTTGGAGATGTTGATCCTGAGGCAAGTCAGTCATCCATCGAGTTACGTACTGCCATTGTCAAGGAAACTTGCAGTCTGTTTAAACTGAATAATGTGACTTTATCGGAGAATCACGCTAAGATAGCAGGAGACTTAGGTGAGTACTCGGTTCATCTGGGTAGTGGTGTATGCCACAAGGTGGCCAGTTCATCACTCTCAATATTACCAGTTCATTCACAACACAGAGGAAGAATGTTTTTACCTTTTATTGATGACGATCCTAAAACCGCAGAAATATTATCAAAAGTATTAATGCTGGCAAAGGATAAGGAGATAAAGGATCCTACCATTCTTCAGCAGTTGTAAGGTGATATAAATTGTACACTGAAAAGAAAAAAAAATTAAGTGGAGTTGCTAAATTTACACGGACGATTTTTTAGAGATATTAAGACCAAAATAATATCTTAGAAAAATGAGTACACAGAAAAAGTATTACAGTAC
>JAFMVD010000111.1 GCA_025499625.1 Carboxylicivirga fragile | reverse complement strand
TAGCGCCGATGGTACTGCGTAGAAGTGGGAGAGTAGGTCACCGCCTTTTTTTAAGAAAAGAGCAATCACAATGTGGTTGCTCTTTTTTGCGTTTAAAAGGGTCTTGTTTATTACTTCTTATTTGGATTCATTCTACATAAAGTGTATTTTTACAAAAAAAAACTAATGCACATAACTGCCACAATGAAAATGGTGGATGTAGTTCAAAAGGACATCCAACTTTTAGCTGTTATTCAACGATTGAATATTCCATTAGGTTTTCGTGAAAAGTCCGTTTCTGAAGTATGCTCAGCTAATAAGGTTGATGTGAAGTTCTTCTTACAATTAGCCAATGCTTTTCATGATCGAGATTTCTTTAAGGCTGAGTATTTCAAAGAATTCCCTGTACAATGGTTAATAGCCTACTTGAAGAATGCCCATAAATGTTATATTGAGTATCGCATACCAGAGATAGAGCGACAAATTATTAACCTAGAAAAGCAAGTAGATAGAAAGGAAAAGAATGTAGAGTTACTTTTAAATTTCTTTCGCGAATATATACGTGAGTTTACTTCACATATTGAACTTGAGGAGAGTAATGTTTTTCCATATATAGTTGCGCTTAATGAGCAATTGGAAAGTTTTCGGAATGGAAAGGCGCTTAATGTTATTGATGAGAACTATTCCACGACCAGGTATCATGATGATCATAATAATATTGAAGAAACCCTTTATGATTTAAAGAATATCCTTTTAAAGTATTTACCACCTCCTGTTGAGAATTGTCAATATAATAATTTGATATTTGATATTTTTCGCTTGGAAAGTGATTTAATGGATCATGCTGAATTAGAAGAAAAAGTATTGTTTCCACGAGTTCAGGAAATGGAAGCTGAACTCAAGAATATCACTAAATAGGAGGAATAAATATGGTGAATATTCTAGTTGCTGATCAATCATACATTATTACATCAGGTTTCAGTGTTTTACTTGAACAATTGAAAGGGTCTTCTAATGTTAGTATCGTTTCTACAGGAGAGGCATGTATATGTGCGGTTGAAGAAAGGGTTCCTGATGTTATATTACTTGGTACAACACTTTTGTCTGAGAATGAATCTGAACAGATGAAGGGCTTAATAAACAAGGAAACTCAAGTGCTTTATTTATTTAATATGGTATTGCCCGTAGATGTACCTGTTAATCAATTGTCAATTGTACAGAGTAAATCGATTTTATTGGATAAGTTACAAGGTGTATTGCAGAAAGTGGAATCTAAGCAGGTACTAGATGAAGAAACTGAGGGCCTAAGTCCGCGTGAAAAATCTATTTTAAAATGTGTTGCACTTGGTCTTACAAATAAGGAAATAGGAGAAAAGGAGTTCATTAGTACACATACAGTAATATCGCATCGAAAAAATATAACGCGAAAATTGGGAATAAAAACCGTTTCAGGTTTGACGGTTTATTCAATTATTAATAATATTATAGAAATGAATGATATTAACTAGTTTATGTTTGGTAAGTTAGGTCAAATACCTTTTTTCTATGAGCGTTTAATGGCGTTCGGGATTGACTTAGGCATATTCTTAAGTGGTATATATCTTTGATAATTAAATAATTATCACTATCTTAATGGTATAATAAAACCCCGAAAACAGGCACTTTTGCC
>JAFMVD010000110.1 GCA_025499625.1 Carboxylicivirga fragile | reverse complement strand
GCATAACGATCTTTGAAAATATTGAGCAAGTACCTAAATTTAAAAATAAATTTAGAAAAGAAATAAAAGGTAAAGGAAATAACATTTCCTAACGTCAAGGTATTAGAAATTTTGAAAGATATTTAAAATTTTTATACAACGAAGAGTTTGATCCTGGCTCAGGATGAACGCTAGCGACAGGCCTAACACATGCAAGTCGAGGGGTAACAGGGAAGCTTGCTTCCGCTGACGACCGGCGCACGGGTGCGTAACGCGTATGAAACCTACCTTATACTGGGGGATAGCCCGAAGAAATTCGGATTAATACCCCATAACATGGTTTATTGGCATCAATAAGCTATTAAAACTCCGGTGGTATAAGATGGTCATGCGTGACATTAGATAGTTGGTGAGGTAACGGCTCACCAAGTCGACGATGTCTAGGGGTTCTGAGAGGAAGGTCCCCCACACTGGTACTGAGACACGGACCAGACTCCTACGGGAGGCAGCAGTGAGGAATATTGGTCAATGGGCGAAAGCCTGAACCAGCCATGTCGCGTGAAGGAAGAAGGTTCTATGGATTGTAAACTTCTTTTATACGGGAAGAATGGTCGCTACGTGTAGTGATTCGACGGTACCGTATGAATAAGCACCGGCTAACTCCGTGCCAGCAGCCGCGGTAATACGGAGGGTGCAAGCGTTATCCGGATTTATTGGGTTTAAAGGGTGCGTAGGCGGAATAATAAGTCAGGGGTGAAAGTTTGCGGCTCAACCGTAAAATTGCCTTTGAAACTATTATTCTTGAGTACATTTGAGGTAGGCGGAATGTAGTGTGTAGCGGTGAAATGCTTAGATATACTACAGAACACCAATTGCGAAGGCAGCTTACTAAACTGTAACTGACGCTGATGCACGAAAGCGTGGGGATCGAACAGGATTAGATACCCTGGTAGTCCACGCCGTAAACGATGATTACTAGTTGTTTGCAATAGATCGTAAGCGACAAAGCGAAAGCATTAAGTAATCCACCTGGGGAGTACGTTGGCAACAATGAAACTCAAAGGAATTGACGGGGGCCCGCACAAGCGGAGGAACATGTGGTTTAATTCGATGATACGCGAGGAACCTTACCTGGACTTAAATGTAGATTGACAGGCTTAGAGATAGGCTTTTCTTCGGACAATTTACAAGGTGCTGCATGGTTGTCGTCAGCTCGTGCCGTGAGGTGTCGGGTTAAGTCCCATAACGAGCGCAACCCACGTTGTTAGTTACCAGCACATAATGGTGGGCACTCTAACAAGACTGCCGGTGTAAACCGCGAGGAAGGTGTGGATGACGTCAAATCAGCACGGCCCTTACGTCCAGGGCTACACACGTGTTACAATGGTCGGTACAGAGGGCAGCTACAGGGTGACCTGATGCCAATCTCCAAAACCGGTCTCAGTTCGGATCGAAGTCTGCAACCCGACTTCGTGAAGCTGGATTCGCTAGTAATCGCATATCAGCCATGATGCGGTGAATACGTTCCCGGGCCTTGTACACACCGCCCGTCAAACCATGGAAGCCGAGGGTACCTGAAGTCTGTCACCGAAAGGAGCGGCCTAGGGTAAAACTGGTAACTAGGGTTAAGTCGTAACAAGGTAGCCGTACCGGAAGGTGTGGCTGGAACACCTCCTTTCTGGAGAAGTTTCTAACAACCTGTTAGGATATGCCTTT
>JAFMVD010000010.1 GCA_025499625.1 Carboxylicivirga fragile | reverse complement strand
TGTTGTAAAATGTTTCGCAAAATCAATTTACAACTTTGAGGGGAAACCTTTAGGGAGTACCCTCATTTTAAAAAATTAGTCGGTCACTAGTGTATCTAAATCATAAATTTTTTCAAGACTAACCTCAAAACCATCTAAAATAAAAGTTGGCTGATTTGGATTACTTCTGATCTCACTCTCGCTTAATCCAGGAAAACTTGCTTTACCCCTTACTTCAATCTCAGGCATGCGGTTGGGGTTAGAACCAAACTCATTATTATCAACAATTTTGAACGATGGATCATATACCTGAAGTGCATCCAACACACTGGTATTCGATACAGCCTGTAAATCTTCTGCACTAATAGTTGTTGCCGCACCGGTAAAACTTTCTTTAGTTTTATTATAATATCCGTTTACAATAACACCTTCCAACTCACTGACTTCAGTTTGAAGCGTAATGTTAATTTCAGTACGGCCATCAATTTCAACTACTTGGTCAACAAAACCAATAAAGGTATATTTAACAGCAGTTTCAAGATTTGGCACGCGTAACTCATACGTTCCATTTGCATCAGTAATGGTTCCAGTATTATATTCCACCAAAATAATATTAACTCCCGGCACTGGTTCTCCATTCTCATCAACTACCTTACCTTTAACTAATTTTACTTCTTGTTGGTAATTTTTAGGCATTGGTTTAATGATGATAACATTATCCTGCACCTCATAGGTAAAACCACTATTGTGGAGACATATATTTAATACTTCCTCTACAGAACTTGATTCTGAGCTTAAGGTCACATCCTTTAATTCAGCAATGTCTTCATCACTATAAATGAAGGTAAACTCACTTTGAGCTTTAATTGCCTTAAATACATCTTTTACCGACATATTTTCAACCTCAAGCTTAAGACGGGTTGTCTGACTATAGGTCGATGCCGATAAATGCAATAAAGTAATGAAAAGCATTAGGAATGTTAACTTCATAACTTTGTAAATTTTGGGTGTACCCCTCCCATCAGGGTACAGTAGTTCCCGATTTTTTTTCATAGATTTGTATTCTAACGTTTATACTTAGTCAGAACTGATTTTCAGTTCTGGTCAAACAGGGAGTGTTGCAGCACTTCCTGTTTTATTTTCGACTGATTAATAATTCAGTATCTTTTAATTCAAACTTTATTTTCTGGGTTGCTTCTAGCATCTTTAATATGGTTTGTAAATCTTCATAGCGCTTAACATCCACACTAAAAGGCATATTCTTTATATCTTCAGCATCATACTCAATATTAACGCCATACCAGCGACTAACAGGCTTCATTATATCCTCAAGGCGCGTTGATTCAAATACAAACTGACCATCTATCCAAGCCGTATATATATTACTATCTACATTTTCGATCTCTACATCTGAAGTATTCGAATTCCAAGTCAAGCGCTGTTGAGGTTCCATTATTCGCTCACGACCAATAGCAGTCTTCCAAACCACGCTACCCTCTACTAAAACGGCTTCGTGCACATGATCTTCGGGATAAGCCTTAACATTAAAAGATGTTCCTAATACCTCAATTGCATTTTTACCAGCAACGTCAACTATAAATGGTTTCGTTTTGTCGGGCTTTACCTCAAAATACACCTCACCCTCTACATACACCTCACGTTTATTAGCATCAAAGGGATGGTGAAAACTAAGCATACTACCAGCATTCATCCACACTTTTGTTCCATCGGATAAATCAAGTTGAAACTCCGCCTTCTCAGGCACAATCAACAACATCTTAGTTGAACTTATCTTTCCATCTGAAGCATAGTTAAGCTTACCATGCTTAACACTGGCCAGCAATTTATTATCGCGTTTAAGTTCAGCTGTAGATGTATCATTCAATAATATTTCATCTTCACCCTCTATGCTTAAAACTGCATTATAAGCACCAGGCTCCACACTAATGGCATCAGAAACTAATACCTTATTGTTCTGGGGTATGAATAAATAAATGGCACCTGCCACAGATAATAGCATAATAAAAATAGCAGCTACTCTCACAAATCGCATCATGAATATTGAACTCGAATGCGATTTAACATCCAAACGACTTAGCAACTGATCCCACGACTTTTCAGCATCAACTTTTGAAAATTCACTTAGTTCCTTAGATAGTTTTTGTTCATCACTAATATCAGAAATAAGTTCTGAACGCTTTTCATGGCCACTCTTCCACTCTTCAAGCTCAATAGCTTCAGACGAAGATAAAGCATCTTTTAAGTGATTCAGAATTAATTTTATGACACGCTTTGGATCCATTCTAAGTTGTTTTCTTTATTAAATGACACACTCAAAATAAAATCAGGTGAAACGCTTTTAAAAAAAAAGTATCTTTTTTAAATCTTAAGAATCAAAATCAGAGAAAACAAATGTTTCAATTCTTCTTTCAAAAGCATTTTTGCCCTCTTTTTATGTGTCTTAACCGTATTCTCACTTATTGATAGACGTTCCGCAATTTCCGATTCACGCAATTGGGTGAGGTAACTCAATTTAAATACCTCGCGTGCCCGTTTTGGCAGTTTTTCAATACTTTGCATTATTTCGGCATACACTTCTGCTTTTATGAGGCGTAAGGATTCATCTTCCTCCCATTCATCTATATTGTCAAGCGAACTCTTGTATTGGGCATACTGCTCCTCCTTACGCAAGCAATTTAAACACTTATTCCGTACCGAAGCATACAAATAACCAGATAGCTTAGTTGGGTTACTAATGTTCACCTCGTTTTCCCATAAATAAACAAATACTTCCTGCACGTAATCTTCAACACTCTGCTCATTTGACAAATATTGCCCTGCAAAAAAACATAAACCCTTAAAGTAACGGTCGTAAATTACCTTAAAAGATTTTATATCTCTTTTCGCCAAGAAATCTTTGGCAATATCTATGTCAACTTTTGTTTGCAAAAATTACATATTTAATATTGGGGGGAAGTTGGAAAGCCTGACTAATGTCATCCTTTAGGCCGCTAAAATAGAAACAATTTTAAATCAAACAAAATGGAATAAAAATATAGCAACAAAAAAAGGGATGCCTAACGACATCCCTCTTTCTATATGATAGATTCAATTATCTACTTTACATCAACTTTTTCTGCTGCTGAATAGTTAATTTTCAAAGCAGCTGCTTTACGTAAAGCTTGCTTAATGTCAGTGATTACTCCCATTGGACATTCGCGGTCGGCCTTAATAGATGTTGTCATCTTAGGCTGATCACTTTCTTTCATGTTATCTCTTGCTTGCGCAATGTAACTTTGAATATCCGGAACAGTTGCAAACTGATCGTTTAATTGAATACGCGGTTCACTACCGTAGAGTGATTGGAACTTTTTAGCAGGTACACCTACATAAATAAAAGTTACCAATTCTTTTTTCTCCAACTTCGCTAATTCTGTTGCTTGAGCAGGTTTAATCTGCACTTTCATATCTACCTCTTTCATGGTCGTACTAACCATAAAGAAGAAAAGCAACATAAATACGATATCTGGTAAGGAGGCGGTATTAATAGCTGTTTGGCCGCCACTCTTTTTCTTTCTGAATTTAGCCATACTATTTTTTCCCTCCTATGTTTTTAGGTTCAGCCTCTGAAATTTTTTGAGGATAAATGGTACGAATCGCTTTTTGCTCTTCTGTTTCCAATTTATCGTACTCTTTACCAAATTTCCTTTTGGCCAAATCTTCTCTTAACTCTGAAACTGCTCTCTGTAGTTCATTCTGAACCATCAGATAGGCTTGATATTCCGTACCTCGGTCATTCTGCAATGAGATCACACCTTTGCTGATCATTTGCAAACCAAAGAACTCCACTTCCACCTCTTTTTTCTCAGGCAAAGTTTCAATGTCCAATGGGTTTACCATAAACTCCTTGGTAGCCTCAGTCAATTCTTCAATCCTCATTTGTTTACCTTCAACCAGCAACTGATTGTTACTGTTTAGCAGTACCGAGAATACATTACGCTCCTTAATGGGCGGTGTATCGTCCGGCTGATCCTCCTGCATAGGAGGTAACAGACGTGCTAAACCTGTATCAGTGTCCATGGTAGTGGTAACAAGGAAGAAGATCAACAATAAGAAGGCGATATCCGCCATTGACCCTGCATTTACTTCCTGTACGTCTCTTTTTCCCATAAACTAATTAAATTAAATAGTACCTAATAATTAACCTTGTTAATTACATTATGGTACTTTATTTAAACATACGAGATAACTCTGCATAAAGAATAGCGATTACTGCTACTCCGAACAGAATGTACATTCCATATAGCATTGTGCCAGCCATTGCTAACATGCTTGGCACATTATCAGCGCCTTGGTATCCAATTATTTCAAGTGGTGTTGTGTCAGCCAAACCATACGAAATTAAAACAACTACCAGTAAAAGACCAATAGAAATTAAAGTACGAACGGCATTTTTTGGATGCACAATTAAATTAAACACTTCAAACAATAAAGATATTCCAGCTGCAACTAAAACTAACAGTTTACCCCAGTTTAGAAATGATTCAGTATACACTGGTGTGTAATAGGTCTCACCTACAATCTCACCACCGAAAAAGAACATTCCCGCAAACACCAAGGTTATCGCTAGTAGCGCGTATTGAATAATACTTAGTATTTTTGAAAGCTTAGTCATAGTGACAATTATTTTTTCATGTTGTATTTTACCAAAACATCTAATAGAGAGATAGAAGCATCTTCCATTGTATTAACAATTCCATCAATTTTAGAAACGATGTAGTTGTAAAATACTTGAAGAATGATAGCTACGATCAAACCAGATACAGTAGTAATCAACGCCACTTTAATACCACCTGCTACAGCTGATGCAGAGATAGTACCCATTGCCTGAATATTATCAAAAGCTTCAATCATACCAATTACAGTACCCATAAACCCAAGCATAGGAGCTAGTGCAATGAATAATGAAATCCAAGTTAAACCTTTTTCTAAAAGACCCATTTGAACTGAACCGTAAGAAATCACTGATTTCTCAACTACATCAATTCCTTCATCGAAACGGTCAAGACCTTGATAAAAGATAGATGCAACCGGACCTCTTGTGTTACGACATACTTCTTTAGCTGCTTCAACACCACCGTCGTTCAACGCGTTCTCGATGTTTTGAAGTAACTTCTTAGTATTCGTAGAAGCCAAGTTCAAGTAAATAATTCTTTCGATACAGATTGCCAAACCGAAAATCAAACACAATAGTACGAAACTCATAAAAATCGCACCACCTTCGATGAATTTGGCTTTAATCTGTTTGTGAATACCTTTTGGAGCTTCGGCAGGAACTTCTTCCTCAACGGCCATAGCTGCTGGTTCTTCACTTGCAGTTGCTTCTTCAACAACCTGCTCTGTTGTAGCTTCGTCGGCTACATTCTCATCTTCCTGAGCGTATACGGCATTAGCACCGAGACTCAGCATTCCAAATACTGCTAAAAACGCAAATAGCTTTTTCATAGTCTGCTAAAAATTTTGATTCGTATTAGTTTTGTTAATACTCAAAATAGTTTTTACTGTTCATCCCTCTCCCCCCTTAAATCAATACACCAGGAAGAGTTCAAAATTCTTTAATTTTTCAGGGATGCAAATTACAAAAAAAATGCCAAATACAAACTTTCTAAATATATATTTCACCTTGAAGTGATTTATTCAGATTCGTTTTAACCTCTTCAATAGAATCGGCATTGGCTAACAAGTACATCAATTTTGTAATCGCGGCCTCCGTAGTCATATCTCTACCACTTACTACACCAAGCTCCAATAAGTGAACTCCAGTTTCGTAGCGCCACATCTCAACACTACCGGCCAAACATTGTGTTACATTAAGTATTATAAGTCCTTTATCAACAGCCTCTTTTATGGCCTCTAAAAACCATTTTTTTGTAGGCGCGTTACCTGAGCCATAGGTTTCGAGAACCACGGCTTTTATATTTGGTGCATTTAATATAGCCCGAACAACATCTTTATTAATACCCGGGAATATACGCAAAAGCGCCACATTGGTGTCCATTTTCTTTGCTACACGAAACGTGCCATTCAGCATCGTATACCTTATATATGGATAATTGTATTTTATATGTATGCCCGCCTCGGCCAAAGGCGGATAATTATCAGACCGAAATGCGTGAAAATGTTCCGCATTGTATTTCGTGGTTCTATTGCCTCTAAATAATTTATCTTTAAAATAGATACAAACCTCAGGAACGAGGGCTTGACGGTTTTTTTGAGCAGCCGCAATCTCAAGAGCCGTAATCAAGTTTTCTTTACCGTCGGTACGGATCGTTCCTAACGGTAACTGGCTACCTGTTAATATAACCGGTTTTTTTAAATTACTCAGCATAAAACTAAGCGCACTAGCAGTGTAGGCCATTGTGTCCGTTCCATGCAGAATGACAAAGCCATCAAACTGAGAATAATTCTCCTCAATGATTCCAACTAATTTAATCCATATTTCAGGATTCATATCAGATGAATCAACCAAGGGTTCGAAAGAAATACTACGCACCTGAAAATCGAATCGTCGTAACTCAGGCACATGTTTCGATACATTCTCAAAATCAAAAGGAACCAATGAATTTGTTTCCGGATCGATTACCATACCAATGGTACCCCCGGTATATATTATAAGTATCTTTCTTTCTTCCATTACTATTACTCCTTATAATTTAAATAAACTACGCGCATTCTCATTGCTTACTTTAATTACCTCATCCATTGTTATTTCATAAACCCCAGCCAGCGTTTCCGCTACATTTTTAATATAAGATGGTTCGTTTCGTTTTCCCCGATATGGCACAGGAGCTAAATAAGGCGCATCAGTTTCCATAACAATAAATGATAAAGGCACTTTCTTTAAAACTTCGCGTAAAGTGGTGTTTTTGAATGTTACCACGCCATTAATACCAATTTTGAAGTTTTTATAAGCCATCACCTTTCGAGCCTGATCTTTATCTCCCGTAAAACTATGAAACACGCCAGTTAAACGATCATCAATTTGAGCATCTAACACGTCAAACACCTCATCAAAGGCATCTCTGCAATGGATTACAATTGGATAATTATATTGCTTGGCCCAGATTATTTGTTGCTCAAATGCTTTTTTCTGCTCTTTAATAAATGTTTTATCCCAATATAAATCAAGACCAATTTCCCCAATGGCTATATACGGCCTAAGTTTCAAATTTCTTTCTACAACAGATAGTTCATCCAGGTAGTTAGCTTTAACCGAAGTTGGATGCAAACCCATCATAGCTTTACAGTAATCAGGATAAGCTTCTTCAAGACGATGCATCGCATCAACTGTTGAAGCATCAACATTAGGCAATAAAACCTGTTCAATGCCTGTCGCTTTCGCCTGAGCTATTACCTCATCGCGATCCTTATCAAATTCTTCAGAATATATATGTGAATGTGTATCAATCAAAATTCAATTCTTTAATGAGCCGCAAACATAGTAAAACAGGCGACTTCAAAAAAATCTAATACCTTTTACAAGAAAGCCGTCTCGGGGAGGAGACGGCCTTTATTGTTGCATTTAGAAAAACTTAAACAACACCTTGAGATATCATCGCGTCGGCCACTTTCACGAAACCACCGATGTTTGCTCCTTTGATGTAATTTATTTTGCCGTTTGGTTCTGTACCATACTTCACACAAGCATTATGAATGTCAGTCATGATTTGATCTAAGCGATCATCCACTTCTTTTTCTGACCAGTTCAAACGCATGCTGTTTTGAGTCATTTCCAAACCAGACACTGCTACACCACCAGCATTAACTGCTTTACCTGGTGCAAATAATATTTTATCAGTCGCTAAATAAGCTGCCTCAGCTGTACATCCCATATTTGATGCTTCAGCAATCATTTGACAACCATTTGCAATTAGTGTTTTACAATCTTCTTCGTTCAATTCGTTTTGAATTGCACAAGGGATAGCTATATCAACTTTTTGTTCCCATGGACGCTTACCTGCAATAAATTCAGCACCGAATCTTTCAGCATAAGGAGCTACGATATCTTGGTTAGAAGCGCGAAGCTCTAATAAGTAATTGATTTTCTCACCTGAAATACCTTCAGCATCATAAATATATCCATCAGGACCAGAGATAGTAACTACTTTAGCACCGTACTCAACAGCTTTTAAAGCAGCACCCCATGCAACATTACCGAAACCTGATAAAGAAACAGTCTTTCCTTTCATTGTTTCACCTTTAGCTGCTAACATTTCGCGAACGAAATAGATAGCACCAAAACCTGTTGCTTCAGGACGAATTAAACTACCACCAAACTCAGCACCTTTACCAGTTAAAACACCAGTAAACTCGTTACGTAGTTTTTTATACTGACCATATAGGAAACCGATCTCACGACCACCAACACCGATATCACCAGCAGGCACATCTGTGTTAGGACCAATATGACGGAACAATTCGCTCATAAATGCCTGGCAGAAACGCATAATTTCCAAGTCAGACTTTCCTTTAGGATTGAAATCAGATCCACCTTTACCACCACCCATTGGAAGTGTAGTCAAGCTGTTTTTAAATGTTTGCTCAAATCCTAAGAATTTAAGACCACTTAAAGTTACACTTGGGTGAAAACGTAATCCACCTTTATAAGGTCCTATTGCTGAATTAAACTCAACACGGAAACCACGATTAACTTGTACTTCGCCACTATCGTCAACCCAAGGTACACGGAAAATGATTGTCCTTTCAGGCTCAGTCATACGTTCCAAAATCTTGGCTTTCTTATAATGCGGATTTTCTTGGTAAAAATCCCATACTGTTTCAACAACTTCTTGCACTGCTTGCAAAAATTCGTCCTCGTTAGAGTTTTTTGCTCTAACGCTATCCATGAATTCCTTCATCTTAGTATCCATATCGAATAGGTATTTATTTGTTGGATAATTGTAATATTTATGCTGTCAAAAATAGATATTTTTATATAACAACCTTATAAATCGTAAGGAATTTTAAACTTTTTGCTGAATTTGTTATTTTATTAACAACCAGCTATTTAAAAACACTCAAAACATGTTATTTAGCACTTTATGATAATTGTCACAAAAACAAGCACCCAAAGAATGCGAGAAATCGTAAGCAATAACACAAATGTGATCAAACGTACGTCTACAAGTCGTACATTATAAATACAGAATACACTCTTACTATTTCTTATTTCGAAAGCTTTGTTTAGCAATATGCAATCTACTCAATACCTTAGACTAAGTCAAATCTTATTTAAGCGCAGCATACAGTATTTGTGCTGGATGACTCGCCTCCACATTGGTACCATCTTTAATTTGATGACGACAAGATGTTCCTGCAGCCACTATTAGCGAAGACGCCTGATGTTCGCGAACGGCTGGAAACAAAACCAGCTCACCAATCTTCATTGAAAGATCATAGTTATCCTTTTCAAAACCAAAAGAACCAGCCATACCACAGCAACCTGATGGAATTTCAGTTGCCTCATAGTTTTTAGGAATTTCCAATATAGTCTTTGTAATGGAAGTTTCGGATAAAGCTTTTTGATAACAATGTGCATGAAAATGAATCGACTTTTGCTCTTGGGTAAACGAATCTTCACTTATGAATCCTTTCTTATGCTCTCTTTCGATAAACTCTTCAAAGGTAAAACTGTGCTTAGCTAAGTGTTTTGCTTTATCTTTTAAATAAGCTGGCACTAATTCCGGGTATTCGTCCCTTAAAGTGAGGATAGCAGAAGGCTCCAATCCTATAATAGAAACTTCCTCATCAACAACATCAGCTAACGATAACACATTCTTAGCTGCTAACTTAGCCGCATCTTTCAATAAGCCTTTTGATAAAAAGGTACGAGCGCTATCATAATGATTTGGAATTCTAACCGAGTAGCCTAAACTATTTAAAAGCAGGATAGCTTCAACTCCAATGCCCGTGTCAGAGTAATTTGTAAACTCATCGGCAAATAATAAAACCGTGCTTTGTCCTTCAAACTTATTATTCTTACTACTCCAATTACGCAATGAAAATCTATTCAAAGCTGGCATTTGGCGCTTGCTCGAAAAACCAAATCGTAATTCATTAATACGTTTTACCACCTTTAAATTCACACCTATATTATATAGGTATGGGAAAAGCATAAAAAAACGATTAATACTTGGCAGATGTGCAACCAAACGACTACTAAACTTTATTCCATACTTTTGATGATAAGCATTTAAGAATTCAGCTTTCAACTTTGACATGTCCACATTACTCGGACACTCCGTTTTACATGCTTTGCACGATAAACATAAATCAAGTACCGACTTCACCTCGTCGTAGCCTAATTTAGTATTGGGAATGTTACCATTGAAAAATTCTCGTAACATATTAGCTCTGCCGCGCGTTGTCTGCAGTTCATCGCGAGATCCCATATAACTGGGACACATGGTTCCACCAATGAGATGGCTTTTTCGACAATCACCCGATCCATTACATTTTTCGGCAGCTCGAACAATCCCCATCGTTTTCGACCAGTCAAACACGGGTTTATCAATGCGCTCCTCAGTATGTTTCTGGTAACGCAATGAAGTATTCATACGTGGTGTATCCGTAATCTTTCCTGGATTAAGAATATTCTCAGGATCGAAAAACCGTTTAATGTCCTTGAAGAGTCCATAATTGTGTTCCCCAACCATGTCAGCAATAAACTCGCCCCTTAATCGTCCATCACCATGTTCACCACTTAATGAGCCTCTGTATTTTTTTACAATACCAGCCGTATCCTTTGCTATCTGATGAAACTGCTCCACATCTGCCGGATCCTTCATATTTAATACAGGGCGCAAATGTAATTCTCCGCTTCCTACATGGGCATAATAAACACATTCCTTACCGTGTCTTTCCAACATTTTATTTACCTCAGCAATAAACATTGGCAAATCAACAGGGCGCACAGCTGTATCTTCAATTACAGGAACTGGCAAATTATCGCCTGGCATATTGGATAATACACCCAAACCAGCTTTACGCAAGGACCAAACCTTGTTAATTTCACTGCCATATAAAGTAGGATAGGCATAACCATACTCTTTAGCCTTCAATGCTTTTTGCATTTGAGCCGACAGTTCTTCTATCTCTTCTATGGTATCACGAGCAAATTCAACCAGTAATAACACTTTCGGATCACCTTCTACAAAAAACCGGTTCTTAGCTTGTAGCGGATTATCTTTGGTAAGATCCATTATGGTTTTATCCATTAATTCAATGGCACCAGGTTTAAATTCCAAAGCCACCAAATTTGCTTCCAAAGCATCTTCCAAAGAATCGAGATGCACGCACACCAAGCCTTTATGTTTTGGTGGAATATCGACTAGATTTAATTTTATCTCACTCGTAAACATTAGAGTACCCTCTGAACCAGCCAAGAGCTGACACATATTAAACGGCTCCCCTTCTTCCTTAAATGGTAAGGTATCTAATAATAAATCCAGTGCATAACCCGTATTGCGTCGATGTATCTCAGGATGTGGAAACTCCTTTCTGATCTCTTTTCTATTGTCTTTATTAGTGAGTAAGTCTCGTACCTGACGATAAATATCACCTTCTAAATTATCCAAACGACATTTCTGTTCAAACTCCCACTTTTGCAAGGCTTTAAACTGAACCTCTTCACCATTTGACAAAAAACCATTTAATTCGATGGTATGATCTCTTGTACTACCATATAATATAGAATGAGCGCCACACGAGTTATTACCAACCATGCCACCCATCATACATCTACTTGATGTTGATGTTTCAGGGCCAAAAAATAAATTATATTCTTTAAGATACTGATTTAATTCATCCAAGACCACACCTGGTTGAACTCTCACCCATCGTTCTTCTTTATTAACTTCAAGAATTCGGTTCATGTAACGACTTATGTCAACAACCAAACCATTGCCCACAACTTGTCCTGCCAATGAAGTACCCGCTGCACGGGGAATAAGTGGCACTTTATATTTCGACGCAAAATGAAGAATACTCTCAATATCCTTAGCATCACGAGGACGCACTACTCCAATGGGTTTTTCCCTATAAGCAGAAGCATCTGTTGAATAAACAGTTCGCGTAGGATCATCAAAGAACACATCGCCCTTAATATGCTTATCTAATAACTCAAAAGGATATTCCTGCAAGGTATTTTCCATTGGGATTTATAAAATGTTACTGAAACGAAATTATAAATTTATCCGCGCAATCACTAGTAAGCTTAAAATGATTTTTACTTAAATCAGTTCTACCAAGATTACAAATACAAAAAACACCCCATTGCCTTCCCTCATACATCATACGAGTAATACAAGTACTAATAAGAACAATATAGTACAAGACCCAGCCACAAGCGACTTCCTTAAAGCATCTCTTTCTTGTCTTTCCATCTTCTTTTTTAGTATGTTAATCAAATTTCAAACCAGAGAATACGGAAAATGCCTTACTTTGCGTTTGTCAAGATTTTTTAATAAAAGCTACAACAGACAATCTAAGCCGAATTAGTAAGCATGAAGTTTATATTTTCCATAGTTGCAATTCTTCTTGCATTTTCATTTGCCAATGCTAAAACTGCTGTTATACAACAGAAAGAAGAAGCTATCAATCTGGCCAACTATGTAAAAATATTCGAGGATAAAACCGGAAGCATAAACATTAATGAAGCTATTACTTCGGAGTATGCTCCGTTAAAATCTGATCAGATTAACTTTCAATTCTCTCGCTCGGCTTTCTGGCTTAAATTCTCTTTTATAAAAAAAACTACGCATTTTAAGGAAATCATTTTCGATACAGGCAATCACTTTCTTGAATATGTAGATATTTACTACTCGCCAAAAGGTAAAGACGAATACCAACACATCTCGATTGGCTGTCTCGGAGAAAAGTCCATCTCTTTGGGAAAACATCAATCCTATACTTCAATTGAACTTATTGAGAATGTCGATTATGATTTCTATGTCAGAATACAATCTGAAACGCCTCTAAGAGCACCTTTGCACATAAGAACATTAGACAATCATATTGCAACGCAAACCTACATAGGTAACTTAAGTTGGTTCTTTTATGGAGTAGCCCTCTTCCTATTTCTATTTGGACTCTTTGTTTATTTATCGTTGAGAAAAAACCTTTACCTCAACTTTCTGCTGTCTTTATTATTTTTAATCACCTATCAATTAGGATACGACAACCTATACCCGGCAATAGAAATATTCGGACAGAGCGATTTTCTTCTTAAGAAAATGAATACGACTATCGTTTGGAGCATCTTCTTTTACTTAAATTTTGCCACACTATTTCTCTACACCCAAGTAATTCCCAAGTGGGCCAAAAAGACATTTAATATCTTAAAATTAATTACTCTTGTAATAGCTGTCATCTTCATCTTTCACTTTAAACTTGGCAACCAGTTAACCTATATTTTCGCACCAATTATTTGGATAGCGATCACCATCATTACATCCACCTTATTCTTTATGGGGCTTAAACATGTTCGTTTTTTTGCTCTGGCAACCTTGGTTTTATTAGGTGCAGTTTTCATGCACGTGTTAACTAACCTGGGATACATATCATCATCTATTGCCATCCCACAATTAGCCATCAAAATTGGTTACATGGGCCAAGTACTTTTCTTTACAATTGCCATTGTTGATCGTTACTTCTTATTTCAGAAAAACTTCACTTCAATTCTAGAAGAAAAAGTTGAGGAACGAACTACCGAACTCGAAAGCGCTCTACAAAGCCTAAAAACAAGACAAGAACAGTTAATACAGGCAGAAAAAATGTCATCCATCGGAATACTTAGCGCTGGCGTTGCTCATGAAATAAACACGCCATTAAACTTTGTCAATACTGGTTTACATTTATTTGAAAGCTATTATCACGACAAATCAGTAAACGAAGCTGAAAAGCAAGAACAAATTAATCTTTCGATCAAAATGATGAAAGAGGGTGTGGAAAACTCAGCAGAAATCGTTCATTCGCTTATGACATTCTCTAACAATGGCATAAGTCAATTAAAAAACAGTAACATTAATGACCTGATTGACAAAACACTCCTGTTTATTAAATCAAAAATAGGCCAGAACATTAACATTGAAAAAGACTATAAACTTAATACACCCACGCCTGTCTTTGAGGACAAAATGCATCAAATCATTTTCAACATCATCAATAATGCCATAGAAGCAATTGGCCATAATACTGGCACCATAAGCATAAACACGAAACAAATTAATAAGCCTAGCAGGGCACAAATTGAAATAAACAATAGTGGTGCTCAGATCGAGGAAACAGTTATTGGCCACATTTTCGAACCTTTCTTTACCACAAAAGACCCAGGCAAAGGCACCGGCTTAGGACTATCAACAGCATATACCTACACGCAAGATCACAGTGGGGAAATCGAAGCTATCAATACGCAAGATGGCGTTACCTTTCGCGTCACAATTCCTAGTTAAGAAGCGGCAACTCGAGAATAAACTCAACTCCATCATCAGTATTTTTATAACGTAACGAGCCATTGTGCTCCGAAGCCAGCTTATAGGAAGTTGACAAACCGAGTCCCGTTCCTAAACCAGGCGGTTTGGTAGTATAAAACGGGTCGAAAATCTTACTCCCTATCGACTCCTCAATAGGTTTACCGGTGTTATAAATCGTTAGACGTGCCCTGGGGCCATTCCCATTTTGAAATACAGTTGTGGAAATTAGAAGAATTGGCTTTTCGCCTTCATACTTATTAATTTCGTAAAGTGCATTATCAATTAAATTAAGCACTATTTGATGAATTTTATCCGCGTACATCGGCACCTTCTTCTCTAAAGAATAATCTTTTCTAAGTTCCAGTTCGGCTGGTATTTTTTGCTTCAAAAACCTAAGTGTTGATTCAATTACTTCATTGAAATTATGCCATTGTTTATCAGCCTTACCACTATATGAGAAGGTGCGTAAAGAGGCCACTATATTTATAGCCTTATCAACACCTTGGTCAACCATTTCTTTCCCATGAGCCACTCCTTTTAAGCCTTCTTTAGCAGACAATGATTTATCTGCAATATCATCCAAAGCATTTTGAACTACAATGCTACCCGCCGAAATATAATTTAGTGGCGTATTCACCTCATGCGCAATACCTGCCATTAGCGTACCAAGCGAAGCCATCTTCTCAGACTGTATCATCTGGTGTTGTGCTTGCTTCAGCTTATGCATACTTGCATCCAATGCTTCATTCTTCTTTTGCAGATCTTCACCTTTTGCTAACAACAAATCATTGGCCGCATGTAAGTCAGTTTCTATTCTCATATTAATATGGCGCAGGTAATAAATGGAAATATTAACAAATAGAAATGTAACGAAGTAGGCACTTTTATAAAATACGACCATACCTTTATATAAGCCAAGTACCTGAAGTGACTTTGGTGCAAACGAATAAATCAAGACATCAATACCTAAAATTAAAGTGGTATAAAACGCCATTGCAAAAAGGTAACATTTACGCTCGCTTCGAAGGTCCAATAACATTTGGGGCATCAATGACATGGCTATAACCACAATAGGGTAATAGAAGAAACTTTCTTCTTCAACGAAACCCGTTAAAGTAGGAAATACCAAAAACAACAATGGCGGTAAATAAATCAAAATGACCTTTGCAGAGAAAAACTTACGATACTTAGATAAGGTAATAAAAGCCAGATTTACGATAAGAATTAAAAACATGCGAATTGACCCCATACCAATACTAGCTCCTTCTACAATGCGCATTACCTGCAACAGAACGAGCACAAAGACAACCGCCAAAAGCATTAAAAAATTAATTTGATTTCCGAGTATAACCGTACGGTTATTCGTTCTACTTACATCCTCGCTTAATCCTAGCAGGGATATTGAGCTCCATATGCCTTGAATCAGATTCAAAAAGATTATTGTTTATGGTTTGATTAAAAGTATAACAACAATTTGCAAAAAAAGTTAACTCCTATTGCAAAGCGCATGATACACAGACCACAATATAGTTTAAATCTTAAAGCTAAACAATTACATTCATTTACTGTTTCTCTCATACGACAATTAAATGAACAAAGATGAGCAAACCTGATTTGGATAATCGTGATAATATAGAAAAAGTAGTACGTACCTTTTACGCATTGGTGCGCAAGGATGATGTTCTGGGTCCATTTTTCAATGCAAGTATTCAGGGAGAAGAAGCCTGGGAAGAGCACTTTCAACTACTTATCTCTTTTTGGGAATTGAACCTATTGGAAGTTTCTGGTTTCAATGGCAATCCTGCACAAGCTCACCAGGGAGTTGATAAGAAATTTAAAAATAGCATAACAACTGCTCATTTCGACAAATGGGTAAAACTCTGGACAACAACCATTGATGAAGGCTTTGAAGGCCCGATGGCAGAAAAAGCAAAAACCAGAGCAAGCAATATGGCTAAGGGCATGTACAAAAAAGTACTTGACAAACGCCCCGGAGGTTTCATCCTGCCCGGAGGGGCATCTGGAATATCATTGGGCTAAACAATCCGTTTGGATTAAAGCATCAAACTTTAAACAAGCAGATTACATATTAGATATCACCAATTAAAAGTGATTTAATTCATGTTGGCAATATTTTTATTTAATCTAAATAATTTAATATTTTTGCGAACTCAAGATACTTTAATTAAGTATTTTTTAAACCCTGTTTAGCAATGAACCAATAGGAACAATCATTGTTAGACTGACGAACAATTGTTAGAACTTGTATGGCTGAAGATCAGAATAAGATATTAGACGAAGTAACCGGAGGTGAATACAAATACGGTTTCCATAGTGATATAGACATGGAAACTATTCCCAAAGGTCTGAGTGAAGATGTGGTACGCATTATTTCGGCTAAAAAAAATGAGCCGGAATGGATGCTTGAATTTCGCTTAAAAGCATATCGCCATTGGCAAACGATGACGACTCCGGATTGGGCACATTTAAATATTCCTGAAATTGATTTTCAGGATATCATTTTTTACGCTGCGCCTAAAAAGAAACCAGAATTGGAAAGCATGGATGAGGTAGACCCTGATCTGGTAGCTACTTTCGAGAAGCTGGGTATTCCATTGGACGAACAAAAGGTATTGGCTGGAGTTGCTGTGGATGCAGTCATCGATAGTGTTTCGGTTAAAACCACCTATAAAGAAACCTTGGCTGAAAAGGGCATTATTTTCTGTTCCATTAGTGAGGCTATTCAGGAATTCCCTGACTTGGTAAAGAAATACCTTGGTTCAGTCGTACCGCACGGCGATAATTACTTCGCAGCACTTAATGCAGCTGTATTTAGCGATGGCTCATTTGTTTACATCCCAAAAGGTGTTCGTTGTCCGATGGAATTATCAACTTACTTCCGAATCAACGCCATCAATACAGGACAATTTGAACGTACGCTTATTGTGGCCGACGACGATAGTTATGTAAGTTACCTTGAGGGCTGTACAGCACCAATGCGCGATGAGAATCAGCTTCACGCTGCCATTGTTGAGATTGTAACAATGGAACGAGCCGAAGTAAAATACTCAACCGTGCAAAACTGGTACCCTGGTGATAAAGACGGTAAGGGTGGCATCTTTAATTTTGTTACCAAACGTGCTATCTGTAAGGGTGATTATTCAAAAGTAATGTGGACACAAGTAGAAACAGGTTCTGCTGTTACCTGGAAGTATCCAAGCTGTGTATTACAAGGTGATCATTCGGTTGGTGAGTTTTATTCAGTGGCGGTAACCAATAATCATCAACAAGCTGATACGGGTACAAAAATGATTCACTTGGGCAAAAACACACGAAGCTTAATTGTTTCGAAGGGTGTTTCGGCCGGTAAGAGTCAGAACAGTTATCGTGGTTTGGTAAAAGTGGCTAAGAAAGCTGAAAATGCTCGAAACTTTAGTCAGTGCGACTCTTTACTTTTAGGCGATCAGTGTGGCGCTCATACTTTCCCATATCTTGAAATTGTCAATAATACGGCAAAAGTAGAGCACGAAGCAACTACTTCAAAAATTGGTGAAGATCAAATATTCTATTGCAATCAACGAGGCATGAGTACCGAAGATGCAGTAGGTTTGATTGTGAATGGCTACGTTAAAGAAGTCATCAATCAATTGCCAATGGAGTTTGCTGTTGAAGCTCAAAAGCTGCTTCAAATTAGCTTAGAAGGAAGTGTGGGATAAGCCACCAATTATTTTTATTAATTAGAAATTATATCAGTTAGAATATATGTTAGTCATAAAAGATTTACACGCCAAGATCGATAATAAGGAAATTCTTAGAGGCATTAACCTTGAGGTTAAACCGGGGGAAGTACACTGTATCATGGGACCTAATGGTTCGGGTAAAAGCACTCTTTCATCCGTTTTGGCTGGCAACGATAAATTTGAAGTCTGCGAAGGCAGTGCTACATTCAATGGCAAAGACTTATTAGACTTAGCGCCGGAAGACAGAGCTCGCGAGGGTTTGTTTTTAAGCTTTCAATATCCGGTAGAAATACCAGGTGTTAGCATGGTTAACTTCATGCGTACTGCTGTAAATGAGCATCGTAAGTACAGAGGCGATGAACCATGCTCGGCCAGCGAATTCTTAAAGCTAATGCGCGATAAGAAAAAAATGGTTGAGATTGATTCAAACCTAACCAATCGTTCGGTGAATGAGGGTTTCTCAGGTGGTGAAAAGAAGAAAAACGAGATTTTTCAAATGGCCATGTTAGAACCTAAATTGGCTATTCTTGACGAAACGGATTCTGGACTTGATATTGATGCCTTACGCGTAGTTGCCAATGGTGTGAATAAGTTAAAATCATCTGACAATGCAACCATTGTTATTACACACTATCAACGCCTATTGGATCATATCGTACCTGACTTTGTACATGTATTGTACAAGGGTCGTATTGTAAAATCAGCTGGTAAAGAGTTGGCCTTAGAATTAGAAGAAAAGGGTTACGACTGGATTAAGAAGGAATTTGAGGACTAGACTTCTAGACAATAGATTATAGACATATAGACAGTTAAGTCTTGATACTTTTTTCTTATGTCTTGATACTTTAAAAGAAAAGATATGAATATAGCTTGCCGAGTAGTTAATCTGCAAGAAGAATATACAAAGCTCTTCAAAGACCAAAAGGCACTTTTGGAAAGTGGCGCACCTAATAAGGTGAATGCCCTACGAGATAAAGCCATGGCAATTTTTGAGGAAAAAGGAATTCCTTCGAACAAGGTTGAAGATTACAAATACACCAATCTACAACCCTATTTTAAAGGTAGCCTTAACCTATCACTTTCGAGCGAAGCAGCACATGCCAATGTTACCAATCATTTTCATTGCGAGGTTCCTCAATTGGAGACATACAATGTGTTTTTGGTGAATGGCTGGTACTCTGAGCAAAATGAAAAAATAGCTTTTCCTGATGGTGTTGTGGTTAGCAGCATCAGAACGGCAGCGAAAGATCACCCTGAGGTTTTCGAGAAACATTATGGTGAAGTTGCTCCTATGGAAAGTGATGCGATGGTGGCAATGAATACGGCCTTTGCTCAGGATGGTGCTTTCATTTATGTACCAAAAGGTGTTGTGCTTGACAAACCTATTCAGATCGTTAACATCATGAATGGCGAGACTGATCGATTGGCATTTCAACGAAACCTAATTGTGGTTGAAGAGAATAGCCAGGTAAAGGTGATGCTTTGCGACCACACCGTTTCTCCAAATAAATTTGTGATTAATAGTGTCTCTGAGGTATATGCTGCCGAAAACAGTGTTTTTGATGTTTATAACATCCAAAACCAACACAACCTGACAACTCAGGTAGCTGGCATGTATGTGCATCAGAAAAAACATTCGAACATCTTAACCAATAGCTTGACTTTACATTCAGGTATAACGCGTAACAATGTACGTGTAACTATGGATGACGAACATTGTGAAAGTCATGTTTACGGTTTATACCTGAGTGATAAAAACCAGCACGTCGATAATTTCACTTTCATCGATCATGCCAAACCAAATTGCGAAAGTTTCGAATTATACAAAGGCGTACTAGATGACTCAGCAACTGGAGCTTTCACAGGTAAAGTATTAGTTCAGAAAGACGCGCAAAAGACCAATGCCTACCAGAGTAACAATAACTTACTGTTGACTGAAAGTGCCAGAGTAAATAGTAAACCGCAGTTAGAAATTTATGCTGATGATGTTAAGTGTAGCCATGGTGCCACTGTTGGTCAGTTAGATGACGAAGCTATGTTTTACCTTCGTGCTCGTGGCATTAGCGAAACTGAAAGTCGCATATTACTGATGTTTGCTTTTGCATACGAGGTGATTGAAAAGATTCGCGTTGAGCCGCTTAAGGAACAAATTCGTGGCTTGGTTGAAAAACGCTTCAGAGGTGAATTCGACAAGTGCGATTCGTGTGTTGTTTGTGGACAAGCAGGCAATACTGTAAGCTGTCTTTAATGGTTAATTATTAAGGATTAAGGATTAAGGATTACTGATTAGGGATTAAGGATGATAGCTTTTTCCTCGTTGGCTTGGGATGGACGAATAATTACAGACAAAGAACAATATAATGAGTATAGATATTGAGAGCATTAGGAAGGATTTTCCGATTCTGGAACAAACGGTACATGGAAAACCTTTGGCATATTTCGATAACGCTGCAACCACGCAAAAACCAACACAGGTTATTGATGCCATCTCTGAAGTTTATACAACTTACAATAGTAATATTCACCGTGGCGTGCATCACCTGAGTAATGTTTGCACACAAGCCTATGAGGATGCACGAGTTAAGGTTCAGAAATTTATTAATGCCGGAAATTCGCACGAGGTAATCTTTACACGTGGCACTACCGAAGCCATTAATTTATTGGCTACTTCCTTTGGAGAATCCTTTTTAAAGAAAGGCGATGAGATAATTGTTTCGCAATTGGAACATCACTCTAACATAGTACCCTGGCAATTGCTCGAAAAAAGCAAAGGCATTGTAATTAAAGTAATTCCCATTAATGAGAATGGGGAGTTAATTCTGGAAGAATACGACAAACTTCTATCAGAAAAAACTAAACTTGTAGCAGTAGCTCACATATCCAATGCTTTGGGAACCATTAATCCCATTAAAACCATAATCGATAAGGCACATGCCCTTTCTGTTCCGGTAATGATTGATGGTGCACAAGCAGTGCAACATGTGGCCGTTGATGTACAAGCCTTGGATTGTGATTTTTACGTCTTCAGTGGTCACAAATTATATGGCCCCACAGGTATTGGCGCCTTATTTGGCAAGGAAGAATGGCTTAACAAGATGGAACCGTACCATGGTGGTGGCGAAATGATTAAGACCGTATCATTTAGTGGTACAACCTTTAACGAACTTCCATTTAAATTTGAAGCAGGCACACCCGACTACAGTGGTGCCATTGGACTGGGAGCAGCTATTGACTATGTTCAAAATATTGGATTGGATGTCATTGCAGCTTATGAGCACGAACTACTGGAGTATGCTACCGAACAATTAAAGCAGGTTCCTAACATTAAGTTTTATGGCACTGCCAAAGAAAAGGCGAGTGTTATCTCCTTTATGGTCAACAACATTCACCCATTTGACATGGGTACCTTATTGGATAAGATGGGATTAGCTGTTCGTACAGGACATCACTGCGCTCAACCATTAATGGAGCATTATCAGATACCTGGAACCGTGCGCGCCTCATTTGCCATTTATAATACCAAAGAAGAAATTGATCGTTTAGTTGAAGGTATAAAACGCGTCAGTTTGCTATTTGCATGATTCGTTTAAAATTAACTAATTTTACGCCCAAGAAATAAGAAGCAATCAATTACATGAATACTAAATATTCATAGGTGATTGATATGAATTATAAAAGACATCAAATGACCATCAAAGAAATACAAGAGGAGATTATTGAAGAGTTCGGAGCGTTTGACGATTGGATGGATAAATACTCTTACTTAATTGAAATTGGAAACGATCTGGAAGGTTTTGAAGAAGAATATCGCCTAAGCAACAACCTTATCGAAGGTTGTCAATCACAGGTTTGGCTTCATGCAGAATTAAAAGATGGCAAAATTCAATACATGGCCGATAGCGATGCAATCATCGTCAAAGGTATTGTCGCATTATTGGTACGCGTATTAAACGACCGTACGCCAGACGAAATATTGGATAATGAATTGTACTTTGTAGAGCAAATTGGATTAAAAGAACATTTATCGCCAACTCGCTCGAATGGCTTGGTAGCCATGATAAAACAAATGCGCATTTACGCCTTGGCATTTAAAGCCAAACAGGAAAGCTAGGATATGTTATTGCGCGTAAAAAGCTTATAGCTATAAGCTGACGGCTAACAGCTAACCTGCCATTTGAAAAAATCTATAAAAACGAGGCACTGTGCACTAAGAACTGCGCACTATACACGTTCAATAAACATTAAGCGACACTAGCTGTTTAATTGAAAAAAGAAGAATAAAATGGGAACTGAATTTTTACAACTTGAAACGCAAATCATTGATGCTATCAAAACAGTATTTGATCCTGAAATACCTGTTAATGTATATGATTTAGGTTTAATATATGAGATTGATGTGGATGATGACGGGAAGGCTCGAATTGTGATGACACTTACTTCTCCTAACTGTCCTGTTGCTGAATCACTGCCTGCAGAGGTGCAAGAAAAGACAGCTGCAATTGATGGCATTACACATGTTGATTTGAACCTTACCTTTGATCCGCCATGGACGAAGGATATGCTTTCGGAAGAAGCCCTTTTGGAACTAGGTTTATTATAGATAAAAGACTGTTGAACCAGGAGACAGTAAGACAAATAAAAAAACTCAAATACAAAAGCTCTCGATTCGAGGGCTTTTTTTAGCTTTACACAAAAAGGTATCAGAGTATAATTAGAAAAGAAGATATTAGAATTCACTTTCTATAATCTCTTATCTAAACATCTCTCATCTAAATAAAACACAATGAAACAAATACACATCGATCTTCGCCATAAATACAAGGTTAACTACCTAAGAGTAACAATGGGATTCATCTTATTAGGCATGGTTATTTATGGACTGTATAAAGGAGAGAACTTTTTTAAACCAATGCATCTAATACTTTTTAGTGCAGCCAGTTTATATTACATACTAATGGGTTTTGGTTTCAACCCTTTTACTTTCTGGGGCAAGGCTTACATCAATATCAGCACTGAAGCCATTGAATTTAAACCTTCGATCCTGAAAAAGCCAACAACCCTGCAATGGCAAAATTGCAAGCAGGTAAACATTAACGTTTCGAGCATACGTTTTTCGGAAAATAATGCAGGCACCTTGGAGTTTGACTATCAGAAAATGGATGTCGAATCTATTCAAAAATTAAAACAAGCCATCGTTAGCATCTGTAAAGAAAAGAAAATTGAACTGGCCTAATAATCAGCTAAAACTAATTTGATGCAAGCCAATATTGCCGCAACTAAACAACTAATACGAGATGAAGCACTGCGGCTGGGGTTTTCGGACATTGGCTTTGCAAAGGTGGAAAAGCTTGAAGAAGATGAACAGCATCTAAAAACCTGGTTGGATAAGGGTTATCATGCGGACATGGCCTATATGGCTAATCATTTTGAGAAACGACTTGATCCGGCTCTTTTGGTGGACGGTGCTAAAACCGTTGTTTCGGTTTTGCTCAACTACAAACCCAAGGAACTTCAAAAAGATCCCGAGGCACCTAAGTTGGCCCGTTATGCCTATGGAAAGGATTACCATTTTGTGATTAAAGACAAATTGCAAGATCTCTTTGATTATATCCAGAGAGAAATATACCCCGATTTGGATGGGCGACTTTTTACCGATTCGGCTCCTTTATTGGATCGTGCCTGGGCAGTTAAAAGTGGCTTGGGTTGGATAGGTAAAAACACGAACCTATTGCATAAAAAACTAGGCAGCTTTGTACTGATCGGCGAGCTAATTATTAACCTGGAATTAGAACCAGATACACCAATTAAAGATGCCTGCGGCGGCTGCCAACGTTGCATTGACGCCTGTCCAACCAAAGCACTCATTGGCCCCTACCAGCTAGATTCAAACAAGTGCATTTCCTACCTCACCATCGAACACCGCGATGACATACCAGAAGAGTTTAAAGGCCAAATGGAGAACTGGGCTTTTGGTTGCGACATTTGCCAGGAAGTATGCCCTTGGAACTGGAAGGCACGCCCTACCAAAGAACCTGAATTTACACCCCATGCCGACCTGCTATTATTGAGTAAGGATGATTGGCACAATATGGAACTGGATCAGTTTCAAGAAGTATTTCGTAAATCAGCCTTAAAGCGCACCAAGTATAAAGGATTGAAGCGCAATTTGGATTTTTTGAAATAGCACGTCACAACTCTTTTTATTATCTTCATAAGCTTAAATTCAATCTAAAACCTAATCTATATTAACTATGGGATATATGGGATTCGGCATGCAAAAGTGGATCTATTCCATTAAGCCAAGAAGACCTTTCTCGAAAGACAGAAAACCTATTGGCAATACACTCGATAAGCATGAACATGTTAACGCATACACAAAAGATTCTATTAAATTAAGTGGGCGCATTAACGAAGATATTACTGAAGAAGAAGAAAAACAAAGTACAATTTTAACGCGATACCGTTTACTCTTTAGATATGCTGCTGGCATCTTTGCAATCGCTTTATTCATAGGGTTCGCACTTGATTTTAACATAAAGAAAAATGACTATGCCGCTAAACAAGAGTTACGACGAGAAAAAATAAAACTTCGTGAAAGCCTTGAAATTGAAAAAGCCTATCAGATCATACTTTATTCGGGCAATAACCATTTAAAGCATAAAGAATACGATCAAGCCATTACTCAGTTTGAACAATTGGTACTCATGAGTAACGAGAAAGTTGAAGCAAAAGAAGCACTCGTGAATGTCTTATGCATTTCATGCATGCATAAAGGTTTACATTGTGACAAAGCAATAAAAGAATTAGTATTACTTTACGAAAAAGATCAACACCCAAAGTATGCTAAACAATTAATAGAACTATATAAACACCTAGGTCAATTCGAAAAAGCTGATGAACTCTCGAATCGTCAACCTTAAGATAAATGGCTTATGTGAAAAAATAGCCCTAATATTATTGGCATAACTTCACTTCTCAATAAAACTCAGCCATTAACACACATTAATGAGCTGCCCGAGAAGAAAACACCCCATTAACATACATTAATGAGCTCCCTGAGGAGAAAATAGGCCGTTAATATTCATTAATGGCATCAGGCGCAGGTTTCCGAAGTATTCTTACAATAATCTCGATAAACATGAGGATAAAATCAGTGGTTCATTCGACTCATTACTCTTATTTAGAACAATCCTAAATTACCAACAAAAGCACCTTTATAACTACTTTTAAACTTAAAGCCAAAGCGCAATACTTTCTTCAAATTGAAAGAGCTTGGGGATTTCCAATTGGGGATTTACCTCTAAATACACTTTTCGCTTAAGAAATGCTTTCACACAAGCATGTCAACTTTTTAAAAACGTTAATATATCATGTTTCCCCCCTACAAAAACACTCACATTTGCTATAATTTATTACTTAAAATTTGTCACGCATGGCAACACGTATTGAAAGTGATTTACTAGGAGAACTACAAGTTCCGATTAACGCCTATTACGGTGTACAAACGCAACGCGCGGTTGAGAATTTTAACATTTCTACGGCACAGCTGAGTCAGTACCGTCATTTTATATGGGCTTTAGGAGTCGTCAAAATGGCCGCTATTAAAGCCAATCATGAAATGGGATTAGTGAATGATCAAATGAAAGATGCGGTTGTTCAAGCTTGTCAAGAAGTGATGGATGGAAAATTCGATGCGGAATTTCCAATCGATATGATACAGGGTGGCGCTGGCACATCAACCAATATGAATGCCAATGAGGTAATTGCCAATCGCACCTTGGAAATACTGGGTTACGAAAAAGGACAATACGAACATTGCTCACCAAACGACATTGTGAACCTTTCGCAATCAACTAATGATGCCTATCCAACGGCCATCAAGCTTTCGTTGATTCGAATGAATTACATATTGATTGAACATCTGGAAGCATTGGTTAGCTCCTTCAAGAAAAAAGGTAACGAATTTGCTGATGTTATAAAAATGGGTCGTACCCAATTGCAGGATGCCGTACCGATGACCTTGGGGCAAGAATTTTGCGCTTACGCATGTACATTAAGCGAAGAGATTGCTCGCCTAACTCAGAATGCTAACCTGTTCAACGAGGTTAACATGGGAGCTACTGCTATTGGAACAGGCATTAACTCCGTTGATGGTTATTCTGATTCGTGTGTTAAGTTTCTATGTGAAATAACGGGTTATCCAATTGTGCTGGCGACTGATTTAATTGAGGCAACACCTGATACTGGTTCGTATGTCATCTATTCATCGGCCTTAAAGCGTATGTCAGTTAAGATTTCGAAGATCTGTAACGACCTTCGTTTATTATCTTCAGGACCACGTGCCGGATTAAACGAGATTAACCTACCACCTATGCAACCAGGTTCATCAATTATGCCAGGTAAGGTAAATCCGGTTATTCCTGAAGTGATGAATCAAATCTGTTTCAAGGTAATTGGCAACGATCTTACGGTAACTTTTGCAGCCGAAGCAGGACAATTACAGTTGAATGTAATGGAGCCAGTATTGGCCTACAGCATATTAGAATCGATGCAGTTTTTAATGCGCGGAATGGATACACTACGTACCAAATGCATTGATGGCATCACCGCTAACGAAGATGTTTGCGAAAATATGGTACTAAAAAGCATTGGTATCGTAACAGCACTTAATCCTCACATCGGTTACAAAAACAGTACACGCATTGCCAAGGAGGCTTTAAAAACCGGCAAAGGCGTTTATGAAATTGTACTCGAAGAGGGCATTTTATCAGAAGATGAACTTAAAGAAATATTAAAGCCAGAAAACATGATTGGTCCGGCAAAGAAGAAATGTGAGTAGTAGCACATCCGTCCCATAAAGAGGGATAATAAAAAGCGCATCAATTTGTTTTGATGCGCTTTTTCTATCTAACTAAAAATTTCTTAATCTAATTTCAGTACAGCTAAGAAGGCTTTTTGTGGCACTTCAACGTTACCCACCTGCTTCATACGTTTCTTACCTTTTTTCTGCTTTTCGAGCAGTTTACGCTTACGCGAAATATCACCACCATAACATTTAGCGGTTACATCCTTACGCACAGCCTTAACCGTTTCGCGTGCAATAATTTTAGCTCCAATTGCGGCCTGAATAGCAATGTCGAATTGCTGACGTGGGATTAGCTCTTTGAGCTTCTCACACATGCGTCGGCCAAAAATCTGCGCATTATCGAAATGGATCAAAGATGACAAGGCATCTACCGGCTCACTATTCAATAAGATATCCAAACGCACTAATTTAGCTGCTCTAAATCCTATTGGGTGATAATCAAAAGAAGCATATCCTTTTGAAATACTCTTCAACTTATCGTAAAAATCGAATACGATTTCGGCCAAAGGCATCTCAAACTCCATATCAACTCTATCAGAAGTTAAATAGTGCTGTTTCATAAGCACACCTCTTTTACCAAGGCAAAGTGTCATTATTTGACCGATAAATTCTGATTTAGTTATAACTGATGCTCTGATATATGGTTCTTCCACCACATCAAGTATGGTAGGTTCTGGAAGCTCTGAAGGTGTATGTACATTAATCTGCTCACCTTTCTTTGTATGCGCAATGTACGGCACGTTAGGAACCGTAGTAATCACAGCCATATCAAACTCACGATCTAATCGCTCCTGAATAATCTCCATGTGCAATAAGCCAAGGAAGCCACAACGGAAGCCAAAGCCAAGTGCTGCAGAAGATTCCGGCTCATAAGTCAAAGAAGCATCATTCAACTGCAGCTTTTCCATAGCGGCCCGTAAATCTTCGTAATCCTCGGCATCTATTGGATAAACACCAGCAAAAACCATTGGTTTCACTTCCTCAAAGCCACCGATAGCCTCTTTACAACCGTCTTTCACGTGTGTGATGGTGTCACCAACCTTCACCTCTTTACTGGTTTTAATACCTGATATTATGTAACCAACATCACCTGTTTTTAATTCCTTACGAGGTTCCATATCCAAACGTAATACACCAAGCTCATCTGAAAAATATTGTTTCTCAGTATTGAAGAACTTAACGTGATCACCTTTTTTTACACTGCCGTTTACCACTTTAAAATAAGCAATAATACCTCGGAAAGAGTTAAAAACAGAATCAAAGATCAAACCTTGAAAAGGCCCGTCGACATCACCTTCGGGAGCCGGAACACGTCCCACTATACCTTCCAAAATATCATCTACTCCTTCACCAGTTTTTCCACTGGCTCTGATAATCTCTTCCCGATCGCAGCCAATCAAATCAATTATTTGATCTTCCACTTCCTCGGGCATGGCATTTGGTAGATCCATCTTATTTAAGATCGGAATGATGGTTAAATCATTTTCAATGGCCTGATAAAGGTTAGAAATGGTTTGGGCCTGTATACCTTGAGTAGCATCTACAATTAATAAAGCACCCTCACAGGCAGCAATGGAACGCGATACCTCATAGGAGAAATCAACGTGTCCAGGTGTATCAATCAAGTTAAGCACATATTTTTCGCCATTAAGCTCATAATCCATCTGTATGGCATGACTCTTAATGGTAATACCGCGCTCGCGCTCAATATCCATATCATCCAGAACCTGTGCCTGCGCGTCTTTGCCCATAACCGTCTCTGTAAACTCCAACAAACGATCTGCCAGAGTACTCTTCCCATGATCAATGTGGGCTATAATACAAAAATTACGTATATTCTTCATCTACTACCTGTTAACCTATTCGTTCCACCCCAATTCACTCAACCTCACTTTTCAAGTCTGCAAAGATACTCATTTCCTTGAATTTTCTTTAAATTAAAACACAGAGAACAGGGAAATTGCTTTTAAAATTCAACCACGTTGTGGTTGTTTTAATAATTCATTATTACTCCCCCTGCACGGCGTACAGGGCTATTAGCTTCGCTGATCTTCGATTCATTTTAAATCCTTTCAGGATTCCTTCCATAACAAACCACGAATGTGGATAAGGAGCGGCTCTTTATTTACAAGCGATAAAAGAGAGCCGCTCCCTTGATATACCAAAAAAAGAGGAACCGCAAGCGATTCCTCTTTCATATATGAGTAGTTACATTGGGCAATAGTATAAGTAAGATATATAATCTACTGCCTTCTGACTATCCCGATAGCTATCGGGACTATCAACTTTTTTACATCATTCCTGGCATGCCGCCACCCATACCACCACCCATAGGAGGCATAGCTGGAGCAGCTTCTTCTTTTTCTTCAACTAATACACACTCGGTAGTTAAGAACATACCTGCAATAGAAGCAGCGTTCTCAAGAGCGATACGAGTTACTTTAGCAGGATCGATTACACCACTTTCCAATAGGTTTTCGTAACGATCGAAACGTGCATTGTAACCAAAGTCAGCTGAACCTTCTGCCACTTTTTGTACAACTACTGCACCTTCTTTACCTGCGTTAAATACTATTTGACGCAAAGGCTCTTCGATGGCACGTTTTACGATTTCGATACCAGTTGTTTCGTCTTCAACTTCGCCAGTTAATCCTTCAAGCGCTTTAATAGAACGAATAAAAGCAACACCACCACCAGGAACAATTCCTTCTTCAACAGCAGCACGAGTTGCACTCAATGCATCGTCAACACGGTCTTTCTTTTCTTTCATTTCCATTTCAGAAGCAGCACCTACATATAGTACAGCAACACCACCAGCTAACTTAGCTAAACGCTCTTGCAACTTCTCACGATCGTAATCAGAAGTTGTATTTGCAATTTGTGATTTGATTTGGTTCACGCGAGCTTCGATAGCCTCTTTTGAACCTGCACCATTCACAACAGTGGTATTTTCTTTATCGATAGTTATTTTCTCAGCTTGACCTAGCATTTCAAGTGTTGCATTCTCTAACTGCAATCCTGTTTCTTCTGAGATGACAGTACCACCAGTTAGAACAGCTAAATCTTGCAACATCTCTTTACGACGATCACCAAAACCAGGCGCTTTAACAGCAGCTACTTTTAATGAACCACGCAGACGGTTAACTACCAATGTAGCCAATGCTTCACCATCAACATCCTCAGCAACAATAACCAAAGGTTTACCAGCTTGTGCTGTAGCTTCTAATACCGGAAGAAGATCTTTCATTGTTGAAATCTTCTTATCGTGGATCAAAATCATTGGATGCTCCATATCAGCTAACATCTTCTCAGTGTCAGTAACGAAATATGGAGAAATATATCCACGGTCGAATTGCATACCTTCAACAACCTCAACAGTTGTATCAGTACCTTTAGCTTCTTCAACAGTGATAACACCTTCTTTACTCACCTTTTCCATTGCCTCAGCAATCAAAGTTCCTATTTCAGTGTCGTTATTAGCAGAGATAGTAGCTACTTGCTTGATTTTTTCACTGTGCTCACCAACTTCCTGGCTTTGCTCTTTAATGCTCGCAACAACCGCTTTAACCGCTTTGTCAATACCCTTTTTCAATTCCATAGGGTTAGCTCCGGCAGTAACGTTTTTCAAACCAACGCTAATGATTGATTGAGCCAATACTGTAGCTGTAGTTGTTCCATCACCGGCATCATCACCAGTTTTAGAAGCTACTTCTTTTACCATCTGCGCACCCATGTTTGCATAAGGATCAGATAACTCAACTTCTTTAGCAACAGACACACCATCCTTAGTGATAGCTGGAGCACCAAATTTACGATCAATAATTACATTGCGACCTTTAGGGCCTAATGTTACTTTTACTGCATTAGCTAACTCATCAACACCTTTTTTAAGTAGGTCGCGAGCTTCAATATCAAATTTTATTTCTTTAGCCATTTTATTATTATTTAAATAGAGTATCAAGCATCAAGATGCTAGTATCAAGATTCAACCTTTTCATTAAGAGCTGGTCGATGTCTTGATTCTTTTATCTCAAATCTTGCTACTTATTATATTAATTAAAGGATATACAAAACATCAGACTGAGACATCAACAAGTAGTCAGCACCATCAATGTTTATTTCAGTACCACCATATTTTCCGAACAATACAGTATCTCCAGCTTTGATTTCCATAGCTTCGTCCTGCTTTGCAGCACCAACTAATACTACTTCGCCTTGCAATGGTTTTTCTTTTGCTGAATCAGGAATAATGATTCCACTTGAGGTTTTTGTTTCAGCTTCCTGTGGCTTCACCAAAATTTTTCCGGCTAGGACCTTACCTTTTAAATCTGACATATCTATTAATTTTTAAGTTTAAACGAATTTGTAATTAATTCACGATGGCTTTTTCTCACAAAGTATGCCAAAGCAGGATATAAAGCTTTTTTAATAAAATCACTGACTTTTTTGCAGTCGGCTGACAATTTATGCCATTAACACTGACAAAATTGAGCGAGTTTAACGCTCCTACCTGACAGATTGAATTTGCTTAATTAGTCCGAAGCCTATAGTCCGAGGTCCGAAATTAAGGATCGCATCTTTATAGCAATGTGGGCTATAAAGATGCGATCCTTAATTTAACTTAAAAAAAAGACATAAAAAAAGTGTCAAACCCTTAGGTTTGACACTCTTTAATATCTTATACTTCTAAAAACTATTCTCCGTCTTCAGTTGCATCACCTTCCGTTTGTTCTCCTTGAGCAGGTGTTGGGAAAGCAGGCATTTCTTGCTGAGTTGGTAAAGCATTTACCTTCTCATCAATTTCGGCAGCTCCAATGGTTCCTTTATCAACGAACATAACAGCAACAAAACACAATATTAGCAGTGCACCAGCTGAAGTCCAAGTTGCTTTCTCAAGAAAGTCGGTCGTTTTACGAACTCCCATCACTTGGTTAGAAGCTGAAAAGTTTGAGGCTAATCCTCCACCTTTAGAATTCTGTACCAATACGATAAGAATTAAAAAGACACTAACTAAAACGATTAGTATAGTAATAAATGACATATCTTCGATTTATTGATTATTAATTAATTTTTCTAGGTCGCTAATTCGCTCGGCAAAGTAAACATTTTTTTCGGGATATTTCAAACGTAACTTTTCATAAATCCCAATCGCCTTGTCGTAATGTTTTTGCTTGATATAGATATTAGCCAATGTTTCGGATAATAAATCATCGTTTTCTTGAATGCTATTCTCGTGCCTATCATTACTTTCGGGCTTTGTTTTTTCAACCGGTTTCGCAACAATACGAGGCGCTTCAACATTTAAGAAATTATCAATCAACTGTTGCGATTTCTTGGGAACTGGCTTTTCTTCTGCCTCATCTTTTGGTATTGGCGCATGGCGCAATACATTTAACCAACCAGAAAATGAGCGATTCTCCTCTTCAATCTCTTCCGGATCAAGCGCTTCTTTTAATTGATAGTTCGTAAAATCCGACGAATCGTATCCTAAAAAATCCGCACTTGGCAATACCATTTCTGTCTCATCTTCTTCTGGCTTATCTGCAGCCGAAATTTTAGAAAAATCGACACCAACTCCATCATTAGTTTCAAACACATCGTCTGTTTGGAAATAATCGGCTACCGACCTAACATTTGTAGTTAAACCTACGGAAGATGAGCGCTTATCAGAAACAACAACTTCTTCTCTTGTTGCTTCAACAGACTCCTTTTTATCTTTTGGCTCAACATCAAGCTCTTTACTGCCCGCATCCTCTAATTCAGGCTCCAGCTCTTGCTGATGAACCAGATCATATAAGCGCTGCCGATCAACTATGTATGCCGCCGTTTGCTTCAGCTCACTGTTAAAACGAACATGATCGAGTACATGCAGATTCTTAACCCTTAGCATACGAGCCGACTGAAACCATGGAAATTCATCTACGATTTCGCTAAGCGACGAAAGTGTTGTTTCATCTACCTTATTGGGCTGCGACACTAGGTCAAAAAACTGGGCTTTGTTCATATACTAAACTACCAATCGGCGAAAGCCTTGTTAAAGATGTTTTCGGTAATTTCTTCAATCATTTCCTTGGTTAAGTCTGCCTCAACTGCATTGATGTTTTGCGACGATTCAAAATCACGAAACGCAGAAAACGACGATTCCCAATTAGCTTTAGGATCTTTGTAGTTTTTATAACGCACCTTAACGGTCATTGTCAAACGTGTTTCAGCCGACAAGGCATCGGCCTGAATAGCCATTGGTCGTACATTGTAATTCGTAATCTGTCCCGAGAAATCAACATCTCCAGTGTTTGCATCCAATTTCAATCTGGATTCATTGGTTACACGATCTTTTAAGCCCTCGGTCATTTCCTGACTTAGAGTCGGATTAATTAAGGGCGCCCTATTATCGAAATACTGAACAGAGAATGATTGAATATTTTCGGGGATTGATGCTCCACTCATTGTCATACTTACTGAACAGGATTTCAGGAGTACCACAGCTAAAAGTGCGATCAAAGTTGTTTTTAAATATGCCATCTAATTTTATTTTTCAAGAGCTAATGAGCTCAAACTATATATCTTATCTATCCTTCTATCTTATATTCTTTGATCTTACGATACAAAGTACGCTCCGAAATACCTAAATCCTTAGCCGCTTGCTTGCGCTTGCCATTGTATTTATCAAGTGCCTTTTTTATTAATTCTATTTCCTTATCCGCCAGAGATAATGACTCTTCAACAAACTCCTCGGTATCTTCAATCACATTACTTTCGGCTGGAGCAGCTGACGGATAACCTATTGATTGCACATTCTTTTCAGGAACAAAATCACCATCTTCACTCTGATAAAGCTTCTGAATAATATTGGCATGCTCGGGTTGAGCTGTAACATTACCCTCTTGCATTAATCCATGCACCAACTTCTTCAAATCGCCCATGTCCTTCTTCATATCAAAAAGCACCTTATACAGAATCTCTCGTTCCGTATTAAAATCAGCAGATTTTGCTTTACTATCTCCACTCGAGTTAATTATGGCTGGTAAATTATCGCCTGAATGATATGGTAAGTATTGTGTTATCGCTTCTCCGTCAATATCGCGCTTCTGCTCAATCACCGAAATTTGCTCAGTTATATTCTTTAACTGACGTATATTACCTGGCCAACGATAACCCATCAACAAATCCTTTGCCTCAGCATTTAAGCGAATAGCCGGCATCCGATAACGGTTAGCAAAATCACTTGAAAACTTCCGGAACAATAGATAGATATCTTCGGCACGTTCGCGTAGAGGCGGCATCTTAATTGGCACACTATTTAGGCGATAGAATAAATCCTCTCTGAATTTGCCCTCTTTTATCGCGGTATCCATATCTACATTAGTTGCAGCAACTACACGCACATCAGTCTTTAGTACTTTAGATGAACCTACCTTCATAAATTCACCTGTTTCCAACACTCTCAGCAAGCGTACTTGTGTCGACAAGGGCAACTCGCCTATTTCATCCAAAAAAATAGTCCCGCCATCTGCCTCTTGAAAATAACCCTTCCGGTCTGTCAATGCTCCGGTAAATGCGCCTTTTTCATGACCAAATAATTCCGAATCGATGGTTCCTTCGGGTATGGCACCGCAGTTAACAGCAACATACGAACCATGCTTACGCGCACTCATCTGATGAATAATCTGTGGAAACACTTCCTTACCCGTACCGGATTCTCCGCTTATTAAAACAGCTAAATCAGTTGGAGCAACCTGCACAGCAACATCAATGGCTCTGTTTAAGCCAAATGAGTTCCCTATGATGCCAAACCTTTGTTTGATTTGTTGAATATCCATTACTTATTTGCTTTTTAACATGATCTACAAAATAGTCTGCAATAATTGCAGTATAACCTGACAAAGTTACAATTCTCAAGCTTTTTTACAGGAATAAAGAAAACATTTTTTTTGAGAGACTCGCTCAGACAAAATTATACTTAAATTTACCTCATATAGATTATTTAAAAACGTATGTCGACACAAAAAATATTAGGACTTATTCCGGCCCGTTATGGTTCAACTCGTTTCCCTGGCAAACCTTTGGCTGACATTGGAGGCTTAAGCATGATTCAACGTGTATATGAGCAAACCAAAAAAGAACTTGAACATGTGTATGTTGCTACCGACGATGAGCGAATCGAAAAAGCAGTTATCAATTTTGGCGGTAAGGTAGTGATGACATCAGTCGATCATCAAAGCGGAACTGATCGTTGCGCCGAAGCTTTGAAAAAAGTAGAAGCTATTGAGCAACTCAGCTTTCATGCGGTGCTTAACATTCAGGGCGACGAACCATTTATCAGTCCTGAACAAATTGCTCTTGTGGCTGCATGTTTTAACGATAAAGAAACACAACTGGCTACCTTGGTAAAACCCATTGGCAAAAGTGATGACTTATTTAACGAAAACAAACCAAAAGTAGTGGTGAGTGCCGATAAAAAAGCCTTGTATTTTAGTCGCTCTCCAATCCCATTTTTTCGTGGTGTTGATAAGGATGAATGGATAAACAAGCATCAATACTACAATCACATTGGGTTGTATGGCTATAGAGCCGACGTACTAAATGAAATAACTCAACTTCCGTATGGTCAACTCGAACAAGTAGAATCTCTGGAGCAACTACGTTGGCTGGAGAATGGCTACCAAATTCGAGTGGAAGAAAGTAATCAGGAAGCCATATCGATAGACACACCTGAGGATCTTGAAAAACTATTACAATCCGGATTAATCTAAAAGCCTATGACCACGCCGAATCTAATTAAAATTGATAATTATTTAAAGCCGTATGAAAGAGAGTTAAGGGAACAACAAACTCGCTTCGAAAATAAACTTGACGAAATTAACGAGTTACGCGGCAGCCTTTACGAGTTTGCCTCGCAACACTCTTACCTTGGCTTACATCGAAAAAGTGACAATTGGGTGCTTCGCGAATGGGCACCTAATGCAACCCATATCTATTTAATTGGAGAATTATCTAACTGGAAGGCTAATCAGAACTATCAGTTTATACAGAAGGATGGTGGGATTTGGGAGTTAGAAATAAAAGGTTCGGTACTGAAACATGGTGACCTATACAAGTTATTAATTCAATGGGATGGCGGTGAAGGTCACCGTATTCCTTCACACGCCACACGAATCATTCAAGATCCGGAAACGAAAATATACAATGCACAAGTTTGGTCACCTGATGCTGATTTTCAATGGACTGATGATGATTTCACCATTCAACGTGACACCTTTACTCCGCTAATATATGAGGCGCACATTGGTATGGCCTCTGAAGATGAGAAAGTAGCCAGCTTCAACGAATTCAGAACTAACATACTTCCAAAAATAAAAGCACTTGGTTATAATACCATTCAGTTTATGGCCATTCAAGAGCACCCTTATTATGGTAGTTTTGGTTACCATGTTTCTAATTATTACGCTGTCAGCTCCCGCTTTGGAACACCTGAAGAATTGAAACACTTGATAGATGCAGCACACGAACTAGGCATAGCTGTAATAATGGACATAGTGCATTCACATTCGGTTAAAAACGAATTGGAAGGCTTGGGTTTATTCGATGGCAATCGCACACTGTATTTCGAAGATGAAGATCATCCGGCATGGGATTCGAAATGTTTTTCCTACCAAAAAAATGAAGTACTGCAATTCCTTCTGTCTAATTGCCGATATTGGTTGGAAGAGTTTCACTTCGATGGTTTCCGTTTCGATGGTGTTACAAGTATGTTGTACCACGATCATGGTTTGGAGAAAGACTTTACGGGATATGCCGACTATTTTGGAGGAGTGAGTAATCCACATGCCATCATCTATCTTACCTTGGCCAATCAATTGATTCATGAGGTAAAACCATATGCCCTATCTATTGCTGAAGAAATGAGTGCCTACCCAGGTTTAGCAGCAAACATTAGTGATGGCGGCATTGGTTTTGACTACCGCCTATCAATGGGTATTCCCGATTTCTGGATCAAACTCATCAAAGAAAAGAAGGACGAAGATTGGTCGGTTGGGCAGATATACCACGAACTGAGCCAGCACCGCATCGAAGAAGAAACCATCAACTATGCCGAATCGCACGATCAGGCCTTGGTGGGTGACAAAACCATTTTCTTCCGCCTGGCGGATAAGGAGATTTACGACAACATGGCTATTGATCAGCCAAACCTCATCATCGACAGAGCGATTTCATTACATAAAATGATTCGTTTAATAGCTCTATCAACCGCCTCGGGTGGTTACCTCAATTTTATGGGCAACGAATTTGGTCATCCCGAATGGATCGATTTCCCAAGAGCAGGCAACAATAGCTCGTACAAATATGCGCGTCGTCAATGGTCGTTGATTGAAAATGAAGAACTGCGCTTTCAACAACTCAACAATTTCGATGAAGCCATCATCAGTTTATTTGCAAAAGAAAAACTCATAAAGCATGAATTAATTCATCGTTTCGACAATGATCCTGATCAGGTATTGGCTTATAGTCGTGGTGATTATTTGTTTGTTTACAACTTCAACCCGGAGAGTTCGTTTACAGGCTACGGTATACCTGTGGCTCCTGGCAAACATCAGTTAATATTATCAAGCGATGATGGCGAGTTTGGGGGATTTAATCGGGTTCCGAAATACCACACCTACAAATCTGAACTCTACCAACACAACAAGCAACATCAGATATTGCTGTATCTGCCATCGCGAACCTGTTTGGTTTTGAAAAAGCAGGAGATAAAGAGGGTGTATTAAAAAGATAACTGATAAACCACGCGAAAGATTCGCGCGGGAGCTACGAGCAAAAGTGAAACAAACATTTTTTTTTAAAGAAAATGCTAGTGGGCGATTGTATCGCGTTCTTAAAAAACAATAAACAATGAGCCGTAACTACAAATTCTATAATCCAGAAGGAGTGTACTTTGTTAGCTTTGCCGTTGTTGAATGGCTCGATGTATTTACAAGAAATGAATACAAGAACATATTAATTGACAGCCTGCACTATTGCCAGAAGGAAAAAGGCATGGAGATTTTTGCGTGGTGCATAATGACGAACCATGTTCATTTGGTTTTCAGAAGTATAAAAGATCAAAAACCTGAATTATTACTGGGTGATTTTAAACGGTTCACTAGCAAGGTAATTGTGAAAGCCATAAAAGAAAATCCTAAAGAAAGTAGAAAAGACTGGTTGCTTGAGCAATTCGAAAAAGCTGGAAACAAAACATCGAATGTTAGTAGATATCAGTTTTGGCGACATGACAACAAACCTATCGAGCTTTGGAGCAATAAAGTAATTGATGAGAAAATAAATTACATCCATAATAACCCTGTTGCAGAAGGTCTAGTTTTCTATCCAGAAGACTATGTGTATAGTAGTGCAAGAGATTATAGTGGGGAGCAAGGAGTTTTGAAAAATATTGTAGTTTTAAGATAGCATTTAAACCACGCGAAAGATTCGCGCGGGAGCTAGGGGAGCAAAGAATTACATAAAAGAGAATGAGATATATTTTTACAACAATTATTATCCTTGGATATATTCTATTTGGATATTTTTGGATACAAACATCGTATCAAATTATTACTCAAAATGTTTTTATTGAAACATTCACTTTCAACAAAATATCGACATCTACAGTTTCCTATACTAATAAAAACAACGACTCTAAAAATTATATTATAAGTTACCAATATGAAATCAATGATAAGCTGTACACTAACGAGCTTATTGTTGACAAACAATCATTTGCTGATAAAGTTGGACTACATAAAGAAAGTCTAAACATAATGTACAATCAACAATTGCCAATGGTAAGTTATATTGAAGGATGGGAATTAAAAACATCTCATAAGTTTAATCTTATATTATTTTCAATATTCTTAGGCATCACTATTTTAGGAAACCTATTCCTAAAAGCTGAAAACAAAAGACTGAAAGAAGTCCTAACTCAACACTAGTAAGCCCTTATATCGCGCTTTTAAAAAAGATACACCTAAGCTAGTGCGCGATTGCATCGCGTTCTATAATCAATGAAATTTAATGAGCCGCAACTACAAATTTGACTTCGCCAATTTTCAATACTTAAGCTTGAAGGGGTTTAGAATATTGAATTAGTTGTAAGGCAAAGTACAATGCGGAAAAATCGCACAGGAGCTGTGCGCCCTCTTTAATATATAATCAAAGCGGCAATTTTACTTTTTGCACTTTCGCTAATGGAAGAACGCTAAAACACGAGTGTAAGAATGCATCGCAAACAGGTGATCGTCATTACTCGGGTGCATGAACCTTTCACAAACGTATGAAGGGTATTGCTCCAGTGTAGGAAGCTTTCACAAACATGGGAAAGTATAATACATCACTGCAAGAAGGTTTCACAAGTTTGGGATTGGCATTACACAAGTGCTAGAAGCTTTCACAAAGCCGGGAAAGTCCCATACACCAGTGCAAGAAGGTTCCACAAGCGCGTGACATGAATTACTCGAGCGCTAGATATTTAATGTGAGGCAGTTACAAAGCAATGCCCCTAGAACCTGACACCAACACCTCTGACATGAATCCAAACAACAGCAAAACACCCAATAACATCCTATTCATCAACAAAGCCTGCTTAATTAAGCAAGCTTTGTTGTTTTTTTAATTTCTACAATAACTTACAACCAACGCATCACGCCAAAGTCCTGCTTATGTGGCAATTTTTCATGATGTGGGAACATGCGTACACCAAACTTAAATACGCCCGGCAAGTTCAATACGTGATTGAGTTCAAAATGCACCTTGGTACCTTCAACCTTAACTTTTTCGAATGGCTCGGTATGCACCATGGTTGAGGCTTCGTCCTCGCCAGCATCGGCCACTACCATTTCAAGTCCAAGATCAATATCGGCCAGCTGCTTCAAATCAACCACTACACGAATATGGTAGGCATCGCCGATACCCAGTTCTTGTTTGCCAATATCAGGCACTTCCATATCAAGCACTTCCACGGCATCCCAGCCAACTAATACGCGACGTTTCCAGGCAGCCAAATCACGCGCTAACTTATAGTCATCAGCAACCAAGGATTTAAAACGTTTTTGTAATGGATTATAAAACTTCGAACGGTAATCATCCATCATTCGCTTGGTAGTATAATCCGGTGCAATACGTGCTATCGAATTTTTGATGTACTGTAACCATGTCTTTGAAAGACCATCTTCATCCTGATTGTAATAATCAGGTATCAAATCATTTTCGAGAATGCTATAAATTATAGCTGCATCTAATTCATCCTGATAGTCCTGATTTTTATAGGTTCGCTTATCCGTTAATGCCCAACCAGCTTGCTCACGATAACCTTCGTACCACCAGCCATCCAGCACACTAAAGTTAAGTACTCCATTCATTTCAGCCTTTTGACCAGATGTACCAGACGCCTCCAATGGTCGTGTTGGTGTATTCATCCACACATCAACACCACTTACCAGACGCTTTGCCAAATCCATATCGTAATTCTCAAGAAATACGATTTTTCCTATAAACTCAGGTCGACGCGATATTTCAACAATGTGTTTAATCAAGGCTTGTCCGCCTCCATCGGCAGGGTGTGCCTTGCCAGCAAAAATAAATTGAACCGGACGATCAGGATTATTCACAATCTTAGCCAAACGTTCTGTATCGGTAAATAAAAGATGAGCCCTTTTATAAGTTGCGAAACGCCTTGCAAAACCAATGGTTAGTGCCTTATCATCTAATCGCTCGAGCACCTCATAAACCGTAGCCGGATCGGCATGGATCGTTGCCATATTTTCATTGGTTCGATCCTTTATATAATCCATCAACTTGGTTTTTAAACCCAGGCGAATGTTCCAAATCTTACTATCCGAAATACTCTGAATATGCTCCCAATACGATTTATTAGCCAAATCACTCATGAAATCATCATCGAACTGCGACTCATAAAACTTGCGCATATCCTTAGCTGTCCATGTACCGTAATGAACTCCATTGGTTACGTAACCGATGTGCAACTCTTTCGGATAAAAGCCCTTCCACATATTCTGGAACATATCTTTTGACACTTCACCATGCAACCAACTCACGCCATTCATTTCTTGCGAAGTCTTGGCAGCGAGGTTACTCATACTAAATTTCTCGTGCTTATCACCAGGATTTTCACGACCAAGATCCATAAAGTCATCCCACGATATCATAAGCTTTTCAGGTACATGACGCAGGTAAATACGTAATAAATCTTCATCAAACTTATCGTGTCCTGCTGGCACTGGTGTATGCGTGGTAAATAGAGACGAGCCACGTACCAATTCCATTGCTTCCTGATAGGTGAATTTACATCCCATCAAATCGAGCATGCGCTGAATATTAATCAGAGCCGCATGACCTTCATTACAATGGTATATCTCATTCCTAATTTTTAGGTGATTGAGCATTCGAATACCACCCATACCGAGTAATATTTCCTGCTTCAAACGATTTTCCCAATCGCCACCATAAAGACTATGGGTTATATCTTTATCTGCCTGATTGTTGTTTTGCACATCAGTATCTAAGAGGTAAAGAGGAATACGCCCCACCATTGCTTTCCAAACCTTGGCATAAACAGTTCTACCTGGCATATTAATTTCCACCTCAACCGAAGTACCATCTTCATTTCGCACTTCTTCGAGCGGTAAGTTCGAAAACTCCTGTGCATCGTACAATGCCATTTGCTCTCCTTTTAGCGAGAGACTTTGTTTGAAATAACCATATCGGTACAATAAACCAACGGCTACCATATTAACAGCACAATCGCTCGCTTCTTTCAAATAATCACCAGCTAAAACACCTAAGCCACCTGAGTAGATTTTAAGAATATCGTTAATTCCATACTCCATACTGAAATAGGAAATTGATGGTCCATCAGTAAAAGGACGTTTCATATAAGCCTGAAACATGGCATAGACTTTATCAACTTTCTTGATGTATGATTCATCCTCGGCCAACTCATGCAAGCGTTCATACGACACTTTATCTAGCAAGAGCATAGGGTTTTTCTTAACTTCAATCCACAATTCCTCGTCAATCTCCTCATAAAGATCTGCCGCTTGATAATTCCACGACCACCAAAGGTTGTGGCTCAGCTCATGTAACACAGCTAAACGCTCTGGTAATTTTGACTTAACGATTATTTTTTTCCATATCGGTTGCACAGATGGCTGTGGCTTTATTCTAACCCTTGCTTCTTTTAACACTGGACTTAAATTATCTTTTCTGTTACTTACTGCTTTCAAAGCCATATCATAAGCACTAAAATAATGCTTAATCAAAGTATTCCATTGTACTGTTTGAGCCAGCTGTTGTGACTTTGCTCTAACAATCTTTATATCATCATCGGAAAGATGAATAAACTTTTGAATTACCTCACTAACACCGTGAGCTACTTCCATGTGGTTATCATCGTTACGGTGTAGCACTTCTACACCATCATTAATCCCTTTCGAAAACTGCTTAGCCCACAAACCAAAACCTGCCAAACTTGTCGTGATGGTTGGTATTTGAAAAGCCAAACTCTCAACAGGCGTATACCCCCAAGGTTCATAATAAGAAGGAAATACGGTTAAATCCATCCCTATCAGCACATCGTAATACGGTATATCAAAGATGCCATCATCGTTATTAAGATAGGCAGGTACGAAGATGAGTTTAACCCTATCGGCCTGCTCATTATTTAAATGAATATCCTGAATTTTATTGATGATAGGATCGTAACCAATGTCATTTAGGCCGTGCGTCAAAAATGGATTCTCCAGTACATCATTATTATCCGGATTCTCCAGTTTATCGATCAAATCCTTACGAGGCCCATAGGTATTGGCAGGAATAAGTACAAAGGCCACAACATCGCGGTCAATAACATTTGGTTCATTTAACTCTTTTAGAGCATCCATAAATACATCGATGCCCTTGTTCTTATATTCATATCGCCCACTATTGGCCACAAATACTGTGTCGGGCTTTAATTCATAACCTAACAAAGCTTGCGCAACGGCTTTTAATTTATCACGAGCAATTTTTCGTCTTTCATCAAAGAGTTTTCCCTTCGGCACAAAATCTTCTTCAAAACCATTGGGAGTAACAACGTCTATTTGGCGTCCATGAAACTGCTGGCACTCTCGTGCTGTAATTTCCGAAACAGTGGTAAAACAATCTACATTAAGTGCCGTCTGCTTCTCCATAGAGTGTTTGGCCTCTACATGTAAATCTTGTGCTTTGGCATCACCATCAAAATCGCTTAAGCTATCGTAGAAAGCATATCCGTTACCAGCCAGTGAACGACCAATTACCGTAGCGTGCGTAGTAAAAATAGTACCTACCTGTGGTAAAGCCTTATTTAAGTATAGAGCACCTGAACCAGTCATCCACTCGTTGTAGTGAGCCACTACTTTATCATTCAAACCTAATTTAAAACGATAAAAACTCTCAACCACCTTTCCTGAAGCGTATCCAAAAAGAACTGACTCGATATAATCCCACTGACCGCTTAAACTATCTACTTTAAACCACTCCCAATATTTAGCCAGGATATCATCCTTCATTTGCACAAAAGGTGTGAAATCGACTAGCACAACCACCGGTTCGCCCACAATTTTCCATCGGCCAATTCGAACCGAAATTCCTTCCTGCGCTAACTCTTCTCGCCAATCGGCAAACAGTTTAATATCTTGTATAAATTCAGGATTTGTAGTACTTCCTCTCCACACATCAGGGCCGATAAAAATGACCTTATCCTGAAACTCCTGCACCAATGTTTGTGCTTTAGTGGCCAATACCGTATGTATTCCACCCATCTTGTTACACACTTCCCAACTCGTCTCAAATACATAGTCAGGCTTTAAAAAGCTACTTATCATACCTACCATTTTTATCAATCAGAAATAAGACACTATTGCCAAAAACTATAAATCAATTACAGCATTTTTTTGCTGGTCGCCCATACCAGTATCGGCGTAGCCATCAGCTTCCTCTTCGGTCACCCAAATTTCATTATCAATCAAATACCTAAACTGAATGCTTTTGCCTTGTTCTAAATAACAAACCTTTGTAAAAGTTCCATTCTTTAATTTATCCATCGCAATATCATTGGCATCCCAATTATTAAAATCTCCAACGATACTAATTGACTCCGCATTTTTTACGGCCTCAGTACTGTCTAACTTAAAAGTCACTTTGCACTCAGGACGACTCTTCAAAAATTGTTTCTTGATACTCATCGCAATAATTTTAAAGGAATAATAAGGTTGATTATGTGTGCGTTGTTTTCAAATTACTTTTTGACTGTTTTCTTAAGGCGCTTTTCAAGCTTCTGAATCTTTTCGTCTTTTTTCTTAATTATTTTAGTCAGGTTAGCAATGTCTTGCTCTGATCCTGACTCTGGCACCTCAGCATTTAGTCTCAACGAAAAATCGCTTAACACATTCATGTAATTAATGAAGGCCTCGTAAGGTGTTTCATAAGGATTAAAATAAGCATGTACCTCTCCATCTGAGAAGAATTTTGTACTCATGTAATAAAAATGATCACTCGTTTGAAGGTAGCGCCAATCAGTAAGTAGTTTCTTATCCGAACACTGATTTACTTTAGGTAAAAGAGAATAGAGCTTATCAAATGCCTCTTGTTGCATCTCGTTCCCTAACCAGGCTGTTAAATCACGCTCCTCATCCGCCCAACTAATTGGGTTGGGTACATGAATTGCTGATACTGGCTGCAGCTCATTCACTAACTCAGACGGCGTTGCAAATTCAAGCTCCTTTGATTTAAGTATCTCCTTAGGTAAGCCCTCAAGAAACTCAAAGATGCCAGTTTCTTTCCACTGATGTTCACCAAAGGTTTCGTAATCCATAAAGAGATTTACAACTTCTTCTTTCTCGTCGACTCTCAGCAACCAATCCACATATTTCTTAGTGGTGAGTGGCCATTCGCACCAACCTTTATTGCCAAATCGAAAAGCTATATCATCACTTAATATGAAGTTCTTCAACAGCACCTTCAATTTAGGATTGATGGCATTGCAATACATAAAGTTTGGACTCTTCCATCCAAGTATGTGCTTGGCACCTTCAGTAATCATACCACTAAAGCCCATTTCATTAACCATCTGACCGATGGCATCAGAATATATCAACTCTGTATTTCGAAATACCTTTGGTGTATAATTAAAGGTTTCTTCCAATGTATCAACATGAAGCTTAACCTGTTTCTTAAACTCATCTTTATCTTTTAATGCTACCAAAGAGTGAGAATAAGTTTCAGCTAACAATTCAACATGACCGGTATCGACCAAAGCCTTAAAGCTATCGAGTACCTCGGGCGCATACAGTCGAAATTGATCAATGGCCACACCTGAAATGGAGAAACAAACTTTAAATTGCCCTTTGTGCTTTTTAATAAGTTTTAGCAATAACTCGTTGGTTGGCAAATAACATTTAGTTTTTACCTTTTCAAGTACGGATTCATTGGTATAATCGTCGTAATAATAGTGATCCTGACCTATATCGAAAAAACGATAACGTCGAAAACGAAAAGGCTGATGTACTTGAAAATAGAGACAAACATTTCTCATAATCTATGGTTTCAATCAATTTAACACACTTTCATATACTTTTTTAACGTCGCGAGCCGACTTCTCCCATTTTAAATTGTCCACTTCCTCTCGCCCATGCTTAACAAACATTTCTGACAAGGAAGGATAACTAATAATTCCGTGTATGGCATCGGCCATGGCATCAATATCCCAAAAGTTGGTTTTAATGGCATAGGTTAATATTTCGGCAACTCCCGATTGGTTCGATATAAGAACAGGAACAGAACTCTGCATGGCTTCCAACGGAGATATTCCAAATGGTTCAGAAACCGATGGCATCACATATAAATCACTCATGCGCAACATCGAAAACACATCATCGCCCTTTAAAAAACCAGTGAAATGGAATTTATCCATGATCTTTAAACTGGCTGCACGACGAATCATCTTTTCCATCATATCGCCCGAACCAGCCATTACAAATCGCACATTATCTACCCGTTTTAACACCTCGTTAGCTACCTCAATAAAATACTCCGGACCTTTCTGCATGGTGATTCGACCCAAAAACGTTACAATCTTCTCATCCACATTTTTCTTGAAAGGCTGTTCTTTCTTCTTAACAGTAGGCTCAACGGCATTATAAACCGTAACAACTTTTTCCGGAGAAATGCCATATTTCTCAATTACCGTTTTCCGGGTAAGATTGCTTACTGTAATTACCTTATCAGCCGCTTCCATACCTCTTTTCTCAATGTCGAAAACAGTTGGATTAACACTTCCCCCACTTCGATCAAAATCAGTGGCATGCACATGAACTACCAATGGCTTACCGCTGGCTTCTTTAGCAGCAATACCGGCTGGATAGGTAAGCCAGTCGTGCGCATGTATCAAGTCAAACGTATTATCCTGAGCAATTACATTAGCTACTACGGCATAATTGGCTATTTCCTGTAGCAAATCGGCACCGTACTTTCCTGTAAAGGCAACTCTTCCATGCTCATCTGTTTTTACAAACTTTCGCGAGCTACTAACTTCGGAACTATTGAGTGTCCAAAACTCTTCAGGATCAACATAGGGAACTAATTTTGAATTCACTTCAATGTACTCCAGTGTTTTCGAATATTGTTTTACTTCAATCTGTCGATGCTTTATAGATATATCGTTTGCACCCACCAATTTCATGGATGATTGATCTTCATCACCAAACGCTTTTGGAACAACAAAAATCACATCCAAATCTGATATATGTGATATACCTTTGGTAAGACCGTAACAGGCCGTACCTAATCCTCCTGAGATATGAGGAGGAAATTCCCATCCAAACATGAGTACCCTCATAGAAGTAATTTTATTCGTAAGTTTCTAATTCTTTTAGCACTCTCAAAATCCCCGCAACATTCCAAGCCATTGACACCGAACCCTTAGCGGTATGTGGCGGATTCCCATTATAAGCTTCTGATATCGTCCCTAAGCAATGTTCTCCTAATTCCCTTTCATACTCTTCCAATAAGCGTTGTACAAAAGTCAAGCCTCCACGCTTATGAACAAATAAGTAAGTATCAATGAAGAATGAAACTAACCATGGGAAAACAGTTCCCTGATGCAACGAAAGGTCTCTTTGCCTAACATCGCCCTCCATAACACCTTTATATTTTGGATCTTGTGGCGATAAGCTTCGGATACCTTTTGGCGTCAACAATTCTTTTTTAACCACATCAACTATCGCTTTCTTTTGATCCAAATTCAATGGAGAATAAGGTAAGGCAGTTGCAATAATCTGGTTCGGACGAATCTCCATCTCCCAGCTATCTCCATCAACACTATCCTTTAGATACGCTACATCTTCCATCCAATAAGTTTGAATAAAGGCTTTACCAACACTCTCGGCTAGAGCTTGCCATTCATCAACAAAGTTTGAATCCCCGTTGGCTTTGGCAAGATCTAAAGAAAACATCAAAGCATTGTACCATAAGGCATTTACCTCAACTGGCATGCCGTAACGCGGCGTTATCGGTTGATTATCTACAATAGCATTCATCCAGGTTAAAGGCACATTTTCAACTTTAGCGTAAATGAGTCCTTTGCTAGTTAAATGACATTGCTCAGTTTGTAAGTTTCTATATAGATTTAAAATGTCTTTTAATACTGGCCCAAATTGTTCCCATAAATCAGCCACTCCGCAATAGTCTATGCACTTTTGGAGTGTCCAAAACAACCACAATGGCACATCAATATCTTTCGCAGCAAACAAATCATTTTCGAGATACTCTTTTTTAATATCCTTTACTGCACTATCGAGAATGGCAGCGAAATTTGATTTATCCTCCTGAAACACTGTAAGACCTGGTAAAGCTACTAGTGTATCGCGCAAACGCGGCCCATACCAATGGTAACCCGCCATCAACTTGCACTCTTTACCATTACAAATAATAAATTGCTGGGCAGCATTAAGTAAATTATTTAGCAAACCATTACGAGGCACTCTTTTCTTAGCTTCTCTCGTAAATTTAGCCTTCAAACCTTTAACAGCTGACATTTCAGTTCCAGCAGCAAATACGATGCTTTCACCTTTACTTATATCAAATTCAAAATACCCAGGCACATACAAATCTTCAACAAAATTATAGCCCCTATGTTCTTCCTTTAAATATTCAATATCTCTGTACCAATCCGGATTAGCAACAAATTCGTTATCACTACTCACTTGCATAAATAAACTAGGAAAACCCTTGTAAAGACACAAACTAATACCATTATCAACCGAAGCATAACGTGTATTAGCATTTAGATTCTGACGCGTTAAATCATGAATATGTCGAAATGCCAGAAATGGTTTTAATCGCAATTTAGTCTCTGACTTAGCCTCCAATAAAGTATAGCGAAGTAACACTTGCGATGTTTGCTCAACCAATACAAGCTCTTGCTTCAACACAACTCCACCAACGCGATAAGTTGCTTTTGGAATAGGATACAACTCATAATCGCGCATATACTTATGCCCTTTAGGCTCATAATGGCTACCCCCATACTTATGAATTCCAAGGTTAAACGACTTGTTATGTTGTACCACAGATACATCAAGTGAAGACAATAAAACGTGTCTTTCATTATCCAATTCTTCAATAGGAGCAACCAGCAAGCCGTGATACTTCCTAGTATTACAGCCAATTATAGAGCTACTCGAGTAGGCTCCAGCTCTATTGGTTCTAAGCACCTCTTTAAAAAGCGAATACTCCAGATTGATCAATCGGGTTTTATCCAAATGTTCAATACTCATAAACTAAAATATTAGGTACAAAAAGTTAACTCCCTTTTTGGGAAAGTTCAACTTGAAATCGAAAAGAATTTAAAGGTTACCAATTAAAGTATATTCTGCTAATTGGTACTTGCATTCGCAATTTATGAATAATCATTGTAAAACAAATCAACTTTGCAGGAAATTAACATTTATTTTACATCATTACCTTCGAATCGTAATTTATTCAGGGAGATAATCAGTCATTTTATTCAAAGAAATATTCGAATATTCTTTTTGTAATGACTTTAATTGAGTGGCTGTTTTTTTAATAAATTGCGAATAAGCCTCGGTAGATTTATTAAATGGCCGATGAGCTAGCGCTTTATTCAGTTTGCTAATTCTCTTTATAAATTGTTTTGCATCATCATCAAGCCATGCCTCAATATATTTATTCTTGATATACTCAATGGCTAATTTCGACGGATGCAATAAATCATCGGCATAAAAACGATAATCTCGTAAATCATCTAACAATAGTTCGTAGGCAGGAAAATAGGTGATATTATCGAATCGATTGACTAAACTATCAGCTGCCAGGTGCAATATCGACTTGCTTAATTGATTACCATGTGCCCCATCCTTCCAATGCCTAACAGGACTAATTGTTAATACAATCTTAATTGATGGGTTAAATTCTTTTAATCTTAACACAAGTCTTTCATACAGCCCAACAATATCATCTACCTTAGATAAAAAACGGTTAAAATGCGAAGCCGGGAATTTATGACAATTGGAAACTATTTTTTCACTCTCGGCCAATTGATACACCCAAGCCGTACCAAAGGTAATAAACAGAATATTTGCTTTTTTCAAAAAGTCATGCCCTATCAAAAGACTCTCATTAATACCATTTAAGCATGCATCAGCATCTACCTCATTAAACTGACCATGGTGATCAAAACTTTGCCAAAGACCATTGTTAAACGACAAATCACTCTTCTTATACTGTCCATCCTCATCCATCATTCGATCTAGAGCATTAGCTATAGAAAATGGATTATATAATACTCCAAATGGATTAACTAAGGCATTAAATTGAGTCTGCTGAAAATACGCTCCAATATTCGTTGCAAAACAACTACCCATGAAAAACATATGAGCATCGTAACTTAATTTTGAATCACTAGGTGTAGGCTCAATCTCTGTCCTGAAATTATCCATTCAAATCTTTATTATTCTTACTGCACAAGCAATGTTAACGAAATAGCTTTATTTAAACAAAAAACCGCTACAATAATGCAGCGGTTCAAAAAATAATTTTGCTTAGTAATACTTACATTACCAACTTATATCCTTTTCCATGCACATTAATAATCTCCACACTTGGTTCATCTTTAAGGTGCTTTCTAAGCTTCGTAATATAAACATCCATACTACGTGCATTGAAATAATTATCATCTACCCAAATGGTCTTAAGCGCAAAATTACGCTCAAGTACCTTATTGGCATTCGTACAAAGCAATTTTAATAACTCCGATTCCTTAGTTGTTAGTTTGATAACCGCATCATCGTATAATAATTGTTGCTTTTGTGTATCAAACTTATACTTTCCTAACTGATAGAATTCTTGAGCAGCATTTCCACCTTTTGTTCTTCGCAAAATAGCTTCGATACGGAACAATAATTCTTCCATACTAAACGGCTTGGTCAAGTAATCGTCAGCTCCAATTTTAAACCCCTGGAAAATATCTTCTTTTAACGATTTTGCCGTTAAGAAAACAATAGGCACATCAGCATTAACCATACGAATATCCTTGGCCAAAGAAAAGCCATCTTTTTTTGGCATCATGACATCTAAAATACAGATATCGTATTTATTAGCCATAAATGCTTTATAGCCTTCTTCGCCATCAGGCAATAAATCAGTTTTTAAACCTTTTGCTTCCAAGTATTCACGTAAAAGCATTCCTAGGTTCTCATCATCTTCGCATAGGAGTATTCTATATTCTTTTTCCATTCGTTAATTATTTTTTAGAGGTAGGAATATTTCAAATTTTGTGCCAACTTCAAGTTCACTCTCTACTGATATTTGTCCATCATGATCTTCGATTATCTTCTTCACATAAGCTAAGCCAAGACCAAAACCTTTAACATCATGAACATTTCCAGTTGGAACACGATAAAACTTCTCAAAAATTCTTTTTAGGTTATCCTTTGATATACCCATGCCATTATCCTTAACAGATATAACTATACCATTGTTTTTATTCCATGTTTTAACATATAGTACCGGTGCCCCCATTCGGTATTTAACAGCATTGTCAAGCAAGTTATAAATAACATTCGTAAAATGCACCTCATCAACGAATATAATACTATTTTTTGCTTCTAAGCGCTCAATTATCTTTCCTTGTTTATTTTCAACCTTAATTCTGAAATTATTTGTCACATGATGTATCACATCATTGGCATGCACTTTCTTCAATTTCAAGCCAGATTTACCTTTTTCAAAAATGGCCATCTGCAAAACTTTCTCTACTTGAAAACTCAGACGCTTACTCTCATCCTGTATTACACTAGATATGTGCTGAAGGGTTTTTGGCGTTTTTGTAACGCTTCCATCCTTAAGCATTTGAGATGCTAAAGAGATAGTTGATATGGGTGTCTTAAACTCATGCGTCATGTTGTTGATAAAATCATTCTTTATCTGATCCAATCGTTTTTGACGGACAATAATTATGATGGTAATGATTGATAAAAATATCATTATCAAGGTAAAAGCTGCTGACGGAATTACCAACCCCAAGGATTCAAGCAAAGGATTCGGTTTTTGAGTAAAATGCACATAAACGTAATTGGCTTTCGCATGTATATCTTTAGGAAAAAGACGCTTCTGATATAGTTTATTAGCTCCCTCCGCATCAAAGTTTTCGGTCTGAAAAACCGTTTCACTCTTCGAATTTACGATGGCAAACTCATATAAAAAAGGAATACCCTTATCTTCAAATATCTGAAAAAAGTATTGCTGCAATCGTAAATTATCAATTCGCTTTTCAATGGGAATATCCTGAAGATATGTTTTAATCATTTCATTCCTATTGGCATCCATCCGCTCACGGATTTCATTTTGAATAGCTCGCATTGCGCCTGATAGAGGATCTGTTCTTCCATAAGAACTTAAGGATCCTCGACCTCTGAAAATAGCCAATGAATCATGCTGATACGTTGAATAACTATATTGACGCGTTGATAAATTTAGATTTAAAGAAATATTTAAACCCTCTTCAGCTGCAAAAAGATCCTCATTCTGATTACGATTAAAATACTTATTATCCGGACGAAGATTTGGAGGCAGTTTGCTCGTACCAGCACTGGTTAAAGAGTTTCGAGTTAAAAGACTCAATTCATCCTGTTCGAGGCGATTTATTACCTCATCCATACCAAGACTGACCAATTGATCAAAGTGCTCCTCCTTAAGTTTTGTCGCACTCATAATCCACAGCGTTTGGATGTAGGTTAATCCAATCAGGGCAATGGCCATTACAATAGTTAATGCAAGAATAAACTTTTTACTCATAAAACAAAAATAGCAGGCTAACTTAATTAATTGAGCCGTTTAACATTAATTAACAGCGTTTTATTTCACTTTATTCATTTATAGGCCAATACCGCCGCTTCAAGCTAAAATAATTCACCGCCTAATACGTAAAACCCTTTTCCATTCATGAAGTTCATGTGAATGTAATAATTTTCCTTGAATCAAGAGCTATGTCAAACTAATCTGCGCCAGAATCTCTCGCTTAAACAACTCCTAATTGAAATTAAAATCCCCGTAATAGTGTGATAAATTAGGTAGATACGTGAAGGAATACTGAATAATTACGGAGTATCTATTTTTAATAATGCCTGATGGGCCGCATGCTGTTGTGCTTCTTTCTTGGAAAGCCCCTCGCCTTGACCAGAATAGTTTTCATTGACTAAAATCTTAGCATGAAATCGTGTAGCCAGGCCATCCGCATCATGTTGTTCTTCGGTAATGAATTGAACATCGGCCTTATTCTTCTGCCCCCATTCAATTAGCAAGGATTTGTAATTGGTATCTTTTCGAGCAACTCTTTGCAGATTGATGTACTTTGGAATTAAACGTCGCGTAATAAACCGACGACATGCACCATAACCACGGTCAACATAAAGGGCACCAATAAGGGCTTCGAGTGCATCTCCTAATATGCTTGTGTGTGCCACATCAATTTGCGCCTGTGTTTTCACCCACTTATCGAGGTGCATTTGCAAGGCAATATTATTTAATAAAGAACGATTTACTATTCGAGATCGTGTTTTGGTAAGAAATCCTTCATTCTTATGAGGAAATTTATTGTACAGTTCTTCGGCAACTACTGCACCTAAAACCGCATCACCTAAAAACTCGAGGCGCTCATTATTTAAAAGTTCTTTTCTCTTTGACTTTTGCATGGCTGATTTATGGGCAAAAGCAAGCCGATAAACATCCATACGCTTTGGCCTAATTCCTGTTAGGCTCCATATAAAACCATAAAACTTCTTCCCTTTAAAAGGAAGAAGTTTTATAATGTGCAAAAGTGTTTTACTCAAAACTACTTTTTTACAATGCTTTAAATACCACAGATGCATTGTGACCACCAAATCCAAATGTATTGGACAAAGCCACTTTTACCTTACGTTCCTGCGCTTTATGAAAAGTGAAATTGAGCTTATTGTCAATATCAGGATCGTCTTCAAAGTGATTAATAGTAGGCGGTACAATATCATTGTTAATGGCTAAGATACATGCCATGGACTCAATTGCCCCGGCAGCACCAAGCAGGTGTCCAGTCATGGATTTTGTTGAGCTGATGTTCAATTTATAAGCATGATCACCGAAAACTTCTTTAATAGCTTTGGTTTCCGCAATATCTCCTAGAGGTGTTGAGGTACCATGAACATTAATATAGTCTACTTCGGATGGATCAATGCCATTGTCCTTCAGCGCATTTACCATAACTCGTTTTGCTCCCAATCCTTCAGGATGTGGTGCAGTAAGATGATGTGCGTCTGCAGTCATGCCAGCTCCAACTACTTCACAGTAGATTTTCGCCCCACGTGCAACAGCGTGCTCATATTCTTCAAGAATTAATGAAACACCACCTTCGCCCATCACAAAACCGTCACGCCCTTTATCAAATGGACGGGATGCAGTTTGTGGATCGTCGTTACGTGTTGACAAAGCTTGCATAGAGTTAAATCCACCCACACCGGCTTCATTAATTGCAGCTTCAGAACCTCCAGTAACAAATGCATTTGCTTTACCAAGACGTATTAAATTATACGCCTCGCCAATTGCGTTGGTTGATGAAGCACAGGCCGAAACGGTACCGAAATTAGGACCTCTGTAACCATATTTCATAGAAATATGACCAGGGGCAATATCAGCAATCATTTTCGGAATGAAAAAAGGGCTTAAACGCGGAGTTCCGTCCCCTTTTGCATAATCCACCGCTTCATCTAAAAACGTTTTGATACCTCCAATTCCTGTACCCCAAATAACACCAACCTCATTTTGGTCAATGCCTTCTGAGTCAAGCTCTGCATCAGCAACAGCCTGATCGGCAGCAATTAAAGCAAATTGAGCATAGATGTCTAATTTTCGGACTTCTTTGCGATCAAAATACTCTTTAGGATCATAGTCTTTAACCTCGCACGCAAATTTAGTTTTGAACTTTGAGGTGTCAAATCGAGCAATAGGTGCAGAACCACTTACTCCATTAACTAGGTTAGTCCATGTTTCTTCAACTGTCTTACCTAGTGGTGTAATGGCACCAAGCCCCGTAACAACTACTCTTTTTAACTCCATAACTACTCTTAAGTTATCCTACTCGTTCTTACTTAGCGTTTTCTTCGATGTAAGAGATAGCATCACCTACAGTTCCGATATTCTCTGCTTGATCATCAGGAATAGCAATGTTGAATTCCTTTTCAAATTCCATGATCAATTCTACAGTGTCAAGTGAGTCAGCTCCCAAATCATTGGTGAAGCTAGCTTCTGGTGCAACTTCAGTTTCGTCAACTCCCAACTTGTCTACGATGATTGCTTTTACTCTTGATGCAATGTCTGACATAGCTCTAAGTTTTTTTTTAAATTAATACTAATAAAATGTTCTTAAACAACTTTGCAAAGAAATACATTTGTGGATAATAATTCAAACTTCGTGTAAAAAAAATGCAAATTCACCTATGTTTTTTCCTATTTTTGTGTAAAATATCAGATCAAAACACTAGCTTTAAATAACAGATAATGAAAAAGATAGTTCTTTTCGCTTCGGGTTCAGGCTCTAATGTCGAAAACATTGTTAATTATTTCAAAAAAAATGAAACGGTCGAAATAATCAAGGTTTATACAAACAATCCAAAAGCCTATGTTATTGAACGTTGCGGAAAACTTGGACTACCCTGCTCAATTTTCAGTCGAAAAGAGTTTGTGGAGAATCTTGCCGTTTTAGACGAATTAAAGACTCTAAAACCAGACCTTATTGTACTTGCCGGATTCCTTTGGTTAATCCCAAAGGCGTATGTTGAAGCATTTCCAAAACAGATAATTAATATACATCCCGCCCTATTACCAAAATACGGAGGCAAGGGCATGTACGGATCGCATGTGCACAAGGCTGTTGTTGCAAACAATGAAGTGGAATCGGGAATAACAATCCATTACGTTAACGACAAATACGACGAGGGCCAGGTGATAAAACAGGTGAAATGCAGTATAACAAGAGAAGATTGCGCTGATGATGTTGCTGAGAAGGTGCATCAGTTGGAATACTCCCATTTTCCTGCAACTATAAATGAAATCCTAAATTAAAATCACTCTTTTAGTTTATTTTTAAACATAGAAGATCAAGCGTGAATTTTCTACTCTAAAAAAATGGACTAATATTTGCAAATTAACCTAACAAATAAAAAAACACACATTATGAAGAAAATAATTCCAACAGCATTTATTGCAGCTTTAATACTAATGGGTTGCGATAGCATGAGTATCACCACAGACTATGACCACTCAGTTGATTTCAACACCCATCAAACATTTAGTTTCTTAGGGTGGCACGAAGACAGCGATGAAATAGTCAACAAATTTGAAAGAGACCGTTGGGAGAAAGCATTTTTAGAGCAGTTTACAAAAAGAGGCTATAAATATGTTGAAGACAATGGGGAGATTGTGGTTTCGCTATTTCTTGTTGTAGATGCAAAAACAGGCAAGAATGCCTATACAACCCACATTGGCGGTGGCTATGGCTACGGTTATGGCTGGGGTTGGGGAATGGGTATGGGCACATCCTACACCACTATTGAAGAATATGATTACAATGTTGGCACCTTAGTGGTTGATGTTTTTGATGGCCAATCGAAACAACTTATTTGGCAAGGTGTAGGTTCCGACACCGTTGAAGAAAATCCAAAAAAACGTGCCTCTAAGATACCTTACGTGGCACGAAACATCATGTACAAATACCCTATCAAACCAGGTAAGAGATAATTACTCTATATAACAAGCACACTAATTCCGTCATTGATTAATACATTTAATCTCTGACGGAATTATTTTTTTTTAAAGTATCTTCACTTTAAATATCTTACTTAAAAACATCTTTATGAGCATATCAGATACAAGCATCGAAAAAAAAGCAATTACGGTCTCCATGCTTAGTGCTTTATCCTTTTCTATTTTAGGATTTGGGTTTTCTTTATTCTCATCATCACAAGCTGTCTTATTGGATGCTGCGTTTAATCTGATATCGGCAGTAACTGTATTCTTTGGACTTAAAATATCTAATCTGGTTAATGCACCAATTTCATTTAAACGACCCGCTGGTTACGTAGCGCTCGAACCGTTATATATACTTATAAAAGGCTTTATAGTATTTGGCTTAACATCCTTTGTTGTTGTTAGTAATATCATTCTGCTCTTGAATGGCGGCAACGAACTAAAACTTGGCGCTATTATCATTTATTTGCTAGTTGCACTAGTTGGCAATATAATAACCTATCTATATCTTAAAGTTCAGGTTAAAAAAACGGACTCGCCTATCGTTTTAATTGAAACGGAAAACTGGATGATTAATACTTTGATTACAGCCAGTATTGCTGCCTCTTTTGTTGCGGCATTCCTATTGAAAGATGGCTTTTTAAGCCCCTACATTAAATACATGGATCAAGTAGTAGTAATAGCAGTAGGATTACTTACAATATCGGTTCCGATTAGAGCAATGAATACTGGAACAAAGGAACTTTTACTCAGTGGTCAAGATGAGGCCACACAACTTGATATTGAAAAACTAATCGATAATGAATTGGAACACGATAAAATTGAACGCTACAAAGCGTACATATTAAAAACCGGGCGTAGAAGGTGGGTTACAGTATATTTGACTCCAAGTCAAAAAAACCTACAACTGACTTATAGCGATAAGCTAAAAGGTAGAATAACGAAAGCCATCTCAACATTCTATTCAAATGTTGATGTTGAGATTATTCTGACCGAAAGAGCTTAAAACTGATTTAACGGAATGCTATCAAGTTGGAGCTTTAAAGGCTGAATAAATACATTAAACGTATCTCTATTCTCTTCCTTAACGGGATTTACTGGTGGAGCATCAATTTTTAAAGGATCGACAGGCTTACCATTTTTAAACACTCGAAAATCCAGGTGCGGTCCAGTAGATAAACCGGTAGAACCAACATATCCTATTAACTGACCTTGTTGCACATGAACACCCTTAGCCATTCCTTTGGCAAAACCTTTTAGATGCATATATACGGTTGTATAAACGCTGTTATGCTTTATTTTTAGGTAGTTTCCTCCACCTCGTTTCTGATAACCTTTTACCGAGATACGTCCATCGCCCAAAGCGTAAACTGGCGTACCTGAAGGTGCGGCATAATCGATGCCATGATGCGGACGTCGTATTTTCAGAACGGGATGTAAACGACTATGCGAAAAGCGACTACTAATACGCGAGAATTTCAAAGGAGCTTTCAAAAAAGCTTTTCGCAAACTCTGCCCATCTTCATCAAAAAAGTTCCAAACACTGTCTTCCTCAAAATTAAAGGCATAGTAATCTTTGCCTCGATGATGAAACAGTGCAGCACGAATCTCACCTACTCCAATACTTACACTATCAACAAATTGCTCATCGTACAATACCTTGAAATTATCCCCTTTTTCAATTCCAAAGAAATCAACTGTCCACGCAAATATCTCCGACAATTCAATGGCCAATAAAGGATTTACCCCATTATCCGACATGGCATTCCATAATGAAGAGTTAATAACACCCGAAGCCACCTTTGGAACAACCACAGTTTCTTTTATGTCGCGATACACATCAATAGAGTCAGCTAGCGAAACCACCATGTAATCGGTATTATCAATCTCATAAACGAAGTGCTGTAAACTTCGTAAACTATCTTTAGAGTAAAATACTGAATAGTTGTTACCGACTTTTATTTTACGAACATCAAAAACAGGCTTTGAGGCTTCTACAATTTTATGGATGGTAGGATAATCCACTCCGGCTTTTAGGAAAATATCGGCTAAAAACTGGTTTCGTTTCACCTTATTCGCAACAATCTCGAAGGTGTCCAATGGCAATCCATATAGCAATTCTGGCTCGGGTAATTCAATAATGGCTAATGAATCAATCGTTTCGTCCGTTACAATCGAACGGGGGTGCTTATATCGATGGATACCAAAATAGATAGCTGGGATTAATACTAAAACAGCCAATACAATTAAATAGACAGAACGCTTCTTCATGACAAAATTAGGTGTAATATTTTTATCGGACTAAAGGCAAAAACACTCGTCTCTGCCGCTAAAATCCGATGGATGCACTAAGATATACTTTATAACTTTAATCCGAAAAATATATTTTGTCCCAAACCAATATTTCATTTATATCTTGATCTTATCAAAACCTTGACCATACACTCCCATAACGGTACCAACCGTAATAAAAGCTTCGTCATCAATCTGCTTAACCACCTTAAAAATCATTTGGGTTTCGCTCTTACGTGCTATCACCATCAATACTTTGCGTTCCTCACCTGAATACCCGCCAACACCATTTAGTACAGTTAAGCCGCGATTAGCATCAAAAATAACCGACTTACGTATTTCATCGGGTTTGGATGAGATAATAAAAAACTGCACGGTCTGCTTATTACCCGATATAACCATGTCCACCGTATACGCCAAAATTGCCATGGTCATAAATCCGTAAACAACCGTCTCGATTGAGGATGATTGAAGTAAGAAATAAGAAGAAGAAATAATAATGGCATCCATGCCGAGCAAAAGGCGCCCCAGACTGATGTTCTTATATTTATTAATGATCATGGCAATGATATCAACCCCGCCGGTACTACCTCCATTCACAAACACAATACCTGCCCCAAGACCTCCAAGAATACCACCTATGATAGCATTCATCATGAGCTCCGAAACAATTGGCTCAGTAAACATTGGACTTAGAAAGGATAAAAAGCCCGAAAACACCAGGACACAATAAATGGTTTTAATACCAAAGGAAGCCCCCAAAATGCGGATGGCTAGAAGAATCAAACCAGCATTAATCACCAAGGTTGTTAAACCAACATCCCAGCCCGTAAGAAAGTATATAATGGTAGCAATACCTGTTAAACCTCCACCCACAATTTTAGCCGGAATCAAGAAACCGGTCCAACCCAAAGTTCCAACACCTAAGCCAATGGTAAGCATCACGTAACTTCGTATCTCTTTTAATACAGTAGTTTTATTTTTCATATGATTATATTTTCTTTCAATTGTCTCCCGATAGCTATCGGGATGGAACTCGCCACCATAGTCATTCTCCTGTGTGAGAAAACTTTTCTCATGGCTCGTTTCATATGTTCATATTATTTACTCATCGGATGAATATAAGGTGATAAGTTATATTCATCCGATGAGCTATTTAAAAAAAGCCCACAAGAAAAAATCCTTGCGGGCTTTGAGATTTTTTGAGAAAATCAATCCTCCTTATTTTAAAAAGCTAATAGCCAAAAGCTGATAGCTATCAGCATTGTTTTTAGCCCACTACTATATTGATAATCTTTTTAGGAACAACGATTACTTTACGAACCGTTTTCCCATCTAACCATTTAGCTGACGAATCGTGTGCCAAAACAGTTGCTTCAATGTCCTTTGGATTCATGTCAGCAGGTAAATCAAGCTTAAAGCGCATTTTACCATTGAATGAAACCGGATAAGTTACAGATGACTCAACCACTAGAGCAGGATTAAATTCAGGCCAAGCTGTATCGCAAACTGTTGAATCATGACCTAATGCATGCCATAACTCTTCACTTATATGTGGTGCAAATGGTGCCAATAAAGCCAATAACTGCTCTAAAATCTCGCGTTTATTACATTTTAAGTCGTTCAGTTCGTTTACACAAATCATGAAGGCACTTACACAAGTATTAAACGAGAAACGCTCCACATCATCGCTGATCTTTTTGATGGTACGGTGTAGTACTTTTAACTCATCGGGCGTTGCTTTTTCGTCACTTACTTTCAGAGTTTCACCATCGTAGAATAAGCGCCATGTCTTTTTCAAGAACTTATGAACCCCGTCGATACCATTTGTATCCCAAGGCTTACTTTGCTCCAAAGGACCAAGGAACATTTCGTACAAACGAAGTGTATCAGCACCGTAATCAGCAATGATATCATCTGGATTAACCACGTTGTACATCGACTTTGACATCTTCTCAACAGCCCATCCACACACATACTTTCCATTCTCAAGTACGAACTCAGCATCGGCATAATCTGGACTCCACTTTTTGAAAGCCTCCATATCCAACTCATCGTTTCGTACAATGTTCACATCCACGTGAATGTCTGTCACATCATAATCCTTACGCAAACCATGCGACACAAACTTGTTTGTGCCTTTAACTCGATAAACAAAATTTGAACGCCCTTGGATCATTCCCTGGTTGATCAACTTCTTGTAAGGCTCATCTTTAATCACCTTACCCATATCGAACAAGAACTTATTCCAGAATCGCGAATAAATTAAGTGACCCGTTGCATGCTCGGTTCCACCGATGTAAAGATCAACATCTTGCCAGTACTCGTTAGCTTCTTTACCAACCAATGCCTTATCATTCTTTGGATCCATGTAACGTAGATAATACGCTGATGAACCTGCGAAACCAGGCATGGTATTTAATTCTAAAGGATAGCCGTCTTCCGTTTGCCAATCCTTAGCACGCCCCAATGGTGGCTCTCCTTGTTCGGTTGGTAAATATTTATCAATCTCAGGCAAAGTCAATGGTAATTTTTCCTCGTCTAACATGTAAGGTATGTTATCCTTGTAATAAACTGGGAATGGCTCACCCCAATAACGCTGACGACTAAAAATTGCATCGCGCAGGCGGAAATTGGTTTTAACCTTACCTATGTTCTTTTCTTTGATGTATTCCTTTGTTTTGGCAATTCCTTCTTTTACGTCTAATCCGTTTAAGATATCGGAATTAACCATTGTACCTTCTTTGGAGTCGATTGAATCTTCCCATGTAGCTGTATCTGTTTCTTCGGCTCCAACAGGTATTACCACCTGACGGATTGGTAAATCGAACTGACGTGCAAAGGCAAAATCGCGCGAATCGTGCGCAGGAACGGCCATGATAGCACCTGTTCCATAACCAGCTAATACGTAATCGCTAATCCAAACCGGAATTTCTTCGTTTGTTAATGGATTAATGGCATACGATCCTGAGAATACTCCAGTTACTTTTTTAACCTCTGCCAATCGCTCACGCTCGGTACGTTTATTAGTCTCAACAATGTAGGCATCAACAGCAGCACGCTGTTCTGGCTTAGTTAATTGATCAACCAGCTCACTCTCTGGCGCCAACACCATAAAAGTTACACCATAAACCGTATCGGCACGTGTGGTAAAGATTTCCATGTTAACATCCGAATCCTTCACCTTGAAAGTCATTTCAGCACCTTCGGAACGACCGATCCAATTTCGCTGAATTTCTTTTAACGAATCACTCCAGTCAACCTTATCCAAGCCTGTTAACAAACGTTCGGCATAAGCCGAAACACGCAATGACCATTGGCGCATCACCTTTTGCTCAACCGGATGACCCCCGCGAACCGAAAGACCTTCTTTCACCTCATCGTTGGCCAATACAGTGCCTAAAGCAGGACACCAGTTTACCATTGTATCGGCCAAATAAGCCAAACGGTAATTTAATAATATCTCTTGTTGTTCTTTGTCTGTTTTAGCTTTCCACTGCTCAGCAGTAAATTCTAATTCTTCGCTGCAAGCCACATTCAAACCATTGGTTCCAACAGATGCAAATGCTTCGGCCAACTCAGAAATCGGACGCGCTTGCTTGGCCTGATTGCAATAGTAATGGTTGAACATTTGGATAAAAGCCCACTGTGTCCACTTGTAATAATCAGGGTCACATGTTTTTACTTCACGATCCCAATCGTAACAAAAACCAATTTTATCTAGTTGCTCGCGGTAGCGCGTTAAGTTATTTTCGGTGGTGATGGCCGGGTGCTGTCCCGTTTGAATGGCATATTGCTCAGCAGGCAAACCATAAGCATCGTAGCCCATTGGATGCAACACGTTGAAACCATTCAATCGCTTGTATCGACTGTAAATATCAGAGGCAATGTATCCGAGCGGGTGACCAACGTGTAATCCAGCTCCCGATGGGTAAGGAAACATATCGAGCACATAAAATTTTGGTCGACTGTTATCAACCTCAACTTTGTACGTTTTATTATCGTCCCAATACTTTTGCCATTTTTGTTCTAGTTCCTTAAAATTGTATTCCATGATATTTATTGAATGGTCGTAAATACTTCGCTTTTCTTTCAGCCTGCGAAATTACTAAAACTTATCCTTTTTACAGAACTGAAAATCGTGATTTTAAACACAAAGAACTAGAAGTTCAATACATATCAGAACTTAGTTAAACGTAATGAAGAAAAATCTTTATTAAGAACTCGCTTCAAGCATCCAAAATGGATTCTCCTTAAATTGCAACCATTGCGCCATCAATTGCTCTTTGACATCAACCAACAAAACGTGATTAGTACTCAAATTCTCATTACTCTTGGTGATTTCGTCGATGTAACAAAGTAGATTCCAACACATGCTAAATTGCCCACATGCAATAATAGAATTGAGCATGTCTTGTTTCTCTAACTCATCCTTGGTAAACCACAAGGTGGTTCCCATGCTTGATGCCGTATCAGCAACGTTCTGCATTGCTTCTGACGGAATTAATTCCTTTGGAATGGTGTTATTTTTAATTTTGGATAGCAGCTTCTCTTCGCCATGACGCAATTCATATATCGCATTCATTATACGGCGGTTCTTCCACGTTTTATCCTGATAAATGCGGTTGTAATTCAAACGGCGAATGTGCTTCAAAAACACGTCCATGTTCATTTGTAAGAGTGAGCTGGCGCGATTCATTATCATGTTCTCAAACACTACCAGACGAAGTTTCAACAATTTCCTGATAGGTTTAAGAAAAGCTTGAGGCACATCAAACTTCTTGGGCAACTTGAGCAAAAAGTGAGACAATAAAAACACGATTAAATTAAAAATTACCACCGCAGATGCTGCTGCACTCCATCCAGTCAGTTCATTTTTTAAGCTAAAAAATAAGCCTGCTATGGAGCCAAGCAAAGCCAGAGAATTAACGATTAATATAGCTCGAGGCGTCATTCTGCGCCACCAACTCTTCTTGGTTTTCCAAGGCGAATAATCTTCCATATAGGGACTCGTCACATCCGACATAATTAATAAGTCCATTACATTGGCATCATCTGGCTTTTTGCCCTCGTTCTTTTTCATTCGATCCTCGGCCAACAATAAAGGTTCAATCCCTTGATTATCTACAATGCCGCCATCCATTAATCCAATGGGATCTTTTTTCTCTTCAAAGAAAATACGCGAAGCATCACTTGCTTCCAAATCAAAATCATCAGGAAAAACAATTGGTTCAAACCCACCCGGAAAACAGGAGGAAGCCGCCAATATATCTGCCATGCGAATATCCTTTGCCACCTGCTCTGGTATTCGGTAATAATAATTTCCAATAATGCCTTTATCGGGCTTCTCCTCAGAAGTCTGTTTCATTGTTTCGCTTACCTGAAAACGAAATTGCAAGGCATTGTCAAACTCGGTTGCATTAAATGAGATATGTTTGAGATGAATATCGGGTGTGCTTTCTAAAATTCGCGAGAATTTCTCTTCGGCAAATAATTCACTATTGTACAAATCGGCAAATGCTTCGATCAAACCATTGCTGCGTTTTTTATCCCAGTCGTTACTTTTAATCAGGTTATCGAGACTATGTTCAATCAAATCGAGCCGACTCATGAAACCATACAAATCCTCATAAATCGTTTCAAAACTTTCGCCCCGCTTAATGCCTACAGAATAGCGCGCACCAGCAATGGTTCCTCCCGAAATAGTTGAAAGTGCAATCACACTATCTAATAGTGGTTGATCCTTGATTTTTATATGATTCAGATAGCTTAGCACACCCAAGCTAAACGATGCTGCGCGAAAGCCACCTCCCGAAAAGGCCAGACCAATTTTAAGTTTTTGTGGTTCCATAATCCAATAATCTATTAACGATAAATAGGATTATAAAACTAAGAGTATTCTGATAATACAGCAAGTTTTATTTTGCTCTAGCACAAATCAAGCATCAAATACCTTGTTATTTTTTCAATTTCGAATGGAAATTAATCGATACACCGTGTACTTTTACTTTTCAGCACTGAAACAACATTGTACACCGTGTACTTTCGTATTTCAGGAGTAAAACAAGCAAGTACACCCTGTACTTTCACTTTTCTGGATAAAAACACCATTGTACACTGTGTACTTTTACATTTCCGAATGGAAACAAGCAAGTACACCGTGTCGTTTGCAATTCCGGATGGAAAGGAGCAAGTACATCGTGTACTTTAATATTTTCGGAGAGAAGCAGGTACACCGTGTATCGACACAAATGGGAAAAGTAAAAATGCCACTTGTTTTCAAATTGTCCTATCTTTAATTGTTCGGCTCGGGCTAAACTCGCGTCATAAATCACCTCCTAGAAGCAGCATCTAATATTAATTTTTCACCAGCTCTCTTATGTTCTTTTGGTAATCGTGAGTTTAGTATTGACTCTAAGTAAACACCTAATTTTTCATCATAATCTAATTGAGGCATCTCATGACTATTTGGGAACGAGACTAATTTGGAGAAAACTTTAAGTTCATTTACCTCCTTTGAATAATCATCAATTATTCTATCAATATTAACCATTGTGTTAAAATATCCATCGCGATCTTTGTAATAAAAAGGATAGATTTTATGAATTGCTTTTGAATTCAATATTTGACTTAATATTAAATTATCAGAAATACCACACGAATGCCCCAAAACAAAAACATTAAACTCTTCTGAATTTAGGTGCTTTTTTAATATCTCTTCATTCTTTGTGAATAAATAGTTAAACTTCTTGATGTTTCGAACGAAGTTATTGTCATTTTCATTTAATAAGTCTTTAGATTCTTTATCATCTGCAGCATATCCAAAGATTATTGGATTATCTATATTATTTAGCTCACCATGTATCTGTATTAACTCAATATCTGAATTTGTCTCACTCAAATATTCTTTGACTGTGTTTGTGTAGTTAAAGTTAACAATGACCGTATTCTTGCCTGAGAAGCTCCCGAAGAAATTTGTATAATTTTCATTTCTAACAAACCTTTTTTCTTCACCCTGCAAATAGTGATGTAAACATTGCTTAATATCTTCAAAATGTTCATTTAATTCTTTCGAGGTATTATAGCGGTTTGCGTACCGATACTTATTTTGCAAATATGCTTTATCTTTGATATTCTTCAAAATATCAAAATATACACTTTCAATGTCACTCCAAATTCCGGCCTCACTGTAATTAAAAGCTTCAAGCAACATATTAGTATTACTCCTTATACTCGAAGCCTCATATTTATCACTAGATTCTTTTATATCACTTAAAAAATGATAGTAAGCAGTTTTAAGGTCATGCGCTAAATCAAAACCATTTCCAATAATTATTAGATTCCTCATATCATTATATAGTTTCTATACCAACATACCCCACCAATTTCTCATTTATAAAATACTTCCAGCCGCCTTCGCAACTCACCCGAGAGAATTCTGGCATCTCTTGCGGGAAGCTTTCCATGCCGGTACTTGTAACTATTAATAAAGTCCCGTTATTCGAATCTTCTAATTCAAACTTAACAATACCTTGTCCTGTATAGCCTTCGTAACGCCAATCGTAAGTAATGCTACACATCTTCTCTACTTCTATTATTTCCCACAAATGCATAAATTGCCGCTCACCAGCATCCACATTAAAACGTGTACTAAAACCCACTTCAGCTTTAAAATCGGGTATTTCAGCAAAGAACCATTGACGCATTAAAGTAGGCTCGGTGATGATCTCCCAAAGACGATCTCGTGAAATATTAAATGTTTGTTTGACAATAATTGGCTTTGCCATAATTAGCTAATAAGTAGAATATCGAATAGGCTAACTATTCATTTTCTTTATCCTTTTTAATCAGATTGTAAATGGTTGATTTACCCATATCCAATTTATCAGCCACCTTCAATACATTGTTGTTGTATTTTTTCAGGTAGTGACGGATTATTTTCTCGGTATACTCCTTTAGTGTTAGTTCTTCTGAGAATATCTCAGTATCGCCTTGGGTTGAATTAAACACAATGTGTTCCTCATCAATAATCTCACCATTGGTCAACACTGCGCCTAATTCAACAACAGCTTTTAACTCGCGCACATTACCCGGGAAACGGTAATTCAATATTTTCTTCTTGGCCTTTGGTGTTAACTCCAGCTTTTTTAAGCCATTTTCTTTACAAAAGGCCTTAATAAAATGCTGGGTTAATAATATTGTATCGTTACGTCTATCTTTCAAAGGCGGCAACTGAATAGGCAAACCGAGCAAACGATAATAGAGGTCTTCTCTAAAATTACCTTGACGTACCTCATCGGCCAAATCACGATTGGTAGCGGTAATAATACGCGTATTAATTTTTATCACGCCACTTCCACCAACGCGGGTTATCTCACGCTCCTGTAATACACGGAGCAACTTAACCTGAAGGTTGAAATCCATTTCGCCAATCTCGTCCAGAAACACGGTACCTCCATCGGCTTCTTCAAACTTACCCTTCTTGGTTGTAATGGCTCCGGTAAATGCTCCCTTTTCGTGACCAAACAATTCGCTTTCGATCAATTCGCGCGGAATGGCTCCCATGTTCACCGCAATAAAAGGTTTACTTTTTCTAGGCGAATTATAATGAACCGTTTTGGCTATTAACTCCTTACCTGTACCTGTTTCGCCATATACCGAAACATTTATATTTGGCACTTTAATGGCTTTATCGATCAAGGCAAACACCTCTTTTATGGCCGGACTATCTCCAATAATCGCATTTTTATATTGGTACTTATGCCCAATCTCTGTCTTTAACTGGGTAATCTCATTCTTAAGATTCTTTTGCTTTTTAATGTTCTGAATGCTATGAAGTAACCTTTCCTTAATGTTACCATCTTTGGTGATGTAATCGTATGCACCTTCTTTCAATAACTGAACGGCTGTTGAGATGTCATCCTGTCCTGATATGACAATCACATCAATTTCAGGATTAAAGCGTTTGATCTTTTTAAGAATTTCGTTTCCGGTTAAATCAGGCAATCCTAAATCAAGTGTAACAACATCAGGGTCGTCGCCTAAATTTTTAATAAAATCTTTACCATTAAAATAGGATACCACCTCATAATCAGGATTCAGCTTTAACGTATGTTCAATCAACCTATTAAACACCTTATCATCCTCAATAACGTTAATCTTCATACCTCTACACTTTAAACATTTCCAATAAGCATTACCTTTGCGATAATTGGTTTTGACTTGATAATTGGTAAATTTAAAAATTGTTTTAACTCTATAAGGCTATTTTTAATGATTTATGAAATATTTTTAGCCGAAATGAGTTTTATATCTTGATTAAGAATTACGTTGATATTCCATGATTTTTCGAAAAATTACTATAATACTTAGTTTGGTTCTTTTGGTTGGGTGTAGCACAAAAAAAAACACTTGGCTAAGTCGCAACTATCATAATCTGACCGCCTACTATAATGTCTACTACAACGGCCGTGAAAGTCTTAAAAACGGAGTTAAAGCCATTCAAGATAATTGTCAGAACGACTATTCTGACATTCTACCACTTTTTGAATCGTCGGATGCTGATGCCATTTCGATTGCAACTGGCGATATGGATAGGGCTATCGAGAAAGGAACAAAATTAATCAAGAAACATTCCATTACGGCCAAACCTAAAAAACGATCAGGATCAAAAAACAGTCGGTCTGCCGAATTTTATAATCGCAAAGAATACAATGACTGGGTTGACAATGCCTATCTGATGATTGGTAAAGCTCAGCTTTACAAGCATGAATTTTTACCTGCCATCCGAACGTTTCAATATGTTGCCCGAGAGTTTAATAATACACCTGCACAGTACGAGGCGCTTATTTGGTTAGCTCGAACCTATACCGAATACAACGATTACATTGGGGCACTCTCGGCTTTGGAGAGTTACGATTTAGGCGGCAATGCGCCCGAAGAACTATACGGTGAATTCATGGCCGTTTATGCCAATCTTCTTCTTAAACAAGAAAAATACGCTGATGCGATTCCCTACATTAAGAACAGCCTGACAACAGCAAAAAAACACAGACGTGTTCGCTTCAACTACATTCTTGGCCAACTCTATGCTGCCAACAATCAAAAGTCGCAAGCCACTGAAGCCTTTGCTTATGTTGCCAAAGTTAGTACCGATTATGAAATGACTTTTAATGCAAAAGTCAATCGCGCATCAATTATTTATGAAGATGCCAACATTGAAGAAGTAAAAAAGCAACTGCACAAGCTGAGAAAAGACAAGAAGAACAAGGACTATTTAGATCGTATTTATTGGGCTTTCGGACAAGTTTTTGAAGGTGAAGGAAATACTGACGAAGCACTACATTATTATAAAAAATCTGTAGCAAGCAGTGTTGACAATGAAAACCAAAAAGGTATTTCATACAGAGAGGCTGGTGAGATTTATTATGACAGAATGGACTTCCCTAATGCCTACTTTTATTACGATAGCGCCCTAACAGTAATTGATCAGGATTACGAGTTGTACGACCAACTTGAGGAGCGCCATAACGGATTGAGCGGTCTTGTTGATCACATTTTGATTGTACAACGCGAAGACAGTTTGCAGCGATTGGCAGATATGAGCGAACCTGTTTTATTGGCCTATCTCGATGGCATAATCGAAACCAAGGAAGAAGAACAGCGTTTGGCCAAAGAGCGCGAAGAAGAAGATAATTTCAACGATCCTTTTTTCTATCAAAATTCAGGAAGTAATTCTGCCATGAATCAGAGTGGTGGCAAATGGTATTTCTACAATCAAGCCTCCATGGGAATGGGAAAAATGGAGTTCCAGAAACGATGGGGTAAGCGTAAACTTGAAGATAATTGGAGGCGAAGTGATAAAAGCAAGGTTCAAGAAGAGGAAGATGATTTTGGGGATCCATCAGCTTTGCCTGATTTAAACAGTCCGGAGCAAGACACTAAATCTGCCGATGAACCAGCAAACAAAGTGGATGTACCAGCAAATAATGCAACTGCAATTCCAACACGAGCGCAACTATTAGCTGATATTCCGCAAACGGAAGAACAACGAGTGGCATCAGATGAGCTGACCGAAAATTCGTTAATGGAAATGGGACTTATATTTATGGATGGATTAGAAAATTATCCTAAATCCATTGAGTCCTTCGAAGATTTATTATCCCGCTATCCACAAGCCAAATCGCGTGAGCAAGTTTTGGTAGCCTTATACAATGCCTATCGCCTTAATAACGATACGGGAGGAATGACCTCTGCCCGAAACCGATTAGAACAAGAATTCCCTGACAGTCGATTTGTAGCTTCACTTAACGATCCTGATTTCTTCAATAAGATGATTGAAATGAAGAAACAACAGGAATTAGCCTATGAGAATACATATGAGAATTTCTTATTTGGAAAATACAATGAGGTAATAAATGAGGCCAACGAAATAGTTCTTACTGATAAAGAAAACCCTCTTACCGACAAGTATTTATTAATTCGTGCCTTGTCTGAAGGTAAAACAGGCAATAACGAAGCATTCAAAGCAGATTTGGAAACCATTGTAGGAAGAGATGAGAACAGTGAAGAAGCCGCTCTTGCAAGCCAATTACTTAAGCTACTAGCGGATGGTATGCAACCGGTTCAAGGCACTACCTATTCAAGTGTTCCAAGCACCAGTCAGAAATCATTAACTAAAGATGATACCTCCGACGAAAGCGAAGGAGACATTTCGAGTGAAGGCTTTGTTTATGTTGAGAATGAAGCCTACGACATAGTGGTATTATCTATTGATAAAACGAACCTTAACAGAGCCATATATAATGTGGCTGACTACAACTTCTCGCGTTATCTATTACACGATTTTGGCATTAGTGAAAAAGTACTTATCAATGGAGAAACAGCGATTGTCATTTCTGGATTCAAGAACAAGTCGGAAGCAATGGATTACTTCTATTCATTGCGCGAGCGCCCTGAGTTTTTCAAATTTGATTTCTTTAAGGACAATATTCTTGCGATATCAACTTCGAATCAGAACAAATTCTATCTGTCGGGTTTAATCAAAGAATACACACTCTTCTTTGCGACCTATTATTTGGCACCTGTTGAAAAATCAGAGCTGGAAAAGGTTAGCGTTAAACCTGAGGAGACCCAAAAACCAGATGAGGTATTTGCAGAACCAACAAAGGAACAAGCTACAAGCACTGCGGAATTAGAACAGAGCGAGGCCGTTCCTGAAACGATAGAACCAGTTGCTAATGTACCTGATCCTGTTGAGGCCGAAGTCATTGAAGAAACAAGACCTGAAAAGGCAGAAGTAGACCAAAATGTTCAGGAAAACAGTGTTCAAAGGGAGGAAGCTATCGAACCTGTTGTTGAAAAGGTTGAAGAAGCGCCTTTATATACATATAATGCAGAGCAAGCACATCACGCTTTAATTGTAGTTAAAAAAACACGCATGGACTACAAGCGTTTTCAAACTATATTTACCAATTTTACACGAAACGATTATGGTGACAAACTAAGTGTTACTATGGTTGATATTGGTGAGGATTACCGGGCGATTCAGGTAGATGGTTTTAAAAACGCTAACGAAGCAACGGCCTATATCTCCGATGTTAAAAACAATAGTTTCTTAACGAGAGACATAATTCGTAAAGAACATTACCTATGGCCTGTCTCATCTGATAACTTACAAAACCTAATGACTAAATCTCTTGTTAAAGAATACGACAACTTTTACAAAAGCAATTACAAGTAATTATTAATCTTCAAGTATCTTATACATGAGCGATAGCAACATTAAGATTTTATGGGTAGATGATGAGATAGAACATTTGCGTGCGCACATTCTGTTTCTGAAGGAGAAAGGATATAATGTTGAAACAGCTACGAATGGACAAGATGCTCTATCGATGGTTGAAACATCGTTTTACGATTTAATATTTTTGGATGAAAACATGCCGGGACTATCTGGGCTTGAAACACTGAATCATTTGAAAGAGATGCGGTCCGAGATACCGGTCATCATGATCACCAAGAGCGAAGAAGAAGACATCATGGATCAGGCCATTGGTAATAAAATTGCCGATTACCTCATCAAGCCTGTCAACCCAAGACAAATTTTGCTTTCCATTAAAAAGAATCTGGATACAAAGGAATTGGTTACCAAAACAACCACCTCTGGTTATCAATCGCAATTCGGGCAAATCGCCCTTAAAATAAACGACTCATTTACTCACAAAGATTGGGTAGAAGTTTACAAGCGTTTGGTATATTGGGAATTGGAACTGGAACAAGGCGATGGCGCAATGGATGAAGTATTGCGCATGCAGAAAGCTGAGGCCAACCAAAGCTTTACGCGATTTATAAAGAATAACTATTTAGATTGGCTTGCTGGTGAAGATGCACCTCTCTTATCGCATCAACTGGTAAAGCAATCCGTTTTACCTTTGCTTGAGCAAAAAAAGAAAGTATTCTTTATCGTGATCGACAATTTTCGATACGACCAATGGGAAGTATTGAAAAAAGTCATTTCGGCAGATTACCTGATTGAAGATGACAATCCCTACTTCAGCATATTACCAACGGCAACACAATACGCCCGAAACTCAATATTCTCAGGCCTACTACCCTCTCAGATAAAAGAAATGTTCCCTCAATTTTGGGTCGACGACGATCAGGAAGAAGGTAAAAACATGTATGAATCAGAATTGCTTGGCACCTTATTCGATCGCTTTCGCAAGAAAGTAAATTATAGCTATCACAAGATATCGGACAGCGCTGGTGGTAAAAACTTACTCGACAACTTACACGAGCTGATGAATAATGATTTAAATGCGGTTGTCTTTAATTTTGTAGATATGTTATCGCATGCCCGCACCGAAGTGAAGATGATAAAAGAACTGGCGCGTGATGAAGCAGCTTATCGTTCTCTCACACAATCGTGGTATAACCATTCGCCTCTTCACGAATTATTGCAACGCTTAAAATCGGAAGACGTTACAATTGTATTAACCACCGATCATGGTACTACTCGGGTTCAAAATGCAGTGAAGGTAATTGGTGATCGCAATGTGAATACCAACCTACGTTACAAGCAGGGTAAAAACTTAAATTACAAAGCAAAAGAGGTATTTGAGATAAAGGATCCTAAAAAAGCATTCTTGCCAAGGCCAAACGTTTCTAGCTCTTACATCTTTGCTTGCAACAACGATTTTTTCGCATATCCAAATAATTATAACTATTACGTCAGCTATTATCGCGACACCTTTCAACATGGTGGCGTTTCACTTGAGGAGATGATTATTCCTTGCGTGACATTAAAAGGTCGTAATTAATAGATGAAATTTCGCTGGCTTCTGTTATTTTTGCAGCATATAATTATTAAACATGAATACATTTTACATCGATTCACTTGAAACCATTGATGAGGTAGCTAAAGAATTCCTAGCGCATTATAAAAATGAAAAAGTGATTGCTTTTTATGGTGAGATGGGAGTTGGCAAAACCACCTTCATCAAATCATTGTGCAAAAATTTACAAGTAGAAGACACGGTTAACAGTCCAAGTTTTGCGATTGTTAATGAGTACCATACTCCAGAAGAAGATATTGTTTATCACTTTGATTTCTATCGTTTAAAGGAAGAAAGTGAAGCCTACGATATGGGTTACGAAGATTATTTATATTCAGGTCACTTCTGCATGATTGAATGGCCCGAAAAGATAAGCTCTTTACTACCAAACGGAAGACTTGATTTGCACTTAACTGAAGAAAGTGATGGCAGACGCAAACTAACTGTTACTAAACAATAAACCGTTGTAATATTTCAAGTTTTTTTTCACTATATTGAAACGCATAACTAGGAAAGGTTTTATACGAATTAGATATCCAGATGGGCGAAAAATCACCTTATTTTCCAATGAGTCAGACTCACCTTTTACCAAGGGAAGAAATGTTGGAGACAGGAAGAAGAAAGAAAAAGGTAACAATTGGAATACCTAAAGACTCTTCTACTTTCGAAAACCGCGTTCCGCTTACACCTCAAGGCGTAGAATTGCTAACCGAAAATGGGCATACCATATATTTGGAATCGGGGGCTGGTGATCGTAGCCATTTTTTTGACCATGACTTTTCAGAATGTGGTGCAATCATATCTAAAAAAACAGAAGTTTTCAAAGCTGATATTATTCTAAAGGTATCAGCTCTAACGAGTGAGGAAATTGACTTTTTACAACCCAACCAGGTTGTGATCTCCTTGTTACACATGTATAATCAATCGCGTGAAACCATTCAACATTTAATGGACAAACGCGTTAATGCCATTGGTTTTGAAATACTAAAAGATGCCTTTGATTGCTTCCCTGTAGTACGTAGCATGAGTGAAATAGAGGGAGCTGCATCTGTAATGATAGCAAGTGAATATTTAAGTAAAGCCTTTAATGGGAAAGGAGTACTGTTAGGCGGAGTCACTGGAATATCTCCATCGGAATTAGTAATATTAGGCGCAGGTACTGCTGGAGAGTTTGCCGCCCGGGCCGCTCTTGGCTTAGGAGCTACCGTTAAGGTATTTGACAATTCGTACCACAAGCTACGAGAGTTAGAACGAAATTTGGGACAGCGCATATTCACTTCAGTCTTACACCCTCAGTCACTTACCAAAGCCTTGCAAAGTGCAGATGCAGTTATTGGCAGCCTTCGTTATCTCCAGCGTGGACATACTTTTATGGTAAGCGAAGAGCAAGTTTCACAAATGAAAAAGGGATCTATCATTATTGATTTAAGTATGGATCAAGGCGGTTGCATTGAAACCAGTAAGTGTACAAACTATGACAGACCAACTTTTAATAAGCATGGTGTCATTCACTATTGCGTACCAAACATTGCTTCTCGTGTTTCAAAAACAGCTTCCATTGCATTGAGTAATATTTTTACACCCATCCTTTTACGCTTAGGTGAAGTAGGTGGCATTCAAAACCTTATTAAAGAGGAAGTTGGAGTAAGCCATGGTATTTATATCTACAAAGGAATATTAACCAACGATTTAATTGGGAATCGATTTAACATACCGTCGAAAGACATTGGCTTATTAATGGCTGCGTTTTAATCTAATGCAGCATTGGACACCTCCGATTTTACCCGAACTACCTCGTAGGGAATGGTAAATCGGAAACAGGCACCTTTCGTATAGTTTTTATCTAACCAAATTTGACCACCAAGTGTATCAATGTATTTTTTGGAGATAGCCAAACCAAGGCCATTTCCACCAAACTCAGGATTATAGCTTGTAGAAACCTGTCTGAACATATCAAATATAACACTCTCTTTACCTTCAGGTACACCAATACCCGTATCCTTAACATAGAAATGTAAGTAATCGGCTTCATACGAACATCCGAAACTAATATCACCAGTACTGGTAAATTTCAAAGCGTTATCCAATAAGTGATTTAACACCTTTAATAAAGCATCCTGATCAGTATATACCTCTTTTACTTTCTCAAGCGATTCCTCAGTAAACTCAATTCTCACATTTTTCTGAAGCGTATTTGCCTCATTTCTATAATGAATCAACAGCTGAGTCATTAAATCTTTCAAACTAAACCTACTTGGGCCTTCTTGTAGTAGGCGTGTCTGTAATTTGGATATATCAATCAAGTTATCCATCACCTTAAGCAACTGAAGTCCATTAACATTAATGATATTAATATATTCTTCGCGCTCTTCGGAACTTAATTCTTCTGATCGAAGCAACTCTAAGAATCCAAGAATAACATTCATAGGAGTTCGAAGCTCATGACTCAAATTAGCCAAGAAGGTGGACTTTAACTGATCATACTCCTGCGATTTCAATTGAATTCGATTGAGTTCACCTAGTGATTCATCCAGCTTTTTATTCTTCTCTTTAAGCGCACGATGCATTAATTCCAGCTCGATATTGCGCTTTTCAACTTCATCTTTTGCTGATAAATGCTCGATCTCTGTACTCATTCTGGCTGTATACAAGTACATCAGTGACTCAATGGTTTTCACCAGCTTTTTATTCAATGGCTTTTTGAAAAGCGCAACTAATATGCCATTAGGCTCATAACTTGAATTAAAAAGCGGAACACCAATATATCCCTCCACTCCATTTTTAGCAAGAGCCCTATCTTTTGGAAACAATTGAGCAACCGACTTTGGAAAACTACAAGTCTTCTTGCCAATCACACGTTCACAAGGACTATCAGAAAGATCGTAAATGAAATTTTCTTTTAACAGTTTACCATTGGCAAATACCAAAGTTGATACCTGATTGGTATTCTTAAGATATTTTCCGATTAAAACATAATTGGCGCCGGTCAATTCACACAAGCGAGGTGCGATGTGCTGAAAGAACTGCCTTCCGATGTACCTATTATTAGGTGCAAAAATTTCATAAACAGTTGACTCAACTGCTTGAAATCTTTTCAAGGCTGTTTCTTTCTTATAAAACCACTTCTTCCAACTCATTCTTAATCATTAATTATCCGAGAAATTAGGTAAAAGACATTAGCTACCAAAGTTTTTTTGACCAGTTGTTTAAATTGCTAGTCTGACGCCTTATTCTTAACCATAAATGAATCATAAGATTTGGAAAACTTATTTAGTAACCAGCCGCTTGACCATCCTTTCTCGACTCTGATGCTCCTACGTAAACGCCATTTTTAGCATCGTACCAAATAGCCTGATAACCGCCATATTCGCCAGGTGAAAAGCAAACGCGATGCCCCATTTTGGTCAATTCTAAAATCTGCTGAGCATCAAAGCCTGTTTCAATGTGTATTTCTCCCTTTCCCTTTTTAGCCTCGCCTGTTGGCTTGGATGAGCCATCATGACTGTACCTCGGCGCATCACCAGCTTCTTGCACATTCATACCAAAATCTAATATATTCATGATAATCTGCGTATGCCCCTGAGGCTGAAAATCACCGCCCATCACTCCAAAACTCATCACAGGCTTATTATCTTTCGTAACAAAGGCTGGAATAATTGTATGAAATGGTCTTTTGCCAGGTGCATATACATTGGCATCTCCTTCATTTAAAGAAAAAAGCTCACCTCTATCTTGCAACATAAAACCCAAACCCGAAGGCACCATTCCCGAACCCATGCCTCTGTAATTACTTTGTATCAGCGACACCATATTTCCCCATTGATCAGCTACCGTTAAATAAACGGTTTCACCTTTACTTATACTTCCGGCATCATAAAAAGCTGCCTTATTTTCATCAATCAATTGCCGCCTGGTTTCTCCATAAGCATCTGAAATTAATTCATCAACTGGCACATTCGCAAAGTTCATGTCAGCATAATATTTGGCTCTATCCTCAAAAGCCAATTTCTTAGCTTCAGTTGCCAAATGAAGGTGGCGAGCTGTTCCATATTCATGCTCTTCAAACTCATACCCTTTTAGGATACTCAACATCTGAAGCGCAGTAATACCTTGTCCGTTTGGTGGCAATTCCCATACATCGTAGCCGCGATAGTTAACTGAAACAGGTGTCACCCATTCACTTTTATGTCGTTTTAAATCTTCCCTGGAAAGAAAACCGCCCTGCTCCTCCATGAAGTCTTCAATAAGCTTGGCTATTTCGCCCTTATAAAAAGCATCGCGACCATCTTTAGCAAGTAATCGATACGTATTTGCTAATCCTTTATTTTTAAAGAGCTCACCCTTTTCCGGAGCTTGCCCATCAATTCCATATGTTTCAACAACATTAGGATAGTCTTTAAACTTCTCAAATGATCGTCCCCAATAGTAGGCGATAAGTTCAGATAAAGGAAATCCTTGCTCAGCGTAATCAATAGCTGGGGCCAAAATATCGGCCATTGGCATTGATCCAAACTTATCGTGTAATTCAAACCATCCATCAACACAGCCTGGCACACTTACTGGCAATGGTCCAAAAGCAGGAATCTTGGAATACCCCTCCTTCTTAAAATAATCCAATGTAAGTGCCATTGGTGATCGACCACTGCCGTTTAAACCATACAATTGTTGTGTTTTTGCATCCCACACTATGGCAAATATATCACCCCCAATTCCTGAACCTGTTGGCTCCATCAGGCCTAATGCTGCATTAGTTGCAATGGCAGCATCTACGGCTGTACCACCACGTTTAAGAATATCTAAGCCAATCTGTGTTGCCAAAGGCTGCGAGGAACAGACCATCCCATTTTTAGCAATCACCTCACTTCGCGTAGCAAAATTCTTACCTGTTATACGATCTTGAGAAAACAGTTGGTTAGCAATCGTCAAACTTAAAAAAAGCAATAATGTGAGTTTCATAGCGAGTTAATTTATGCGGATTTATGGACAACAAAATTACAATCCATTAAACACAAATATATTCTTCTTTAAAAGTATAAAAAAACTGCAGAAGAAAAAGTCCAATCACTTTTCTTCTGCAGTTTCATATCATAAGAATCAACCACTTATGCTCTCGCTAACTTACTTTCAGGACGATTTATGTAATTATAAAAAATCCCTACTAATAAATGACTATCCATATCCGGTCGGATTGGTATCACCAAATCTACAAATGTGTCTTTAAAAGAAATTTGCAATTCGTTTTTCTTCGGAAAGTCAATACTTCCTACTTTGTTGTGTGTTCTTATTTCCCCCAGTGCTGCAATCAATTGTAAAACCATCTTTCCCCTATTTTTTTGATTGTATAAAACCGTCCACTGTTTTGTTTTTTGTTCGATGTAAAAGTAGAACAGATCACGACTGTAACCAAGCAAAAGAGAGGCTATTACACGAGTTCAGGACATTGAGGTGACAAATAAACTGTTCATGTAGATAAAAATAAACGCACTTACATAAACACCCTAAAAACAATGATAAACGAAGCCAATATGGGCAAAAATGCAATCCTAACGCCTTGATATCAGATACATAACCACATATTCATTTATTTATATACATACCTTGACCATAGATTCACCTCAAGGTTACGTGGTTTTATCAATAAAAAACAACAATTACTCCAATGCGATTTCTAAATTTGTTCCTGATTGGTTAGCCAAAATCATGATTTCATTACATTAAATTACTGTTTCGCCATGACGAATTAGAAGAAATAGCATTATAAAAGTACATTTGCACACCTTATACAATACATATAGCGATGCGCATAACAACACATTCTTTTTTCTTACTCACATTATTTACCTGCCTTTCATTCATAGCAAATGCCCAAAACAAATTCACAATTAGCGGAAGGGTTAGCGAAGCTGATACTGGTGAAGATTTAATAGGTGTAACCATATACACTTCCGATCAAGCCAACGGAACAATGACTAATACTTATGGATTCTACTCTTTGACACTACCCGAAGGTGATTATCAAATTCTTTTTAGTTTCATTGGTTATCAAACACAAACTATAAGCATTAGCCTAACCAGCAACCAACAAATCAATGTTGAACTAGGCAATGCCGATACAAAACTTAACGAGGTAGTTGTTAAGGCCGAAAAGAAAGATGAGAACTTAAGTGCAACGAAAATGGGTGTCGAAAAGCTTGACATGAAAGATGTTGGTAAATTACCTGTTTTATTTGGTGAGCGAGATGTACTAAAAACCATCCAACTTCTACCAGGCATAAGCACTGTATCGGAAGGTGGTAATGGTTTTAGCGTGCGCGGTGGCTCCATCGACCAAAACCTGATTTTATTAGATGAAGCTCCGGTTTATAGCGCATCGCATTTGATGGGTTTCTTCTCCGTTTTCAATCCGGATGCGATCAAAGGAATGACAGTTTATAAAGGAGGTATCCCAGCTAATTATGGTGGTAGAGCCGCATCGGTGCTCGACATAACCATGCGCGATGGAAACAGTAAAAATTTCTCAGCATCGGGCGGCATCGGTTTAATCTCATCTCGCTTAACCCTTGAAGGCCCCATCGTAGAAGACAAAGTTTCGTTTATTGTATCGGGTCGCCGCAGTTATGCCGACATAGCGGCCAAATCAGCCGGCATTATCGAATCGGGTGCTGATCTTTATTTTTACGATTTAAATGCCAAACTTAATTACAAAATAAATGATAAAAACAGATTGTTTCTTTCAGGCTATTTTGGCCTCGACGACTTTGGCTTTGAGGACATGGGGATGAACTGGGGCAATACAACTGGCACACTACGATGGAACCATTTATTCAGTAATAAGCTATTTTTTAATGCAACATTTATCTACAGCAATTACAATTACGGTTTTAATTTTGGAGATAAGGGAAGTATGTCTTCGGGCATTAAAGATTACGGATTAAAACTAGACTTCACTTTATATGCCAATGCTAACAATACTATGAAATTTGGATCCGATGATACTTACCACAATTTCTATCCTGGTGAATTCTTATTTGAGGAAAACACGATACCCGACATTAAAGTAGCAAAAAAGCAAGCTTTAGAAAATTCGATATACTTTACCAACACTCAAAAAATAAACAGCAAATTAACAGCTGATTACGGAATACGCCTATCCTTTTTTGAACAGTTAGGCGAAGGATACAACACAACTTATAATGACAACAACCAAATTATTGATCAGGAATATTTTGCAAAAGGTAAAATTATGCAAACATACTTTGAACCTGAACCGAGAGTTTCGCTTAATTACCGTATGAACACAAAAAGTTCGGTAAAAGCTTCGTACAACCGAATGGCACAGTACATGCATATGTTATCCAATAGCACATCGGGTCAGCCAACAGACACTTGGATGCCGAGTACATCAAACGTTAGGCCAACAACTGTTGATCAATATTCAATAGGCTATTTCCGTAACTTCAACGATAATACCTTTAAATTCTCAATAGAATCGTACTATAAAAACATGAATGACATCACCGATTACAAAGATGGAACTGAGGTGATGCTTAACGAGGATATCGAATCGTATATATTGCAAGGAAAAGGCAGAAGTTATGGGGCTGAATTCTATTTAAAAAAGAAATATGGCAAGCTCACCGGTTGGCTGAGTTACACACTCTCGAAAACAGAAAATCAAATAGACGGTATCAATCAAGGTAATTGGTACAATTCGGCTTATGATAAAACACACGATATATCAATCGTAGCTAGTTATCAACTTTCAAAACGCGTATCTCTTTCAACCAACTGGGTATATTATACAGGTAACGCTGTCACTTTCCCAAGCGGGAAATATGAATTCGATAATAACCAAATACCCTACTTCACAGAACGAAATGGATACAGAATGCCCGATTATCATCGTCTGGATTTAAACCTACATTTGGAGGGTAAAGGCACAAAGAGGTTTAATTCAAGCTGGGACTTCTCATTATACAATGCCTACAACCAAATGAACGCTTACTCCATTAATTTTAGAGAAAGTGTTGATGAACCAGGCTCTACAGAAGCAGTTAAACTCAGTCTATTTGGTATCGTTCCTTCAATAACCTGGAACTTTAAATTTTAATTCTCAAAGCTAGCATCATGATTTATAAGACATATATAACAATCCTTTTCGCATCTATTCTTCTCTTATCATTTACAAGTTGCGAAGAAATAATCGACATTGACTTAAATAGCTCCAATCCTAGTATAGTGATTGATGGCGACATACAACCCAAGCAAAATGCCCAAGTCCGTTTAAGTTATACCAATGATTATTTCAACAAAGAAAATCCAAAGTACGAAACCAATGCCACCATTACAATCTCTAATTCAGAAGGCATTTCGGAAACACTTCAACATATTTCTGATGGGCTATATACAAGCCAATTTATGCGAGGTGATGTTGGTCAGGAGTATACAATTAAGGTGGATTTGAACAACGAGACATTTGAAGGAAAGTCAACAATGATGACTCCAACCAAGATATTGAAACTGTCGCAAGTTAAATCGGGCACCCCCCACCAAGGAGACAAGGAAAGTTATGGCCTTGAGATGCAGTTGACCAATAACCCTGAAGAAGATAATTACTACTTAATTAAATTCTTTAAAAACGGGGCATTACAAGAAGAGCGATACAATGCAATTCCACAGGATATTTTTGCACAAGATGAAGTTATCGTTTATTCACCCGTTTTACCAAGTTTTGAAGTTGGTGATGAAGTAATCGTGAAAGCTTATTCTATTGATGAAAGCACTTATACCTATTATTCACAATTAGCTGAGATTACCAGCGAAAGACCCGGCGGAACCACACCCTACAATCCAGAATCTAATCTAGGCCCTAATATCCTAGGTTATTTCAGAGCTTGGTCGTCAGATAGCCAAAGCATTACGATACAGACAATGGAATAAATAAAACGTTACTGAATTTAAAAACATAAACGTAGATCGTTAAAGAATAACTAACCTTTCATAAATTTTTACGGTATTCTGCGCAGATTTTTTACCTTTGTTTTCATTGAATATTAAGCTCCAATGGCAAAGGTAGAAAAAGGAAAGAAGTTGGTTCAGAAGTTAAGGTTTAAGTACCGCCTGGCCATCTTCAACGAACAAACATACGAGGAAGTATTTGGCATGCGCCTTTCGAGGCTTAATGTTTTTGTAACCATAGGCGTTAGCTCAATTTTACTCATTATTTCTGTTATTTTCCTAATTGCTTTTACAGGCTTGCGCGAATACATACCTGGATATCCGTCAGGTAAAGAACGCCGCTTACTCATTCAAAATGCTCAAAGAGTTGATAGCCTGATTCTGGAGATTGATCGTCGCGATCGTTTTTTTAAGGACATACGAGCCATCGTATCTGGCGATGTTCCTGCTGGAGCTAAGCAGGAAGACGAAGAAAATGCAAGTCCTGTTGATAACAGTAAAATATCCTTCAAAAAATCAGAAGAAGATTCGCTTTTCAGGGAGCAGGTGGAACGTGAAGAGAAATTCAACTTAGCCGTATTCGAAGGCAATAGTCGAAAATTTGAACTCGAACACAGTTTCCTATTTACACCCATTAAAGGGGTTGTGGTTAACAAATTTGGCGATTCAAAAGGTCATTACGGCGTAGATATTGTTACCAAAGAAGGCGAACGTGTTAGTGCCGTGCTTGATGGCACTGTGGTTTTTACCGGATGGACAGTTGAAACAGGTTACGTTATTCAAATTCAGCATACCAATAACTTAATATCATTATACAAGCACAACGAGCGATTACTTAAGAGCATGGGAGACCAAGTGCAGGCAGGTGAAGCAATTGCGCGTGTAGGAAATTCCGGAGAATTAACAACTGGGCCGCACCTACATTTTGAGTTATGGTACAACGGCGTTGCCTTAGATGCCGAACAATACATGTCGTTTGAATAAACGACCAACCCAGAAGAACAGATTATATTCATGTCAAAAAAAATAGCAATTCTTGGGTCTACAGGATCCATTGGAAAACAAACGCTTGAAGTTGTTCAACAACATCCTGATCATTTTGAAGTTGAAGTTCTAACGGCGAACAATAGCGTTGAACTACTTATTGAGCAAGCCTTACAATTCAAACCCAACACAGTTGTAATTGGTAACAAAGAGAAATTCGCACAAGTTAGTGATGCCTTAGTTGATACCGACATTAAAATTTTTGCTGGTGAAGAGGCCATTGCGCAAGTGGTTGAAATGTCATCAATCGACATTGTACTAACGGCTATGGTAGGTTTTGCCGGATTAGTACCAACTATCAATGCCATAAAAGCCGGCAAACACATTGCCCTGGCCAATAAAGAAACCTTAGTAGTAGCTGGCGATATCATTACTAAGTTAGCGCTTGAAAATAAAGTTAGCATATTACCTGTTGACTCTGAGCACTCGGCAATCTTTCAATGTTTAGCTGGTGAGTTTCACAATGCCATTGAGAAAATCTATCTCACCGCATCAGGAGGGCCATTCCGTGGTAAAAACGTGGATTTCCTCAGAAAAGTAACGCGCTGTCAAGCCTTGAATCATCCCAACTGGACCATGGGTGATAAAATTACAATTGATAGTGCATCGCTTATGAACAAAGGACTGGAAGCCATTGAAGCAAAATGGTTGTTCAACCTCAAACCTGAGCAAATCGAAATTGTGGTACACCCACAATCCATCATCCATTCCATTGTTCAGTTCGAAGATGGATCGATGAAAGCACAGATGGGTTTACCTGATATGAAGTTGCCAATACAGTATGCTTTAACCTTTCCGAAACGCATAAAATCAGATTTCGAGCGCTTTAATTTTATGGATTATCCATCTCTTAGTTTTGAAAAAGCTGACATAAAGGTTTTCAGGAATCTTGATCTTGCCTATCAGGCCATGTCAAAAGGTGGTAACATGCCTTGTATTTTAAATGCGGCCAACGAAATTGCAGTTGATAGTTTTCTGAATAAAAAGATTGGTTTTATCGAGATGTCTTCGACTATTGAAAAAACAATGATGCAATCGACTTTCGTTGCCTCCCCGAGCCTGGATGACTATATGCAATCTAACACCGAAGCACGCAAATTAGCTTCTCAAATTATTGATAATAGAAAATAATAACGGAGTGATTCTATCACTTCGCACCGCAACACCTAATACTGTGAAAAATAAATAAGGTATAGTGGTACTTTTTTGTGCTGCTTTATCAGTAAAAAGATATATTTGTTGCTTAATTGGAAAAAATAAAAATTAATGGAAATTTTCATAAAAACCGTACAACTTTTACTCAGCTTATCCATTCTGGTGATTCTCCATGAATTTGGGCATTTCTTTTTCGCCAGAGTCTTTAATACACGTGTTGAGAAGTTCTATCTTTTCTTCAACCCTTGGTTTACATTATTCAAATTCAAAAAAGGTGATACTGAATATGGTGTAGGATGGCTTCCATTAGGTGGCTATGTGAAAATATCAGGTATGATTGATGAGTCGATGGACAAAGAAGCTATGGCTCAGCCAGCACAACCGTGGGAATTCAGAGCTAAACCAGCCTGGCAACGCTTATTAATAATGGTAGGTGGTGTATTGGTTAATTTTATTACTGCGCTCTTCATCTTCTGGATGATTCTATTCAAGTGGGGCGAATCATATGTGCCAGTAAAATCAGCACAATTTGGTTTACATTACCACGAAGTTGGTAAAGAAATAGGTTTACAAGATGGTGACATTGTTTTAACTGTAGATGATCTGGAAGTTGAAACAACCAATGATATCGCGAAATTCATTCTACTTGAAGATGCAGAGAATTTAACGGTTAAGCGCGGCAACCAAACAGTTGAACTAAGCATTCCTGAAGATTTCGATCAAACAATGATCGGCCAAGAAGTTAAAAACTTTGCCGGCATACGTTTCCCAACAATCGTTTATAAGGTTGTTAAAGGATCTCACGCTGCCGATGCAGGGCTACAAGAAGGTGATAGTATCGTTTCGGTAAATGGACTGTCAACCGTTTTCTTTCATGAATTAACTGCAACTTTAAAAGCTAACAAGGACAGTGAGATACATTTAGATGTTTATCGCGGTGATTCATTAGTTTCTCTTAATTCTCAAGTTAGTGCGCAAGGAACCTTAGGATTCAATCCTGCTGGTTATGGAAAGTACGTTGATGTAAAAATCTTCAAATATGGCTTTTGGGAAGCTTTCCCGAAAGGCATCGACATGGGCTTCGACATTTTGATTGGCTATGTCAAACAAATGAAGCTTATTTTTACCAAAGAAGGTGCTAAGCAAGTAGGTGGCTTTGGTGCTATGGGAAAACTATTTGATGGCACTTGGGATTGGCAGAAATTTTGGTTTAATACTGGTTTAATTTCGCTAATTTTAGCTTTCATGAATATACTACCTATCCCCGCATTGGATGGTGGCCACGTGTTATTCTTATTATACGAAATTGTTACCGGCCGCAAACCTGGTGATAAATTCATGGAGTATGCACAAATTACGGGTATGGTTCTATTGCTTGGACTTCTGTTGTTCGCAAATGGAAATGATATCTTTAAAGCCTTTATAAAGTAAGGTCAAATTATTAAATTTGTAATAATTAAAAAAAACAGAATATCATGAATATAAATACGGTATTACTTTTTGGAGGTATCGGTCCTCAAGAGCTTATCATAGGCGCAATAGTGATTGTTCTATTATTTGGTGGTCGCAAAATCCCAGAGCTAATGAAAGGTTTGGGACAAGGAATGAAAGAATTCAAAAAAGCTCGTAAAGAAGAACCTGGCAATAAGTCAGACGACAAGGATAAGGTTGACGAAAAAACAGCCGAGTAAGTTAATAAGCTACTAGCAAAGCTTTTATAAACACACAGGCCGGCCCTCTTTGAGGATTGGCCTTTTTGCATATTAATATAACGTCATTAATTGAAGATCGACGATGAGTGTAAGAAGGCGTTTATTCATGTTATTTACCTTTTGTGCTGTATTCAGCCTTTCTGGTGCGCAAAATTCAGAATCTCTTCCACATTATCCGGATTGGATGTATCAGAAGAGGTTGGCTGAACTTGACAAATTGACACCTATTCATCTCGATTACAATGCACAAACGCAAGCATACATTGAGGTTTACACAGTAAAACGTCGAAATCATCTGGCTAATATTATTGGTCGTTCCGAATTGTACTTTCCCCTGTTTGAAGAATATCTGGCCAAATACGATTTACCGCTCGAGTTAAAATATCTGGCCATTGTTGAATCAGCTTTAGACCCAAAGGCCAAATCATCGTCGGGTGCCATGGGCTTATGGCAATTTCTTTACCATGCATCGCGCATGTTCGATTTAGAAGTTAATACTTATGTTGACGAACGTTGCGACCCCATAAAAAGCACGGAAGCCGCTTGTAAATATTTAAAATACTTGCATCATAATCTTAACGATTGGCAATTAGCCCTCGCGGCCTATAATGGTGGACTTGGTGTTGTTCAAAAAGCCATTGAACGATCAGGTGGAAAAACCGATTTTTGGGAACTTCAACCTTACTTACCGGCTGCTGTTAAGAGTTATGTGCCCGCCTTTATTGCGGTTAATTACGTAATGAACAATTACGATCGACACGAGGTAACTCCTAACGATGCACCCATTTCCTTTAATAAAATCGATACCGTTGTCATTCATAAATCTTTGAGTTTTGAGCAGATTTGCACTGCTTCAGACACCGACATTGAACTAATCCGTTGGCTCAACCCTGCTTACACCAAAGATTTTGTACCTGTGGAAAGTGAACCTGTAGGCATTTTTTTACCAAAAGAAAAGGTTGTACAATTCATCCAAAATGAAAAATTATTAAAAGAGCAAGTAGCACCCATCGCCAAAAGCAAACCGGTGGGCGACACAAGTGAACGCTTTAAATCATCACATAAAGTTCAAAAAGGGGAGTTCTTTCATAAAATAGCCATCCAATACCAATGCCGCATAAGTGATGTTATGCATTGGAACAAGCTTCGCAATCGAAATCTATTGATTGGTCAGCAATTGGTGGTATGGAAACCGAAGTTCGAACAACGCTTCTTCTTTGTAAGCGACGAAATTGCTCAACCCGAAAAACTAATGTGGAAAGATAGCCTACTGGCAAAAGACGAATAAATATTTCACCTCATAAAATATATAGCCTTATGAATCACCTCATAAAATACACTTCATTCTTATTACTTGTTTTAGTACTTATTGCATGTAAGGATAAAAAAAGTGGATTCAAACACAATGTAGCTGGTAAAGCTGGTGAGTTGTTAATCGTAATGGATGACAAAATTAAAAAATCAGAAGCCGGCAAAACGCTTCAGCGTGCAATGATTCAAACCTACCTTGGATTACCTCAGGACGAACCTCATTTCGACATATTGGTAACGCCTCACCGTGGTTTTTCATCACACATGAAGACCTTCCGTAATTTAATAGTAACCGATATTTCGCCGAATGTAAAATCGGATACCATCCGCTATTTCAAAGATATGTGGGCTTCTCCACAATCGACGGTACGCATTACCGCCAAGGACACGGCAGCATTGAGAAGATTGGTTGAGGAAAACGAATTACGTCTTGTTAGTTTCTTTAATAAGGCAGCTCGCGATCGAAACATTGCCTATTACAAAACCTATCCAAATGCCGAAGCCATTGAAGAGCTTAAGCAACGTTGGAAAATAAAAATGAATGTGCCAACCAACCTTAAGAAACGTAATAGTAAAGAGTCGATTACATGGTTAGGCGAAGATACCGATTGGGGTAACCAAGGCATGCTCATATATGAATACCCCTATGTAGGCGAAGGTACTTTCTCGAAAGAATACCTCTTGAATAAACGAGATTCAATATTACACCAAAATGTTCCTGGCCCTTCCGAAGGATCGTACATGACAACCGAACATGCGTTCCCTGTGATCTACAAAAGAGCAGACATCAATGGCGTACCAACAGTTGAGTTAAGAGGGTTGTGGAAAGTTCAGAACGACATGATGGGCGGCCCATTTATTTTGCAGGCGCATCACGATGTTAAGAATAACCGTGTTGTTATTACTGAAGGATTTGTATATTCTCCTGAAAAACCTGACAAACGAGAAAAGATACGTCAGCTTGAGGCTTTAATGTACACCTTTCAATTGCAATAACCATTTCTATGCTTCCAGAACTCAATAGACAAGCACTTCAGAATGCCTGTACACGCGAAGATTTAATTCGTAAAACAGCGGCACAAATCATAAAAGATTTTGCTGAGTTTGGTTTGGAAATAACTTTCTCAGGTAATGTCCAGAATTTCTACGAAGAGTTATTCAATCAAATGAAACCGCGCATTGAGGAAGTGCTAGGCGAACATTACACCATGTTCCTAAATTTTCTTTATCGCATTGATGTTACCGAGAAACAGGTACATCATTACCAGAAGGAAATGGGCGGAGCTAGTTACGAAGACGCCTTAACGGAAGTTATCATTCATCGTGAGATGAAAAAAGTAATGATTCGTGAGTACTTTAAAGCTCAGAGTAAAGCTGAAGAAAGCGAATCAGATATGCTAACAGAATAATATTATAAATACATGAGGATGACAAAATAGAAGATCTTAGCGTCCCAACACTTCATCGTTGGCAATCTATAATCTCTTATCTATTCATCTCTTATCTAATTTTAATTTATATGCAACTATCCATACAACATACGGGTGATCGCCCTGCAGAAGTAAGAAATATATTTCTGGTTGACGACATTGCCGTATTGAAAAACTTTGGTTTTAACGACGATGCCATGGCATTGGTAACTGAAAAAGCCGAAGCCAAAGAAAAACTCATTACCATTCAAGCCTATAGCATTGTTTACTATGTGAGAATAGTTAACAAAGGCGAAATCAGCAATTCCGACCTGGAAAAATTACGTAAGGATGGCCATACCATTACATCTGACTTGCGTAAGGCAAAAAAAGAGGCTGTTTGCTTATACGATCTAAGTGGGAACAAAGAAGTAACGCTAGCGCTTACCGAAGGCCTGGCATTGTCAACATACCAGTTTGACAAATACAAAAGTAAGAAAGAAAATAGCTTCGAAAACTTCACCATATGGGTAGCATCGGCAGTATGCAACCAAGGCGAACTTGACGAATTAAAAAATACATGTGAGAGTGTATTTATAACACGTGATCTTGTTAACGAGCCTGTTTCAACACTTGATGTTGCCAAATTATCATCTACCATTACCGACTTAGGTAAGGAGCACGGTTTCTCGGTTGACATCTTTGACAAAGCCAAACTTGAAGCGCTTAAATTTGGGGGTTTACTGGGTGTTAATAAAGGAAGCATTGATCCTCCGGCCTTTCACATATTGGAATGGAAACCTGAAAATGCAAGCAATACTAAGCCTGTTGTACTAGTTGGTAAAGGTGTTGTATTTGATACGGGAGGCATCAACCTTAAAACACCTCCAGGAAGTTTGGACGACATGAAAGCCGACATGGGTGGTGCAGCATCGGTAGTTGGTGCTATGGTTGCCGTTTCGTCAAATAAACTACCAATGCATGTTATTGGTTTGATACCAGCAACAGATAATCGTCCGGGCGAAAACGCAATAGTGCCGGGAGATATATTAAACATGCACAATGGTAAAACAGTTGAGATATTAAATACCGATGCTGAAGGGCGTTTAATCTTAGCCGATGCCTTGAGTTATTCGAAAAAATACGATCCTGAATTGGTTATTGATTTAGCCACCTTAACCGGAAGTGCTGTAATGGCAATAGGCTCGTATGGTACGGTTGCAATGGGAACGGCTGACGATACTGTCTTTTCCGAATTAAGTACATCTGGCTTTAAAGTAAACGAACGTGTTGTGCAATTTCCATTCTGGGAAGATTACGATGAATTAATAAAATCAGAAATAGCTGATATCAAAAATTTGGGAAGTCGTGAAGGTGGTGCCATAACAGCCGGCAAATTTCTGGCTCACTTTGTGGAGACACCCTGGGTTCATCTTGATATAGCCGGCCCGGCTTTCGTTCGTAAAGAAGATAGCTACCGAGGCTTTGGTGGATCGGGCGTTGGTGTTCGATTGTTATATGACTTTTTGAAAAATAGAAGTTAATTGCACTTTTTATATTACATTTATCTGAATTATTAAACGATATTAAGAAGCAGTAATCTAGTTGATTTTGGGAATCAAAGCATTAACTACTGACTTCTGACCACCCGATACTATCGGGACTAATAACAATCAATATGAGTGATGTTAAAATAAAAGTTGGAATAACGCATGGCGATATAAATGGAATTGGTTACGAAGTCATCTTCAAAACACTTTCAGATAGTCGCATCTACGATTCGTTTGTTCCAGTTATATATGGCTCGTCTAAGGTGGCGGCCTACCACCGTAAGGCTTTAAATATTCCTAATTTTAGTTTGAATAGTATCCGTAATGTTGGAGAAGCGCACACCAAACGTATCAATATCATTAATTGCTTAGATGATAATGTACGTGTTGAACTGGGCAAATCAACAAGCATAGGTGGCGAAGCTGCATTTCTTGCTTTGGAGGCAGCCGTAAAAGATTTAAAAGAAGGCTTGATTGATGTGCTAATAACGGCGCCAATCAATAAGAAAAACATTCAGTCCGACTCATTCTCTTTTCCTGGACATACCGAATATTTGCAAGAAGCTGCCGGTGATGGCGAGGCTTTAATGTTAATGGTATCGGAAGATATGAAGGTTGGTGTTGTTGCCGGCCACGTTGCCATGCAAGATGTGCCAGCTATGATTACTGAAGAAAACATCCTCAGTAAACTGAGAACACTGAACAAAACACTTATGATGGATTTCTCCATTCGCAAACCTCGCATTGCTGTATTGGGCTTAAATCCACATGCAGGCGATGAAGGGGTATTAGGAAGCGAAGAGCAGGAAATCATCATTCCTACTTTAGAAAAAGCAAAAGCAGAAGGCATTATGGCTTTGGGGCCATACCCTGCAGATGGCCTATTCGGAAGTGCACAATTCAAAGGATTTGATGCCATACTAGCCATGTATCACGATCAAGGCTTGGCGCCGTTCAAAGCATTAACTTTCTCCAAAGGTGTTAACTACACGGCTGGATTGCCATTTATTCGTACATCGCCCGATCACGGTACAGCCTTTGAAATAACAGGTCAGGATAAAGCAAGTCATGAGTCATTCCGTCAAGCCGTTTATTTGGCCATTGATGTTTGCAAAAATCGCGAGCAAAACAAGGAATTGATGAAAAACCCATTAAAGTCGCACGACGTTAATGAGCTTGAGCAGAAAGACTAAAAAAATATTCAAGGAACGGTTCTCACAAACAGGACACGCTTAAAGAACCGTTCCTTAAAACTACAAAGCAGTTATGAATATCGTAACTGCTTTTTTTATGCTAAAATAAACGCAAAGACGCGGAGACACAGAGATTTATTCATCGCACTGCACGATTTTATCGCGTTGTACTTTAGTTATTGTAAGAACTGTCATTTTATCACACGATAAAAGCGTGCAATAGCAAAGGGAACTGGCAGCGGTCTACTTGACACTTATAGATACTTAAAAGATGTCGTTTGCATGACACTTGACTAAGGCAGCATCGTTCTTTTAATGGACAGCAACGGTTTGGAAGCGGACAGCGGCCAAACTGGACACTGACCGATACGTAAAAGATAGTGACAGCATAATACTTGATACAGTCAGATGTCTACCTTCTATGAGCAGCATTGATTTGGGAACGCACTGCGGTATACTTGACATCTATAGATGCTAAAAAGCATAACGACAGTATAATGTTTAATCCAGAAAGATGGCTACTTTTGATTAACAGCATTGCACCTAGAACTGACAGCGGTCTACTTGAACCTGACAGACATTAAAAAGATTTAGCTAGCGTGGTAATTAATAATGGCAGCATCGATTTGGGAACTGAATGCGGTCAACTTGAGACTGACAGATACAAAACTGCGCGCTTGTATCACGTTGATAAGGATCTAACAAGTCGATACACCTTGTATCGACAAAACCAAAGATGTAAAATGCCACTTGAAAAATAAATGGATTGCTCATCTATAAAAATACCGCTTCCACCTAAATTTAGAGTGTGGCAATACATAACTAAAAACAAAAGCTGCACTGTTTCTAATGCAATAGAACGCGATAAAATCGCGCACTAGCGGGTGATATTACAACTGCAAGCTATGGCTCATGAAAAAGCATTTCAAACTTTTGAACCTTATCATCATATTTTTTGTGCAAACACAAAATATTGCTATTTATTTTTTTCGATAATGAATCCCCTATTTGTGCAAAATCACATAAGTGCGAGGCTCTAACATAAATATCTATTCTAAAATGGTTATTCTGATCATCAATAATCAATGCTGAAGACTTATCTTCATTTATTTCATTAATAATACACGCAATGTTATCGGTTCTCGAAATGCTAGGATATTTTTTATAAAGTTCATCTCTCTCTTTCACATAATCTGAAAAACCATCTATATAGACGTATATCAATATAGGAATCAATAATATAGATACAATCCACTTTTGTTTTTTATCTAATGTTATCATTAATCTGATTTTAAATATTTCTCCATCTAATAAGTCCTGCGTCTTGCCAATTTCATTGCCTTGAAAACAACCTCCATTTCAAACGATCAAACCATACAAGGCAACTGAATATAATAAAGATAATAGAATATCTATAAAACAAAAAAACCGGCCTTAAAGCCGGTTTTTTTCTATATCTAGATTAGTAATCTTAATCCAATTTTCTGCTTACTTCAACTTCTTCGTATGCCTCAACAATATCACCAACTTCAATACCATCGAACTTCTCAATGTTCAAGCCACATTCGTAACCCGAAGCAACTTCCTTCACATCGTCTTTGAATCGTTTAAGCGATCCTAGTACGCCAGTGTGAATAACAATACCATCACGAATAACACGGATCTTGTTGGTGCGTTTGATCTTACCATCTTTCACCATACAACCTGCGATCGTACCAACTTTGGTAATTTTGAATACCTCACGAATTTCAATGGTTGAAACAATATTTTCTTTAATCTCAGGCGATAACATACCTTCCATCGCGGCCTTAATCTCTTCGATGGCATCGTAGATGATAGAGTAAAGACGAATATCGATTTCCTCTTTCTCAGCAATACGACGTGCTGTTAACGATGGACGTACCTGGAATCCAAGAACAATAGCATTGGATGCAGCAGCTAACATGATATCAGATTCTGAAATGGCACCTACCGCTTTATGAATCACATTCACCTGAATTTCTTCGGTAGAAAGCTTGATTAAGGAATCGGATAATGCTTCAATAGAACCATCCACATCACCTTTCACAATCACATTCAACTCCTGGAAGTTTCCAATCGCGATACGACGGCCAATTTCATCAAGTGTAATGTGTTTCTTGGTACGCATACCTTGCTCACGCTGTAACTGCTCACGTTTAGTAGCAATATCTTTAGCTTCACGCTCATCGTCCATCACATTAAATCGCTCACCAGCCTGTGGTGCACCATTCAATCCAAGAATCAATGCTGGTTCTGATGGACCTACTTCGTCAATCTTCTGATTACGCTCGTTAAACATTGCTTTAACGTGGCCGTAGTGTGAACCTGATAATAACATATCACCTACTCGCATTGTACCAGCCTGAACCAATACTGTTGTTAGGTAACCACGTCCTTTATCAAGCGACGATTCAATAACGCTACCAACGGCACGTTTATTAGCATTTGCTTTCAACTCAAGCATATCAGCTTCGAGCAATACTTTTTCAAGTAACTCATCGATGTTAATACCATTCTTAGCTGAAATTTCCTGACACTGGTATTTACCACCCCAGTCTTCAACCAAATAGTTCATCTGAGCTAACTCTTCTTTTATTCTGTCAGGATTAGCACCCTCTTTGTCAATCTTATTAATTGCAAATACTATTGGTACACCTGCTGCTGCCGCGTGGTTAATCGCCTCTTTCGTCTGAGGCATCACGTTATCATCAGCTGCCACAATAATAATAGCAATATCGGTAACCTGAGCACCACGTGCACGCATGGCCGTAAACGCCTCGTGACCCGGTGTATCTAAGAAGGTAATCTGACGCCCATCTTCGCGGGTTACACTATATGCACCAATGTGCTGTGTAATACCACCGGCTTCACCTGCAATTACATTCGCTTTACGAACGTGGTCGAGCAAGGATGTTTTACCATGATCGACGTGTCCCATTACTGTTACAATAGCAGGACGATCTTTCATATCCTCTTCTGGATCTTCTTCTTCGATGATAGATTCAACTACCTCGGCACTTACAAACTCAACGGTATAGCCAAATTCTTCAGCTACCAATGATAATGTTTCCGCATCCAAACGCTGGTTGATCGAAACAAACATTCCAAGACTCATACAAGTTGAAATAATTTGATTGATCTGAACATCCATCATGCTAGCCAATTCGTTGGCAGTTACAAACTCCGTAACCTTCAATATTGACTTTTCCTGATCGATTTTTTCAAGCTCTTCCTGCTGACGCTGTGATTGAGCTTCACGTTTTTCACGACGGTGTTTTGCACCTTTATTTTTTCCTTTAGACGTTAAACGCGCTAAAGTATCTTTAATCTGTTTTTGTACATCCTCTTCGTTAACCTCGGCACGAACCGGACGTTTTCTAATTTTTGGAGAACGTTTAACGCGTTGATCTTTCTTCTGTTCACCACTACCTACAGTTACAACCTTTTTCTTAACACTAGTGCCACCTACTTGTGGTTTCTGGTTGATATCAACCTTCTCCTTGTCTTTACGAATGCGCTTACGCTTACGCTTTTTATTCGCAGTCTTTTTATCATCCTTGTTACCTTCCGTTTTCACGGGAGCTTTTGGCAATTCAATTTTACCAATAACAGTAGGTCCCGATAATTTCTTAACCTGAGTAGGGCGGAACGTATTTTCCCCTTCTTGCACTTCTCCTTCACCCTCGTTTGTAGCTTCAACAGCTTTCTCCTGAGGTACGGCTTTCTCCTCCTTAGCAACTGGTTTATCATCAACCTTTGCTTTCTCCTCTTTCCTAGGAGCCTCTTTTACCTTATCCTTTGGTGCATGCTTTTCAGCTTTAGGCTTCTCGCCCGCCTCAGGTTTCGGCTTATTCTTAGCTTTTGGTTCAGCTTTAAGCTTTTCAGGTTTCTTATCCAAATCAAGTTTACCAACCACCTTCATTTCGCCACCAAGTTGTTCAACTTTAGTTTCGATATGCTCTGGTTTCCTAACTGGCTTTTCCTTCTTTGGAGCAGGCTCTGATTTTACTTCAGCCTTTGGCTTTTCCTGAACTGGCTTTGGCTTCTTAACTTCAGCTTTTGGTTTAACAGGTGCTTCTTTCTTCTTTGGCTTTAACGCTTCCAAATCAATTTTCCCAACAACAGTTGGACCTGCATCTTCCTTTTTCGCTTCTTCAGCAGCTGGAGCTTCAGCTTTCTTTTCCGATTTTTCAATATTCGGCTCGATATCGTCACGAATATCTTCTATCGATATCGATTCTTTTCTCGATTTATCTTTTAATTTAGTCAGCTTCTCAGATTCTTTTTTAACATTAGAATCACTACGATATTCCTTTTCTAACAAAGAATACATATCTTCTGAAACCTTGGTATTAGGATTACCTTCAATCTTTAATCCTTTTTTACCCAAGAATTCCACAATGGTGCTTATTCCAACATTGAATTCGCGAGCTACTTTACTAAGTCTTTTTCCAACTGCCATATAACGGGACTCTTCTATTCGTATTTTTGTGTGGCTACAATTGTTTGCGTGGCAAATATAGTGAATTATTCAAATTCAGCACTTAATATTTTCCTCAGATCGCGAATGGTTTCTTCTTCCAAATCAGTACGTTTAACCAGATCTTCTTCCGATAAATCCAGAACTGATTTAGCTGTATCACAACCAATCGCTTTTAATTCGTCAAGTACCCAACTATCAATTTCATCCGAGAATTCATCCAAGGTTACATCCTCATCATCCTCGTCTGCTTCGCGATAAACATCTAATTCATAACCAGTCAGCTGACCAGCAAGGCGAATATTCAACCCACCCTTACCAATTGCCAGAGACACTTCTTCCGGACGTAAATACACTTCTGCTCTACCAGTTTCCTCTACCAACTTAATGTTGATAATTTTAGCGGGATTCAATGCTCTTTGAATGAACAACTGAACATTTGAAGTGTAATTAATGACGTCAATATTTTCGTTACGTAACTCACGAACAATACCGTGAATACGTGATCCTTTCATTCCAACACAAGCACCAACCGGATCGATGCGCTCATCGTATGATTCAACAGCAACTTTTGCACGTTCTCCAGGAACTCGAACAATCTTCTTAATGGTAATTAAACCATCATAGATTTCAGGAACCTCAAGTTCGAATAAACGCTCTAGGAAAACCGGTGATGTACGCGATAATAGAATCAATGGATTATTGTTTCTAATATCCACCTTCACAACAACACCTCGTACCGTATCTCCTTTTCTAAAGAAATCAGATGGAATCTGTTCGGCTTTAGGTAAGATTAGCTCGTTGTTTTCATCATCAATAATCAGAATCTCTCGCTTCCAAATTTGATAAACTTCACCGGTAACAATCTCACCAATACGATCCTTGTATTTGTGATAGATATTATCTTTCTCTAACTCAAGAATACGAGCAGAAAGGTTTTGGCGCAAGCTCAATATGGCACGACGACCAAAATCAAGGAACTTCACCTCATCGGTAACTTCCTCGCCTAATTCATAATCACTGTCAATCTTATTCGCTTCAGTTAACGAAATTTGAAGATTTGCATCTTCTAAGTCTTCATCTGCTACTACTTCGCGATTACGCCAGATTTCAAAATCTCCTTTGTCATCATTAATGATCACATCAAAGTTTTCGTCCGTACCAAAACGTTTAATCAAAACGCTACGAAACGAATCTTCCAAAACACTGATCATGGTTGCACGATCAATATTCTTTAGTTCTTTGAACTCTGAAAACGTATCTATCAGATTAATATTTTCCATGCTTCGGAATATTTAAAAAGATATTATGTCTTTTACTTGTTTAACCTCATCAAAACTATAACGTACAGTTTTAAGTTGCAATTCTTTTCGTTTTTTTCCTTCCAACTTAATCATCTCTCCTATCTCAACTTCAAACCCTGTATCGTCAGTACTCAATAATTTACCACTCAATTTCTTTCCAGCAGTAGTCAACATTTCAACTTCGCGACCAATATTCTTCTTATACTGGCGTAATACTTTAAAAGGCTGACCGATACCGGCAGAAGATACTTCTAACTCAAAATCCTCTACTTCTCTATCCAGATTAGATTCAATGAGTTTACTAAGCTCAATACAATAACTAATGGGCACCCCATTATCATTATCAACAACTACTGCAATCTTATTCCCAGGTCGCACAACAATCTCAACGACAAACATCTCGTCTTGCTGCAACTTTTCTGAAATAAAACCTTCTATTAAAGTATCTGTAATCATTTTGTTATTGTAATAAAATAGGGGACTATTAGTGCCCCCTATACCTTCGATTGGTAAATCTGCGCAAAGTTAACTATTAAAGTGCATTATTCCAAACAAAAGCAAGCACCAACATTATTATTAAACAAATGATAATAAAACCAAATACAAGTATTGACATTAACAATAAGCTTGTTCTATTTCTAATAACTATGGTTTATGTATTTTTTAAAGAAAGGTTAATTGCCTATTTCGTATATTGCCCCGATAATTTGATTTACAACAAATATGGCCACCATTAATAAGCGTAAAATTATCAATGATCCTGTTTATGGATTCATTAAAATACCTTCCGACCTATTATACGATTTAATTGAGCACGAATACTTTCAGCGCCTGCGCAGAATAAAACAATTAGGATTAACTCACATTGTTTACCCTGGTGCTATGCACACGCGTTTTCAACATGCGCTTGGAGCTATGCACCTTATGAGTTCGGCGGTTGATACTTTACGCTCGAAGGGGCACGATATTAGTGACGAAGAATCGGAAGCTGTACATGCTGCCATACTTCTTCATGATATTGGGCACGGCCCATTTAGTCATGTACTCGAAAATACATTATTGGAGGTGTCGCACGAAGCCATTTCGCTCATCATGATGCAGGATTTAAATTCTCAGATGAATGGCAAACTGGACATGGCCTTATCCATATTCAACAATACATACCAGAAGAAATTCTTACACCAATTGGTTTCAAGTCAATTAGACATGGATAGGTTGGATTACCTTAAGCGCGATAGTTTTTTCACTGGCGTATCAGAAGGCGTTATTGGCTCAGACCGAATCATTAAAATGCTTAATGTGATGGACGATGACTTGGTTATAGAGTCAAAAGGCATCTACTCCATTGAAAAATTTCTGGTTGCCCGCAGACTAATGTATTGGCAAGTTTATTTGCATAAAACAGCATTGGTGGCCGAACGCATGCTTATTCACATTTTAAAACGAGCCAAACAATTGGTTGCAGAGGGTTTAGAATTATTTGCGCCTCCTCATTTAATTTATTTTATGAAGGAGCAATTAACCATTGATAAATTTCAGGAGCTTCCATCCATCGTCGAAAACTTCGCATTACTTGACGATGATGACATAATGAGTTCTATTAAAGTATGGACTAATCACGAAGACCCTATACTGTCGAAGCTAGCTCAAAATTTTGTTCATCGTCAATTATTTAGCATTGAGTTATCACCCAGCCCTTTTGATGGCAAGAAGGTAAATTCTATTAAAGAAACTATCAAAGAACGATATAAACTGGAAAACACAGAAGACATCAACTTCTTTCTTTATTCAGATACCATATCGAACAATGCTTACAATCCAAGCGATGAACGCATTAAAATACTTTACGGCAACAACACACTTGTTGACATTACAGATGCATCAGACATGCTCAACCTAAGTGTTTTGGGAAAAACAGTTAGAAAACACTATTTATGTTACCCCAAAATGACTGACCAATAGCGCTTCGTGCACCTTATATAGTTTTATAAATAAATATATTTACTAGCTTTGCAGCAATTTTTTTGATGTAACGCCTAATATTACCTTATCTTTATAGGTTGAAAAAAGCGAAACACAAACATTGACACAAATGAAATTTACAGCAAGTCAGATTGCCGAATTAGTAAGCGGTAAAGTAGAGGGAAATGCAGAGGCAACAATCACTAATGTTTCTAAAATTGAGGATGGTAAACCCGAAACCCTTACTTTTCTGGCTAATCCCAAATATACGAGTTACATTTATGACACTCAAGCCGATGTAGTCATTGTCAATGATGATTTCAAAGCAGAGAAAGAAATTTCCGCAACGCTTATCAGAGTTCCTGATGCCTATCAGGCAATAGCAATCTTACTAGAGATGTACGAACAAAGCCAGCCTAAAAAAACTGGTATCGAACAACCCTCTTTTGTGGATAAAACTGCAACTGTAGGCGACTTTGCATACATTGGAGCATTTGCTTATGTGGGTGAGAATGTAAACCTGGGAGATAATGTAAAAGTATATCCACAAGTTTACATTGGCGACAATGTTAAGATAGGAGATAACACTGTATTATTTCCAGGCGTTAAGGTATATAAGAATTGTACCATAGGCAAAGATTGTACGATTCATGCTGGTGCAATTATCGGCAGCGATGGTTTCGGTTTTGCCCCTTCGTCAAGTAATGGTTACAAAAAGGTAGCACAAATCGGTAATGTGATTTTAAAAGATCATGTTGAAATAGGTGCTAACACAACCATCGATCGAGCCACAATGGGATCAACCATAATTAAAAAAGGCGTTAAGCTCGATAATTTGGTACAGATTGCCCACAATGTGGAAGTTGGCGAACACACAGTGATAGCAGCCCAAACGGGCATTGCAGGATCGACCAAAATTGGTGATGATTGTATGTTTGGCGGTCAGTCTGCTTGTAACGGACATATTAAAATAGCAAATAAAACGAAGGTTGGTGCTCAGTCGGGCATTAGTAAAGCCATTCGTAAAGAAGGAACAATACAGCTTGGTTCACCTTCGATGGAGATAGGCGCTTTTAATAAGGCTTACGTTGTTTTCCGACGTCTACCTGAATTGAAAGCTCAGCTTGAAGCATGTGAAAAAGAAATTGCTGAATTAAAGAAATAAATGAGCTTTCAGATTTTAATCTGAAAATGGAACGGATTATGATTGAAAAACAAAAAACACTCAAACAATCAATTACCCTTAGCGGTACTGGATTACATACTGGAGCAAAGGTTAATTTTACATTAAACCCAGCACCAGAAAATCACGGTTATAAATTCAAGCGAATCGACCTTGAAGGAGCGCCTATTATTGACGCATTAGCCGATAATGTTTCTCACACACAAAGAGGCACCGTATTAAGCAAAGGTGAAGCAAGTGTTAGTACAATTGAGCATTGCTTATCTGCTTTAACAGCTCTTAAAATTGACAATTGCCTAATTGAAGTTGACGGACCTGAAGCGCCAATTTTAGATGGCAGTGCAAAATTCTTTGTGAAGGCCATTAAGGATGTCGGCGTTGAAGAACAAGATGCTGAACGCAAGTATTTTGTTGTCAAAGAAAAGATGACATACGAAAACAAGGAGCTAGGCATCAAAATTGTCGCACTTCCTGATGATGAGTTTAGTGCTGATGTTAAAATCTCGTTTGATCAATCACTGCACCTTTCTAATCAATATGCAACGCTCGATAGTTTTGATGAATACGAGGAAGAAATAAGTGCTTGTCGCACCTTTGTTTTTCTCCATGAACTAGAGCCACTACTTAAAAACAACCTGATTAAAGGTGGCGATTTAGACAATGCCATTATCATTATAGATAAGGAAGTAACGCAAGAAGAACTTGATAAACTTGCCGACCTGTTTGATCAGCCTCGTGTAGAAGTAAGACCTACTGGTATCCTTAACAATATAGAGTTAGTTCATTCTAACGAACCAGCTCGCCATAAGTTATTAGATGTAATAGGTGACCTAGCATTATGTGGCTTACCTATTAAAGGACGTATTATGGCGACTCGACCAGGCCACATGGCCAATGTTGAGTTTGCAAAAATGATTCGTAAGGAGATAAAAAAACGTGCGCTTAAACCAGAAACGCCAAATTACAATCCTAACGATACACCCATCTACGACATCAACGACATTAAAAAGATGTTACCGCATCGCCCACCATTTTTGTTGGTCGATAAAATTATTGAATTGAATGAATCTTCAATAGTTGGTGTCAAGAATGTGACCATGAATGAACCATTCTTTGTAGGCCATTTCCCGCACGAACCAGTTATGCCAGCTGTTCTGCAGATTGAAGCTATGGCACAGGCTGGAGGGATTTTCATTTTGAGTCAACTGGATGATCCAAGTGCTTATAGCACTTACTTCCTTAAAATTGACAATGTTAAACTACGCAAGAAGGTTGTTCCTGGTGACACTATTCTATTTAAACTAGAAATGGTAAGCGAATTCCGTCGAGGAATGGCCAACATGAAAGGCACAGCTTTCGTAGGCGATTCAATCGTCTCGGAAGGAGAATTTGTTGCTCAAGTAGTAAAGAACAAATAAAAAAGTACATTTGTCCTAGAAAACACACTGAATTAGGCTGAATAAAGACGCAAAAAAACAAGAAACATATGAAACAACCGTTAGCATATATTCATCCAGAGGCAAAGATTGCACCTAACGTGGTAATTGAACCTTTTGTTACCATCGATAAGAATGTAGTTATCGAAGAAGGTACGCGCATTGGATCGAATGTTACAATTCTTGAAGGATCACGAATAGGAAAGAACTGTAATATTTTTCCAGGAGCGGTAATTGGTGCTATCCCACAGGATTTAAAGTTTGCCGGCGAGGAAACAACAGCCGAAATCGGTAACAACACAACAATACGCGAATGCGTAACAGTAAACCGAGGTACTAAAGCTAAGGGCAAAACAATAGTTGGCAGCAACTGCTTGCTAATGGCCTATACACATATTGCACACGATGCCATTCTTGGCGATAATGTTATTTTGGCCAATGCAGTTCAAGTTGCAGGGGAAGTAGTTATTGATGATTTTGCAATCATTGGAGGTACTTCTGCCATACACCAGTTTGTACATATCGGATCTCATGTTATGATTTCTGGCGGAACGCTGATTGGAAAAGATGTTCCTCCTTATGTAAAGGCAGGTAGAGCTCGCATCTCATACGCTGGTGTTAATTCGATTGGTTTGCGCCGTCGTAGTTTTAATAACGATCAAATTAGAGACATCCAAAATATCTATCGCTACTTGTTCCAAATGGGACTTAACAACAGTGATGCTATTGAGCGCATTGAAGCTGAATTACCAGCATCAAAAGAACGTGATGAAATCATCTTATTTGTGCGTAATTCGCAGCGTGGTATCATTAAAGGATATTACCCCGAAGGATAATCAAAAAGAAATAAAGACATAAAAAAAGCGGCTATTAGCCGCTTTTTTTTTTATTTGAACAATTCACAAATTATCCAATAAGTTCTTTGTACTGATCAGCAGTTAACAGCTCATCTAATTCTGAAGTATCAGCTACTTGGATTTTAATCATCCAACCACCCTCAAACGGTTCTTTGTTAACAAGGTCAGGCTGCCCTTCTAACTCAGGGTTTACCTCAACGATTTTACCAGATAAAGGCATGTACAAATCAGAAACTGTTTTAACAGCCTCAATCGTACCAAATACCTCTTCTTTATCAAGCTCTTCGTCTTCAGTTTCAATTTCAACAAAAACGATGTCGCCAAGTTCGCCTTGAGCAAACTCAGTAATACCTACGGTAGCTATATCGCCATCAACAAGGATCCACTCATGATCCTTTGTAAACTTTAGATTTTCAGGTACATTCATTATAATAGTAGTTTTAATTTACGCTTTGTCAAATGTAAATAATTTATTAATTAAATTCTACGATTAACATCAGATACTTAAAAACCATACGAAACACTCAAACTCACTAGACCTTATCTAACAACGACTTACAACGACAACTCGTTTCTAAACGCTAATAAAAATCATATTTTTTTTATGCTATTGAGCCAAAGAGAAGCGGAAACTAACCCCAAAATTCGTATTAGTTGTAGGATAACTCAAGGATATATATGGGTTATTTACATTGGTATCGTAAAATACTTGCATATTAAATCGATCACTTAGAGCATAGTCAGCTGTAAACTTCACCGTAGTAATTTTCTGACCCGATGTCAATTGATTATACCCTTCCTCAACTTTACGTATAATACTGGTATTGTCGCGTATAGAAAAATCGGCTCGTAAATTTAAATCGTTACTGATAGATTTTTGACTTCCTCCATTTCCAAAGATCAAGTTCATCTTATCAAAGCGATAACCTAGGCCAATAACAATCTCATCGTTATAATTTTCGATGACTTGATTATTACCAATACTTAAACTTAAGGTTCTGGCTTTCTTCATCTCTAATCGTGTAGTTAAGGAATTAACCCAAGTAATATTAAATTGTATTAAAGGGTTAAACTGCTCAGAAACAGTGATGGCATTAACATCATACTCAGTAACTGGTTCAAATTGAGTATTGGGAGTGCGAGACACATATGCTCCCATATTATAGGTTGAACGATAGGCATGTGAAATATCAAAAGATTTAATAATATTTTTAAATGCTTTAACCCTTGATAAACCATCGTAAGTGATACGCCAGTTAGGATGTATCTTGGATAAACTCGGAAATGTTTCTGTAAAGATAGAATTCGCACTTTTACCTGAATAAGCAGCTAAGAACGATGGGATAAGCACCTCCTGTTTGTTTAGGTAAGCTCCGTCATCATCTTGCTTTACATTAAGTCGATCTGCCACAATCTGACGATTATTCAAGAAATCATTAAAGGTTTCTGATTCCATGGCACCTGTTCTTTCAACCGATCTGAATGCTGTACGGAAAATATTAAAACTCATTGAAAAGTTACCGCTTTCACTTCTTCCACTTGCTCGTGAATCGCCTGCTATATAATATTCATTTATATTTTTAGCATAACTTCGATCTGCATTAACATCAATCCTTAATCCTTTAATTGGCTCCAGAGTGAATTTAACAGAAAAGTCTTCACGATGCGTCATCACATACGGATTAACCATACTTGAATCTGTTGTGAGCCAGCCATTATTTGAGGCGTTAACGGCAAAATCACGATTCTGCCAACCAAGTATAAACGGCGCACCTGGCGCTGTAAAACCAGAAGAACTTCCCATGAATTTTGCCTCTGGCATAAACCCAGGTAAAATAGTACCATTATTTTCAGAATACGAGACCGTAGCCGATTTAAGAGAAGTCAACAATAATGTGGTGTAATCCATAGCCAATTTAAATGGTGAATTATTTTCTGAAACAGTACCTGTTACCATTACACGCGCATTCTCCGCCGTTTTATCTGGAATAAACTCAACCTTATTCTTACCTAAAGTATTTGATTTTCCTCTTACTGGTCGGCCGCTACTATCAAAAACGCGCACAGCCGTTTCCTCCGTTTTTAATTTATGATTAATGACATATGGCTTGCCTTCCTCAAGATTAATCTTTGAATCGTTAAAACGAACTGTTCGTTTTCCATCCTTCGAACCGCCACTAGAGCGACGGGATGAACGATACTTTTTATCCAATTCCTTTAAATATGGCACCTTTTTATATAAAGTTGTCATATTAAGCTGGCCATTGGCCTGTACGGTATTTGAATTTCGTATGGTATTACCAATCTTAGTATCATCATCAGCAGCTAGTACTGGTGCTGCTTCCCATTGATACATAGCGCGATATTGCAGGTTTGCTGATGTAAAATCTAACAATGGCACTTTATTAATTGGAATAGTATAACTTACATCAAAATTGTGTTGATACGTAGTCGTTCGTCCCATACTCATGATGTTACGCCATACCTCGTCGCGCCATTCATTATAAGCATCACGATCATAATCCTTGTTAACCGCACCTTCAGGCTCATCAATACGCGCGTTGGTAACCGCCTTAAAACTTAACTTAAGCGACTTGGTTAAACTATAGCGCATATCAAAATAACGGTTCCAATCAAAATCTTTCGAAACTGACAACTCTGGTGTAATGATCGATCCGGTATTATTACGTAATTGTAATTCTCGATATTGTCGACTAAACTCCCAACGGTACGACAATTGCGTAGGCAAATAATAGAAATTAAAATCCTTTATCAAAGCCAAAGACTTGGCATTAATTGCTTTCTTAAACGGCTCAACAGCCTTAGGGCGAGTTGTATAATTGTATGCTAATATACCTCTATAGCTTTTATCCGTTGAATGATCGGTATTTACATCGTGCTTACTCGTTTCGTTGAACGAATAGGTAGCCGAAATATTTGAAGGATCGTAAAACTGAACCTTTTCCTTTTTAGGCATTAATTTAACGTTCGTAAAGTTCACACTTCGGCGCTTAACAACATTCTGAGATAAGGCTTTAATCGAATCTTTCGCAGCTTCACTGTCCGCATTCTTCAATGCAACATCCAGGGGTATATCCGGATCGAGCGGGTAATACTTAGGACTGGCAACCGACTTTGAGTAACCAAAATAGAATGGCATGCTCAAACGGGATTCTGGCCCCAAGAACTTACCTAATTCAAGGTTTGTAGCTATATCGTATTGATAAAAATCTTCCTGACTACGCTCCTGTACACTTTGGTCGATACTTCCAAAACCTACAGTACTTTTCTTACCCGCTAAGGAAACGCTACCTAAATCGGCCAACTTAACCGACATACGTGCATTGGCAGCCCAGCCACCTTGCTCGTCAAAATCAGTCATGCGTAATTCGTTCATCCAAACCTCAATCGATTTTGTCCCACTTTTACCACGTGCGCGAACTCCCATGATTATGGTACGTACATTGCTCAAGTTAGGATTACCCATAACCGAAACCGTGTTATTATTGTTTTCTGGATCTCTAATTGGAAATAATTCATTAAAAAACGCCGTTGGGTTTTCCTTACGAGCCTCGTCGTTACGCCTCAACTTAACAGTCTGAAAAACTTCCAAGGCAATGTCAAAATCATTTTCCTCAGGCCACACAATACGACGATTCGTAGGATTATCCGTATAACTTCCTGGCTCAGTAATCTTAAGTGGTATTTGATACTCATAAAAATTGTCACTATAATCGCTACCAATGCGAATAAAAGCATACATTTGATTATCTTCTATTTCTTTGCCTTCTATAGCTTCAGCATGTACAAACATTTTCATTCGTTTGTACTGGCGAATATCCATATTCATGGTTTTATAAACAGCGCGTTCCTCTTCTCCTGCTAAATCTTCAACTTTCAATAAGAGCGATTGTTCATTTAATTCTCGTAACTGAGGATTAGCCGGATCTATAACACGATCGATACCCGGTGGAAGCAGATAATTGACTGGTGATTTTTGCGAATTTTCTTCAATATTAACAGCTGAAACCTCAAATTTTGTAACAACCTGATTATTATTACTACCTGTTTGATCAACAGCATCTGTGAATTTGCGCCAATCTCCTTTAATCAAATCCAAAGTCGCAAAACGCAGATTGGTCGTATCCTTAAATCCACGCATAAACATACGCATGAATCGAATGCTACGAAAATCAGAGATTGTACCCACAGTGCTATCAGGGATTGCTATAGGAATTCGAAATAAATACCAATCAGCTCGTATTCCATTTTTATCAGGAACCCCATACTCGCTATCCCCATCTCTTTTATCTACAATAAACTCATTCGACTCAACATCCATTGTACTTTTCGAAATGGGTATCTTGTATTGGAAATAGCTTTCATTCTCACTTAGAGTATTGTCTCGATTAATATCTTCAGCATCGGGCAATGATTTGGCAGCAGTTGGGAACGACTCACCTGAATATTCTGATGGTTTAGAGTTTCCTTCAGGATTATTAAAGTGCTTATAACGATCTAAGACACTAGCTCGTTCCTGATCCAGTATAGTTCCTCTAAAATACTGAAAATCATCTGAAGCCGGGTCAGCTTTAATTTTTACCTTAGCTTCACCTGATAGTTCATTATCTCCCATACCATTAATAAGTTCCATATAGGCGGTATAGAAATCAACTTCCTGTTCTGAATTCATCCCATTTAAACCCACATCTTGAGCCAAACGAGTTGCCGGATCGTTACTAAATCCATTTACCAGGTTCTGCTTTCGCGAAACATAACCCCATTGGGTATCATCCACATCAAAAGGTTCATTTGGCCCAGGTAATCCATGCTCAAACGATTTTCTTGAATCGCGTAAGATATCTTCGGAAATATTACCCAAGTTAAAATAGATTTCTCCATCATTTGCATCCGAGAAATCATCATTGTAAACATATGGATCCATCATCCAAAACTCAATGTATTCGATATTGGCTGCTTCAAAATCATTCACATCAATATTTCGCATCATTCCACCCCACCTGGTTTCTGGCTCCCTTAGTGTGCCATCTACATTGATCCCTTCAGAATACTCTGGATCACCATTTGCAAGAGCGTCAAAATTATAAGGCCCCCTTTCGTTCGGATAAAAAGATACATTTAAAACAGGTAAATTAGTGGCTTGCCCGTAAGCAGCTTGACGATTTGGAAATATTTCACTTTCAAAAACTTCTCGAACCCAATGGTTCATTTTCTGTTCTTCATCGTCTTTGATGTGCCCCGGTGTACGTGAATCATTTCTTAAAAACAAAGGATCGATGGAGTACCATGCAAACTTAGCACGGTTAATTCCATTTCTTAAATCGTCAATTAACTCTCCTTCAGGAAACATTTCTGATTGCCCTTGTGGTACACTTGCCAATTGCCAAGCTGTCCAGTTACGCATATCATACGAGATACGTGTTCCTTCAAAATCATCTATATAAGATGTACCAGTTTCATCAATAACCTCAGGATGACCAGGAATTAAATGGGCAAATTCTCCCTCAAAAGTAATGCTCGATTTTTCCTTTGTTTGTACCAAAGGTAAGGCATCGAGCGCCTCGGTTATACCCATTGATTCGGTAAAAAAGGACGTATTTAATCCCCAGATGGTATTTGAGATTGGCTCATCCCCAATGTTCACCTTTTGAGTCAAAGGTCGTTCGCTCAAATGCATTACGGTACCACCAATGTTAAAATTATCATTGATCTGATAATTCATGTGTGTTCCCATTAGCGTTTTTGTCTGTAAATTAAACAGCGACTGATTTTCTAAAGAAACCTGGATTGGTGTTCCCGATGATAATATACCCTGATTGATAATGCGAACACGCCCCAAGGTATAATCAACCGTATAATCCGTATTTTCAACCAAACGGATACCTCCTGCCGTTACTACCACTGAACCTTGTGGTACATTCATGGCATTCAAGGAAATCTCTGAGCCAGAATTTGATTTAAAACGCCCCTTTAATTTATATTTGTTTTTCGACGCATCTTGCTCAGCAATTATCTGTGTATTTTCATATAGACTATAGAATACATATTTGTCTATTAAAGCTGATTCTCCTACCAAACGAGCTTCGAGATCACTACCAAATGGCTCCAATACAGGGAAAATAATTCGCCCATTATCAGGTCTAATAGTAAAACCTTCAACATAATCAAAAATACCATCTGGCTGATAATCGTTACGTGTATTCAGATTATCCAAATTCATTAAACGAAGAAACAACTCGCCATTTAATGGCTGACCACCAACTTCCTTAGGTCCTTCCGGAAAATAATTTATATCACTACCTGTACTATCGTTTACGTAAGTAACATCAAGAATAAAATCCTCACGATTAACCTGATAGGCATTGATGGAATATATATTCTTCATCATCAAGTCCCAGGTAGGAATTGTAGGTGAAAGATTAGTACCCTTCAATAACTTCAATAATAAGGTTTGGTCTGCTTGACTCTGATCATTATTGGTGAATTCACCAACCTTATAGGATTGGCCCGACTTGGTATATTCGTAGGCAATACATAAAACTTCATCCGCATTCAAGGCCGAGTTTAAAGAGATATAACCCAGCTTAGGTTGGATGGTATATTCTGTTTCAGATAATTTACGTGCATTCTCCAGCTTCTCATAATGTACAGCATTAGCAAATCCAACATCATCAAATTGCGACCCTATAAGCGTTTGGGTTACTTTATTAATGTCTCTTACATCAGCGTAGGCACCCTCGCTCATATCATAATACAAAGTATTTGCTTTATTTTGAGGTGGCACACCTCGATCACCGCTCCACAAGTTGTTATGGTTATTGCCTCCATCCTCATCAACACTAATGCTTTCTTGATTCTCACCTAAATCAACAAAGGCCACCACATTACGTGATTCGTCCACATCACTGCGTCTGTTTGTTACCCATACCTCTACACGATTAATATTAACATCACTATTAATAATAGGTAAACGCTCTAAGGCATCATTATATCGTTCGCGAAAATATTTACTTAAGAAGAAATGTCGGTTTCGATCGTAATCATGTGCACTAATTTCAAACTCTTGCGTTTCGGCACCTCCTTCAATATTCATTACAGAGGTTTCGCCACGTTGCTGAGAGAAAATACTGGTAACCGTTAATTTACCGAACTGCATTTCCGTTTTAATACCAAACAAACTTTGGCTACCTGTAATTAAAGTTCCGGGCAAAGGCAAAGTAACGTTACCTGCTTCTACCTTCTTCAATATATCATCTTCACCACCTTCATATTCCAGGTTAATCTGGTTCTCAAAGTCAAAGGTTGCTTCTGTATTATAGTTAACGCCAAGCTTTAACTTCTCTCCAATGGTTCCAGAGATATTCATTTGAATTTTCTCTTGAAAATCGAAGGTGGTTGTTTTTCTTAATCGCTCTTGTAAAACAGGATTATCGATTGTGGTGCGCTGAACTCCTACACGTAATTCAGCCATACCTTGCAAACGCACATTGATTTTGTTACTTCCAAATATGCCTTCGAAAGCATCGCCACCAACATTTTGCCACATCTTGTTAAAAACCGAACTTTCACCAAACTGTGCATTATCTTCTTGCTGCTTGGTGCGCCAATAGGATAAGATAGACTTTCGTGTATCTACATTCAAGTAATCCTCAAGCGACATGGTGTAAGGCAACTTCACATCAATGTTACCCATTTTGCGATAAATGGTAACGTTGCCTGTTTTGTTATCGTACTCGGCGGAGTAACCAAGATTAGAAGGATCATGTAAATCAAGTCCTGATTGCTCTTCTTGCTCTAATAAGGGGTTTCCACTTTTATCTTTAATCTGATATTTAAGATCGACGGGTTCTGTTGTAAGAACAGAATCCGGTTGAGCCATCCAGCTTTCCGAAGCTACTTGATAGGGTATGTGAGACATTGGATTTGCATCAGCAACCAACATCATCCCTACTATGGAGAATAACACTATACTATTTCGTAGAATCTTCTTCAACTGCACTTAGTTCCCGGTACTGACTTACATTATTTTAAGAGCCTGTTTAATCACCTCTTCCACCTTAGCATCTGGCGATTGACTCAATATCTTATTTATGGCTTTTTGAGCACTTGCTTTTACAAAGCCCAACATCACTAATGCAGATAACGCTTCGTCGCGTATAGTATTGTCTTGCTCAGCAAATATTTTCGGATCCAATGGCTCCTTACTCAGCTTGTCTTTTAAATCAATAATAACACGCTGTGCCGTTTTGGCACCAATACCTTTAACACTTTTAATTTGATTGACATTACCAGTAAGAATAGCTCCCCTTAATTCTTCGGGACTAAGCGATGATAACATCATACGCGCCGTGTTGGAACCAATACCAGAAACAGAAACTAAATGACGGAATAACTCTCGCTCACTGGCTTCAGCAAAACCGTATAATTGAAAGGCATCTTCCCTTATGTTCTCATGAACAAACAATTGAGCTTGTGTTTTGCCCTCGAGACGACTAAAGGTATTTAAAGAAATATTAAGCATATAACCAATGCCATTCACATCAATTACAACATGTGCTGGGCTTGCTTCGGCTATTTTGCCACTTATGTATTCGTACATTAGATTTGGGTTAAGGCATAAATATATAAAGGAATTAAGTGCCGTAAAAGCACTTGGTCACCTTTCTTTATATTTTTCAATCAAAGAACCGTTATTCTGAGATTTCGTGTTTATTTATTCTTTAATAGGATTCCACCCTTGGGCTTGCAGCTCCACTTCCTGATCGGCATTGGTTACAAGGTATGATCCTTTACTTTCTTCAGTGATATGGCCAACTACATACAATTTCACATCCTCAAGATTTGCAAACTTCTCATAATCGCTTTGACTAATTGTGAATAGTAGTTCGTAATCTTCACCGCCATTTAAGGCAGCAACGATAGGGTTCATGCCCATCTCTTCTGCCAACATAGAGGTGGTTGGATCAATTGGTAATTTATCCTCATAAATACGACAGCCAACGTTTGATTGACTGCAAATATGTTTTATCTCACTCGACAAGCCATCAGAAATGTCAATCATGGATGTTGGAACAACCTCAAGTTTTGACAACAACTCAACCACATGCTTTTGCGCCTCAGGTTTTAATTGACGACTTAATAAATAATCGTAACCCGATAAATCTGGTTGAACTCCCGGATTGGAGCTATATACTTTTTTCTCACGCTCTAGTAATTGCAAACCCATGTAAGCTGCACCCAAATCACCCGATACACAAATTAAATCATTTGGCTTAGCCCCCTTACGATAAGCCAACTTTTCAGCATCTGCCTCACCCAAAGCCGTTACACTAATGGTTAAACCTGTTAAAGACGATGTAGTATCGCCTCCAACTAAATCAACATTGTAAAAATCACAAGCTGCATAAATACCTTCGTACAACTCATCCAATGCTTCAACAGACATTTTAGAACTCAAGCCTAAGGAAACAGTAATTTGCGTTGGGGTCGCATTCATTGCATACACATCACTCACATTTACAACAACAGCTTTATATCCCAGATGCTTTAATGGGGTATATGTCAAATCAAAATGAATACCTTCTAAAAGCAAATCTGTGGTAACTACCGTTTTCTTATTTGTAAAATCTATTACTGCGGCATCATCACCTACTCCTTTCACACTTGAATCGTGCTTAAGCTTTATATTATCAGTTAAATGATGAATTAATCCAAATTCACCTAATTGTCCAATTTCCGTCTTTTTATCTTGACTCATGCCTCGTTTTTTTATCAAAACCCAAAAGTAACAATAATAGAAGAGACTACAGAAGATATTACCATTTTCAGCCCTTATTTCTCATATACTTGGTTTTGGCACGCCAAATCAAAACAACTAGCAAGTTATAGCTTGTTGTGTTTTCTTCACATCTTTTAATGGTACTTCAATCATTCTTGGCAGCATTATTGCTTTTTACCTGTCAGATTTTTTTTCATAGATTTGGGTTAGGTTAATGAAAAACCAGTTTGCTAACGAGCAGGCTGGTTTTCATCTTTTATAAGCCCTATCAAGCTTTTTTTACGATGAAATTTAAAAAAATAAATATTTTTCATCCACTCATATTATTGACACAATACACATTAGCAACTCCTCCCTCACTCTTTTAGCATCGATAGCAAAAAAATATTTGCACATTACAATAAAGACATCTATATTTGCACCCGCAATAACGAAGAAAGACACACGTGTTTTAAGATATATTGCGGGGTGGAGCAGTTGGTAGCTCGTTGGGCTCATAACCCAAAGGTCGTCCGTTCGAGTCGGGCCCCCGCTACACAGAAAGCCGAAAAACGAAAGTTTTTCGGCTTTTTTGTTTTATGTAATAAAAACTAAATCACCGGCAACCAAAATGAGAATGTGGTTCCTTGCCCTTTGGTTGATTCAATAGAAATATCACCTCCCATTAAATACATCAATTTTTTACAGATTGCCAAACCGAGCCCAGTTCCGCCATAGATAGCATCCTTTCCTTCTACTGCCTTATGAAAAGCTTCAAAAATACGCTCCAACTCACTATCCTCAACACCAATACCACTATCCTTAATTTCAAAATAAAGATTAGGCTTATCAAAACAACACTTTAAACTAATAACACCAGCGGCAGTAAATTTAAATGCGTTTTCAAGTATATTAAAAATCACCTCTTTAATTCGTACCTCATCCAACAATATATTCTTATTTAATAATTCGTCGGAAATATCAACAAGCACTTTTACCTTATCACTCTCCTTCAAATCACAGTAGGCTTTCACCTCTCGAAATAAAGGACGCAGTTGCACTTCTCTTTTACGTATCCTTAGTTGATCGGCTTCAATCTTTGCTAATTCCAGAATATCATCAATTAACACAGTCAAGGAGTAACTGTTTTGATTAATTAAATCCAGATAGCTCTTTTGCTCCTTCTCCGAAAAATCAGTTTGAGTTAACAAACTCGAAAAGCCAACAATGGCATTAAGAGGTGTTCGAATTTCATGCGACATATTAGCTAAAAAAGCAGTTTTAAGTCGGTCTGATTCTTCTGCTTTATCTTTTGCTACAATTAATTCACTTGTTCGCTCTTCAACCAGTTTCTCCAATTGCTCTCTGTGTTTCAACAATTCATCATTTTGCACCAATATCTCTTCCTGCTTATCTTCAAGAAGAGAGTTAACTGAAACGAGTTCTTTGGTTCGTGCATTAACTGCCTGTACTAATAATTGATTTCGTCGCTTCATCGAATATAAACGAACCTGATGAAATACTGTAAACACTAATAATAAAACAACCACAAGCACAAGCCAAAACCAGATTGTTAAATAATATGGCGGCGGCAGAATGATCTCTAACTCAACTATAACATCATCAAACCAAACTCCATCAGCATTTGTACTTTGCAATTGAAATATATATTCGCCATAATTCAAATTAGAATAGGCTATACTTGATTGAGAGGATGTGGCATATACCCACGCCGTATCTTGTGGCAACAACTTATAACGGTATTGTATACTTTGCGGAGCAGCATAATCAAAAGCTGAGAAGAAAATTTCGATATCTTTCTCGCGATGATTTAGGTTAATTTTTTGACGCTCCCAAATAGGCTTATTTGTCTCATCAACTTCATTTAGTTCAGCTAATAGGGATTGTCCATTGGCTAAAAAATTAGTAATCTTCAGTTTGGGTTTATATTCACTATGAACAATATTCTGAGGGTAAAAGAAACTCAAACCATTATTGGTTCCAAAAAACATTTCTCCGCTCTGAGACTTATAATAGGCATTAACAGCAAATTCCCTCGAAACCAAGCCATCCGCTTCGTTGTAGTTTGTAAACCGCTTTTTGTCCTTTTCAAAACACGACAAACCATTATTTGTGCTAATCCATAAACAACCAGCATCATCCTCAAGAATTCCCCATGTAATATCACCTGCCAAGCCCTGATCCGAAGAATAACTCACAAAGCGATCTTCCTCGTCAATAAATCTACTAATACCGCCACCTTTGGTAGCAAACCAAAGTGAACCATCCTGAGCTAAATGAATACAATTAACAAAATCGCTATTCAAACCAAAATTATTCTGCTCATTAATCACATAGGTTTTAAGTTTCTTGCTAGTTCGATTATACTTTACAATACCATTTATTGAGCCAAACCACAGATCACCATTTTTATCCGCTTGAATATCCCAGATTCTACTATTCAACACTTTATTTGCTAAAATATCGACAGTATTAAGCCTATGAATAATGCCATTGTGCAACGAATCTTTGTGAATTGCACTTACCCCCTGAAAACCCAACCACAAGTAACCCTCACTATCTTCAAAATAAGCACTTATTAACCATCCTGGCAGACCACGACCAGTAAGCTCTTTATTTTGCAAGGCATACTGATGTGAAAGCCGTAAAGATTGATGATCCACTTTATATTTATTCAAGCCAATATCACCAATCAGTAGTTCGCCTTCATAATCACGGATTTGATATACTTTACGATCCGACACAAAACCTTGATCCTTATCCATGCGGATAACGGCATTGGATTTTCTATCAATTAAATTAAGCCCTTCATCGGTTGTTCCTACCCACAAGTACCCTTTTCTATCTTCGTATATCGACCTTACCTTATTACTTGATAGACTATTAGAATCATAAGGATGATGTTGTAAAGTATTAAACTTCTGTTTTTCTGGCTTAAAGAAATTTACACCTTCTGCCAAACTTGGTATCCAAAGAGTACCTGATTCATCCTCAAATATCTTTTCATCGTGTCTAAAATCAGGTTTTAATGAATATGTATTGATGGGGTCATGTTTAAAAACCTGCATTTGTTGACATACTGAATCAAGCAGGGCAATAAAATTGTAACCAACCACCCAACACCGATTCTTACTATCAATCTTAAAACTGGTAATACCATTAGAAGGAATCAAATTTTGTTTCGAAAACTTGTGATAATGAATACCACTCTTACTCTCCAAATCATGCAACATAACACCACCATCATGATATCCAACCAAAACGTGCTTATTGTATACCTTCAGACTCCTTGGACGAATATAATCCAAAGCCTCATGCGTGTCTAAATCGAGTGCAATTTCATCAAACTGAATGTTATCTTGATTTTCGTAATTTAAACGATAAACGAACTCGTTCGAAACAAACCAAGTATTACCATTATCATCAGATGCCACCGCTCTAACCGAAGGAATCTTCTTGTTGACAAAAAGCTCCAAAGGGCTTCTACTTATCGAATGTATATCTCCTTTATTTTTATATATCAAGGAACTAACCTTGTCGCCATCCTGAGTGTAAACCCAGACTGTACCTTGTGCATCTTCCGCTAACTTATAGTAATACCGCTTAACACCATTCAAAAAATCAGCTACAGGTAAGAAGCGTCCCTGCCCATTTTTCAGGTCGATTAAACTAATTCCTAGGTGAGGATGCGTTATCCAAATATTACCGGAACTATCAACAAATATTTCTCTTATTTCTTTCTCGTTAACTATTGAATTTGTCAGCGAATCAGAAATCTCGAGTGGATGAAAAGTTTGCGTTCCATAATTAAATACATGGATACCATCGCGAGTAGCTATCAACAAGCTGTCGCTATTAATCGAATATATATCACTTATATTATTGGATTGCAAACTATACTCTAACTTATGGTTATGAGTAAAAACAAGACTCTCGTATCCATCAAAGCGACACAGGCCATTTTCCGTTCCAATCCAAATAAAACCATTATCATCTTGCGTGATACAAGTTGCTGCATTTGAAGGTAAACCTTCATTAATGGTTAAATGATTAAAGTATATGCTAGTTTGCGCTTGGCAAAATATAGATCCTACTTGCGCCCATAATAACATGAAGAGCATCAATATTCTTATACCCATAGGCTTGCTTTGCCTAAATATACTAATTTTAAGAAAAGATTCAAGCCACAACATGCCTGTAAAACAGAAAAAGCCACAACCCATAGGCTGCAGCTTTAGCGAATAACTACCAATACATGTCAGGTAAATCAAGTGTTCTTCATATCGAACTATATCTTCTACTTAATCTTGTATTTTTCTCCTGGCTTTAAACTGATGCTTTTCGATGCTCTTTCTATTTCAATAACTGTATCGCTTAACAAATGCAATTCCCATCCAAGCTCCTGCCGAATTAAGCAAATATCGACTTGATCCGAAAACTTAATTTCTGCACCTTCAATGGTCAGCTGTCTCACATTAAAAACATAATGAGCATCTTCATTGGATAGACTTCGTACTTGTTCACCATCTGCTTTAAAAGGCATGGTATTTACTTCCCATCCTTTTATCTTATAATTTTTACTCTCATCAATTCTATTTCCATACCCTTTGTAAGGATAGATAATGGTGAGAAACGAATAGTTTTTCTGATCGGCTTTAGAAACAATATTCCATTGCTTACCTCTTGCTCCCGATGAAGTTACCTCGTCAGCATCGATCAACTGAAAAATATCACATCCTGTGGCATCATCAAAGGAACTCCGTAATAAATCAGCTCCGTTTTCGGAAGTATAATGCCCCTGCCAAACCTGTTTATAAGTATGACTTGATTCAGAATTAAAATTATCTTTTACAATCCAAAACTCATCTTTTACATAGACTACCTGTCTACTATACTTCACTCCTACATTCTCAAAACCATCATGAGTTCCCACAAATAAATCAAAATCATCATTACTTTCCCAGGTAATTACATTTGGCTGAGGCAAGCTTTTGAACTTACCAAATCCACTTCCCCCCTTATTTGATGTCCATTGCTTACCCTGTAGCTCGTTATCAACAAGTGCCACATTTTTCACTAAAGAGTTTTTAAACAAATCGTAGTCCTTTAGTGAATAACGCACCTGATAATTAGGCAGAATGGTTTTACCATATGCTATGGCTTGAATACCGAGCATATCACCATGCTGATGATCGGGCTTGTCCTTATCCAAACCAGCACTAGTAATCATCATCTTATCTTCTGCACTCCAACCCTCACGCATAATGTAATAGTGGGTATATGGAAAGAATAAAGAGCCATATTCTGGCTTTTTCGTATCAATACTATTTAATCCTTGTAATTGTTTCTGATTAAGAAACCAATACATTTTATCGCGCACTTCGGCTTCGGCAAAATAACCAATCTGAGGATCATCAAACAGAACATAACCTAAAGTCATGGTTCCACTAATATTATTTTTCTCCGCCCAAGGATCATCGGTATCGTCTTGCAAGACCGGAGCACTTTTGTCGGGATAAGCTACTTTTGCTAAAGTCGTAAATAAGGACTTTAGCTGAGCTTCCCACAATGTATCCACCTCAATGGAACTAATATTTGCCAGTTGGTATACGTAGAAATAATTGGCGATATCGCTCATGTGATAATGCACAGAACGCTCAAACTGAAAACCATCTGCATTTATCTCTTTTTGCATATGAGCCTGCAATATCTCCATGGCATGTTGATACCAAAGATCCGTCCCTTCAAAATCGCGAAACAAAATAGCCAACATAGCTAAGGCAGACATGCCTCGCGTTTGGTGATTACCCGATTTAAATTTAGCATTGGTTTCGTATAGATGAGCACCATGTTGTAGCAAAGTAGCTATGGTTTGTAGCTGCATCTCATCCGTATAGGCATCCTCACCTAAAAACAAATTGTGAATACTTAACCAATTCAACACCCGATAACCCGAACGAAAAGCCTCATATACGCCATTGCCATCTTCAATGGTTTCAAATTCATCCGCATAAAAGGCTGCATTTAACGATCTTAACTGGGTATGCCAATAATGGATGTAACTAGGATCTTTGCCTTCTTAAAAATACAGATAAGCAATATCCATCATTTTATGTTGACGTGCCAAATGACGCAGAGCATACGAATTGACTGGTGAGCCATCTAAATAATTAAATGGTAATTTCCAGATAGTTGAATCTGCATATTTACCCATATGATCGGCCGCTCTATCGCGATGCTCCCTTTCATTAGAGTAAAGTTGATTATACAGTTCGAAACGCTCATCAACATTTTGATAATTATAAAAGAATCGCTCTGAAAACTGCTCACGAAGAACGCTGGCCAAATCTCCGTCACCGTTTAAATTCGATTGTACATCACGCTTCAAATACTTCAACAAATCGGTTGTTGGCAGCACCTTATCGGCAGGTATGTTTTTGGCCGATACCGAAATCGCTAAACAAACAATAATACTTAATCCTAATAACCTTCGCCAGTTCATCATAGCTCTTAATAAACCAATGTGAGTTTTAAATTTTCTTCAACAATTAATTTTCCTGAGTGAGATAAGGTATTGTTCGAATGTGTATTGTTTTTAGCTCCCCATAATAAGGCTACCAACTTTACCCGATTACTTTTGAAAGTATTATTTGAGATATCTACATTAACAATTCCTCGCGTATTCAATAATATGCCATTAGATTCTCTATGACCACATTCTACAAATGTACTATTGGTAACACTCAAGTTACCTCCAATGGTTGACTCATCATATCCTCCACGATAATAATCAATGACATTTGCAGCCACCTTTGTAAATTCACACTGGTTAATCGTAAGAAATTCCACATTGTAATCCCCTTTATCATTGGTTTCTTCCGACAGTTCTATTCCATTAGAACAATCAGTGATATTACAAGAAGAAAAACTAATTACATCCGCAAAACTTTGCTTGTAGGCTTTCAAAACATAATCAAAGTTTGAAATATTACTGCCTGAAATATGCAGGGAATATAAACTAGACATATTCTCCTTTAAGCTGGCAAAAGCATACTGCCTATTCTTTCCTTTCAAATTAAGCTCTTCGATAACTAAATGTCCCTTCGGATTCATTGCAAAAGCAGGACTTTGATCAATACCAGAATATACCAGTGTTGCCCTATTATTATTGTCCTTCGAACGGATGGTAATCGACTTATTAATAATAAGTGATTGAGTAAACTCATATTCTCCGGCTGCGAGTTCAATAATATCTCCAGCCTTAGCTTCGGTAATAGTTTTTGCCAGATCCGCTGATGCCGGTTCTACTTGCCAAACTTTTGCATCAATGGCTTCTTCTGCATCAGAAAACCACGATGGACCATATTTCCCCTTTGTTAATAAATCAACAGGTGTTGAACCATTAGTGACCACAGCACCTGGCATTGCAACAATTGATCTTTCGTGATTTAATAAATCACCATTAATGGTTTCAAAACCATAACCTTGATATATTTCCATACCATCAAAAGAAGCAGGCACAAAAACAGATGATCCAAGCGGATTCATTTCAAAATCTGCCACTTCTAAGCCTTTGCGCTCATTAAATTTTACGCCCGCATTGCTGATGTAGTTATTGGCAAAAGTTACTCCATCGGCTTTATCGTGTTCAACAACTAAATGAGGATCGCCCACCTCATTGTAAATAATATTGTTTGCTACTTCCATGCGTATTGGTCGAGCAGAACGTATTTCTGATTTCGGCAACACCTCTGCCTGGGAAATATTTGTTCCTACACCAAATTGCCATGGCGAACGACAATTCATATAAGTATTGTAAGCCACAACCACATCGGTTACTTGATTATAACGATTCAATGGTGACTTAGGAATACCATTCATAACAGCAAGCGGACTTCGGAAACTCTTTCCAATCAAATTGTAAAAGAAGTTATTTGTCACCCAATGGCCGGTATTAATAATCCGAATACCACCAATGTTTTCAGATTTACCATCTCCTAAAAACAGATTGCCATCAATTTTACAATAGTTACCGTGGCGCATCACAACCGAACCTTCACAACGATCAAAAACATTATTTCGAAATTCGTTGAAATTGGTCTTATTAGATATTACTTCAACCTCTCCATTACACTCTTCAAAATAGTTATTTGCTATAGTAGTATAACCTGGTGACATAGAAGTAAAGCTACTTCCAAGCTGTATGGTTTCAGCTTTAGGCCCGCCTTTACGTGGACGTGGACCAAAATGGTTGTTTACAATTTGGTGATAATTATTAATATTCCCATTACCCTTAATATCAACTCTTAATGTAGGCCCTTCGTTTGACTTCCCACTTAAATAACAATGATCCATTTGATTGAACCGTCCGAAAAACTCAACCCAATGATCGGAACGATCACGACTCATTTGATTGTAGTCTTCAATAAGACATTCAGTTACTCTACAGTGGGTTGCCACCTGACTCTTACCAATTTTAAACTGAATCACATTCTTGCTTGGTGTATAACCATTTCGAAAGTACAAACCTTCAACCACCAAATAAGAACCTCCTATCTCCAAATTAGATTGTCCTTCAATGAAGACCTCTCCGGCAGTTTCTGCTCGCAGTGTAATCGGTAAGCCATCTTCTCCTTCGCCCGAAAACTCGATCTCAACGTTTTCCCATACACCATTAGCCATTACAATATTGTCTCCTGCAACAGCATTTTCTATTGCAGCATTCAACTCATCTGCATTTTTTACATATATTTCATTTGCTTTTGGCTGACAAGCAGTAAATAAGAACAGTACGACGGCTAATACTACCAGATTAAATTTCATGACAATCTTTTAATTTTTATACTTTAAATAATAAACAGACATATGATCAGAACCTTAAACGGCCCTGATCTCATCAATAATGGCACGTGCTTCGATTACTTTATCACGTAATGCCTGATAATTTCCATTCGCAATCATATCTTTTGAAATCAGTTGCGATCCCATTCCAACACAATGCACACCAGCCTTAAACCACGCACTTAAGTTTTCGCGGGTAGGTTCAACACCTCCGGTAGGCATTATACTCGACCACGGACAAGGCCCTTTTACCGCTTTAACAAAATCTGGCCCGCCTACTTGTTGACCCGGGAATATCTTAACTACTTCAGCACCTAACTCTTCGGCCTTTGAAATCTCGGTTAAAGAACCACAGCCAGGTGACCAAAGCACTTTGCGTCGGTTGCAAACCTTGGCCACATCTTCGTTTAATATGGGCGATACGATAAAATCGGCGCCTAACTGAAGATAAAGTGAGGTGGTGCCAGCATCCAATACAGATCCAACTCCCATTGCCATTTCAGGCAATTCAACACGTGCATATTTTGTTAGGGTGGCGAATGTTTCGTGAGCAAAATCACCACGATTGGTAAACTCAAACACCCTCGCTCCTCCATCGTAACAAGCTTTGAGTACTTGTTTGCATATTTCCACATCGGCATGATAAAACACTGGCACAATACCACTGTCTTTCAACTTCATCGTAACTTCTATTCTTGAAAATTTTGACATAATAAAAAGTTTGAAGGCAGAAGACAGTAGGCAGAAGTTACTAATACGTACTAACAGCTACTGACCACTGACTTATAAATTATCTACTCACTCGTCCTGAAGCATCACCTCCCATTAATTTCTCAACTTCCTCAACTGTAACACGATTGTAATCGCCATATACAGTATGTTTCAAACAAGAAGCTGCAACGGCAAAATTCAATGCACTCTGATCATCACCTTCGTAAGAAAGTAAACCGTAAATTAAACCTCCCATAAATGAGTCTCCTCCTCCAACACGATCAACAATGTGGGTAATCTCGTAGTTTGGTGATTTAAATAAAGTTTTACCATCGTACAATACGCCAGCCCAGGAGTTATGATTTGCACTTACTGATCCGCGTAAAGTTGTTATTACCTTCTTACATCTTGGGAAACGTTGCATTATCTTCTGAGATACCGATAAATAAGCATCAGCATCAACATGCCCGCCAGTAACATCTACACCATCAGGGTGAATATTAAGCGACATAGCTGCGTCTTCTTCATTACCAAGTACAACATCACATCCCTCAACCAAACTAGGCATTACTTCGCTTGCTGTTTTGCCATACTTCCAAAGGTTTTTGCGATAATTTAAATCTGTAGAAACAGTTATACCTCGCTCATTGGCAGCCTTAATAGCCTCCAAGCAAACTTCAGCTGCTGATTCTGAGATGGCAGGTGTAATGCCTGTCCAATGAAACCAGTTGGCTCCATCAAATACTTTATCCCAATCAATCATTCCTTTTTCAATCTCTGAAACAGCCGAATGAGCACGGTCGTAAACCACCTTACTGGCACGACTTACAGCCCCCGTTTCAAGGAAGTAAATCCCCATGCGTTCACCACCATATATAATGTCACTTGTGTCAACGCCCAATCCACTTAACTCTTGAACACAAGATTTTGCAATATCATTTTCGGGCAAACGAGTTACAAAACTCACCGGGATACCATAATTAGCCAATGATACCGCTACATTACCCTCGCCACCACCAAAGGTTGCTGTAAATTCATCAGTTTGATTAAAACGTTTATAGCCTGGTGCTGCCAAACGCAGCATTATTTCTCCAAATGTTACTACCTTATTCATAATAATTTATTTAAAAACCCTTATATTTTCTTTTCTTAATACACTAAAACTTTCCCTGTATGTAATTTACCACTTTGTGAAATCAAAGTCACTATATAAACCCCTTTTTTAAGCCCCGTAACTATTGTACTTTCTTCTTCAATATTATTTAGCTGTGAAACTAGTTGACCAGTTTGATTATATACAGAAAGTGATTTACCCAAGGTGTTTTCAACCTTGAACCAATCCTTTGCAGGATTTGGGTTTAGTATAAGTTCTGCATTTATGACACAACTCCAAATAGCTGTATTTGGTAGTTCGTGAATACTAAAAGCATTAAAAAGTACTATTTCATCTTTTAAATTAACCTCATCATTTAAGCTACGATAAATACCCCATTTAGGCCGTATAAAATCGGCTCCTGTTTTCCACATCCGGATATTTGTATTTTCATAATCAAAAAGCACTTGCGACTCGGAAACGGTTTTAATTTCAATTTTATATCGCCCAGTTTCACCAAAAACAACTTCTTCAACTACTTCGACCCATTGTCCTTTGAAATCATCTAAATCTACTTTTGTAATGGTTTCCTGACTTAAATTTTCGGCATAACGTAATTCCAATTTATCAGGATTTCCTTTTCGTGCGGTAAGTGTTATCAACGGCATACTTTCTTCGCTGCCACCAACCGCCTTAAGTTGATGCAAATGTGTAAAACTACTGCTTGGCGCAAAATCTGATTCAATTTTAAATCGCCATTTATACTCAACTTCCTCGCCATCTATTGCTTTAAGATCATCAGGCGATTTGTCATAAGTTTTTATCTCAACCCTTTGGCGATCATAATTTATACATCTGTCCGAATCTTCATCCCTATGGATATGAAATCGGAATACATATTGATCTAATTCAGTATCATAAATCTGATCAATGTGTGATCCAAAATCACCATGATCACAATCGGGCACTTCAACAACATTATAACCGGGCGCTAACACCGAATTAATCAAATCATAAGTATCAGTTACGCCATCAGCATTAAGTTCAGTCTGAGCAAATACACTAGAACATGACCAAAATACAATTATTAATAGGCAAACCGTTTTCATAAAAATCTCTTACATTTATAAATACCATGGTTAATCATTAAACTAACCATGGTAATTATTAATTGTCACTTTTTCTTATAATGCTATTTTTGCTGTTTTAAATTCTCCCAATACATTAGTATACTGTACTACATATATTCCTTTTGCAAGATCTGTTGTAATTGTTTCCTTTGAAGCGATTTCTTGAGAAAAACGCAAGGCTCCAGTAAGGTCATAAATATTCAATTCTCCTGGCTGATCTTCGTTATTAGTAATATTTTTACCTGCAACCAAAATACTTAACTGATCATACGATACCGAATTTAATGCTGCTGGTATACCACTCCAAAGGCCGTCCCACGCAGTTGAAACGCGAATACTACTTATAGTTGCACCAATCTTATTCTGTTTAACATTAATAGCTATTTTGGAATTACCGCTATCGTAATCTGTATTAGTATCACTATTAACCACTGATACACCAATGTTTTCAGCTGCCGTCTTTGACATATCAGGATTAATATACAAACGAACGACATCATCATTTCCATCATCCTCAGACCCAATTTTATCATACTCAAGTACAAGAAGATACGTAGTATTTAAAGCATAACCTGATTGAGAACCAATGGTAGAAGAGTTTTTCGAAACACCGAAGGTTACATCACCTGCATCAGCTCCAACATATACGCGACCACGAGCAAAATTACTAGACGTTGAAGCTTCCCAAGTAAAAATATCCTGAGGTGTAGGATTTGCACTTTCTACACTAATCAAGAAAGCAGCATAAAGCTTATCAGTAATAGCCTGATTATACACACGTCTAGTCGAAATACGATCATCATTAGTGTCATCGGCAGATAATACCACTGAGTTACCAATTCCAGAGGCAATATATCCGCTATAAGTCAAAGCTCCAGCACTAACAACAGGACTCACACCATTTTGATTTGTTGATTTTAAACAACGATACCAAGATGTTTCAGACAATACGACTCCTTCTTCAATAGGATCACTAGCATTGAACGATTCAAAGTTTTCAACGAATTGAATTTGTGCAAACATGGACGAAACCATGCAACTTACTACGAATAAAGTAAATAATCTTTTCATACTTGTAGAATTAATATTACATATTTCGAGGCAATATCACCTCATTATTTTTCTGTATAATCCACGTTACCATTAACTTAAAACACCCATAACTTAATTGCCATCACTACTATAGCCAGAAGCAATAATCGTTTAATCCACTTATCTCCTTTTTTAACCGTAAAGGTACTACCAAGCCAACCTCCGCTTGCACTACCAATAGCGAGAATCAAACCTGCTTTCCAATCAATTAAATCTTGATAAATAAAAACACCCAAAGCTGACACTGTGTAAATTAACGCAACGGTGACTTTAATGCTGTTGGTTTTAACCAATGAAAATCCATTAATCTTAACCAGAGCTAACATCATGATAAAACCGATACCAGCATGTAAGAACCCACCGTAGATACCAATAAAGAAAAAAGCTATTACTCCAGTCCATTTTCGTTTCCCAGATAATTTCTCACCGGTATCTACTGAATAATTTGGTTTGAACACCAAAAGAATGGCCACAATTATCATGACCGCCGATAGGATGCGGTTGAACAACTTTTCGGGGATATCAATGGCCAGATTAGCACCAATAATTGCCCCAATCAAAGCTGCGATTCCTAGATAAATCCCATACTTTCCCGGAGAAACTTTTTTCTTTTTAAAATTTGAAACTGCCACAACATTTTGTGCCAGTAATGCTATGCGATTGGTGGCATTAGCTACAACAGGAGGCAAACCGAGAAAAATCATCAATGGTAGTGTTATTAACGATCCACCTCCTGCAACTACATTAATAAAACCTGCTCCAACTCCAGCAAGAACAAGGAGCAGGTAATTAAGTAAATCCAAAATGTATTATTAAATTCCTAAGGCCTGACCACCACCAATCTGAATAGTTTCAGCAGTGATAAATGAAGCATCTTTACTAGCTAAGAACGATACAACAGAAGCAACTTCTTCTGGTTGACCAAGTCTACCAAGTAAAATATTATTCTTCCATGAAGCAAAAACCTCAGGTTTAGTCGATTTAATTTGAGCATGGAATGGCGTATCAATAGTACCTGGTGACACAGCATTTACACGAATACCATCTTCAGCTAAATCTTTCGCCAATGCTCTCGTAATGGCATGTACTCCGGCTTTAGATGTTCCATAGATACCTGCTCCAGGTCCTCCAGCATTCCAACCAGCATTAGATGTATAATTGATGATTGATGCATTCTCTCCTTTTTTAAGGAAAGGAATACAAGCTCTTGATGCAAAAAACACTGAATCAAGGTTTAAGGCCATCACAAATCGGTAAAACTCAGTAGTCATTTCTTCAAATCGAGATCTTCCTCCCAGACCACCTGCGTTGTTCACAAGCACATCAATACGACCGTACTTTTCACCAATGGCATTAATATTAGAAGTTACTTCTTCTTCTTTAGTTACATCAAAACCATAATACTCTGCGGTAATACCTTCTGCACTCAACTCTTCAACTCTTTTTGCTCCAGCTTCATCTTCGATACCATTTAAAATAACAGTATATCCATCTTTACCTAGTCGCTTAGCTACTTCAAAACCTATTCCACCAGTTGCACCAGTTACTACAGCTACTTTATTTTCTTTACTCATGATTTTATATTTTAATATTTTATTTAAACTAAATTGATCCTAAACAACTATTTCTTTACTCAACAGATTTGATGTTTTTGGCAAAGAAGAAAATTGCCATTACACCAAGTGGCACGAAAATACCTATCCCTACAAATATTGGGTTGTAACCAAATGCATCTACTACTCGAGGTACAATCCAGTTCATCACAATTACAGAGAATACACCAACCATACCACCTAATCCAGCCAAAGAACCAACTGATTTTCCACCAAAGAAATCACTTGGTAAGGTCTGAACATTACCGATGGCAAACTGAAAACCAAACAACACAAAGAATACAATAGATACAAACACAATAGCCGAACTACCAAACAACACCGTTGCTACCAGTCCAAGGAACATTATAATACCTCCAATTAAGATTGTTGTTTTACGCCCTTTGTTTATCGAATTGCTTTTCGAAATTATTCGACCAGAAACATATCCACCAGCGATACTACCCAAAGCAGCACCTACATATGGAACCCAGGCGAACATACCTACTTGTTTCACATCAAATCCGTAAACATCAAACAAATAGATAGGCATCCAACCAACAAATAGCCACCAAATTGGCTCTAAGAAGAAACGTCCCACTACAATCGCCCACGATTCGCGATGACTAAGAATTTCTTTCAAACTTTTGCCTTTTGCTTCTCCATCATCCTTTTTGTCGGCCTCACTCTGTCCGTCCAGGATATAATCTTGCTCCTCTTTGGTTATCCAAGGGTGCTTTTTAGGGCCTGCCTTATTAATTAACAACCAAGGAATTATCCAAATGATACCAAAGGAACCAACTACCATAAATGTTGTTTTCCAACCATAGGCAACAAACAAGGTGGCAATAAAAATTGGTGCGATAACTGATCCAATGGAAGCTCCTGCATTAAATAAGCCTTGCGCAATAGCTCGCTCTTTAATCGGAAACCACTCTGCATTACTTTTAACCGCTCCAGGCCAATTACCAGCTTCGGAGAAACCAAGTAAACTACGGAATATACTAATGGATAAAAATCCACGTACAGTCGAATGTAAGAAAGACGAAAGCCCCCAAACTCCGATAGATAATACATACCCAATTCGAGTACCTACTTTATCAAATATTTTACCGGTGAATAACTGCCCCAAGGCATAAAACACCATGAAAATATTTAAGATATTTCCATAATCATCTTTGGTTAAATCTAAAGATTGTGCAATGGAACCTTCTACATTTTCGTTACCCCACATAATTGATAGGGCACTTCTGTCGATATAGTTAATTACTGTAGCTAAAAATATAAGCCCAATAATTACCCAACGTAATCCTTTTATCTTCATGTTCTTTATTTTTTATCACCAAAATACGATACCGCATTTCCTTGAAGGAAATCTTCACGAACCGGACTAAATACATCAATTAAGATTCCAGCTTCAAGACACAAAGCTCCATGCACCAAATTTGGCTCGATGTAAACACCATCTCCAGCTTCTACAATACTTTTCTCACCGTCGATGGTAAACTCAAATTTACCAGCGGCACAATAGGTTGCCTGTGTATGAAAATGATCGTGAGGAGTGCCCTCAGCGCCCTTTTCAAACTTCACCTGAACCATCATTATTTGATTATCGTAACCTAAAAACTTGCGAGAGACACCTCCACCAAGTTCTTCCCACTCCATACTTTGAGTCTTAATAAACTTTTCACTAAATCTCTTCATAACGTTTTCTTTTATGTAAATACTTTTAAGTTATATTTTTAAAACAAGGCATAAGCACCTTGCCATTTATATTGTTGGTCACCACACTGTATTTCGTGCTGACCTTCCATACTATTATCTTGATTACAAATCACAAAAACCTTTTTATGACCCGAATTAAAATCCAATTGAACAGCTGTATAATCCTTAGTATCATACACCGTTGTCACCTTTACTAAATTGCTTTTTAAATTTTCCACAATTTCGGTTACCGGATGCTTGCTTCCATGCACTTCTATAGCAGCACTAAAGGTAGTACTTGGTGTATTCTTGCGGCGCAAAATAACAGAAGGCTCGTTACGCAAACTAAACTCGGGATCGTTAGCTCCCAATCGTGTGTATAGAACCTGATCACCCTCTTTTGTCTCACTAATAAGTGTATAAAAACGACCATTATTCAGCCATACTACTTTGCTTTGATCTTCTGTAGCTGAAGCTTCACCATCTAACCACAAATGTTGGTATCCATTATCCTGACCTAGTGCCTTTTTAACATCGACCTCAGCTTTATAGTCCAGATTCGAATCCATAAACTGCCCTAAATAGTGATAAGGTAAATCATAATCATGATTCTCACTTGCAGCAACTTTAATTACATCAACTACCACAGAATGCTCTATTTCTTCTTCATCTTGAATTAAAGCTAATGTGCGTTGCATCTCAACTCCACTATAAGCATTCAACTCCTTTGCACTCATTACTTGTAGTTTCACATCGTCTCCATTAAAAATCCATGGCTCCGATGAAGTCTTAGTCGCTTTCTTTAAATTAGTATCAAACTGAGTATTGTTATCAACTACTAAGGTATTGTGTGCAATGGTTTGCTTTGCCCATGTTTTGTTTTCTGGCAAATAACGGCCACCATGTTTATACTCTACATTGACATAACGGGCAGCCCCATAATCTTGCAATATTTCATTTGCTCCATCATAAAGCTGAATAGTCAATCGATCGAAATGCCCATGCCCCATACCTTGTGAAGCATATTTCATAATCACACATTGCTCATCTTTACCACTACCTGAACGCAATACGCCAACAGCTCCTTGATCTCCTTTGGGGCCATCACTAAATTCTAAAGACTGCCATTTAAAAGCTTTGGCTTCATTATTATTAATTGCTTTGGCAACATCCAAACCTGCATCGCAAATAATAACTTCATCTTGTTCCTGAGCAATACTTAGTAACTCCTTATTTGATGGATCAACAGCATAAACAATATCCACAGCATGCACCAATTCAGTTGCCATGTACGACATACTTTTTAAAGCATCGTTAAATGGAAAGAATCGGCCATCAGTACTTGTCAATTGCAATGTAGCTAACACCGCCTTTTTTAATATACCTTCGCGATATTCGAAAATATTCAACTCCGGTTGGTTATTATCAATGGCCTGAGCAAACAACATGTATGGCAATAGAGCATACCTTTGGTAGTAAGGTCCCTCTGTGTAATAACCGTCAGGCGAAAACAATTGATCGAGCTGTGTAAAAAAACCTGCACCAACCTTTTCATCTTTTGGTCCGGTACTAACACCATAGTATGCATGCTCAACCATTTCGTTATTGTTTATGGCAAATCCTGTCATACCTACTGCAGCAGCTGCCCATACACCATGATTATGAACACGGTTGAACACTTTAGGCGTTTCTATCGAAAGAAAGTTAGCAAATGGAATCAACAATTGTGATTCAATTAGGGTTCTTTCCTCTTCTAACAAATCACCAGAGATACAATCGTAGGCCTGACTCGTATAAACTAACCAAACTGCCTCGTTCAATGATTGCCAGAATAACTTACCAGGCGCATATGATTTCTGTACCGGATGAAACCCAAGAGATGGATACATCTCAGCATAGGCCACTAACATATCGCGCACATAATCCTTATATCTTAATTCACCAGTAAGCTGCCAAAGTACGCCAGCACCTTTCATGGTGATATAATTTTGTTTGTGACGATTATGCGTATAACCTCCTGCCGGATCTTTTGGCACAGGTACATTAACACCTAGTTTCATATCCTCGTTAACCTCGTGAGTTAATTTAGATACAGAACGTTGCAATATTGGCAAATTATTTAATTCGCTCTTTATTTGGTCAACGGCCCCAGCTGTTAGGATAAGCGAGGGTTGATGTTTTTTATTCTTTGGAGAAGAACAAGACGCTGACAAAACAAACACCAATATTACTATGTAATTTAAAATTCGCATCTTACTATTTAAGTTTTGTTTCTAATAACTTTTGTAAGTTTTTATGTTCTACTACTCATTCCTGGATAAAAGCGACCCATCAGCTAACCAATGTACGTTTCCATCAGTTGTATACTGATGGATCACCCTCTCCTCCAAGAAAATCTATTAAAGCAATAATTATTGGTAACCAAAACATCTACTATAATCTGGTTACCAACATGTCAAATATTGTTTCGGCTTTAAAATAATTAATGACTGACACTCAACTCATAAAACCTCACCGATGAATATGCTCCTTCATCTCTTGTTTGTAAATAATTTCCAGCCTTAAAGTAGTTTTCAAAAACGCCCCATTTTTCAATGTGAATATTTTCGTAAACCTTAAATTCAGTATTATTTAAAACAACAACCATCTTACCTTCAGAAACTTTAACCTCTAAAGTGAATTTCCGAAAGCCAACTTCTTCTTCGAAATTAAACCCTTTGTCATCACCCCAAGCTTCTTCATGCAGTAAGGCTTCATTTGTCGCATTTAAATTTTTAAGCACCTTTGTTTTAACCCGGATTTTTCCATTATCCCAATATATCTTCAGAATAGGTGGCGCATTATTATCATCAGCTCCTATTAAATCACGCTGCTCATTTGTTAACCTACCATGAATTTGCATAATTATGGTTCTATGGTATTTTCCATCTGCATCTCTAGATGTAGCATCCATCGCTAATTTACCCTTCATATAAGCGCCATCCTTAAAGGTCCAATTCACGTTATTTTCACCAGGAACCATTTGCTCTCTTAACTCTGACCGAGAATACTTCGTATTCTTAGTTGTTGAAGCAGTTGGCTTTGCATGAAAAACGATAGCACCCCTAGTAGAGTCGATATACATATAGGACTTTGCGATTTCCATTGATGCAAAATTCGAAATTTCGGGCGGCTCAATTTCAAAAGGTTTGCCTGCATCGTTTGATATAGGTAAAGTTACTTTCCAATGGCTTAAATCTATATTTGGAAGCTTAACTTTCTTTTTCTTCTTTTTATCGCGTTTTTCAATTTTACTTTCCGATTCTGTAAGGCCATTTATCTTGTTAGAAGAATTAGCGTTAGCAGATAGAAATAATGTTAATACAGTTATTAATAGTTCTATTCGGAAATTTTTCATCTGTCTGTAATTAATTATGGTAACAGATAGAACTCCCATGATAATAACTCCTCGATAGCCATCGTGGCTCGTTTGTGAAAAATTATTATCATGGTCGGCTCCACTAAATTGAATTATTATATGATTCTAATCCTGATACACCTTAACATTATCAATCCAAGAATCTACTGATGTAACTGCGTAAAACATGACTGCAACTTCACCACTGTCATTAGTCGTAAATGAAAGCTGAACTAAGGTTCCAACTGTATCTGAAAATTTACCCTCGGCAATCGTTCCAACATGATTTCCTAAATTAGACGCTAAATTAGCTACAGCTTCAGCACCATCAGTGTAATGAGCATCTAATACCAGACCAACAATACTTCTACCTCCAATTGGGTCATTAGCATCATCACTCTTCATTGTATATTCGTACTCTAAAACATAGTCCGTATTTGGCAATAACTGAAGTGCCTGGTATGCATATCTCGAGTTAGAAGTTTGAAGATATCCTCCTGATTGACTAGCTGTCCATTTAGCAGCTGGTGTTTTAGATCCATTATCTGAACCATCATAATTAGTCCAGGATCCATCAGAACTAGAACCAAAAGGAGTTGTGGTACCATCGGTGAAAGTTGTAAATCTCCAATGATCAGTTTTAGCATCAAAATCTCCATTAAGAATAACAGAAGTAATTGGCTTGTGTAAGAACACATTATCAACATTAAGAGTGGCAGCATCTTCTGCCATACCTTCAGCACCTAATTCAAATTTAATCTCGTCAAACTGAACAACAGGTCCTGAAAAATCAGTAGCTAAGTCTAAATTCAAATTTATCCACTCACCATCTACTAAATCCAGATTATAATCATATTCTGTATCGCCATTCACTAATACTAATCTCAACTTATCAATACCCTTTGCAAAATCAGAATGAACGTCTAAATGTAGGTGCGTAGCAGCAACGCTAGAGCCAAATGCATCGGCAACAATAATTTGATCTAATGCAATTGATGCAGCAACATCTTCGCTAAGTCGCGAGTATTGCATTACCTTATTTCCAGATTCCATCGTAACTTCACCCTGTTGGGCAGCTCCTGCGGTAAAGTCAACTCCTGCCGCTTCATATCTGTAAGAGATAAATTCACCACTATGTTCAATCCCATCACTATAAATAGCTAACACTTCCTCAAGACCAATAGTAGGCGAGTCAGGTGCTGAACTTACCGCAGCAACTTCATGCTCAACTGTTAAGTCTTGCGATTGAGAAACATTTTCTAAAACATCTGATTTTGCAGTTACTTTTATTGTATATGTAGCTACTTCAACTTCATTAGGATAGTCGTATGAAGCAGAACCTCCTGCCTCAATACTTACAATAGAAGAAGCACCATTTCCGAAGTCAACATCATAGCCATCAACTCCAATTGCTAGTGGCTCTACCGTTACGTAAGTGCCATCTTCAACTCCATTCTCGTCAGGACCTGGCGTTGCCGTAAAACTTGAAAATGTAATTTCAGTTAGTCCCGAACCAGTTGAATCCTCATCGCCTGGCTCAATTATCTTATCTGTTTCACATGATGCTATCAGACCTATGATAAATATGGCAAATATTCCTTTTTTAAATAAATTCATAACCATTTGTTTAATTGTTTTTAACTTCCTACAAACTTATTTTGCTGGATAAACTTTGACATTGTCTAAGTATAGATCCACATCTGTTACCGCATAAAACATGATAGACATTTCACCACTAGCATTGGCAGTAAATTTTTGCTCAACCAAGGTAAAAGATGTTTTCCCTTTTACTTCGGATCCAACATATTGACTAACATGGGTACTTGCTACCGCATCGGCACCATCGTCAAAATGACCATCTAAAACTTCAGCAATGATTCTATTCCCATCCGGAGCAACACCTACTTGCTCTGCCGGAGTTTTAATTGCATATTCATATTCAAGAATATATTCCACATCACGTTCTATATTAGAAGGAGATACAATGATAGCCTGATACGCGTATCTTGTATTAGCACTTAAGTAAGCACCTGCAGAAGTTGATTTGGTCCATTTAGCTCCTGATGTCTTCGCTCCATTATCGGTTCCATCATAATTAAGCCAAGATCCATCAGAACTAGAGTTAAACGGATTAGTATTTCCACCTGTAAAAGAGGCAAATTTCCAATCGGAAGATCCACCATTAAAATCCCCATTGAGAATTGTAACCGGAATAGGTACAAATTTATCTACTACCTCAACATCCACAGTTATAGTATTTGATGCTTCATTTCCATCAATAGCAGTCAATGTTACTGGATACGTTCCTTCCCCTGCTTCGAAAGTATAACTAGGATCTTTCTCTGTTGAAGTATTTCCTCCTCCAAAGTCCCACTCATATTTAATCGATTCTATTGACGTATTATTAAATTCAACTGTCCTGAAATCCTCTGCGTTTGGAAGATAAGCAAAACTAGCTACTGGTGGACTCAAATCTGGTTTAGAGCCAGCTTCCGGTAATTCATACTTAAAAGCTTCTTCACAACTTACCGATAAAAACACTACCGATATGAACAACACCTTCATGGTGATCTTGAAAATATTTAATTGATTTTTCATAATCTTAATGTTTAAAATATTATTGCGGATTTTGTGTCAAAATACCTTCACTTAAATTTATTTCTCTAGATGGAATTGGTAATAATAATCTTCTAATATTATAACTTGTATATCCCATTTCGGCAGCATGCGCACCTAACACATCGTGTGCAACTCCAAATCGTAATAAATCAAAGAAACGATGGTTTTCAAAAGCCAATTCCACTCTTCTTTCAAGTAATAAAGCATCTGTTGTTAAAACAGAAGGACGATCTGCGACAGCATCAAAACCTGCCCTAGTTCTAACTTCCATATAAGAATCAATGGCACTGGCATCACTAGTATTTCCACCTGCCATAATAGCTTCAGCATGCATTAAAAGTACATCTGCATATCGTAGAATAATCCAGTCGTTACCAGCATAAGAAGGAGATTCCCCATATGTTGGTAGGTTCGGGTCTGAAATATCTGATCCATCAGGTAAAAACTTAACAACTTCTGCATTCTCTGGTACAGGAAGCTCAGCATCTTCACCATAAGCCGCATAAGAAACAGCGGTTCTATTTCCCCCTACAGCAATAAAGTCTTCAGCAAGATTTGGGTTTACAATATTAAGTCCATCCTGTCTACCTTGACGATTATAAGAAGTGAATTCTGAAGAAAAACCTTGGCTTTGCTCCGGGTTTACAGATAAGTACTGAATGGCAAAAATAACTTCATTGTTTAATTCATTATAGAATACATCATGAAAATCATTCTGCAAAGCAAAAGTACCTGAACCAATAATGGCTTCGCATAGCAATTTAGCACCTGCGTAGTTTGGTGTTGGAAGCGTTAAGTACACTTTAGCTAACAATCCTTGAGCCGCTGCTTTTGAAGCTCTGGAATTATAGGTATTATCCATATGAGTTACACCTTCTTGCAAGTCAGCTATAATTTGTTCGTAAACTTTTTCGACCGCCACTCTTGTAAAAAGCGCTTCTTTTTCTTCTGGGCCTAAAATAGAGGTTACCAAAGGCACAGCTCCATACAATCTCACTAAGTTAAAATATGCGTAAGCTCTTAAAAACTTAGCCTCTGCTGTATATTTATTAACATTGGCAGCATCTGACTTATTTACATATTTTAGAACATTATTGGCTCTAAAAATAATTTCATACATCGATTGCCAATAGTCCTCGGACTGAATATTTTCAGGCTCAACAATGTAACGGTGAAAATCGGCTCTTGAACCTTCAAGAGTCATACTTCTGGTATTATCCGATCGGTGCTCAGTTAAAAGATACTCTAGCTGTACGCCTCTATTATACCTTTCTGTACTTGATTCCGTATTTTCATTAACACCTTGTATGGCATCATAAATACCAATAATCCCAGTCAAAACATCAGCATCTGATTGAAAATAAGTTTCAGCAACTATGGCAGAATCTGGTAAAGGATTCAAGAACTCATCTGAATCACAAGAATTAAATAGAAACCCTGTGATAGCTATAATTAAAAACTTTATATATTTCATAATTTCGTTTTTTGATTAAAATTTAACATTTAAACCAACTGAGTAAGTACTAAATAAAGGTGTACCCCCTCTTTGAGCACCATAAGTAGTTGGTGTATTAACACTATCAATAAACTCTGGGTTAAAACCATGATAATCATCAGATGTGATATATAGCACATTCTGACCTGTAGCATAAAGTCTTAATGATTGTAATCCTATTCTTGAGATTAAAGCATTTGAAAAAGTATAACCAAGATTTATATTTCTCAATGAAACATAACCTGCACTCATAACAATATCATTTGTATGAACTCTCTGCTGAAGAAAAGAAGCATCAGGTATGATTCCGGCATCTACAACCGCTTGCTCATCAGTAGTAGCTCCGTTCCAATGAGAGAAAAAGTATTGATCACCAACATTTCTCACTTCAGCTCCCTGGCTCCCTTGAAACATAAAAGAAAAATCGAAATTTTTATATTTGAACTCATTAGTTATACTCCAGTTAATTTCTGGGTATGGGTCGCCTAATATCGTTTTATCTTCATCGGTAATTAAACCATCACCATTCAAATCTTTAACGATAACATCTTCTGAAACCCCATTAATTGGAAGCCATGGAGAATCCCAATATTCACCAGGCAACTCCTTACTTTCGTCTACCACATAGCCATAAAAAGACGATATCGGATTACCAACAGAGTTTATCCATTGAGAGTTTCTACCCCATGCGTCCTGAGATAAAGCTCCGTCTGAATCACCAAAATCAAGCAATTCGTTTTTATTGGTAGAGGCTATAAAAGTAGTTTGCCAAAAGAAATTGGCATTTACAATGTTTTTGGTTCTCAACTCAAATTCCCAACCACTGTTTGCTACTTTTCCTTTATTTACAATACCGTTGCTAAATCCAGTCTGATATGATACAGGTATGTTTAGCAACAACTTATCGCTGGTTCTTTTATAATAATCTATCGAACCTGAAAAACGGTTATTTAGAAATCCAAAATCTATACCAGGGTTAAATTCCTCAGAAGCTTCCCATTGTAATTGTAGATTAGCAATATTTAAAGGAGAAACACCAGTTGTTATTACATCGTTAATAATTGCATTGGTATTTCCTAATTGTGCTAAATATGGCCAATTGCTAAGTACATCGTTGTCCAAATCAAAGTTCTCAGAACCTGTCAGTCCATAACTCACTCTCAATTTTAATTTACTAAGAATATCATTTTCACTCAAGAAATCTTCATTATGTGCATTCCATCCTAAAGATACCGCAGGGAAGTTACCCCACTTAGATTCTGTTCCAAAAACAGAACTACCATCACGTCTAAAAGATGCATTTACAAGGTACTTATTGGCATAAGCATATGAAATTCTACCAAAATAGCCAATCTTATTCTTTTGAATATTGAATTCTTCTGCAGTAAGACTAGTTGCTGCTTCTAAGTTTTTAAGTAAATCGTTGGTATATCCTGTACCTATAACTTCACTGGTTTCTGATCTTCTATCTTGTATGGAATTACAAATAAAAACCGGACGTTTTTTTAAGACCTTAAGCGGCAATTAAAACTTGGTAATAATTTAATTCATATTCAATGGGAGTTACATATCCCAATGAAGAGTGTAATCTCTTGCTATTATACCACCCCTCAAT
>JAFMVD010000109.1 GCA_025499625.1 Carboxylicivirga fragile | reverse complement strand
CTTTTAGTTAGTGTAGATGCTCGCAAGAACTTAAGCAGCTAATTAAAAGATACCAGTAACGCAATTATGGCTACGCTGCATACAGCCGGCCGTTACCTGCCATTACTTAGAAGATGGTGCAAAATTTAGAATTATGAGATTTGATTACCTATTAATTATTAGTGGAATGTTATTTGGATTGGTTGGATGTAAATCAAAAAAATCTGAGGATTTTGTGTTGAATGAATTTTCTCGTCAGATTGAAACAATAGGTTTAAAAATAGATTCTATTGATAATACTGGCTTGATTCATATTAAAACAAACGAAATAAATTTGGAGATTAGCCTATATAATTTACGTCGAGATTTCGAAAGAGATAAAGATACAAGTGCAATAACTGATTTTGTTAAGACTTTAGAAACCTATACTGTTGGAATCCCTGATTGGCAAGAGGCAAAAGACAGTATTTATGTTTCTATAGTGTCAAATGATATGGAGTTTCATGATTTCATTCATGCAGAAGTAACAGAGGAGATTAGTAAAACATATGTATATAGTGGAAATAATCAATTCTCCTGGATTAGTAATTCCAATTTAGAAAAATGGAAAATCTCAGATATTGAATTAGAAAATCAAGCTAACGAAAATGCTGATAGGTTACTTTCAGATACTGAAATTACTTTTGAAATTATTGAGAACCGAAAACTTGGCTTAATAAATGCTGAACATGTGACACTTAAAGGTGCTTTGTTATTTGCTCCCACGATGAATGACAAAATAAAGGATGATATAGGATTCCCCTATTATGCAGTTCTTCCCGTTCGTGATTTCTGCTACATATTTTCTGAAAAGGACTTTGACTTTTTCTCAGCTAGAATAGGTTCAGTTGTTGTGGATGAATTCAAGAAATCTGGATATCCTATTACAACTGAGATTTTAAAGTTCTCTGATAATGGAGTGGAAGCTGTTGGGAAATATCCTACAGAATAGTATTAAAAACGGCAGGTAACACGTGCTCATAAATAATTTGGCAGTCAGTGATTTGCGTAAGTTTGAGCTTTTAATTATGTTTGGTTCAGATTTGAATGGAGCTGCTGCAAAGTGCCAAACTATTCATAGCACCAACGTTAGCACCAATTGAGCAAGACACAGACGAAAAATATTTACAAAATGACAGACAGCCCAATACCAGCAAAAATTATTTTTATCTTAGCCGACCCTAAAGCGACAGGTGAAGAGTTTATTAGTTTGTCAGGTTCGCTATATAGACAAAATTTGATTTTTTCAGAGCCACGAGAATTAAGGCGAGATAAAAACTCTTTAGAGTTGATTGTAATTTTTCGTGACAACAATTCATTCAAAAACTGGAGTAAGAACACAGAAATAAAAGAGTTTTGGCAAACTAAATTTGATAAGCTGCTTTCTGCCGAACCTAAAACAATCAAAGAACGAGACGTTATTATAGAAGTGGATAATGTAATCAACTGTGCGTGTAAAAAGTCTGACTTTTATATTTTGCAGGGACGTTCTTTACAATTTACAGACGAGTTGACTTGTAGTAATTGTTTCGGACAAATTTCATACTCAAAAGTGCCACTCGAAATTAAACTTGAAGATTGGCAGACAAAACACGAAAGAGTTTATTTGAACTGGTTGGAAAGTGGACTATTTGAAAAAGAAGCTTTCAAAGAACTTACTAATTATAAAAAGGGGAAACTAAATTTGGAAGGAGAGAAAATAAGAAAACAACTTTCTGACTTCTTCCAAATACCAGTTTACATAAGTTACTTTGTTGAAGAACCAGATAATAATCATCCTTGTTTGGTCTGCGGACAAGGCGGTTCTGATTCTGGGCTGAAACGACCTTCTAAAATTTGTAAGGCTTGTAATACAATATTTGGTTATGACGACAAATAAAGAAACAACTGGTGCTAACACGCGGTCATAAAACATAAGGGAGACAGTGGCTTACAAAACTTTAGAGCATTTAATCAGCCCCGCCAAAACTACGTTTTGGCGGTTTTGTAAAATGTTTTAAATTTCGGTGTCAAAACGTAGTTTTGGCTACTTATCGGTTTGATACTGAAGTGCATTAAATCCCTTACGTTTCATACCGCAATCGTTAATAGCCTATTTTAAGTTCATAATTTTAGAAAGCAGGTTTTCAGAAGAACGCCAAAAACAATTAGCAATATGACTTAGCCATTTTTCCTGG
>JAFMVD010000108.1 GCA_025499625.1 Carboxylicivirga fragile | reverse complement strand
TAAAACTTAACCTTTATTTCTACCCCTCCAAACCTCCCCTAAAGTGGAGGCTTAAGTCCCCTTCAGGGGATTTAGGGGTAACAAATATTGAAGTTCGTTACAAATTATAAGTTTCAAAGATTCTTTTTTGACTTTTGAGACAACCTCTTTTTTTTATTTACCAACTTATGTGATTGTGCTTATCTATATTACCCAACTTACAACTTTAAACATCAATAAAGCATAACCTAATGCAAATACACCTGTAATCAACATTGTTTTTAATTTAATCATTCCCCAACTCATAATAAACAGTTTAAAAGGTTAATACTATGTATTCTTTAGCAAACCGTGAACCATACTTTGTTGAAGAAAGTTAAATTTTGCTGTTTAATTAAAATTTCTCGTAATCATCGTAATTGTCGCCTAACTCGATATTTAAGCCCTTACTGTCAATTGATTTTTTCTTACCAAAACTCTTTTTAGATGTTTTTTTCGAAGTAACAACTTCAGCTTCCTCCTGTAAATCACCTCTAGCTGTATCAGCCCCTGTTTCAAACATAGAAACAGAACGACTTAATTGTTCAGATAGTTTATCAAGTAAGCCAGTCGCTTCAGTTATCTGCTCGGCATTGGCCGCATTACGTTGGGTAACTTGATTCAATTGTTGTAATGCGTTATTAATCTGCTCCACGCCGGTTACTTGCTCCATCGACGCCACGGTTATTTCCTTAACTAACTTAGCTGTTTTTTGAATTTCGGGAGTAATAACATCCAACTTATTAGTAGCCTCAACCGATGAGTTCAAAGTATCTTCTGTTGACTTAGTAATCTCCGAAGCGGCAGCTTGACTACGTTCAGCCAACTTTCTTACTTCAGATGCAACAACCGCAAACCCTCTACCCTCTTGACCAGCTCTTGCCGCTTCAACGGCAGCATTAAGTGCCAATATATTAGTTTGAAAGGCAATATCGCTAATGACGCTAATCTTATCAGAAATCTGTTCCATATGATTAGCTGCCTCCTTAGAGGCCTCATTACTTACACTAATGCCATCCGCCGCTTTTGAAGCAATCAGTTCCGTTTCCTTTGAGTTATCCGTGTTTTGCTGAATATTAGCATACATTTCTTCCATTGAAGAAGACACCTCTTCGGCCGATGATGCTTGTTGAGTAGATCCTTCGGATAATTCCAAGGCTCCTTTATTAAGTTTAACGCTCGTCTTAACAATATCAGCTGTAGACGTTGTAACTTCAGTAATTACTTGTTTTAAATTACCAACCATATCATTTAAGGCCTTGGATAATCTACCCACTTCATCTTTACTTTTCACCGTGAAAACCACAGACAAATCGCCTTTTGATAATTTTTCGGCTAATCCTATGCTCTCTTCTATTGGTTGAGAAATGGCTCGTGACAAGAAATAGACAAGCGTAAACCACAGTATAATGACAATAATAAGAGCATATATTAACATTTGTTTTTGAAACGATACTATGGAAGCACTTTCATCCCCCATCTTCATCATCATATCCAGCCCAACATCAGAAGCCGCTCCTACTTCCCACATTATACTCTTCGACAATTCAAAACGCTTAAGTTCAACTAACTTAACCTCTCGTAGGCCTGATAAGTAAATATCAATATCATCTAACAAGTTTGTCAATTCATCTTTAAAGGAATCATTATAATAATTGCGGGTTAGAGAGTTCTGTAACTCATTGTATTCACTCAACCTTTCCAACAACAATCTATAATCCTGATTTAACTCATCCCATAGGAGCTTTGAAATAAACCGATCAAGCTTATTTACAGCTTGCCGCGACGAACCTCCTTGTTTATCTGCTAGCAATTGCAAATTATGTTGTGCATTTACATATGATCGTTTGGCTTGAAGTGATGCCTCTTGCAATGCAAAATAACGCTCCGAAACTTCTTTATATTCTTCAATTTTAGACTTTACATTTTGTAGATCAATACCTTTATCGAGCATTATTGACTCGTCACTCGATAGTTCTTCAATCAGGTTGGTTAAAGCGGAATACATCCGAACATAACTTTTATCGGCTCGTCCCTGGAAATATTCATTACCTGTAAACTCATATGATCGCGAGAACTCACGTGTTTCTCTCCAAAACTTATCCAATTTACTTGCCTCACTCACAACCGGAATATATGTATTTGTTAAAGTTCCTATTCCCTTATCAACCTTACGAAGATTAACAAGAATTAAGGTACCCAAAACAATAACTATGGTCATGATTAAAGCAAAACCGCTACCAATTTTGGCACGAATTTTTAGGTCTTTCCAAGTCATATAATATTCTGTTAATTTGTTACTTGTTCTTAAATATGGGTAAAATAATGTGTGTTTTAAAATTTATTGTACGATTAATACTATTTTTAGGTTATTATACTATAAAAAAATTGACTTGATATGACTAGAATTCTATTATTTCTAATGATTTCATCCTTTTTAATTTGCAGTTGTAGCAAAAAAGATACCACAACCATAGGTTTTCTATTTTCCACAAAAGCTACTGAAAGATATGTCAAGGAAGCTAACTTTTTTTAAAGAAAGAGCCGAACAACTGGGCTCTACTGTGTATGTTGATGACGGTAACGACAATGAGGCCTTACAGTATGAGAAGGCATTGGAAATGTTTGACAAAAACATAGATGTATTAGTTTTAATTGCGATTAACACCAATACAGCTGCGGCAATTGTTCGAGAAGCACAAAGTAGAAACATACCTGTAATTGCTTATAACAGACTTCTAAGTACATGACAAAAGTTTAAAACATTTATCTAAGTCATTGTTGTTTATTGGGTTATTTAGAGCACAAGCAATTCTGATAAAACCATACTTAA
>JAFMVD010000107.1 GCA_025499625.1 Carboxylicivirga fragile | reverse complement strand
GTAGAAGAGAATAGAGCCTCTGACACTGAAAAGCTAGACGATCTTTGACATATTGGCAACACAATCAAAATCATAAACACCAACTACGGTGTAATATTAAGAAAGTAAATAAGAGCGTACGGGGAATGCCTAGGCTCTCAGAGGCGATGAAAGACGTGATAAGCTGCGATAAGCTGCGGGGAAGTGCAAACAACTATTGATCCGCAGATTTCTGAATGGGGCAACCCACTATGTTGAAGACATAGTATCCGCAAGGAGGCAAACCCGGGGAACTGAAACATCTAAGTACCCGGAGGAAGAGAAAACAAAAGTGATTTCCTAAGTAGCGGCGAGCGAACGGGAACTAGCCCAAACCAGTAATGTTTCGGCATTATTGGGGTTGTAGGACTTGCATAATTGAATAAAATAGAAGTAGAATACTTTGGAAAGAGTAACCATAGACGGTGATAGTCCGGTATACGTAACATTTTATGAAAGGCGAGTATCCTGAGTAGTGCGGGACACGAGAAATCCTGTATGAATTTGCCGGGACCATCCGGTAAGGCTAAATACTCCTGAGAGACCGATAGAGAACCAGTACCGTGAGGGAAAGGTGAAAAGCACCCCGAACAGGGGAGTGAAATAGTACCTGAAACCGTACGCTTACAAGCGGTTGGAGCCACTTCGTGTGGTGACAGCGTGCCTTTTGCATAATGAGCCTACGAGTTAGTCGTAGCTAGCTAGGTTAAGACTTTCAGGGTCGGAGCCGAAGCGAAAGCGAGTCTGAATAGGGCGCTTTAGTTAGTTGCGCTAGACGCGAAACCAAGTGATCTACCCATGATCAGGTTGAAGCTGTGGTAACACACAGTGGAGGACCGAACCAGTTGACGTTGAAAAGTCTTTGGATGAATTGTGGGTAGGGGTGAAAGGCCAATCAAACTTGGAAATAGCTCGTACTCCCCGAAATGCATTTAGGTGCAGCCTTATTTTAGTTTAGCAGAGGTAGAGCTACTGATAGGACGCGAGGGCTTCATCGCCTATCAACTCCTGATAAACTCCGAATGCTGCTAAATGATGAATAGGAGTGAGGGCATGGGTGCTAAGGTCCATGTCCAAAAGGGAAAGAACCCGGACCATCAGCTAAGGTCCCCAAATGTATGTTAAGTTGACCAAACGCGGTTTTACTGCTTAGACAGCTAGGATGTTGGCTTGGAAGCAGCCATTCATTTAAAGAGTGCGTAACAGCTCACTAGTCGAGCGGTAATGCATGGATAATAATCGGGCATAAACATACTACCGAAGCTATGGATTTTGTACTATGTACAGAGTGGTAGGGGAGCATTCTAAACTGGGTTGAAGGTTTACTGTGAGGTAGACTGGACTGTTTAGAAAAGCAAATGTAGGCATAAGTAACGATAATGGGGGTGAGAAACCCCCACGCCGAAAGACCAAGGTTTCCTGATCAACGCTAATCGGATCAGGGTTAGTCGGGACCTAACGCGAACCCGAAGGGGGTAGTGGATGGAAAGCAGGTTAATATTCCTGCACCTGTCTTACATTAAAAGTGACGGATCGGCCAGCTGTTTACGTACTGACGGAAATGTACGTTGAGCCTAGTCTACGGACGAAGCGAAAACAAGTAACCGGTTCCAAGAAAAGCGAGTAAGACGGCTCGTACCGTAAACGGACACACGTAGTTGGGTTGAGTATACTAAGGCGCTCGAGTGATTCATGGCTAAGGAACTAGGCAAATTAACTCCGTAACTTCGGGAGAAGGAGTGCCTCTCATTAATTTGGGAGGCCGCAGAGAAATGGCCCAGGCGACTGTTTATCAAAAACACATGGCTTTGCTAAATCGAAAGATGATGTATAAGGCCTGACACCTGCCCGGTGCCGGAAGGTTAAGTGGAGATGTTAGCTTTTAGCGAAGCATTGAAATGAAGCCCCGGTAAACGGCGGCCGTAACTATAACGGTCCTAAGGTAGCGAAATTCCTTGTCGGGTAAGTTCCGACCTGCACGAATGGTGCAACGATCTGGGCACTGTCTCAGCCATGAGCTCGGTGAAATTGTAGTTCCGGTGAAGATGCCGGATACCCGCAACGGGACGGAAAGACCCCGTGAACCTTTACTGCAACTTAACGTTGGTTTTGGGTAAGTAATGTGTAGGATAGGACGGAGACTTTGATGCTGCATCGCCAGGTGTAGTTTAGTCACCCTTGAAATACGTCCCTTTGCTTATCTGAGGCCTAACCCATTTATGGGGACACCGTTTGGTGGGTAGTTTGACTGGGGTGGTCGCCTCCAAAAGAGTAACGGAGGCTTCTAAAGGTGCGCTCAAGACGATTGGTAACCGTCTGTAGAGCATAATGGTATAAGCGCGCTTGACTGTGAGACCGACAAGTCGATCAGGTAGGAAACTAGAGCATAGTGATCCGGTGGTTCCGCATGGAAGGGCCATCGCTCAAAGGATAAAAGGTACTCCGGGGATAACAGGCTGATCGCTCCCAAGAGCTCATATCGACGGAGCGGTTTGGCACCTCGATGTCGGCTCGTCACATCCTGGGGCTGGAGAAGGTCCCAAGGGTTGGGCTGTTCGCCCATTAAAGTGGCACGCGAGCTGGGTTCAGAACGTCGTGAGACAGTTCGGTCCCTATCTGTTGTGGGCGTAGGAAATTTGAGAAGGCCTGACGTTAGTACGAGAGGACCGCGTTGGACATACCACTGGTGCACCAGTTGTTCCGCCAGGAGCATCGCTGGGTAGCTAAGTGTGGAAGGGATAAGTGCTGAAAGCATCTAAGCACGAAGCCTGCTTCAAGATGAGATTTCCATTAAGGGACGTTAGAGACGATGACGTTGATAGGCTGCAGGTGTAAAGGTGGTAACATCATAGCCGAGCAGTACTAATTACCCGTTAACTTTTTTAGGATTCTTTTTTATCGCAAGATAGATATGATGATAGTTTACTCCATAGATATGGTGGGTATGATTTTGATTTGCCGATGTGTTA
>JAFMVD010000106.1 GCA_025499625.1 Carboxylicivirga fragile | reverse complement strand
ACTCATTAATAATTATGAAAAACAAAGAGGCTAACCATAAATGATTAACCTCTAAATTTTATTTAAAATCTTGTTACTTCTGAAATTGCCTAAATACTCACATAAATATCAAACGAATTCTTTAATACCTATACTGATTGCTTTTGACAAACATGACGATATAGGTTATATAATATTAAGTATGATAATATAAAAAGACAGGTCTTAATTTAGCATTTAAGGTTAAGTCTATTTTCTTTCTTTCCCTTATCAATATCGCTCCCAACAAAGAATTAAAGTATAAATAAAAATCAACTAAAACCATCAGATTAGTTAATTCATAAGGATTAATGATAAGTAATATTAACTGTGAACAGGCTTTTATACCAATTTAATGAAATAGTGTCGCATGGTATAATGCCGATCTTCTTCTAAAGATGCAGAATTAGAGAAACGAAATTATGCGGCATTTTAGAAGCCAATCGGTATTACAGTTTTGTTTTCTTCTTTGACTTTAATATATATTCTGCGACAGTCATCCCTTTTACCTTTTTAAACATACTATTAAAATGAGCATGACTATTAACACCAACAGCATCCATTGCTTCCTGAATTCTGTCGCAGCCCTGATCAAACATTTGTGAAGCATGCCCCACCTTAATTGAATTTACAAAGGTGGTGATAGATTGACCCGACAAAGCCTTAAGCTTACGATGAAGCTGCATACGACTCAAGCCAACAACAAGAGCAAAGCTATCAGGATTAAATTCAGTATTGTCAATATTATCCTCAACTACTTTCTTTGCTTTAGCTATAAACTTCTGATCATATGAAGTATAATGCACCTGTGCTTCAATTGCAATATCCTGCATTAGTAATTGCTTTCTATATGCTTGTCTGATATTAATGATATTACGGATTTTTTGAAGCAATGCTGTAGTATCAAATGGCTTATTTATATAGTCCCATGCTCCGGCCCTTAATCCAATCTTTTGAGATTGCTCATCTGTCTTGGCTGTTAGCATCAAGATGGGTATATGAGATGTTTTATTGTTTTTACGCAAGATCTGACACATTTCCACGCCATCCATCTCGGGCATCATTATATCGGTTATAATAATGTCAGGCAAAATTGATAATGCCATATCAACACCTTCTTTACCATTAGATGCTTCTGTCACCCTATATTTATCCTGCAAGCTACTCCTTAAATACGCTCTTAACTCATTATCATCCTCAACAACTAAAATATTATCTACATCATTTTGCTTATCATCAGAATCTGTAGGTAAAATCACATTAGATTGATTAATTGGAATATTCACGTCACCATCAACACTTTCTACAAGTTCATTACGATCAAAAACATCTTTTTGAACAGGAAGTTGAATAACAAATTCAGCACCACCGTATTTACTATCATTTACTACTATGCTTCCTTTGTGCGCCATAATAAGTGAATAGCTCAAGTGTAACCCTATTCCAGAAGAAAAACGATCTTTCCCATGAAAAAAGCGCTCAAATATTTTTTTCTTTTCATTATCAGGAATCCCCTTACCACTATCCCTGACTGATATAATCAACTCAGTAGGATTATCAACTTTATTTGCAGTAATCTTTACATCAATATGACCATGTTTAGGCGTATACTTAAAAGCATTGGAAACAATATTAAAAAGTACTTTTTCCATTACATCCTGATCAAAATAACAAATTATCTCTATTGGAACATTAAGAGAAAAAGCTATTTGATTATTTTTTGCTTGCCAAATAAAGGCTTGCATTGAGTTTTTAATAAACTCACTGAAGTCACCTTTACCAACCCTTAAGATGTTAATTTCATTCTCAATCTTTCGAAAATCAAGTAACTGACTCACTAAAAACATCATACGCCTAGTGTTTCTTGAAATCACATCAAGACAGAGTTGTTTTTTATCCTCAATAATATCTCCGTTAATCAATTCATTAACAGGTCCATATATGAGCGACAATGGTGTTTTGAATTCATGTGCTACATCAGTAAAAAAAGTAAGTTTCATTTCGTTCAATGACTCCTGCTGTTTGATTTGTATTTGATCCATCACCAACTGATGTTTCATCTTTTGACGATAATACAAGAAATACAAAAGTCCGGTTACCAAACCGGTAATGATTAAGAAATAAAGAATATATGCTTGCGATGATAACCATGGTGGAGGTAACACCTTGACAATAATCTGCCTAGGCGCCTGATTCCAAACACCTTGCGAATTAGCAATGTGCGCTAAGAAACTATAGGTTCCTGCCTTAAGGTTGGAATAAGAAGCAAAACGATGATTCTCATTAGTTTTAATCCACCTATTATCATATCCAACCAGTTTATAACGAAATTCGTTATAATAATTCTTCGTAAAATTTGAGCCAGAAAACTCAAACAAGAAATTATTATGCTTATGATCAATTAAAATAGTATCCACTGCATTAATTGACCTATTCAATATAACTCTATCTCCATAGGCTTTTCCTGGTTCTACACTTTTATTATGAACTCGGAAATCAGTAATTAAAAATAAAGATTCTACTTTACTACTCTTTATATCCTTAGGGTTTATCGTTGATATCCCATCAATACTTCCAAAATATATTGTTCCATCCGCATCAATATCAATAGCTTCCGTAAAGGTATTTGTTCGTAAACCATCTATATAAGAAAACTGGGTAATCCCCCTTGTTGCGAGGTTAAAACAAATAATCCCTTGAGAGTTGTTTAACCATAACTGGCCAAGATGATCTTTTCTGATACCCATTATTTTTTTATCGGCTATACCCTTCACCTCTACCCACTCAAATGTTTCCGAATTTTTCTTCATATGTAGTAAACCCAAATCTGTGCCGAGCCACAAATCCTGATTATCATCCTGATAAATGCACCAAATAGAGTTATTATGAATATACTTTTCGTTGTTAAAAGAAGTATGATACTCTGTCACCTCTTCTATATCGCCATCTCTATTTAAATTAATTTTTATTAGTCCTTCAGCAATGGTACCTGCCCAAAGGCAATCTTCAACAGCATCATAATGCAAACAGAATATTCTTTTCGGGAGTAGGTTATACTTATCTGTTACCAATTCACTAACATCGATAAACTTATCATCATGTTGTTTAAGAATACCCTTTCTGGTACCGATAAACATATTTTGCCGTTTATCTACACTAATTGCAAAAACATTATTATCCCCTGTTATTTCTGCATGTATTTTAATAAACCTATCATTATTATTCAGTACAAATAAACCGTCACCTGTACCCAGGTATATTTCGTTTTTAACAATACTAAAGGTTAGAGGAAATACCTTTTCATCCAGGTGAAGTTTTTTGATTAAATGAGTTTTTAAATCCATCTTATAACAACCACCATCCTGAACTGCAAAATATAAATATTCACTAAGTACATGACAAAAGTTTAAAACATTTATCTAAGTCATTGTTGTTTATTGGGTTATTTAGAGCACAAGCAATTCTGATAAAACCATACTTAA
>JAFMVD010000105.1 GCA_025499625.1 Carboxylicivirga fragile | reverse complement strand
AGTGCTACTTCATATTTTATAATGCTTGATGGTAACACATTAATAACAGTATTTGCATCTGATTTTAAAGAGTAGATATAGGAAAGTTTATTTCCACTCTCCATTCGTATTTTTGAATCTAGGCGGCTAATGTCTTCCTGACCATTATCGCTAATCGCAATTACAGCTTCCGCCACTGCATACTGGTTTTGTAGTTCAAGACGTAATATGTCCTTTTCTATTTTTCCTGACTTAAGCGATGCGGTTTCATGAATACGTTTACTGGTTTTCATATGTATATCACCTGCTGTTTCCTTCATAACCCAGAAACACTGCCCTGGTGCAATTACTCCGTCAAAATCAGAAGGTGTACTTATGCCGGACAATACATTAAAGGTCGCTAAAGAACGACTTTCAGGCGTTGATCCGGTACGAACATAGGCTGAACCTGTAGTGTGATAGAAGTCTGCATTTATATTATCCTTATTTTCTTCGGTAAGCTGATAATATGAAGGATAGGGATTTGCTATTAATTGCCAACCATCTATGAGTGTTTTTGATAGATCCGTATCATTAAGTGTTCCTGTGTATGATATTTGACTCATGGTACCATTAAGCGCCATCGCATATCCAGTTAAAGGATTTGAATCAAGCGTGCCACCTGTTAGATTATTCCATGCTCCATTGTATCCATAAAGTTTATAGCCATCTGTAGCCGAGTATGTATTTATTGTTGCATCTGAAATAGAATGACCAATGTACCAGTATCGATTTAGATCATAATTCCAATTAACAGTTATTTCCGAGCTTGTGGTTCCATTGTTTATAAAAGAAGCTGGACTAGTTGAACTGTTGTTTATAATAAGCTCATCATTAATTGTCAGGTCTGCGCCCGATTCAATGGTGAAATGTGCTCCTTCCATTAGTTCAAGAGTGCCCATGCTCATACTACTTCCTGTATTCAGAACTACACTTGAATTGGATGTTATCAAACCTTTATTTGCGGCTCTTGGCAACTCAGCTTCATTCCAGCTCCAATTACTACTGTTAGCACAATCGTTATCAATTGAGCCTAACCATTTGTATGGAAGTGATGAATTGAGATAGTTCTCCGCGACCTTATTAAGAGTTAAGTGATTACTGCCTTCGTAATCCATGATTTCTGTTCCTAAAACGCCTTCGTTAAATTGGTAATAGGCTGATAGACCTGAACTGGCCGTTGGTGTAGTTTGGTAAAGATACTGCTCAATTTCGGTTTGTGTACGGCATGTGTTCCAAATTCGTAATTCGTCAAACCTTCCTATAAAGGGGTTACCATTACCTACATCTTGTAGAATTCCGTCAGCAAGCATAAAGCTATTTACAGGATTACTAACATGGATTCCACTTGTGGATGCAGTGGCACTTAAAACGCCATTAAGGTATAAATTAAGAGATGAAGCATTTCCTGTAGCCGCCACATGTACCCATTGGCTGGAATAGTCCCACGGACATGAAACAGAACCAGCTTCACTTGTCAATGTCAATTGTCCTCCTATAATACCAAGTGTTACATTGTCTTTCTGGCCAAAAAATCCCCTATCGCCAATATCATTAGCAACATACACCCATGATTCCATCGAAAATTCAGTGCTGCCTGAAATAACAATACCATTGGCATCTTCGGCATATCCACCATTAAATGAGATGCAATCGCCTAAAAATGTATTGGTCTGTCCATTATAAAAATTGATTGCATAATCCTCAACTTCGCCAACGGAAACATTTCCGCATGCATCAGCAACATCTCCAGCTTGATTTGCCAGTTTTATACGAAATGTTATTAAGCCTGGACTAAGCGTACTAGGTGGTGAAATTGTAGCAGCTCCAAAATAATTCCTACCTGAATTAGTGATTGTTAAATCATAATAACCATCGTCGTAATAACCATTTCTGTCCCAGTCGAACCAGCATCTTACATTTCTGGAATTTCCTCCATTTGCGCCCCACCAATAATCACTATCAATGCCTTCTAAATCTAAATCAAGTGTAAAATCTGCTGACGCGTCTAAATCAAGTTCTAAATCGAAAAACGATGAATAAGATGAATTACTTGTTCCATTATTGAGTCCTGCCTCTGCTATGCTAACATTACTGATGTACCCTTGAGTTATAGTATTGGCTCCGGCAGGACAACTAACAGTGATGTAGCCCGAGTAAACCGATGAGCTAGTCCCATTTGCATTTGTTGCTTCAAGTGAAACGTCATAGAATCCTTTATTGTGAAATACAAGTTCCGGGTTTTGAGAACTGGCAGTAGAGCTATTAATAAAATCCCAATCAACTCCTTCGGTTCCACTAATTGTCCATAAAAAGGAAGAAGGCGCCTCTGTGCTCATATCAAAAAGGGTAATTTCATCCCCTTCAAAGATAACTCGACTGCTTGCATCTATGTTAATGCCGGGTTTAGCACCTGGTGTAATGTTAATACCACGTATTAACAAATCATCTATAAAAATATCTTCTCCTCCATTACTCAAAAATTTCAGACATAATTGAAAATTATTATGAGACCAATTCTCCAAGGTATATGAGAAGAACTGCCAGCTATTGGCTTCGGGTGAATTAAGTATTAAACGTTGTTCATCTCCCAAATTCCCATCCCATTGATAATCTTCGCCAATATAAACTTCAAGTTTATCAGCAGAATTATAAGTGATACTAGGGTTTTTATATTTAAAGGAAATAACTACCTGATCATAATTCGCGGCAACCTCATTAAGCAATGGGCTCAGGTACCAACCTTGTTGTTTCAATCTTAAGGCATCATTCTCAACTTCTACCTTACTATTATTGCTTAGCAATTCCCAACCAGCACTTACTAAATTAACCCGACTTTTACCATCAAAATTTTCATTTAAAAAGATGGTTGTTTGGGCAAGTGAAAGTTGAGTTAGCAATGCGTAAATTGCTATGCTTATTACATGTTTAATTTTCATTGATGCTAAATATGTGTATTACTCAATTGATGATTAACATTTGGGTAGTAGTGTTTAAACGTTATTACCGTTAAAAGGATACATTAATTTCTTTTTTTTATAAAAAAAAAGGGAAGTCTAGTTAAAGAATTCCCTCTGAATATCGATAGTATTTACTTCTATTAATTAATTAGTAACTTTTGTGTGTATATCTTGTTTTCTGATGTTAATTTAAGAATGTATATTCCTGCAGGTAGATTGTCACCATCAATTTCGTATTTGTTGGTTCTGAATTGTTTTTGAGTTGTTAATTGCCCTGAGATATTAAACAACTCCAGTGTTTTTTCGGCAAAGTCCCAATCGCACTCTACCATTATTGTATTGTTATTTTGAACATAGGCAATAGCACCCCCATTATTAATTTCTCCGATATCAGTAGGTGTATCGTTATTGTTCTTAAAATGCAGTACTAAACGATTGTTGAAGTCACCCTTTTGTGTTTCAAAAGTATAACTATTTGTGCTACGCATGTCAATCATTGCACCTGTTTCTTTATCCTCAAGGTAAACAGATCGTGTTGCATCAAAGTTACTCAAGCCATCAATACTAATAGAATGTTGTCCTGCTTCAAA
>JAFMVD010000104.1 GCA_025499625.1 Carboxylicivirga fragile | reverse complement strand
GGTCTAATTTGAAATAAAAAACCAAACGCCCAATAAATGGGCGCTGTAGAAGAGAATTTTATGAATCCCGACTTTAGTCGGTTAATAGTGATTAAATATATTAATTTCTATTAGACTTTTACCAATTACACATAAAGCTATACTAAACAAAATAAACATCCAATAAACTCTATTAGATTAGAATGATTCAAAACAAAAAAACTAGTCCATAACTTTTATATTCTATCTCCTTCTTACCTTTTTTATTACTTTTGGAGCGGACCAAATTAAAAGGATTGCGCATGAGAAAAACTTTACTCTTTTTCTTATTTACTTTTTATTTAATCTCGGCTAAGGGGCAGAGCTTAATCGATATTATTGAGAAGTCGGAGAAGGCTATTTTTGAAACGCGCTCCTACATTACAGACGGACCTTCAAAAGGTACGGCTTCGGGCTTTTTCATATCTCCTGATGGCCTTGCTATTACCAGTGCCAGCATATTTGAAAATGCCGATTCTGCTGCCATAATTTTACGCAATGGTCGCGATTACAAGATTGAGCGCATATTGTCCGTTCATCCATATACCAACCTGGCATTGATAAAGGTTGAGCAAAACCGTCAGAAACAGTTCGAATACCTTATCCCTTCAAAACAATCGTACCGCGTAGAAGAAGAGGCGCTTGTATTTAACCATTTGGATGATTCCGCTGATGGATCGGATCTGATTACCGTCAAAGAAATTGCTTATTTTCCTTTCATATCGCGCACTGGTATTATCAATGGCATGATCAGCCCCAAGAGCAATGGAGCACCAGCCATCAATTACCGAGGCGAGGTTTTTGGTATTGTTAAATCGGTAGTTGAATCGAACCAACAAATTGTATATAATACCTACCTACTGAACGACAGTAACTGGATCGACATCAATACACGCCTAAGAGATGTTCCCAACTTAGAGAACAAAAAACTTTTACTTGGAGCCGAAAAAAGCAGAAGCATCAGTCACATTATAACAGAGAATTTTGTGGAATCGGCGCGCATCATTAGTCGCTATATAAAGGAAGACCCCTCCAATGCAGAGGCCTACAGCATTAGAGCTTACGCCAGACATAAATACAAAAATAACGTTGGCAGCCGAGCCGACCTAAGCAAATGTTACGAATTAGATGCTGATTATTTTCTTCAGTTTTATTTCCAAGGTTTATTCCTGCTCGAGAAAAATGAGAAAAGAGAAGCCCTTATCAATTTCGAGTTATGCAATAGTCGTCAGCCTACATTTGCGCCTGCCATTGTTCGAATGACCATGTTGAAACTTGCCAACAGTAAAAACATCCGTACCGCCTATCGACAACTTTCCGAAGCTGTTTTGCACGACTCACTTGAAGCAGGTGCATTTTACGAACGTGCTCGCCTACGCATGCAACACTCAGCCGACAGGGAGGCCACCTTAGACGATATTAATCAAACCATCTATTTGGATCCGAGCTATGCGGGTATCTTCACGCTTCGTGGCATCATAAAATCGGAAAAAGAGGACATGCTGGGCGCCATAAGCGATTTTGACAAAGCCATTGAAAAAGATAAAAACGATACACATGCCTATTTCAATCGCGGCATTGCCAATTATAACATTGGCCTAAAAAAAGAAGCTTGCCAAGACTGGAATAAAGCCGGCGAACTCGGCAACTTTAAAGCCTACAACTACATATCGCGCTATTGCAAAGACATGAACAAAGGCCTCTACCCTAGCGGGTATTAATCATTTGCCGCAACACTAATTAGAGAGTCGTTTTTATCTCGAACGTACACTAACACTTAAGGTATTTCAATAAGTTCGAAGTTTAATTTCAGTCCTTTGCTAAAGCCGCAAGGGCTTTTACTTTCTTCCTTCAGCTGAAGAAAGTAAACAAAGAAACCCGCCAGCTGCAGCACTCACTTACCCTCTATATCTTGTTGATGAGACAGAATGAACTCCCTTCGGTCAAACAACCTTCTGTCTTTTCATCAACTTCGACAAGAGGGGCCCAAGCTACGTTGCTGAGGCTGGAAACCCATCTCCGAACATTCATTCGCTTAAAGTATTTACCACTGGTTTTTTTATACCTTTGCAATAAATTAACAAATACAATGATTACACAAGACATACTTAAAGACCTCAGTGGACGCGAGCTAGCGTTAAGGAGGTATCTTTGACATCGACCGTAAAAAAGTTGAGATAGAAGAAGAAGAACTACGGTCGCAGGCCCCTGATTTTTGGAACGATGCCGCCAAGGCCGAGTTGCAAATGCGGAAATTGCGAGGCCTCAAAAGCTGGGTAAACGATTACGAGGAGGTGAAGTCAGCCGTAGATGATCTTCAAATATTATTTGATTTTCAGAAAGCAGGAGATGCAGAAGTTACCGATGTAGAGGAGCAACATAAGTTATGCATCGATCTTATCGAAAAGCTGGAACTTAAAAACATGCTTCGCCGCGATGAGGATAAGATGGGAGCCGTGCTAAAAATAAATGCTGGTGCCGGCGGAACCGAAAGTCAGGACTGGGCCGAAATGCTGATGCGCATGTACATCCGCTGGGGCGAATCGCACAACTATAAAGTTAAAGAAGTGCATTATCAACCTGGTGACGAAGCTGGTGTTAAGTCAGTAACCATCCAGTTTGAAGGTGATTTTGCCTATGGCTATTTGAAGAGTGAAAATGGTGTGCATCGATTGGTGCGTCTTTCGCCTTTTAATGCTGCCAACAAACGCATGACCTCTTTCACATCGGTATTTGTGATACCTCTAATTGACGATTCCATCGAAATAGAAGTAAATCCAAATGAAGTTATTTGGGAAACTTTCCGATCAGGTGGTGCTGGTGGACAAAATGTGAATAAGGTAGAGACAGGTGTTCGCCTGCGTCATGAACCTTCGGGCATTGTGATTGAAAATACCGAATCCCGTTCGCAGCTTGGCAACAAAGAAAATGCCATGCGCTTGCTTAAGTCACAGCTTTACGAAATTGAGTTGCGCAAGAAAATGCAAGAGCAGAACAAAATTGAATCACAAAAGAAAAAAATCGAGTGGGGTTCGCAGATTCGCTCATACGTGCTTCAACCATACAAACTGGTTAAGGATGTCAGAACCAATCATGAAACATCGAATGTACAAGCCGTACTTGATGGCGATCTTGATGGTTTTATCAAAGCCTATTTAATGGAATTTGGCGCAAACGAAGTATTTAATTAAAAACAAAAAACATGGTTACTATATTACATAACCCAAGGTGCTCGAAGAGTAGAGCCGGATTAAAATTATTAGAAGATAAAGGTGTTGAAGTTGAAGTTTGCAAATACCTCGACGAAGCGTTGACACCTGATCAACTAACGGATATACTTGTGAAATTGGGCAAACGACCAATGGATATTATCCGTACCAATGAGGATATTTTCAAGGAAGAATTTAAGGACAAAGAGCTAAGTGATGAAGAATGGATACTAGCTATGCTTGAATACCCTCGCTTGATTGAGCGCCCAATTATCATCAATGGCGACAAAGCTGTCATTGGCCGTCCTGCTGAAATTATTGAGACTATTTTGTAGTTTCTATATTTCTCTTTTGGAACATACTATATTTATACCCGTTCATCGAGCATAGCCGAGATGCCTATCTATTGATTTATCATCAAATACTACCCATCTCGACTACGCTATTAGATTAGCAATTCTAATATTATTCTTAAATTTTAGATTAATTTCTGAAAACCAGAAGAGTTGAGGTGAACTATCTCG
>JAFMVD010000103.1 GCA_025499625.1 Carboxylicivirga fragile | reverse complement strand
GTGGGGTAAATGTCTTTCGTTTCATAAATACAGTTCAAAATTAAAACTTTTTTGTCTACTCTTAAACTGTCCAGTTTTTGGGGAAGCTTACAATTAATGAAACTCTATTTGTATGGATACCGCTTCGGCATTCGTACTTCACGAAAGTTAGAACGGGAAGCTCAAACAAACATAGAAGCAATGTGGTTGCTATCGGGTTTACGCCCCAAGTATAAAACAATCGCCGATTTTAGAAAGAACCATACAAAGGCTTTCAGGGAAGTGTTTCGGCGCTTTGTATGTCTGCTAAAAGAATGGAAGCTGATTGAAGGTGAATCCATTGCTATTGATTCGTTTAAAATACGAGGCAGTAACTCCTTAAAGAACAATTTTAACGACAAGAAGCTAAAACAGCATATCGAATACATTGACAATAAAATAGCGGAATATGAGGCGCAGTTAGAACAGGCTGATAAAACCGAAGAGAAAGAAATCTTAGCCAACAAGATAAAAGAGCGCGAAGCTAAAAAAAACAAGTACAAGCAGATAAAGAAGCAACTGGATGAGCTAGGAGAAGATCAGGTGTCAACAACCGATCCTGATGCCAAGGCTGTAATGTTCCAGCGCAACTCAGTACGAGTTGGATATAATATTCAGGCTTCCTCCGATGCCAAACACAAGCTGATGGTTGAATTTGATACCGGAGACGTTAATGACACACATGCTTTGGCGCCCATGGCGATTGCTTCTAAAGAATTGTTGAATGTAGAAGAGCTAAGTGTATTGGCAGATAAAGGGTACCATACAGGCGAACAGTTGCATCAGTGCAACTCACATGGCATTATCAGCTATGTTTCTCCCAAAGATCGGTCGGCAAGAGACACAGGAGTATATCCGGTTTCAGCATTTATTTACGATGCTAAGCATGACTACTATACTTGTCCCAGTGGCAGTATTCTATGCAGTAATGGTAAATGGTACAAACGCTCGGACAAGCGACGAAGAAAGCAGAATGATACCCTGTTTAAACGCTATACGACCAAAGACTGTAAAACTTGTACCTCGCGGCAACTATATACTAAAAGCAAGGTTAACGGACGAAACATTGATCGAAGCGAATATGCCTACGACATAGAACTAAACAACCAACGGGTCAATTCCAACCCGGAGTATTATCGCCAGCGTCAGCAAATAACCGAGCATATGTTTGGCACTTTTAAGCGGCAACGAGGCTTTACACATACGCTACTTAGAGGCAACGAAAAGGTACTGGGAGAAGTCGGACTATTGTTTATCAGCTATAACATTAGTCGTAGTATCAGCATTATTGGTGCAAAAAAATTAATCGATATGCTGAAAAAGCATGCATCCAACTTTAACCGTCAAATGAGAGTAATTTTGAGCCTATTTGAGGACCTAAAATTTCAAAGTTGGGAAGTTCAAAAATCATAAAAAGGCCCCATCATAAGGCCCGATATAGGACAAATACAACATAATTGATAACTTTATCTGAAACAAATGGGTTTTTACACAAACTCCCGTTGTGGGTAATTAAAAAAAATGAGACTAACAGCCAATATAAAACAAGAAGAATCAGAGGTAAAACGATTAATGATTTATGACTCTGAAAATGGTGTGTATTTATTTGAATATGACACGGAGCATGATTCTTCAGCACTTTGTGAGTAACCATTCGGCCTGATACATATTGCCTACTTTCAAGTTTTGAAGCAAAAACTATGCGTATAATTGAATCGAGCTTTCGGGAGCTTTATGAAGAATATTTATCATCAGGATTAACGGTTCGGGATTTTTGTACCAATCAAGATTTTGCAGTATCTACATTTTACCGTTGGCAAAAGCTTTTAAAAGAAAAAGAGGTTCCTAATGAGTTTGTTCCTTTAGTGATGGAACAACAGTCATTGATTAAATCAGCTGATCATCCTGTTCTTTCAGCTAATCAAGAAAAGTGTGAAGATGAAGCGAATGAATTGGAGTTCACTTTCCCCAATGGCACTAAGCTACATCTCATAGGACATGTTGATGCCACATTGTTAAAAACGATTGTTCACCTGTATTGATTGTAGCCTATGTTTCATTTACATGGGAAGCTTCAATACTTCCTTTATCCAGCTCCGGTTGATATGCGTAAGAGCTTTTATACGCTTAGTGGTATTGTTTCATCAGTAATGAAGCGCAATGTACAGGATGGTGAGGTATTTATCTTTGTTAATCGCAACCTGACCATTATGAAAATATTACATCTGGAGCATGGTGGTTTAGTCATCTACCACAAGAAGCTCGAGAACGGTGTTTTTAAACTGCCAACATTCGATGAGGCGGTCTTATCCCGCCCCATAGGGTGGCAAGATTTAATGGCGATTGTAAGCAATGTAAAACCCATACAAAAAAGATTAAAGAAACGTCGAAAAAACATCTGAAATCCATGGCTTATTTTTGGCTGTGCCCCTTGATTTTAGTATCTTCAAGCACATAATCACAAGGGGATAAATGAGCCAAATTTCAGATAACGATGCACTGATTCAAAAGTTACTCCAAGAGCGTGACGAGATGTACTGTGAGCTCTCGCGCTTGCGCTAGGCAGATGATGGTTATGTGGAGGCTCTTAAGGCTCAAAATAAGGAGCAGGAAGCACTTCTTCATAAAAAGGAAGAGGTGATCCAAAAACAAGCAGAGCAACTTAATAAACTAACAGACCAGCTGGCTTGGTTTCGCCGCCGGTTCTGGAAAGCCTCCAGTGAACGCTTTATTCCTTCCGATCCCAACCAACGCAAAATAGACTTTGACGGGCTGGATGTGCTGCCACAGGAAGAGGAGATGATTAAAGAAGTCGATAAAGAACTGCAGGATTACAAGCGTCAACGCCCTCATACTAAGAAAAAGAAACCGGTACGTTTACCCCTGCCAGAAGAACTTCGCCGTGAAAAAGAAGTCATCGAACCAAAGGGGCTTGAAGATAGTTGGGTACGTATTGGCGAGGAAGTAACAGAAGTATTGGAGCATAAACCAGGAGAGCTGTACGTACGTCAAATTATTCGCCCTAAATATGCTATTAAAGAGAACTATAAAGAACAGGAAGTAGCTACCGTGCAAATTGCATCTCTTCCTCCTTTGCCATTGCCCCGCAGTAATGCTGGCGCATCGCTTTTAGCTGAGCTATTAATCAACAAATACTTTTACCACTTACCATTTTACCGTCAGATAAGCATGTTGAAGCAAATTGGTGTCAGCTTGTCGGCTTCAACAATCAAGGGTTGGTTTCAGGGCAGTTGTGATTTGCTTCGTGCTTTATACTTCCGCTTACAGGAACTTGTAAAAGAATCGGATTACATACAGGTGGATGAAAGTACCATACCAGTTGTAAACAATGAAAAGCATAAAACAGTAAAAGCTTACCTGTGGATGGTACGATCGGTAATGAAACCCCTGGTTTACTTTCATTACGACAAAGGCTCGCGGGCGCAAAAAGTAGTGGTTGAACTACTGCAGGGTTTTCAAGGAGCCATCCAAACAGATGGGTATGAGGCCTATTCTATTTATGAGCAAAAGAAAGGCGTTCTGTTATTGGGGTGCTGGGCGCATGCACGCCGTAAATTTGAAGAAAGCCTTGGTGAAGACAAAGCCGGAGCTGAGTATGCATTGGCACAAATAGCAAAACTTTATCAGGTAGAAACCATGGCTGACGAACAGGGCTTAGATGATAAGCAAAGAGCTGAACTACGCCATCGTCTGGTATATCCGATAATGGTAGCGTTTGAAAAGTGGATTGTAAAGTTTTACCCCAAGGTATTGCCCAAAAGCAGAATGGGCAGGGCATTATCATATACTTACAACATCTTCCACCGCTTATCACGATACCACTTAGATGGTCGCTATAAAATAGACAATAACCTGGCAGAAAATGCCATCAGACCACTGGCTTTAGGTCGCAAAAATTATCTGTTTTGCGGAAATCATGATGCCGCCGAAAATGCAGCAGTTATTTACTCTTTACTTGGTTGCTGTAAAGCAGCTGATGTGAATCCAAGAGAATGGTTAACCGATGTATTATCGAAGATACCTATTTACAACAATGACTATTCATTAGATTTGGCAGATCTTTTACCTCACAACTGGAAGAACTCTTAGAATGGTGAGAATTGTCCATGGATTCTACCTGATGTTGGAATGTCTCGCATTAACTAAAA
>JAFMVD010000102.1 GCA_025499625.1 Carboxylicivirga fragile | reverse complement strand
CCAAACTATGCATTCGAATAATAAAAAATAGCCTAAATGCATAACGATAAAGCAAATCATCCATTTGGTGAAAATACCAAAATGGTGATTTTCTATCACGATAATTATCGTGACGGAGTTAACCTTCATGGATCCATTAGTTCATCATAAAAAAATGATTCCTAATGAATAATTCAGGTTTAACGTTTATGGTTTTAGAAGTAAAAAATAAAACGCTTATTAGATTTTTATCTATCGTGAATCAACACCTAATCCCTAATCCCTAACACCTAGTATCTAATCCCTAGTACCTAACACCCATTTAAACCGGATCAACATCAATTTGAAAGATGACTGATCGATACTCTTGCTGCGAGACGATTGAATTGATGGCTTCCCGAATAATTGACTTCACTCTTGCCGGAGAGGCCTTTTTCTCCAATTTCAATAGAATCTTTTTAATGAATAAATTCTGAATACGGTTTATTACCGGCGCTTGTGGACCTAATACCCGATTACCAAGCATGTGCATCAGTTGATTGGCCAAAATAGCAGACGCTCTGTTACACTTTGTTTGATCTTTGTGTTTAATGGTAATGTTGATAAGGCGATAAAATGGTGGATACTTAAAAGCAGCCCTTTCTTCTATTTGCCCATTGTAATGATTAATGAAATTATTATTGATTACATCCATAACAACAGGATGTTGCGTATTGGATGTTTGCAATACCACCAAACCTTGTTGATGTTTTCGGCCAGCACGTCCACTTACCTGTGTCATCAATTGAAAACTCCTTTCAAAGGCTCTGAAGTCAGGGTAATTCAACATATTGTCGGCATTTAATATACCTACCAACGACACATTCTCGAAATCGAGCCCTTTCGAAATCATTTGTGTGCCTATAAGAATATCAATTTTACCATCCTCAAATCGCCCAATTATTTTGTCATAGGCCGATTTGCTACGAGTGGTATCCAAATCCATCCGAGCTACTTTGTTGTCGGGATAGATAAGTTTGATTTCTTCCTCTATTTTTTCGGTACCAAAGCCACGTGTTTCGATGGCCGGATTATGACAAGCCGGACATATATCAGGGAGCTTCTCGGTATGATTGCAGTAATGACATATCAGTTGGTGATAATGTTTATGATAGGTCATACTCACATCGCAATTCACACATTTAGCCACCCACGCGCATTGCCCACATTCAATAAATGGACTAAACCCGCGGCGATTCTGAAATAGTATTATTTGCTTACCATTTTTCAATGCTTCGTCCATTTGCTCAACCAACTGGGGCGAGAAAGTGGATTTCATTAGTTTCTTACGGCGTGCTTCTCTGGTGTCAACGGCTACAATCTGTGGCATCTGAATGCCTTCGTAACGTTGCGTCAGTTCAACCAAGCCAAACTTACCTTGTTGCGCGTTGTAATACGATTCGATGGATGGCGTGGCGGTACCCAGAATCGTTTTCGCCCCATGCATATGAGCCAATACAATGGATGCATCTCTGGCGTGATAACGGGGCGCAGGATCAAATTGTTTGTAGGTGTTTTCGTGTTCCTCATCCACTATTATTAAACCTAGATTTTCAAATGGCAAAAAAACGGAAGAACGCACGCCAACAATTATCTGATAGTTACGTTTGGCTTGTAAATTCTGCCAAACCTCAACGCGCTCGGCATCGGCAAACTTACTGTGGTAGATACCAAGTATATTACCAAAATGTTTCTTGAGTCGTTTGGTTATTTGAGTGGTTAAGGCAATCTCGGGTAATAGGTAAAGCACTTGTTTACCTTTCTTTAATTGGGCTTCAATTAAATGGATATATATTTCGGTTTTCCCACCTGATGTTACACCATGTAATAAAACAACGTCCTTTGTTTCAAACGACGTGTTTATTTCGGAAAAGGCAGTTTGCTGAGCAGGTGTTAGCGGACTGGCTATGCTGTTTTCTGAATCACTAAGGTCGAGCCTGTCGATACTGTGTTCACTTTCTGTCAGAATCTTCTTCTCTACAAGTTCTTTTAGTACCGATGCTGCCGCATTGGTTTTTTTTATTAGTGCTTGCCGCTGAACCGATTCTCCTTTACTTGCTTTCTGAACGCCTCCGGCCAAGCTCAGAAAACTCATTAATGCTTCTAATTGTTTGGGAGCCCTTGACAGACGATCAAAAGCCGCTTGTAGCGCTTCTTCACTTCGGCATTCTGCATTTAGTGTAAGTCGCTTTTCGGTTTTTACTTTATAGCTATCTTTCAATCGTTCGCTTACAAACAGGGCATTGCGTTCGAGTAGTTTTTTGATAACAGGTAGGCAGCTTTTAAGCCCGCTCAATTGGTTTATCTCATTTATTGTGCAGGTTTTTTTACTCGCTACAATATCCAGTACTTTTCCTTCGGACGCCGATAACTGCCCATTCGCTACGAATTCAGCATTATAAATTACATTGGTTTCGCTTTCCATCTTTAGTCCCGATGGCAATGCCGCTTTATATATTTCGCCCAGTGTACATTGATAATATTCAGCCAACCATTCCCAAAATTTAATTTGACTCTGGTTCACGATGGCTTCTGAATCTAATATGGAGGTAATGTCCTTTGTTTCGTATTCTTCAGGCTTGTTGTTATGAATTTTATAGACGATACCCGAATACACCTTCTTCTTACCAAAGGGCACAACAACACGTTGCCCCACTGCAATATGCTTACTCATTTCCTCTGGCACCGAGTAGGTAAAAAGGCGAGCCAAGGGCACTGGCAAAATAATGTCGATGTACAAGCTGGAGTTATTCATTGAAATATTTAAAGGCTGTAAAGATAAGCAGAGTGATTGGAAAATTGGGAATTCATTCTTTGTATTAGCCATTTTAAACTTTAGCGTAAAGCAACCAATTTCTATATCTGTCATCTACTTATTGTTTAGAAACCAATTATTACCCTATGAAGAATCTTACTTTACTTTTAATTGCAAGCCTAATAGGTTTATTTGCATGTCAGGATAAAAACTTTGAAGAGTATCAAGTTAATGCACCTGTGTATATGACTTATGAAGATCTGCGAAAGAGTGTGAAAATTACTGAAGAGGTACCATTAGAGGTGCCAGGTAAAATCTATTTCAAGGATAATTATATTTTTATCAACGAAATAATGAAAGGCGTTCATGTCTATGACAACAGTAATCCATCATCTCCTGTTTATAAAACATTTATTGAAATACCCGGAAACGTTGATATTGCGATCAAAGGCAGCTTATTGTATGCTGATAGTTACGTTGATCTGGTTGCGATTGATGTAAGCTCGCTTGACAACATAGTGGAAAAACACCGCCTAAAGGATGTTTTTCGTTACAATCTACCTCCAACTAAAAATGATTACCGAATCGGTGACATAGATAAAAACAAAGGTGTAGTTGTAAACTGGAATCAAATCGAAGTGAGAGAAGAAGTAGTTGATGACATTTATAATCCATATCCATTTTTTGAGGGCTTCGATTATGCGATGTTAAATTCGAGTAAAGCTGCTGATGTTGGCGGATCACCGGGTGCAGGAATTGCTGGTTCCATGGCGCGCTTCATGTTGAATAAAAACTACTTGTACGTGATTGATCAGCAATGGGAGATCGATGTTTTTGACATTGCAGATCCAGCCTCGCCAGTAGTTAAAAATAGCTTTTATTCCAATGGTGTTGCTGAGACATTGTTTACGAAAGATGATGTATTATTTATTGGTGGGCAGAATGGCATGCAAATATTTGATTTAAGCAATGGTGCAGAGCCCGTGTTTATTTCTTCCTATTCGCACCTGACCGCTTGTGATCCGGTTGTTGTTAATGATGATTATGCTTTTGTAACGCTGCATTCCAATGATGTATGCGGCCGCGTAACAAATCAGTTGGATGTGATTGATATCCGTAATCTTCAAACACCGATACTCAAGAATACAGTCGCCTTAACCAATCCACATGGTCTAGGTATAGATGGTGATTATTTATTCGTGTGCGATGGCGACGACGGTTTGCGCGTATTTGATGCAACTCAGCCAGAGATTATGAGCCTACAAAATCAGCTAAAACGTTTCGAGAACATTAACGCCATTGACGTAATTCCATTAGGGAATACACTATTGATGATTGGAGAAGGTGGATTCTACCAGTATGATTATACCGACATTAATAATATACAGTTGCTAAGCGCCATTGAAGTGCAAACATCAAGCAACTAATGGCACTATGTTGAGCCTAACATAGCTCTGATTGTTTGATAAGAAGGGAGGGGCGCCCC
>JAFMVD010000101.1 GCA_025499625.1 Carboxylicivirga fragile | reverse complement strand
TACGTGCTTTCTCGAACTGATCCCTACAGTCTCTTAATGTTTTTTTATATTGAAAGGACTCAACCTGAGCCAGCACTTGGCCTTTCTTCACACGCTGTCCATTATTGACTTTTAGGTCAATAATTTGTTCTTGTACTTTAAAAGGAATAAGCGCCTTCTCCTTTGCAGAGAGCTGACCATTACTATGAAGTTCTTGTGTGAATAGATTCGTTTGCACTAACTTCACAATTACCTCAGTCGTTCTTTTCTCTACATACAATTTCTTAGCATCATTCGAATCATTCTTTCCTGAAGTACTACAGCTAATAAAAAAAGCCGTAATACCTACCAAACCTCCAACAATAAATAAATGCTTCATGATTGTGTTATTTTGTGACTTCAACACTTATGTTAGATTTTTTAATTTGTTTGTTTAATAAGTGTGTTATTGTCGAGTGAAACTTTACAGAAGTGAAACAAATAATAAAAATGATTATTTTTATTATATAACATGGTTAGTGCACTATTTAAGAACCTCTATAACAAATGCTGGTATATAATTATCAACCCCTTTTACATCTATATAACAAAGTTTATTGTACTCTTTCACAATCCATTTAATATTTTGCATTCGCTTTTTATCATAAACTGCAAATACTGAACTATACCATTCTCCATTTTTATCATTCCATACATAACTCGGCCCCATCTCAATAGGTGTTAAAATCATAAGAAAATCTTGTTCTGGTAATACAATATCATTGTCGAGTACATTAAAAGTATTCCAACCTCTTTTATTGGCCTTGATTACAATTTGAGATGTACTAAAGTATTTGAGATTTTTGCTAAAAATATATTTATTAGGGCTCATCTTTTCCATTGGTTTTAAAAAATGAACTAGAAACTCACCTCCTAAAGGACCGATGTCAGCAACAAAAAAGGAAATAGATTTTACCAAACTATTTCTAGTTTTTTTATTGCCCCTAACATAAAGCCCATGACTAAATCCGGCATTCTTAAACGGAAAACCAATTTTATTATCGTTTTTTGTCTTTATTGGTAAACTTTTAGAGCCAATATGATATTTATCTAATTTACTGCCATGTACCTTAACTTCTCCTAACTCATACCTTTTTTTACATAAAGAGATAGAAACGTAAGAATTATTTCCAATTGTTACGATTGTATCACGAAAACCCAATGCTGAAATATATAATGAAACAATATTTTCATTTATTGTGATGGAGAAGTTCCTAGAAGCATTAGTAGTTGTTCCAGCCTTGTTCTCTGATATATCAAGAATCGCAGCATATTTAATAGGCAAATTTTCTTCTGAATTCCAAATCCGGCCACTAATTTCTCTGGTCTGAGTATAGGCCCAGATGCAATTAAATAGTAATCCAATAATTAGTATGTGTTTAATTCTTGAATTCATTTGATAACTTTAAATAAGTGTGAAATGTACGATTGTGAGTCTTCGACATACAAGACAAGAACATTATATTATTCATTGTATTGAAATATGAGAATATTGGAGAGTTACTCAAGTGCCCCATTGTGTAGAGCTCTTCAGACGTATGAAATAAGTTTTTCCAGCCGTATAACTTCCTATCCCTGAACACATATTGCTTCTTAAATCCAGACATTATTATAACTATGTTTTCTTTACCAAACATGTCTGCTAATATTTCTAAATTTTCGAATTCTTTATCTATGCATATTGAACACATTTCAGCATCAAAGAATACAACATGCTTATTGTATAAGTCAATATTAAAAAGAAAATATTTTTCTCCTTCTCGCGAAGTTAGATTAATATTTTCAATTCCTTTACTATGTATAATAGCATTGATCTCTTGAATAGCGAACTGCTCTTCTAGTATACTAAAATTAATTTTATTTTTTTGCGAAAGTTCGTTATTTGAATTAGTTAAGCTATCAATTTTATTTTTGTTGTATAAAATTACGATTGCAAGTGCAGTAATAGTAAGAAAAGATATTACTTGAAAAGTTCTAACGTTTAAATTTCGCATAACAAAAGAGCTGGATTATTATTTTCTAAACAATTCTCTAGATGATTTCTTAATTTGTTTTCAATTAATAGGTTAGGGAGAATTTCGCTAATCTCTTCTGGGTATATAAGGAAGACACTCTTATTCTTATAAGTACCAATTGGCATGCCTATTGAATTTCCCTTTTCATCTAAAACAAACTCTGAAATATTTTGCGATATATTTTTCTCTAAATTATGATATACAAAATGTTTGTTACTTGGGTTGTTGAAGATATAGCAAAAGGATATATAATTGCTTGCATCGATAAAATTATGTATCCAGGTTGCGCATTCTTTAATTGCAAAAATTTCCTCAAATTTATTTGCTTCATCGTATATCCAATATTCTTCTGGAATGTTATACTCACCAAAACTAATTGAATATTTTTCTTTAACTTTCTTACCAGAAAACATAAATATCTTGTTTAGATATCCAGCTGAGGCATAATACAAAGAATCTACATTTTTTGTAATAGTATTAGGATAAGATAGTTCTATTGTCGCAGAATGATTTGGCAAGTTAAAAGAACTTTGATTTAGGTTTTCAATGTTTAGTAATTGGACTCCTTCATAGAAGCCTTCTTTAGTATTCTTTTCAGATAATATCAACATTTCTTCTTCTAACAGCTCAATGTTCATTAAGTACTCATTATATCGTATCCTTTTTATATGTTTAAAATCAGGAAAATTGTAAATATTAAAGCCGATTCCTCTTTCATATAAATAGATTAGTTGATTGTCCTCATCAAAAGTAAAAGCATCGAGATTTAGGTATTCACCGGGACCTTTCCCTCTTTTTTTTAGTTGATATGTATTGTTATTTAACGTATTTATTACTGTTATTGATTTGGTTTGAAATTGGTCTTGTAGAAAAATATATGATCCATAAGATTTAATAAAGTCAATATTGCCAAAAAACAAACTATCTGAGCATTTGATCTCTTTAACATCAATATCACTAAAAAGATCGGTTAATAGTACTTTTTTAGAAACGTCAGGATCAATTTCAATATCCACCTTACCAATGGATGTATGTGGCTTGCAACTTACTAATGCAATAGTGAAGATTATATAAATGTATTTTATCATTATAAGTCTAATTTTATCTTTGATTTAATAAGTCGATTATTAACAATGTGGATTATAAGGTTTGATCTAAATTAATATCCAAGAATTAAAGGAAGCTTCTACAAAATAACTTATTAAAAAGATAATTGAAGAAGCTGCCTTTGGTAATTATAGATTATAGTCTGAACGAATAACGGAACAAGTATGGTTACATGCCTTTTTACAACCTCTAGCTAGAAATCTTTCTTTTGCATGTAAAGCGACAGCCAAATCACCATTAATCGTAACTGAGATTGCACAATCTCCACCACCACCTTGGCTATTATCATCAACTTCTGTAATAATATCATGGCCTGATGCATTTGCATTTCCGCCAAGTGATAATCCAATGACAAATAAAATTGAAAGATAAATTGCTATTTTTTTCATAATCATTTTTTTATTATTGATATCATCCTTCATTGGCGATGATTTCTTCCATTTTATTAAGAGTTTTTAAAGTCCAATATTAACATCTACTTTTTGAACCGTGCAAACAAAGGCATCATTATATTTACATCCTCGTGCTAAAAAACGGTTCTTAGCACAGCTAACAACACACATCCCGTCGTCGCAGGTTGTTGTTCTTACACACCCACCTCCGCCTTGGCTATTATCATCAACTTCTGTAATAATATCATGCCCTGATGCATTTGCATTTCCGCCAAGTGATAATCCAATGACAAATAAAATTGAAAGATAAATTGCTATTTTTTTCATTTTAATTTTTTTAATGTTTTAGTATTTCTTTTTTTTCAAAAATCACATTACAAATTCCTAGAATAGTAATATCAAAATATAAATTGCTTTAATATCTTTGTCACTATACCTCCTTTCTTTTTTAAGGATGTGTTAAGGCAGTTCTAATGTTGTGCTCAAACAAAAGTTAGAGCTGCCATTTTTAATAAAAAATGTATGTTAGTTTAGAGCATGCAGAAATAGCATACCTACAGAACTGAAGGTTCCGTTATTCTTTTCTCAATTTCAAGTTTCGTTGCTTATAGATACAACTATGTTGAGTTCTTTCGGAGGGCTTAGGTTAGGTTGAAAGAAATCAGAATTTCCCAATTCTTATTACAAGAATAGTTAATTATTGTTTACTATCCAAAAGTTAAAAAGAGTATAAATCTTGAATT
>JAFMVD010000100.1 GCA_025499625.1 Carboxylicivirga fragile | reverse complement strand
CTTTTAGTTAGTGTAGATGCTCGCAAGAACTTAAGCAGCTAATTAAAAGATACCAGTAACGCAATTATGGCTACGCTGTATACAGCCGGCCGTTGGCTGTAATTTAAGAGCAGAGAGAACATAACCTTTAACTATGACAAAGAAAACAGATAAAAAAGTCAGTTCCTCCAAGGATATTTTAAGAGCAAGGGATTATTGGAATGATGTTTTAAAGGAGGAATTTGAGAAAGAAACGGATAGAGGTGCTGCAATTTTCGCAACATCTTTGTTTGATGCTGCGATAAAGAATATTTTAATCAGTTTTTTTGTGTCAAACCCAAATTCTACTGATGAACTATTTGATGGACCAAATGCTCCACTTTCATCATTAAGTTCAAAGATTATTATGTGTTATCGTTTAGGCATTCTGAGTGATAGATTTGTTAGAGACTTGAATTTGATAAGAAAAATCAGGAATGAGTTTGCTCATAATATTCAAGGATGTGATTTCAGTCATACAGGAATATTATCTAGAATTCAAGAATTAGATAAGTCATCTCAGACAGTTGCTAAGTTGAATATTATGGAAAGTAAATCTGAGAATGAGAATAAAGAACCAAGAAATATTTTTTTACAGACTTGTTCATGGATGTTAAGCGAATTACAAAATAAACTTGAAAAAGGGGAACCTCTATTGGCTTCAGAACGAGAATTTGGATACATTGAAATTGAGACTATTCGTGATTTTAAGAAGTTTTTAGATAAAGAACATCCCGAAGTTTTCGTTAAAAAGGCTGAAAATAATATTCCAGATAATCAAAAGTAGTTTTCAATTTATTACAATTGGCAAAGCAATGGGAAAGGAAAATAAAAATTTTAATAGTAAACTAAAAGGGCTAATATCTGACCCAGTATTCTCTAAAATTATAAGTGCACTAATTGCACTTATAGCTGGAGTTTTGGTAAATTTTATCGTTACTTTTTTTAATGACAAACCTGAAAAACCAGCTAATTTAATTGAAAATAAAATAGAAGAACTAAATTCCATCAGTGATAATCTTTTGAAATTAAAAGACTTTATTGAAGAACAAAAAGATATCATTATTGCTCAAGAAGAGTTAATAATCAGTTTAAGACAAAAAAATGAAGAACTTGACCCTATAGTTAATTCAAAACAAGAGACTGTTAATGCAATAATGTGGGAAGCTGAAAAAAGAGCTGAAAGAAACGTTTGGAAAGAGCGTCTTATTGGTATTGCAATAGGAGTATTAGGTTCATTAATTGCAACTTGGATTTGGACGAAATTTGTAAGAAAAACTACAGCCAACAATGTATAAAAAACATAAGTGGTTCAGTGGTTTACGAAGCTTTCGAGCGTTTAATCAGCTCCGCCAAATCTGCGATTTGACGGTTTGTTTTAAAAAGCTAATTTTGTGTCTAATCGCAAATTCGGCTCAGTGTAAATTGACAGGTAAGAGCTTCGAAATCACTTACGTTTCTTATACTGAACGTTGTGCAACATTTGACAGAGCGGCACAATCATAGGTATTTATGTATCGATAGATTACTAATGATTACAAAATGAAAAAGAACAATAGATTTAAAAGATTATTTATTGATATCTATGCAGGGATAGCTATTCTTAGCATATTTGGATACATATTTATTGAATTTAAATACGACTTCTGGATTTTGACATTTATGGTTCTGAGTCTTTATGTGATAAGATACATTGAATATTTAGGACTGAAACGAAGAATAAAACAAGAATCAATAATTGCCATAAGGTCTTCAGACAATTATTTTGCAGGATTATTTTTTATACCAATCGTAATTTTGATAATCATATTATTGTGGAGAATTCCTGATGATTATGTACGAGATTTTGATGGTCTAGATAATCTGATTATTATTTTACCAGCTATTATCAATATAATTTACTTATCTATTGTTGGAGACTTGCAGAATGCTTATTATTTGACTGAAAATGGAATAATTAGTGGAGCGAAATATTTTGAGTCTAAATTTTGGTGTCAAGCTGAGAGTTATGAATTGATTGACAAAAAAGCATTGATTAAGTTGAAATTAAAACGGTTTGGATATTACAGGCTTAAACTGAATAAAGAGGATTATAAAAATAAGTTGACTGTAATTGATGAAAGAATAAACAAAAACGTTGCACAACAAAAAATATAGGTCATTTGGCGGAAAGTGCTAATTTTAAAGTTGTTACATTTAATAAAAATTATAGCGGTTTGATAGGTTGGAGTTTTGAAATGCCAAACGCCCCATATTCAAAACGTTATGGCCAATTACTATGAGACAGTATATTATATTAATATTGATTCTTTTATCTGCTAATTCATTTTCTCAGAATTTACAATATGTTTCTGATAGAATAACATATGCTTATGGTGATTTAAATGAGTTTATAACGGATTATAGTGATTTAGATAGCCTTCCATTAGATATTAAAATATTATCTACTAAGATTCTTAAAAATCAAACTGGTGATTTTGCTAGCAAGATGATTTTTAGTTGGGGCAACTCAATAGACCTCGAGAATTATTTTAAAGCTTACCCTGATAGATTGAATTTTAAGAATACTATTATACCTAGCTATTCTTTACATTATAGTTTTATTGATTCTTCTTTAGGAGTAAGTAGATATGAGGTTCTTATGTGGCTTGATAAATATGGACAGATTACCTCTCTTAATTTCCCACATTGTTATGATTTTCAAGCCTATGATTTTTTACCCCTTGATAATGCTAAAATGATTTCTGATTCATTGATTTTGTTTGAGGATTTTCTCTATGATGATTTTAGTTACTTGCTTAAATATGATACGTTGAGGAATGACCTAATTTGGGATATTTATTATATACGCAGAGATTCCTTACCAAACGGAGATGAGTACTCAGATTATTTAAGTTTTGAAATTTCAACAAGATATCATAAGCTGATAAAAAAGGAGCTTGATACCGCAAGAGTTGTTTTTCCAATATTTGATATTGATTATGATTTGGAGTTTGAGGAAATAAAGCTAATTGATGATAAATAACTGGCCATAACAACGGGTATAGCAAATAGGGCATGAATCTTATGCGAAGTTATGTGCTAACTTGTGATACCGCCGAAACTTTTGTTTCGGCTATTAGAAATGATTAAATTAAAACCCAAAACAAAAGCATCGGCTAGGCGCATGGTGATAGGAAAGTGCTTTCTACTGCCCTACTTGACCATACCCAAACCGTTAGGCGCAAGCAGGAGGCAGCTCTACGATTATGAGAAAACTAATTAAATATAGCCTGATAGTAATCGCAATTCTGATTGTTGGATTGATAATTGGATATGGAATTTTTCTTAGCACATTTGATTTATTCGGCGAACCTGAGAAAGAAATTTTAGATACTAATTGTGATTACGAAGGATTAAGACAAGCTACTACTTATAATTTTGGAGGAAACGCTGTGACTGTTCCTCTGATAGCCGTTTCGATAGATTTAGGTTGTTCGGATAAACCAAAAGATAAAGTTAAAATCGTCATTTTTTCGGCGGAGCATAGAGGTGGTAAAGTTGAGACAGATTGGATTTCATTCGACACACTAAAAGTATTTTACACTAAAAATTTGAGACCGATTACCCTAGTCGATAGTGTGACTTTTGATGATTCATCACTTGATTTAGTAATTGTTTATGAAACGGATAGTTCAAACAATACAACTGAGTATAAAGAGTATCTTGGAGAATACTTAAATCCGATTCGAATAAAGGTGAAAAAAATTGATTCAATTTCAAGTTGGACAGCTATTGACAAAAGAGGAATAGAAACAGATAGCGCAAATGGAGTTGGAGAGTACTATTTTCTTCATGGTAATTTAAAAAAGATTGTTCAGATTCAACTTGGCAAAAACACACGGAGAGAGACAGAATTTTACCTAGATAATGACAGCCTATTTTTTGTATTCGAAAAATTAATAGATAGTTTAGAATTAAAAAAAGAACCAGAGTTTTTTGAACCATATCTTGATAGTATATTTTTTCGCAATGGAGAACTGATTCGAATAATTGCAAATATGGATTGTGGAGCACCATTTTCGGAGGATTACAGACTTGAGGAACAGATAAGGTTGAAAAATGAATTGAAAATATTGATAAATAAACTGAATAGAAAATAATGCCAGCGCCTAACAATGTGTATAATTCATAAGGGTTTCAGAGGTTTTCGAGCGTTATCGCCCGCATCAATTTTGGGTGGTAAATTGATAAGTTTGAAGTCCGCAAACCCTTACGAAATCATACACTAGCCGTTAATAGCCTATTTTAAGTTCATAATTTTAGAAAGCAGGTTTTCAGAAGAACGCCAAAAACAATTAGCAATATGACTTAGCCATTTTTCCT